>CAZXIN010000087.1:0-2937 GCA_964640795.1 uncultured Pseudoalteromonadaceae bacterium | reverse complement strand
TGTTGTTCGGCGTTGATGGATGTATTAAAGCGTAAAAATTCAGGAAGAAAAATAACGGAGGTGATACTTGCGTATGCATTTTAATACCATTCCGTATTCTCAGGATTTGTCTACACGCTCTAGTTATCACTTAATCAATATGAAACATTGATTGATCTTTTTAATAATACATGCGAAACTCCATATATGTGAAATATCGTATATGTTGGTTATTTATGGATCCTTGTAAATTTTACAAATGCCTTGCTGATGACACGCGTTTGAGATCTTTATTACTCATTTCTCAAGTTGGTGAGTGTTGTGTCTGCCACTTAATGGAAGCTCTAGAGCTTGAACAACCCAAGATATCTCGCCACTTAGCTGAACTTCGTAAGTGCCAGATCCTTTTAGATAATAGGCGTGGTAAATGGGTTTACTACAGATTACATCCAAACTTACCGCAATGGGCAAACGAGGTTATTGTCAAGACAGCTGAATGTAATAACGATTATTTTGGCAAGGCATTGACTCATATCCAATCATCAATAACCAACAACTGTCAATAGTAGGTAAATTTGTGAAGATTCTTTATATCTGTACGCACAATCGCTGCCGTAGCATCCTATCAGAAGCCATTACTAACGCTATGTCTAATGGTGTCATCGAAGCCAAGAGTGCGGGTAGCCAACCTAGCGGTTTTGTACACCCATTGTCTATTAAATACCTTGAGCAGGCAGGGTACAAAACTGATGACCTAAAAAGCCAGTCTTGGAATGACTTTGAGGATTTTACTCCCGATGTTGTCATTACTGTTTGTGATTCTGCTGCTGGTGAACCCTGTCCGGTATATTTTGGAAAAAGTCTAAAAGTGCACTGGGGACTGGATGATCCATCGAAAGTATTGGGGTCTGACAAAGAAAAAGAAGAGGCTTTCTTTACATGCATCAACGAGATTAAAGAAAGGGTGGAAGAACTTAAAATACTCGCTGAAGCTAATTTAAGTAAAAGTGCTTTGAGCCGCCAATTGGCAGCAAGAGAGACAAGGCAATGACGCAATTAGACACTAATTTACCTAATATTGATGTTGAAAGGCTTCATCCATTGAAGCAAAGCAATGATCATAAGCCTAGAATATTATTACTTTACGGTTCATTACGTGAACGCTCATATAGTCGCTTAGTCGTAGAAGAAAGCGCTCGTTTGCTTATGTTTCTTGGAGCCGATATTCGAATATTCGATCCTTCAGGTTTACCGCAAACCGATATAGAAGATGACTCACACCCTAAAGTCCAAGAGCTAAGAGACTTGATGATATGGAGTGAGGGGCAGGTTTGGTGTTCACCAGAGCGCCACGGAACCATCACCAGCATATTTAAGAGCCAGATAGATTGGGTGCCGCTCAGTATCGGGGGGATCAGGCCCACACAAGGTAAAACACTTGCCGTCATGCAGGTTTGCGGCGGTTCTCAATCTTTTAATGCGGTCAATCAAATGAGAATTCTTGGTCGTTGGATGCGGATGGTGACTATCCCAAATCAATCGTCTGTTGCTAAAGCATTTCTTGAGTTTGACGAAAGCGGGCGTATGAAGCCTTCTTCTTATTACAACCGTATTGTTGATGTTATGGAAGAGTTGATGAAATTTACATTGTTGCTTAGGGACAGCAAGGACGACTTTGTTGATAGATACTCTGAACGTATGGAGCCAGCAGAAGACGTCACTATACGTGTTAACCAAAGGACAAGTTAGGCACTACGATGGGACTTTTTGAACGTTATTTATCTGTATGGGTAGGGTTAGCTATTGTTGCTGGCATAGTGTTAGGCCATCAATTTCCGAGTATATTCAATGGTGTTGCTGATCTCGAATTTGCCCATGTCAACCTTGTGATAGCTACCTTAATATGGATTATGATTTATCCGATGATGGTGCAAATTGACTTTTCATCCATTAAAGATGTTGGTAAAAACCCTCAAGGTTTACTATTAACACTCATTATCAACTGGTTAGTAAAACCTTTCTCAATGGCTATACTCGGTTGGTTGTTTTTCAAAGGGATATTTGCCGATTGGGTTGACCCGCAGACAGCAACAGAATACGTGGCAGGTATGATTTTGTTGGGTGTCGCACCTTGTACCGCTATGGTTTTTGTTTGGAGTCAACTGACTAACGGGAACCCAAATTATACCTTAGTACAAGTGTCAATTAACGACATTATCATGATATTCGCTTTTGCACCTATTGCTGGGTTTTTGTTGGGTATAACGGACATTGTTGTTCCTTGGAGCACTTTGTTATTGTCAGTATTGCTTTATGTTTTAATTCCACTAATTGCAGGTGTATTAACACGCATTAAACTTAATAGCGGCGAAGACAACTCAAAGCTTGATGTTTTTTTAACAACGATGAAGCCTTGGTCGGTAATAGGGTTGTTAGCAACGGTGACTATTCTTTTTGGTTTACAATCTAAGACGATTGTTTCAAACCCGCAAACTATCGCACTCATTGCTACCCCGTTGTTAGTTCAAACTTATGGCATATTCGCAATATCTTATTGGCTAGCTAAAAAAATAAAGTTGCCATATGACGTAGCGGCACCAGCCTGCATGATTGGTACATCAAATTTCTTCGAATTGGCTGTTGCTATGGCTATTTCGTTGTTTGGACTCCACTCAGGAGCAGCGCTTGCTACTGTTGTTGGTGTATTAGTTGAAGTACCTGTCATGCTATCGCTTGTCTGGTTTGCTAATAAAACAAGGCACTGGTTTGACTAGATAGTGTTACTCTCTGTTGCGTGCTTTTGACCTATATTGATAGGCATAACGCCGCAATCAAAGAAGCTTTTATTTAGAACAAAATCTATAAAGCAAAAAGCAATACGCCGTAGAGTTGAAGGTATTTGTGGTGTCCAGAAATGGAAAAAGCGGGCTTTTTACAGCACCGCTTTAGGAAAGCAAC
>CAZXIN010000086.1:0-4148 GCA_964640795.1 uncultured Pseudoalteromonadaceae bacterium | reverse complement strand
CTTAACTTCTTATTTTATTGTTGCTAAATCGGTGGAGTCCATATACGGGATAAGATTTCAGGTTAAGTAATGCTTGTTTAGCGCCCGTTCGGCATAAAAATTAAGGAAGGTAAGACTTGTGACATTTTTCAACATGATATGTTCAACGGCTCATCATGCAATTGTAATGATAGGATCGTAACTATCTTGAGTTAGGGCTGTTTACGCAGGCAGAATGTTATTCACATGTATATAGCCATTCCTACCCTGTTCTTTGACGTGGTAAAGCGCTTTGTCTGCGTTATTTAACAATCGATCAGGCGTCAATGTATCGTTCAGTGATGTTGAAGCAATACCTATACTCAAGGTTAAGTGGTTAGCTATCTTACTAGATTCATGGGGTATTTGAGCATCGACGGTCGCTTTCACTATATTAGCAGCAACAAGCTCCGCTCCTTTTTTATCCACGTTAGGTAAGATACAAACAAATTCTTCGCCGCCATAGCGAGCTACAAAATCCGTTTTACGCAACATAAGTCGATTGAGTATGTTAACAACCGACTTCAGGCATTCATCACCGGCTGCATATCCATAGGTATCGTTGTATGGCTTAAAAAAATCGACATCAACTAACAAGACTGATATTGGATACCTATTTCTAAAAGACAGTTGGAGTTCTCTTGGCAGTTTTTCATCAAGCGCTCTCCTATTAGCAATCCCCGTTAAGCTGTCTAACAAAGAGAGCTCCTTCAACGCTTTCTTTTGCTCTTCTATTGTTTCTATAAATACGTCAAATGTTGTTGCGATATCAGAAATCTCATCGTTACCTGAGACTTTCTTATCGCAACGAGAGCCTTCAAGTTGACTCTTCACTATGGTGCCTAAAGTAATCAGGCGTCCAACCACTCTTTGTAATATTATCGTCACAGCAATCAGGAATAGCATGATAGTGACCAGCGATAGCACACCAAGAACAAATGTCTGTTGCTTGACAAAATTGACGGTCCGGCTTGCAGAATTGCTAATACTATTATTAAGTTCAACCGTCTTAAACTCAAGAAACCGAGCAAAGTCGAGCACTAGGTTTCGGACAAAGTTACCTCGCCCTGTTGTTCTCCCTATAACCCTTAACTGTTCCACTCGTAAGCTAACGACACCATTGTCCCTAATAAGAAGCTCATCCAGTAATCGATTGAATTGCATTGCCTCCTCCCGATACATAACTGGTGCCAGAGCAGCCTGCTTATCTAACAAGCGAATGCTCTCTTCAATTTCAACTGAATATTGTCTTATTTGATGTAAGCGATTGGAGGCCGCTATGCGAGCCATAATCGACACGGTTCCTAAATAGGTCAATGACCAAGATTTCAAACCCGATGAGAATTCACGCTGAGAGTTATCAAGCTCTATTAATTTTTGCGCTTTTTCATTGGCATCGTAAACTTCACTGATCCTTAATCGCAATCGCTCATCTAACTTTAGATTCTGTATCACTAAGCTATTGAGTTCATCTAATTCTCGACGGATGGCCGACAACTGTGTCGGTATATAGTCATCCGTTACTTCATCACTAGCCAATGCTTCAATCTCTTCAATAACGCCTTCTACTTGTTGATAGAAGATATTGCGAGACGCTTCTGTCGATGACGTTGATAACCCCTGAGTAATATAAGATAGCGAGTTTGCGTAATTAGTGATTTCGGCAGCCTTACGCATAGACGGCAAGGAACGATGGGTCACATCAAGTAAGACATTCTGAAAACCGTTAAGACGAAAGTACATCATGGTAGAAACTAAAATAAACAAAACAAGCGGCGTAATTAAAGTTACCCAGAAAACGGTCTTCAATGACCACCGCATTGAATGTTTCAGTTTAATATGCGCGTCACGCTTTTTGTTAACCTCTTGCACTTTTCTGCTCTATTCCCTTGAACTAATGTCAGTTAAACGGTTTTCTACCTTAGGAGCAATACTGCCAGAAACCAGTATTTCATTGATAACAATATCTGAAACCAGTGGCACCACATGCTGTCTATTATATTGTTGCGCCGCAATAAGCGAACTGTACCCGTCACCTCCTTGTGCTTGATAATCGGTCGTTGCCAATGCGTATTGTTTTTCTAAATCAATGGGCTGTCCGTCAACATCAATGCTAGACACTCGGCTTCCAGAGGGTTGGCTACTATCGTAAGTAACGGCCATACCAGAGACATGCGGAAATCGTCCCTTAACCTCTTCTATCGTGCTTAAGCCATTCTCTACCGCTTGCCATATTTGCTTACCTGAAACGCCTATCACCACAACTCGGCTGCGAAAAGGCAGCTCAATAGCAATATCTCGTCGAGTCAGAACAGTGTTGGGAGCATACTGTTTCCCCCCTCGAATAACCCCACCATTAATCAAGCTAATATCAGCGTCGGCATATCGCCGAACAGAATCAACAACAAAGTTCCCAAATGCATTTTCTTTCGTCCGTACACCTAACCTTGTCGTATCAAGCGAGGTCTTTAACAAGCCCAGTTTTTGTCCTAATAATCGATCTAACCTATCGCTATACCCTGCAACCTGTTTCTCAACTTTGGCATCTGGAGCAATATCTTTTAGAAAAACACTTTCCCACTCAATACTCACTCGCTGACTTTTTGTCGGTTCGGGATTAATGACCAGATCAATTACCGCGACTTCCCCCGCTTGATCCAAAAAAATATCATTGTCATGCCTCAAGGTGGATGGGTCACCAAATAGACTAATATCTTTATCGGCGCTTAAACTGATATCGATAAGCTGTTCATCATAAAGCTGTTCAATAAATTCCTCCGCGTAGGGATAAAACAGCACAATCAAATCTGCCTTCTGTTCTCTCAATTGTTTCGCGGTATTTTTCACAACATTTAAAGAGTTCTCTATACGAATGCGACTCAGTCGATACTCTTCTACTACAGACGGATTCAAAACCGATATCACACCAAGCCGTAGGTCACCTTTTTGAATCAAAGCGGAATTGACCAAACCATCCAAATTGTTGCCAGTCACTACGTCAACTAAGTTGCTTGCAACAAGTGGGAAAGCCGCTTCGAATGAGCGCAGTGACAATTCATCTTCGAAATAACTGAACTCTCGATTAGCAACTGAATATGCATCAGGCTCCAAACTATTCAGAATATCAATGATATGAGAGCCTCGGTCAAATACGGCCATCGGACTCGGGCCAATGCTGCGACCACCAAAAAGGAAAAATGTATTTTTAGATTGTGTTCGGTGTTGCTTCAATAACGTTGCAAGCTGCGCATAGTCACCAGAAGCGTAATCATTGATCAAAGGAAGATCAGCACTAAAGATAATAGTCGCCCGTTTAGCCCCTCCCTCTGATACCTCTGAGTTTTGGTGAGTTGATTGTTCTTGCCCTGTTACTATTGAACTAAAGGCAATTAGCATAGAAATCAAAACAACTTGTAAGGTTGTTTTTTTCGCTATGACTATTTCGACACCTTTCACCATAAACGTACTTTACCACCTTTACGTCATATCATTTAAGACATATTCAACTTACTCAACGAAACTCAAAACACCAAACCCTGATGATTAAATCCCAGCTAAATCCCACTTCTTTTTGATGTTAACAATGAAGTCAGCAAGCTTGTCAGTAACCTTAGTGTAGTACTCATCTGCCTTTTTCTGATCAAATTTAATATAACCTTCACCTTCTTTGTATAAACCAATAGATGAAGGGAAAGGTGTTGCTGCCCAACTTCCTCCTTGAGGGTAAGCTGTAGCAAGCTCATCACTGTATCGGCCTTCATGCACTAGCGATGGGTCGATAGCTTGAATAAAGGCATTTTCATTCCAGCCAGCATGACCGCCATTTTCACCAAAGACTTCCTCTGTGACATCTGACGCGAAAGACCACCAATTAATAACCAGTGTTCTCACATTATATTCATTAGCAATTTCTGCTGCGACAGACTTTAAAACAGCCGTTTGGCCGCCACCATGACCATTAATAATAACGATAGTGTTAAATTTGTTTTTAACCAACCCTTCCATAATTTCTTTAACGAATGGGCGATACACCTTCTCACTCATTTTAAACGCACCAGGATAAGCCGCTAAACTACCTGTCATGCCATAGGCCAAGGTCGGTGCAATCATCGCATTAGTCCGTTTAGCAA
>CAZXIN010000085.1:0-5180 GCA_964640795.1 uncultured Pseudoalteromonadaceae bacterium | reverse complement strand
AACAGTAATTGAGGACTTTTCCACTATGCCAAAACGTACCGACCTAAAAAGTATCCTCATTATAGGCGCTGGCCCTATTGTTATCGGCCAAGCATGTGAATTCGATTACTCGGGTGCACAGGCGTGTAAAGCGTTAAGAGAAGAAGGGTATAAAGTTATCTTAGTTAACTCTAACCCCGCAACCATTATGACAGATCCTGAAATGGCCGATGTCACCTATATAGAACCTATTCAATGGGAAGTGGTTAGAACGATAATTGAAAAAGAGCGTCCCGACGCTATTTTACCGACTATGGGCGGTCAAACAGCGCTAAACTGCGCATTGGATCTAGAAAGGCTCGGTGTTCTAAAAGAATTTGGCGTTGAAATGATTGGTGCAACCGCCGATGCAATTGATAAAGCTGAAGATAGAGAGCGCTTTGATAAAGCGATGAAGTCAATCGGATTGGCTTGCCCGAATGCAGAAATCGCTCACAGCATCGAGCAAGCCCATGATGTGCTCGAACGAATAGGTTTCCCTTGTATTATCAGACCATCATTTACTATGGGTGGTTCTGGTGGTGGTATTGCATACAACAAGGACGAATTCGATGAGATATGTCGTCGCGGATTAGACTTATCACCCACAAGTGAACTTCTTATTGATGAATCACTGATTGGTTGGAAAGAATACGAAATGGAAGTTGTTCGAGATAAAAATGACAACTGCATTATCGTTTGTACAATTGAGAACTTTGATCCAATGGGTGTGCATACGGGAGATTCGATCACAGTAGCGCCTGCACAAACCTTGACGGACAAAGAGTTTCAAATCATGCGTAATGCAGCGCTAGCTGTTTTGCGTGAGATTGGTGTTGAGACGGGTGGTTCGAACGTACAGTTTGGTATCGACCCTAAAACAGGGCGCATGGTCATCATTGAGATGAACCCTCGTGTGTCACGTTCATCGGCGCTTGCCTCAAAAGCTACGGGCTTCCCCATTGCTAAAATAGCCGCCAAATTGGCTATTGGCTATACACTTGACGAGCTTGATAACGACATTACAGGTGGAAAAACACCAGCTTCATTTGAGCCTGCAATTGATTATGTTGTGACTAAAATACCTCGCTTTAACTTTGAAAAGTTTGCGGGTGCTAATGATCGCCTAACGACACAAATGAAGTCTGTGGGTGAAGTGATGGCTATTGGGCGTAACCAACAAGAATCTTTGCAAAAAGCACTGCGAGGCTTAGAAATAGGCGTCAACGGTTTAGATTCGATAGTCGATATTGAAGACCCTGAAAGTAAAAGCATCATCGTCCGTGAATTGCGTGAGCCTGGCGCTGAGCGCATATGGTATATCGCTGATGCTATGCGTATGGGAATGAGTGTTGAAGAAGTGTTTGAGTTAACCAATATCGATCGGTGGTATTTGGTACAAATTGAAGACCTTATTCTTGAAGAAAAAGCAGTTGCAGCATCCGATTTAAATGGAATCGACAGTGAACACATGAGGCGGTTAAAGCGCAAAGGGTTCTCTGACGGACGTTTAGCTGATCTCATCGGGGTTAAGGAAGATGACGTTCGTACATTACGTCATAGTCAGAAAGTTTTCCCCGTTTACAAACGTGTTGATACTTGCGCTGCTGAATTTGCTACAGATACAGCGTACATGTATTCAAGCTATGACGAAGAGTGTGAGTCAAACCCAACAGATCGTGAGAAGATCATGGTATTGGGAGGCGGTCCTAACCGTATAGGTCAAGGGATTGAATTCGATTATTGTTGTGTTCATGCCGCACTGGCAATGCGCGAAGATGGCTACGAAACCATAATGGTTAACTGTAACCCTGAAACAGTATCAACTGACTACGATACATCCGATCGTTTGTACTTTGAACCGGTTACTTTGGAAGATGTGCTTGAAATTGTTCGTATCGAAAAGCCTAAAGGGGTTATCGTTCAGTACGGCGGTCAAACGCCACTTAAACTAGCTCGTGCACTTGAAGCGAATGGTGTACCTATTATTGGTACATCACCCGATGCCATCGATAGAGCGGAAGACAGAGAACGCTTTCAGCAAATGGTTGAAAAACTTAATCTGAAACAACCTGCTAATGCGACTGTTAACAACATGGAACAAGCATTGGTGCAAGCTGAAGCGATTGGCTTCCCACTTGTTGTTCGCCCATCCTACGTATTGGGTGGTCGCGCAATGGAAATTGTTTATGACATGAAAGACCTTAAGCGCTACTTAAATGAAGCCGTTAAAGTGTCCAACGACTCGCCTGTGCTACTGGATCGCTTTTTAGATGATGCAATTGAAGTTGATGTAGACGCGATGTCAGATGGCCGTAATGTGGTGATTGGCGGTATTATGGAACATATCGAGCAAGCGGGTGTCCACTCTGGCGATTCAGCATGCTCTTTACCACCTTATTCTCTGAATGCTGAAATTCAGCAAGTTATGCGAGACCAAGTCAAAGCAATGGCTTTAGAATTGGGTGTTGTCGGTTTGATGAATACTCAATTTGCTGTAAAAGATGGCGAAGTTTATCTCATTGAAGTGAATCCTCGTGCCGCACGTACCATACCTTTTGTGTCTAAAGCGACAAGCTTGCCTATAGCCAAGGTAGCTGCGAGAGCTATGACAGGTAAATCACTGCATGAACAAGGTGTCATAGACGAGATTATTCCTCCTTTCTATTCAGTGAAAGAGGTTGTCTTACCTTTTGCTAAGTTCCAGGGCGTTGACCCTCTACTAGGCCCTGAAATGCGTTCTACTGGGGAAGTGATGGGAGCCGGAGAAACATTCGATATCGCTTATGCAAAAGCTAACCTTGGTGCGAGCCAGGCACTACCTTGCAAAGGTAAAGTGCTACTTTCTGTGAGAAATAATGATAAAGTTCGCGTTATTGAGCTAGGAAAGCTGTTGTTATCTAAAGAATTTTCTTTGGAAGCGACTAAGGGGACAGCGACGGTATTGAGTGACGCTGGTTTACCTTGCACGGTAGTGAACAAACTCTCAGAAGGGCGTCCAAATATTGTTGATGCTATTAAAAATGGTGAGTATTGTTATATTATTAATACGACAGAGGGGCGACAGGCAATAACTGATTCTGTTTATATTCGTCGAGAAGCTTTGTTAAGCAAAGTACCTTATACAACGACTCTAAATGCTGCCTTTGCCACTGCGAACGCTAATGAAGCGGACGATAGGACAATAGTGAACTCTGTTCAGGAATTACACAAGAGAGTAAATGGTTAATGAATAAAGTGCCAATGACTGTAGCTGGTGCAGACAGCTTACAAGTCGAATTGAAGGAATTAAAAAGCGTCAAAAGACCACAAATTATCCAGTCGATTGCTGAAGCAAGAGAACATGGTGATTTGAAAGAAAATGCGGAATATCACGCAGCAAGGGAACAACAAAGCTTCTGTGAAGGGCGTATTCAAGAAATTGAAGCTAAACTGTCCAATGCTAATATTATTGATGTAACTAAGTTTCCAAATAACGGAAAAGTGATTTTTGGTGCAACTGTTACTATTATCAATTTAGATACTGACCAAGAAATCACTTACCAAATTGTTGGGGAAGATGAAGCGGATATTAAAAATAACCGTATATCGGTAGTGTCGCCTATCGCTAGAGGTCTCATTGGAAAGGAAGTAGACGATGTAGTGAATATTCAAACGCCAGCTGGGACGGTTGAATATGAGATTACGGAAGTTAAGTATATTTAGTCATTATAATAACGACGGCATACATTCAAACTGAAAAACTCATGTTGATTCAGTTTGATAAATGTCACCGGGCGAGCGTTAAAGCTCGCCTTTTTATTTAGGAGTATGCATAAAGTGGATAAGGTTTATATTTCTGCTCAACAATTGTTAGAGGATTCATTTCGGCTTGCCTCTCAGGTTTTTGAAGACGGTTTTCGTCCACACTTTATTGTGGGTATTTGGCGTGGCGGAGCACCTGTTGGTATCGCTGTACAAGAGTTTTTCGATTACAAAGAAGTGGAAACAGATCACATTGCAGTTAGGACGTCGTCTTATTATGGTATTGGGCAGCAATCTAAAACAATTAGGGTACACGGATTGCATTATCTAATTGAAAACGCGAATGCTGACGATGGGCTGCTTATTGTCGATGATGTTTTTGACTCAGGTCGCAGTATCGAAGCGTTAATTAGTCAAACTAAAAAATTAACACGCTTAAATATGCCGAACGATGTGCGTATTGCTTGCCCTTACTACAAGCCTAAAAATAATAAAACGAATATCGTACCCGATTATTATGTGCACGACAGTGATGAATGGTTAGTTTTCCCTCATGAGATCAAAGGGCTAAGTGATGAAGAAATTCGCCAAGGAAAGGGTGACTTAGCGAACGTTATGGATTTGTTTGTTAAAGACTAAAGCAATAAATCCATCTCTAAGGCTGCATTATCTGCAGCCTTGTGTCATATCTAGCCATCAGGGCTACTTATTTACTTTGGTATAGAAATAACCTTATCTTCGCTCTGACGATAGATAACAAGTATGTGTCCGACAGTTTGGACTTTTACTGACTTTGTTTCTCTGACAATAGCGTCCATAATTAACTGTTTCTCTTCTCGGTCATCAGTGGGGACTTTTACTTTAATCAATTCGTGATGACTTAAAGCAATCTCGGTTTCAGCCAATACGCCTTCTGTTAATCCATTGTTACCCAGTTGAATAACAGGCTTTAGAGAATGCGCTAAACCTTTAAGGTATTGCTTTTGTTTGTTTGATAAATTCATTTACAAAAATATTACGTTGTATGGGTTGAAAAGCGCTATTCTAACGCCATCTTTGTTTTATTCCTAATGCGAACAGCAATCTACTTGTCGTTAACGTTGGCAGAAAGAGTATTTTCTTAACTAGTCGGTATAGCGTTTACAGAAACACAATGTCTTCTAGATAGGAAAAAGACAAGTAAAAGAGAGTTGATCCATTCTAGATTGAATGCCGTTGACTTAGTTAGTACGCCAGTGATTATTCTTTGTACACGGTTGATAAAGCACACTCTCGGGAAGTTTATCTAGTGGCGACCGGTTTTAAAGTATAGTAGTCTTCGCACCAGCGTTTCATAAACGAATTTTTGTTAGATAGAGGTTATTGCTTTGAGTGATATGGCAAAAAACTTAATACTTTGGTTAGTTATTGCAGTTGTT
>CAZXIN010000084.1:0-5558 GCA_964640795.1 uncultured Pseudoalteromonadaceae bacterium | reverse complement strand
TGCTTTGAGTGATATGGCAAAAAACTTAATACTTTGGTTAGTTATTGCAGTTGTTCTTATGACTGTATTCCAAAGCTTTACCCCCAGTGAGTCAAGTAAAGGGGAAATTGATTACACGACATTTATTAACGAGGTTAGGCAAGGTTCTGTCAGGCAAGTTAATATGGATGGGCGGGAAATCAAGGGTGTCAGAACGTCTGGCGATCAATTCGTTACCTATTTGCCGCTTTACGGTGATGAAGGGTTAACTAACGACTTAATAGCTAACGGTGTTACTCAGTATAATGAACCACCGGAAAAGCAATCTATTTTAACGTCTATCTTTATTTCATGGTTCCCCATGTTGTTGCTCATTGGTGTTTGGATATTCTTCATGCGTCAAATGCAAGGCGGAGGTGGCCGTGGTGCTATGTCTTTTGGTAAGAGTAAAGCTAGACTTCTGGGTGAAGATCAAATTAAAACCACTTTTGTTGACGTTGCAGGTTGTGATGAAGCAAAAGAGGAAGTTGGGGAGTTAGTGGATTTTCTACGCGACCCTTCTAAGTTTCAAAAATTAGGCGGCAAAATCCCTAAAGGTGTTTTAATGGTAGGACCGCCTGGAACTGGTAAAACGTTGCTTGCAAAAGCGATTGCTGGTGAAGCGAAAGTACCTTTCTTCAGTATTTCAGGTTCGGATTTTGTTGAAATGTTTGTTGGTGTGGGTGCATCTCGAGTGCGTGACATGTTTGAACAAGCGAGAAAGTCAGCGCCTTGTATTATATTTATCGATGAGATTGATGCTGTAGGTCGTAAACGTGGTGCAGGTCACGGTGGCGGGCATGATGAACGTGAACAAACACTCAACCAAATGCTTGTTGAGATGGATGGATTTGAAGGGCACGAAGGTATTATTGTTATTGCTGCAACTAACCGCCCTGATGTACTAGACCCAGCGTTGCTAAGACCTGGACGTTTTGATCGACAGGTGACAGTAGGCTTACCTGATATTCGTGGTCGTGAACAAATTCTGAAAGTACACATGCGTAAAGTGCCAATTGGTGACGACGTTGAAGCTTCTTTGATTGCGAGAGGAACACCAGGGTTTTCTGGGGCTGATTTAGCTAATTTGGTTAACGAAGCAGCGCTTTTTGCAGCTCGTAGCAACTCACGCGTCGTTTCTCAAGAGCAGTTTGATAAAGCTAAAGACAAAATCATGATGGGCTCAGAGCGCAAATCTATGGTGATGTCTGAAGAAGAGAAAACAAATACGGCTTATCACGAGGCTGGGCATGCAATTGTCGGTCGCTTAGTACCTAAACACGATCCGGTTTACAAAGTATCTATTATCCCTCGGGGCAGAGCTTTGGGTGTGACCATGTATTTGCCAGAAGAAGATAAATACAGCTCGTCAAGAGAAGAGCTTGAGTCTCGAATTGCGACTTTATTTGGTGGCCGTATTGCTGAAGAGATTACACTAGGGCAGGCAGGTGTCACGACCGGCGCGTCTAATGATATTGAAAGAGCAACAGAAATCGCGCGTAAAATGGTCACTGAATGGGGCCTGTCCGATAAAATGGGGCCTATGCTTTATGCTGAAAAAGATCGTGATATGTTTGCTGGTGGTCCATCGAATGTTATGTCCGATGAAACAATTAAGACAATAGATGCTGAAGTTCGATTATTGATAGACCGCAATTATGATCTTGCAGAAAAGTTATTGAAAGACAATATGGATATTTTGGAGTCTATGAAAGACGCCTTAATGAAATATGAGACTATTGATTCTAAGCAAATCGATGACTTGATGGCCCGAAAGGATGTTAGACCTCCCGCAGATTGGGATGACACTAACAAGCCAAGTAGTACTAATAAACCTACGGGTGGTGATGAAGTTAAGGCAGAAGAAAAAGCCAACAAAGATACTCCAAAACCGAATGTTGGTAAGCCAGGTGATTTGCCTAGCTAGTCCATAGATAATGGAACAATAGGCGCCTATAGGCGCCTATTTTTTTAAGTGCTCGGTGATCTTAGGTTGATACTTATTCAGCTATATCTATCCATAGCACGCAATATTTAATGAGATTTCTATAAAGGCTTACAATGAATTTTGGAAGTACGCAGGTTGATCTAAGCTCTCCGAAAGTCATGGGGATTTTGAATGTCACTCCTGATTCCTTTTCTGATGGCGGTAAATTTAGTTTAAACGATAATGCACTTCGTCATGTAGAAAACATGTTGAGCAACGGTGCTGACTTTATTGATGTAGGGGGCGAATCAACTAAGCCGGGAGCCGAAGACGTTTCGGTTGAGGAAGAGTTAGATCGGACGATCCCTGTGATTGAGCTGATTAAACAAAATTTTGATACAGTGGTGTCTATTGATACTAGTAAAGCGGCTGTTATGACAGAAGCCGTTAAGGCTGGAGCAGGCTTAATTAATGATGTAAGAGCCCTACAAGAGCCTCATGCATTAACAACAGCATCGAAACTTGTTAAAGAGTACCGAGTGGCTATTTGTTTGATGCATATGCAGGGAGCTCCAAAGACCATGCAACAAGCTCCTCAATATCAAAATGTTATTCAAGAAGTTTCGACATTTTTAGTTGAACGAAAAGAAGCTTGCTTGTCTAATGGTATCGACTCAAAGCAGATATTGTTAGATCCTGGCTTTGGGTTCGGGAAAAGTTTAGAGCATAATTATTGTTTGCTGGCTCAATTAAAACAGCTGTCGATTTTAAATAGCCCATTATTGGTTGGTGTATCTAGGAAGTCGATGATAGGTACATTACTGGATCGTGAGGTTGACGAAAGGTTAACCGGTAGTCTTGTATGTGCCAGTTATGCGGTGATGCAGGGCGCAAATATTATTCGAGTGCACGATGTTAAAGAAAGCGTTGATGCCATAAAGACAATAAATAAAATAATAGAGTTTATGTAAATGAGTGATAGAAAGTATTTTGGGACGGATGGCATACGCGGTCGAGTTGGTAATTCAATGGTAAACCCAGAGTTCGTTATTAAGTTGGGTTGGGCGGCTGGTAAAGTTTTAGCTGGGCGAGGCACCAATAAAGTCTTAATTGGCAAAGATACGCGTATTTCTGGCTATATGTTGGAATCAGCACTTGAAGCTGGTCTATCAGCAGCAGGTATTAATATCGGGTTGCTCGGACCGATGCCAACACCGGCCATCGCTTACCTGACAAAAACATTTCGATCTGAAGCTGGGATTGTTATCAGTGCTTCACATAATCCTTATTACGACAATGGAATTAAATTTTTTACCGCAGATGGTTTTAAATTAGATGATGACATTGAATTGTCCATTGAAAAAATGATGGATGAAGAAATGACGTGTGTCGCCTCTGATAAATTAGGTAAAGCCAATCGTATTGATGATGCAGCTGGACGATATATTGAGTTTTGTAAGGGGACATTTCCCTCTGATTTATCACTTAAGGGACTAAAAATAGTTGTCGATTGTGCACATGGGGCGACATACCATATTGCCCCCAATGTTCTAAGAGAACTTGGCGCAGACGTTATCGAAGTAGGAACATCACCCGATGGCCTCAATATCAATGATGGTGTTGGTGCGACATCTATGCAAGCGACACGAGCTAAAGTACTCGAAACCGGTGCAGATCTTGGGTTTGCATTGGACGGTGATGGTGATCGTATCATGATGGTAGACAATGAAGGTGGCGTACTTGATGGCGATGAGCTCGTTTATATCATTGCAAGAGACTCTCTACGTTCTGGTCGGTTAGATGGTGGCGGAGTCG
The DNA here is from genome assembly GCA_964640795.1 of uncultured Pseudoalteromonadaceae bacterium. Lineage (GTDB taxonomy): Bacteria > Pseudomonadota > Gammaproteobacteria > Enterobacterales > Alteromonadaceae > M269. The sequence continues at coordinate 1,798 of CAZXIN010000084.1, read as the reverse complement.
TAGGTACCGTTATGAGTAACCTAGGCTTAGAAGTAGCCCTTGGTAATTTGGGTATACCGTTCGAACGCAGTAAGGTAGGCGATCGTTATGTCATGGAGTTGCTCTTAGAAAAAGGCTGGAAGATTGGTGGAGAAAGCTCCGGACACGTTCTCAATTTGAACGTTGCATCTACAGGTGACGGTATTATTTCTGGTCTGCAAGTTTTAACCTCCATGTTAAGAGCGCAAATGACCTTGCTTGAACTAAGAAAGGGAATGGAGAAGTTTCCACAGCGGCTAATTAATGTCACTTTCAAGCAAGGAACGGATCCGTTGAATACTCAAGCAGTGCAAGATGCGGTGATTGAAGCAGAAAAAGCGCTTGGATCATCTGGCCGGGTTTTGCTGCGTAAGAGTGGTACTGAACCAGTCATAAGAGTGATGGTAGAAGCCAATAAATCGAGCGATGCGAACCAGTGGGCAGAATATATTGCCGAAGAAGTTGGGAAAGCAGCTCCTTAATTTATATTGTTTTGGATAAAATCTGTACAGAAAGGCTCAACAGCCCCTAATAAATCTATAATCAGGCTTGTAACTTAGCGACGGGTTAGTTAATATCTCGCCCGCTTTAAAACGGCTTAGCGCGGAAGCTCGGAAGTTTATGACGCAATCAAAATTAAGACGCTCAGTAGTAGCTGGTAATTGGAAAATGAATGGTGATTTAACGTTAGTTAAATCTTTCATAGAAGCATTTAAAGAACAGTCGTTTGATAATGTCGACGTTGTTGTTTGCCCACCTTTTACATTACTTAGTCATTTTAATAACGCGAGCTTTTCGATAGGTGCGCAAACTTGTAGTGAGTCACAAAATGGTGCTCATACAGGGGAAGTGAGTTGCGACATGATAAAAGCGTGTGGTGCTCAGTATGTTATTCTTGGGCATTCTGAAAGACGCGGTGATCAATGTGAATCGAACGAACTCATTGCTAGCAAGGTCGAACAGACTTTAAAATCGGGTCTTTCGCCCATACTATGTATTGGTGAGTCGCTAGAAGTTCGCGAAAGTGGTGAGCTGTTCAGTTTTATTGAAGCTCAGCTAAATGCCGTTATCACTGAAGTTGGTATAGAAGCATTTGAAAATATAACAATTGCTTATGAGCCTATTTGGGCTATAGGTACAGGGTTAACAGCAAGCCCAGAGCAAGCTCAAGAAGTACATGCTTTTATTCGTGACTTGCTTAGAAAAAACAATGCAAGTGTTGCTGAAAGTGTTGCTATTTTATATGGCGGCAGTGTTAAAGGTTCAAACGCGAAAGAGCTGTTTGGACAACCTGACGTGGATGGTGGCCTTATTGGAGGTGCCAGCCTTAAGTCTGAAGAGTTTATAACGATTTGCCGTGCGGCAAACTGATAGAGAAAAAGAATGATTTACGAAATTTTATTGGTCGTTTACCTAATTGTTGCTTTAATGCTAATTGGTTTAGTGTTGGTTCAACAAGGTAAAGGCGCAGGTATGGGTGCTTCTTTTGGTTCAGGTGGATCAAATACAGTATTTGGTGCTACAGGTTCAGGCAACTTCATGACACGCTCAACAGCTGTATTAGCTACTCTATTTTTTGCGATTAGCTTGGTACTTGGGAATATGTCGAACAAACAGGCACCAGAAGTTGATCCTTGGCAGAATCTTGAAGTACCAGTAACAGAGCAACCTGTGGCTACACCAACTGATTCGGACGTGCCAGACGTACCTAATTAATTAAAATTTAAAAGTTTCGCGGAAGTGGTGGAATTGGTAGACACGCCATCTTGAGGGGGTGGTG
>CAZXIN010000083.1:0-7061 GCA_964640795.1 uncultured Pseudoalteromonadaceae bacterium | reverse complement strand
AAATCCCTCGATCGTAAGATCGTGCCGGTTCAAGTCCGGCCCCGGGCACCATTTAGCAAAAACACCCTTTTCACACATTTTCCCGTACTGACTCTTATCTTTGCGTAATTAACCGTTTTTATTGGTTTTTTAGCGCTATTTTGCGTGCTTTTAAAAAATCCAAAATCAGTTTTTATACGCTTTTCTCTGCCTTTTCCCTGCTGTGTTCATTCACATCTACACGGTAATTACACGACAATTACACGTTTTTTACACGGTACTACACGCAGGAACACTTAAAAATTGAATCAAAACTGCAGAGGTTATTTATGGCATCATTTGAAACACTTAAATCTGGTAAAACCCGCGTCTTTCTTTCCGTTAACGGCAAACGAAAGACCGCCACATTTGCCACTATTCACAAAGCAAGAAGTTGGGCAAGAGAGAAGGAATTTGAACTCAGCCAACCAATTGATGAAAATTCGCAAATCACATTAGGCGAATTGTTTACACGATATGCCGACGAAGTATCACCTACCAAGCGAGGTGAACGTTGGGAGATTGTCCGATTACAAAATTTTCGCCGCTTTAAACGGCTATGCCGGATCAAGTTATGCGACCTAGAAAGAGAAGACTTTGAACAATGGATAGACGAGCGTTTAACCGAAGTTAAATCATCCTCTGTTAATCGAGACCTTAACTTAATAAGCCATTGCTTAACACAAGCCCGCCGGTGGCGTTTAATGTCGAACATGCCATTAAAGGACTTACAACGGCCTAGAAACCCACCACCAAGAGTCAGGCGTATCTCTGACGCAGAACAAGAAGAGATATGCCTTGTCATGAGGTATCGCGAAGACATTCAGTTAACCATGAAATGCCAGTACGTAGCGGTTGCCTTTCTATTTGCCATCGAAACAGCCATGAGGGCAGGAGAGATATGCTCGTTAACCCCAGCGCGGGTTAATACAGGTACTGCCGTGGCTAAACTGATTGAAACCAAAAACGGCCACCCCAGAGACGTACCGCTATCAAGCAGGGCGATAGCACTACTCAATAAGCTACCAGAACCAGAAAACGAGCATACGCGCCTATTTCAAATGAGCCCCGCCGCCCTAAGTGCACTGTTTCGAAAGTATGTGTTACGTACCACGATTGAAAACTTAACCTTCCACGATACAAGGCACGAAGCCATCACACGGTTAGCGGATAAAATAGAGGTGTTAGATCTAGCCAGAATGGTAGGGCACAGAGATATTAGGCAATTGATGACCTACTACAACAAAAGTGCTAGTGAGTTATCAAGGTTACTAGACTAGAAATAAAAGAAAAGGCACTTGCTAATGAGTGCAAGTGCCTTAGTCAGGAGTAGTTACTTTTCTTGATTATCGGCTACCCAAGCAATCACTTGCCCTGCATACCAGCGCGGGTGGCCTTTAGTATTCTTTTTGGTAGGTAATCTCATAGCAGGCGGGAAGGTGTGATGGGTTACCATATATTCACTGGTATAACGGTAACTATGCCCCAGATAATCCGCTACATCCTGTGTACTCCAAAGTGTGACATCTAAACTTAACTTGGGCGTAAGTCTCTCGTCTAACACCGCATGAATCAGTTCATCCAGCTTTTGAATAATAGGATCTTGTTGCTCTTCATCCTCTAGCGCCTTAAGTGTATTCATAATCAATAGTGCTTCTTATCGTTGATAGGTAATCGGCACTATCTATAAGTAAATCATTCACTACTAGCGTAAACGTTTCATTGTTGGATAAATGAGCAGATTGAAAGCGAATACTGCTTCAGGTGATTAATTTTCTCTTTAGGTAACTTTATTACTATGGGAACGTGGTTGTTTTTGGTATGGTTTAAAGAAAAATAATAGTTTTGCCAAGGGACCGAAATCGGCCCTAAGCGGACTTTGATTCACAATGACTCTGGTTCCAATGAATTACGAATGATTCTTCAAATCAAAGAGGCTAAATAAAGACTATTTTGGCTTCTAAGTTTGTTTTAGCCTGGGTTGCTTGACGTTAACTTTGTGAGCATGATCACAAACAATAACTACATGGAATATGAATGTACATTCGTACGGTCGAAATTGAAAACTACCGAGCCTTCAAAAACTTCGAGATCGAGCTTTCACCACTCAGCCTAATTATCGGTGAAAACGAAGCAGGCAAAACGAACCTATTCGAGGCGCTTGCCCTGCCACTTAACAACAACGACATCAGCTTCAATAAGAAACGTCTCCCAGTATCGGATATCAACCGTGAAGCAATCAAAGACTTTTACCAAGCTATCATCAACGGTCAGGAAGATAGTGAGGTAAAGGCTTTAATTCCAAAGGTTCGAGTTGAGATTGAGTTTACTGAGCCAAAGAACATTATTGAAGAAGGCGTTATTGGAAAGTGGATAATCGGAGAAGAAGCTGATGATAGCTATAAGATTCGCTATGAATTCAGGCCTAAAGATGCAGATCACTTTGTAAAGACAGTCAAGGATCTACTTGAAGGCATTGGGGACATCAAAGATACACGCTGGTTCAACCTACCAATCGAGCTTTACGACTACGACGTGACACAAAGTAATAATGGGTTAAAGGTTAGCTATTCTGATCTAAGACTAATAGCCATCAACTCGATCAACGCTGAGCGTGACGACTTTGCCGAGAGCAACACTCAGAAATCAAACGACATTCTGACTAAGATGCTGATCTCGTCACTTGCGGATTCCGACAAGGCCAAAATTAATAGCGCTTACACGTCATTCTTTGATGCAATCGAAAGCACTGAGACTTTCGAGAAGATCGTTACTCCTGATCCAGACTTTGAGAACTTCTTCGGCGAGATTGTAGATAAGCTCGAATGTATCCCCAACTTACCAAATTTAAAAAGCATCTTATCCAACATCACTCTGAAATCTGGTGAGAGCTACTTATATCAGCGTGGCCTTGGATATCGTAACCTCGTATACATCTACCTGTTATTTGAGTTCTTTAAGGGCAACAAGAATGCTCTCAACTTTTGCTGTATCGAAGAACCTGAAGCGCATCTGAGTGTTAATAACCTGCGCTTTGCTACTGATTTCATATATAAAAGCACGAAAAAAGGTGGCTCATCTCTACAAACTCTAATTAGTTCCCATAGCCCACAAGTTATCAATAAGTTGGAACTTACCAATCTGATTGTCCTATCAGGAAATGATGCTATCCACCTAACTGATAGTAAGAAGCATCTAACTAACTACCTTCGTAAGCGACCAAACTTTGACATACTAAAACTTCTTTTAAGCAACAAAACAGTGCTCGTTGAAGGCACTACCGAAGAGATGTTAATCAATGCCATACTCTATCGTGACAACAAAAACGTTAATAGCCTAGAAGTGATCTCCATCGAGCAAACAGGCTTCACAACTTTTATGGACGTCTGGCTGCAAGTCAACAAAGGCAATACCAAGAAGCTAAGCATTATTCGTGATTACGATGACAATGACTCGACCAAAGACGTACATCAAAAATATGAAACCGATAACGAAAACATTCGAGTGACAACCACCACCAAATATACGCTCGAGGATGATCTTGTAGTGGTAGATGGAAACCTTGAACGCATAAATACAGTGTTCAAAAAGAAATACAAAACTCCTGAAGAGATGGCAGAATTCCTGAAGAAGAGTAAAGCAGAAAGGATGCTCAAGATTGCTGATTCTATCCTAGACGAAACGAACGAAGATCCAATCAAGCTACCCAAGCACATTCAAGAAGCCTTGGATTTCATGAAATGATTGAAGTTCAAATAGCCGGAGCTGGTGCGGGTAAGACCCATGGTCTTGCTGAGAAGATCATCGCACACTATGACCCAACGTCGTACAAAAAGGTCTTCGCCATCACTTATACCAACAATGCCGCCAAGAATATTTCAGAGGCGATTATTAAGCAACTTGGATACTTGCAAGAAAATATCGTAGTTTGTACAGTTCACACGTTTCTATTGAATGAGATCATTTACCCTTACTCTCCTTTTGTCCTAAATGAAGTGCACACGAGCTCTTCACGATGTCAAACGTTCTCAAACTTTCCTCCTGGAAAGCCTGCTGAGAAAAAACAAAGAGAAGCCAACAGCACTATTAGTAGACTAAGGAAAAATGGGGTAATACATGTCGATGAAACATATGCCGCAGCATGGAGAGTTGTCGATGAAAACTACTCAAAACACAGTAGCCAGAAGAAGAAATCTAAAGTTAGAAAAGTTCACAAACTCCTAAGTAGTGCAATCGATAAGATTTTCCTCGATGAAGCTCAGGATCTTGATAAAACTGCTCTTAAGGCTTTTCAACAAATCGGCGAGAATTCGGTTGACATATACATGGTGGGCGACCCCAAGCAAGCAATAGATTATCCAAAAGCTTTCAAAGACTGGTTGGCTGCAAACAGAACCAACGACAAAGTTAAAGTACTACCGAATATAAAGGCTTCTCGTAGGGTGCCACAGAGAATTCTTGACCTCTCAAACACCTTCTGTCCCAGAGGCCAAGAACAGATTAGCTTGTCTGAATTTGAGGGACGCCTAACATATATCACTTCAGGAGATGACCATTACGACGCAGTACTTCGCCATCACATTGAGAATGGAAGCTTAGTTAGTATCTTCAGAAAAGAAGGTAATTATTCAACCAAACAAGCAGGATCACTACCTGAGTTTGATCCAGAGGTAGAAGAGCTACTTACAGTGAAGTTTCCCGAATATGAAGAAGGCGTGGTCATATACTCATTGCAGCGCTACTTTGCCTGCTTGTTATCGGAAAATGACAACAACACATCAATACGAAAATTCATTACCGAGATAGGGATTCCATATGAAAAAGAACTGTTCAAAAAGCTTTGCCGATCAGCTGAACAATACAGTTCATCCAAGGACAATTCGGCCAAGTATGTAATAAGCAGCATCCAACGAACTAAGGGTTTAGAGTCTAAGGTGTGTGTCTTAGTCTTAACGCCAGCAATTTTCAAATGCTTAATGCAGGATGGTGTAACCAAGTTCAACAAAACTTGGAATATGGTCTATGTCGCATTAACGAGAGCCGAGTCTGAGCTTGTCGCCGCAGTAGATATGGATTTGCTTGGCAATGAATATAAGCTCATTGAAATTATTAAAAGCCTTGAATCTATTGGGTTTGAAGTGCTAAACCCAAATCTTCCAAATCACAAAACCGAAGAGAAATTAGAAGAAGCATAATATCAACCAAGGACAGTCGCCAAACATCTGCTTTTGGCCGAAGCTTGACCGACAAGTTAATATCAATAAAAGCTGTCGGCTATTTCAAATTGTTAGAGGTTACAGGAATGGCAGTCTATTTTATTGCTGACAGAATGAATAACCTTGTAAAAATAGGTGTAAGTACAAATCGTAAGCGTAGGTTGAAACAACTTCAGACAGGAAATCCTTTTAAACTTGAGTTTATGGGATGGATTGATGATGAGGCTGAGCGTTTTCAGATTGAAAAGAGCCTCCATGAAAAATACTCAGAAAAACAATTCCGTGGAGAATGGTTTGAAATTACTCAAGGTGATGTAATTCACGAGTTACAGTTACACCATGGTTTCATACCCAAAAATGAAGAAGCATTGCAGATTATTGGTTATGACAAGGGTGGCATCCCAGAATATTTAGGAGTTTGGGATTGGCAAGAATTTGAACTTGAAGAGTGTTGTCCATTCTGTGGCTGTTTGTGTGGAATGCATTATCAAGATGCAAGCATGATGTATTACTGCATGAACTGTGACACGCTCACAAACTTTGAAGATGAACCAGATCCAGAATAACTCTAATACAAATATTAACTTCTCGGCTTCGGCGCCAGAGGCTTCTGATCGAACTAAGCCATAATTCGAGATTATTTTAAAATAAGTGAATTTAGCATCCATAACTATCCTCTCGGCCATGCCAAACAAACTAGCGCCGACTCCGGGCTTTGCAATGGCCAGCTTGTCTGGCTTTGGTTTACCATTGCAAAGGCTGGGGTGGGTGCTACTGTAATAGGCGGCCTGAGAGAATTAATCTTAGTGTTGGCCTTAAAAAAATGCTATGCCTCAAAAATGGCGGTTTCTTTGGGCTTTTTGTCGATCTTTTCTAACTTATCCATTTCGTAATACAGGGCTTCATTCACGCATTTTATAATCATCGATAAGCCGCTGTGGTAAATGCGATTATCAGTGTTCTCGTTAAACTCACTGTCGGCATGGAATTCTTGGACAAACAATAAAACGGAATGGATATTGACTAAGGTGTCTTCGGAGCTAGCTTCAATTAAAGGGTTTTTATCTTTCATGATTGGTTTCCTTGTGCTGGTATTTTATTCACCACACAAAGGTGTCAATCTTATGGTGGTGGATCGAACAGGGTTGACACTACCGCGCACAAGGAACGGCCGCCCTAAGGCGCCCCGAACGACCCACCATAGAGGGTCTACCGCAAAATAATGGATATTTTTACGGTTCTTGTGCATTTGTGCGGAGTGTCAATTCCGGTCTGATTTTGTCAGACGCGAGTATTGTGATTGCGGGTATGGGTAAAGTCAATGACCTTAGAAAGGATGAGCTAGCGAATACCTAGAAAGATAAATAACTAAACCACTGACACGTCACATCTAACATCCTCATTTCTATAAGAAACGTTCTTTAAAGACCGAAAGCTTATCGCTATTTAGAGTCTGCATATTTCTTCACAATCGGGTTTGTTGTGAATCATAGAAGATCACCTCATGAAGGCTATGACTAGGAATTGATCTATATGCAATTGCGTCAAGGTGACTCGTCACCGACACCTAAGTTGCAAAACAAAACGTTTGTCAAAGAGGCTATTAAGCCAAGTTTGATGAAGCGCACCATAATTAGGTGCATATGTTTGGAAATTAGCTGTTTTCCATTCTTAAAAAATGCATGTATTAGTCAGAGTGACTTAACGGATGCATTACAGGCTGTCACGCAGCTTTTTGTATAGAAACTCCATCACATAGATGTTGGAACAAGTCCAGAGACCAACTGGTACACCAAAGTGGGTAATTGAAAATATATAAAACATCAC
>CAZXIN010000082.1:0-7140 GCA_964640795.1 uncultured Pseudoalteromonadaceae bacterium | reverse complement strand
GGGGAGGAAAGTCCGGGCTCCATAGGGCAGGGTGCCAGGTAACGCCTGGGCGGTGAAAACCGACGACAAGTGCAGCAGAGAGAATACCGCCTAAGCGCGTCAGCGCCGGTAAGGGTGAAAGGGTGCGGTAAGAGCGCACCGCAATATTGGTAACAGTGTTGGCAAGGTAAACTCCACCCGGAGCAAGACCAAATAGGATCTCGTACGGCGTGGCCCACGTTGAGATCGGGTAGGTTGCTTGAGCCAGTGAGTGATTGCTGGCCTAGATGAATGATTGTCCTCGACAGAACCCGGCTTAACGGCCAACTCCAATCTTCTCAGCTTTAATCGAAATAGCTGTTGCGACGCTTAATAAGCTTAGTCCATGACATTGCCTGAGTGTTTATCCGGGTGTAAGGTAGCGCCCATGAAAAATATAAAATTAACGTTAGTCCTCTTCTTCTTCGCTTTTACTGGTTTTATCACATCTAGCCAAGCCAATAATCACGTCAAACTATATGCAATAGATTGCGGTGCAATACATGTCTCTGATATGAGCTCACTCTCTGTTGAAGGGTTATTTGATGGGCAAGAAGCGACTTTGGCTGTTCCTTGCTTTTTGATCCGGCACCCGCAAGGGGATCTTGTTTGGGATACCGGGCTAGAGGATACATTGGCAGATGAAGCTGGTGGTGTAAAAAGCGGTGTGTGGCACTACAAGTTGGAGCATAAATTACCTACTCAGCTGGCTAAAATAGGCCTAAAACCCAGTGATATTGATTATTTATCTATCTCTCACTTGCACCCTGAGCATACGGGCAATGCGAATTTGTTTGCTGAGTCGACATTTATTGTCAATGAAGACGAGCATGCGTATATGTTTTCGAAAGACATAAAGCCTGTTTTTGGCAGCTACTATACAAAACTGGAGCAAGCGAAGACGGTTCTCTACAAAGAGCGTCATGATATTTTTGGCGACGGAAAGGTCATTATGCATTCGATGCCGGGGCATACTCCGGGTAGTGCTGTGCTGTTGATTAAGCTACAAGAGTCAGGAAGCTTTATACTGTCTGGTGATCTTTATGTTCATCGTAAAGGCTATGAACTAAAATCCATTCCTACATCCAATACAGACAAAACAGCGACTTTGGCGTCAAGGAGGAAGCTAGAGTTATTGGCTGCTAAAGAAAATGCGAGAATCATTATTCAACACGATAGACAAGATTTTAACTCACTCCCTGCATTCCCGCAGTTCCTGGATTAGTCGCTAATATCGGTAAAGATGGAGTTCCCTCTGAATGTCTGACAATAAAACGTCGCCACAGCAATTAAAAACATTATTTAATCGTTCTGTTATTGAGAAGATAGGGCAGATGGTCGGTCATGTTTGGTCGCAGTTTGATGCCGATATTTTTGTCAGTGAATCATTAAAAGGGTTTGATGAGTTGGCTTTAAAACAACGTTCGGCGCAGATAGCAGATGTTTTGTACGATGGGCTTAACGTTGGTTTTGAACAAGCCGCTGATATTCTGCTGAAATCTATGGGGGATGATAACGGAACAGGTGGGATTGAAGGGTATACAGATTTTGCTTATTTGCCGTTTCTCGATGTGGTTGAGCGCCATGGAACAGATTTTCCTAAGGTCGCCCTTGAAACGCTAGAACGCATGACGGTGTTCTTTAGTGCGGAGTTTGCTGTGCGGCCATATATTCTGGTTTATCCTGAATTTTCCATAAGTTATTTGAATCGTTGGGCTACGCATAGTGATTGGCGGGTTAGGCGTTTAGCGTCAGAAGGTTCTCGTCCTCGCCTCCCTTGGGGGATCCAACTCAAACCGTTTATCGATGATCCAATAGTTGGTTTGCAGCTCCTAGAGCAACTCTATCGGGATGAAAACTTAACGGTTAGACGTTCAGTCGCCAACCATTTGAATGATATTGCAAAAGACCATCCTGATGTTGTGACTGGAGCGGCTAAGCGCTGGTGGCGTAGTCATTGTAAACTGGCACAATGGACAGTAAAACACGGACTGAGGACGCTGATAAAACAGGGTAACCCCGAAGCATTAGCCGTTTTAGGTTTTGTAGGTGGTGACAATGTCCTTGTGCACGACTTTACATTGTCCTCTGATAAAGTGCTTATTGGTGAGAAAATCGAATTCCAATTTCGCCTGCATTCCGAGGAAGCTGAGTCAAGTAAACTAGTGGTCGATTATGTGTTAGAAAGGCCATTGGCGAGCGGTAAAACAGCAAAAAAAGTGTTTAAGCTGAAAACGTTAACACTTGACTCTAATCAATCGGTAAGTATTAAAGCAAAGCAGGTGTTTAAACAGTTATCGACTCGCACCTATTATGTGGGAATTTATACTCTCGGTATTATGATTAATGGTAGGGTGACAGAATTGAGAGAATTTGAGTTAACCCTCTCATAATATTGTGGAGCTCAGGCATAGAGTTGTGATTAAGTCATTTAAACAAAATCCCTGTGAGTTGCCTTAATTTCTCAACCAATTTACCGGGTGCATTATTGTCGCTTGCTCAGTGGCCGGAACACCTTCTCTCTGTTAAAGTTTTTTTCTTGGCTATCTATTGGTATTCTGATGGCCATAAAGTTGATAAATAACAGTTTTATGCTTTATTTAATCTTATGTACTTATACCTATTCGCATTGAGGGTTATTCCCCATCATTGATGAATGAAGTACTTTTATTAAGGAATTTGAATAAAGGAGCCCTTGGACTCCGTTAAATTCAAGTGACGTAATGAAGAGTGTTAACATGCTCTCTGACTAAATACAGCAATAGTTTCCTCCATTACTGTTAAGTTTTTATAGCGGTTAGTCATTCCTTCAGTACCACATGGCGCTCTAGATGCATTCTGAGTGAACAATGGCTACAGGGAATGGGTATTGCTTAGAGATTTCATTGTTTTTAAAAAGACACTTATTAAAACTTAGGTAGAGCTACACCATGAGGTTATTGTCGTTATCCACCAAAATAGGTGTAACATTATTCGCTTTCCTAGGTGTTATTTTTGTGCCTATTGCCCTCGCATTTTATCAAACCGGCACGGATTACAAGTTTCTTTATCTTACGTTTGTTGTCATCGTATTAGCTGGGATAAGCGTTTGGTGGTATTTGCTTCGTTTGCTATCAACACCATTTCAAAAGGTGATTGCGATATCGAACAAAATAGGGACAGATGAGGCTAAAGAAGCCTCAGAGCTAAGCGGGTTTAGAGAAGCTCGCTTACTCGGTGAAGCGCTTGATGAAATGCAGGACATTGTTCTTAAAAGAAACCAAGAGCTAACACAGCAAAACTGGATGAAGACGCAGCTTGCGCAGTTTAGTGTTTTGCTGCAGGATAATTTGCGGTTGGGGAGCCTGTTAGAGGCTGCAGTGAGCTTTATTGCGCGCAGTCACAATGCGAGTTACGGTGCGATATACGTTGTTAAACGCGTTAATTCTGACGAGATGCATGCAACGAAATTTGTGTGTAAGGCACGTTATGGTGGCGATCCTAATCAACCTGTTACTGAGCAAACTTACGGTGTTATTCAACAGTGCGCTAAAGACAAGCAACCTATTTTATTAGCTGACATTCCTGAAAAAAACCTGACTCTTCACTTGAGTTTAGGTGATGTGCAACTCAGCAATATATTGATGTATCCCATTATTTACCATGAACACGAAGTTTTGGCGGTAGTGGAACTCGGATCATTTCATCGTTTTACGCCTACGCAGAGGCAGCTTATTGAACAAATGGCTCAAGCCTTGGCGGGCGCAATAAAAGCCACACAATTGAATCGAACTGAGGAACTTCTAAAACAAACTCATCAACAAACGGTCGAGATAAAGAAGCAAGAGGAAAGGTTACGCTCGATTTTTGATAGCTCAATTAGTTGCATGGTTACGATTAACAGCAAAGGTATAGTTGATACGTTTAACCATGCTGCTGAAGATTTATTTGGTTATAGCCGAGAAGACGTTATTGGAAAGAACGTCAAAATGCTGATGCCCGATATGTTCGCCAATAATCACGACCAATATTTGAAATCTTATCAGGACACTCGAGAGAGGAAGGTGATTGGTATTGGTCGCGAGGTGGTGGCGAAGTGTAAAGATGGCACAACTGTTCCTGTGCATCTGTCAATAGGGGAAATGACCTTAGATGGTGAGACCTATTACATCGGAACACTACAAAATATCAGTGAACAAAAAGATGCTGAAAACCTAATACGTAAGCAAGAGGAGCGTCTACGTTCTATCTTTGATAATGCGTTGGGTAGCATGATCACCATTGACGAAAAAGGTACAGTCGACACGTTTAATGTCGCCGCAGAAAAGCTGTTCGGCTATAGCCGAGAAGAGGTCATCGGTAAAAACGTTAAAATGCTGATGCCATATTCTTTTGCGTCTGAGCATGATGAATACTTATCATCTTATCAACAGACGGGGAACAAGAAGGTTATTGGTGTTGGTAGAGAGGTGGTTGCTCAGCGTAAAGATGGCTCAACAGTGCCCGTGCATTTATCCATTGGTGAAATGCGCTTAGATGGTAAGAAGTTCTTCATAGGTACACTGCAAGATATTTCGCAGCAAAAACAGGCGCAGTCTCTTATCAAAAAACAAGGAGAAAGACTGCGCACCATTTTTGATAATGCCATTGGTTGTATGATTACCATTGACGAACACGGCATTGTTGAAGATTTTAATTCAGCGTCAGAAAAGCTGTTCGGTTACCATCGAGATGAGGTGATAGGGGAAAATGTCAAAATACTGATGCCAAACTCTTTTGCATCTGAACATGACGAATATCTATCGGCTTATCGGAATACAGGTGATAAAAAAGTCATAGGTATCGGCAGAGAAGTGGTTGCCCAGCGCAAAGATGGATCAACGGTGCCAGTGCACTTGTCCATTGGTGAAATGCACTTAGATGGCAAAAAATTCTTTATAGGTACCTTGCAAGATATTTCGCAGCAAAAGCAAGCCCAAACACAAATTAAAAAACAGGAAGAAAGGCTACGTTCAATTTTTGACAACGCCATTGGTTGTATGATCACTATCAATGACCGCGGTATTGTTGATGATTTTAACTCAGCTTCTGAAAAGCTGTTTGGTTATAAAAAGGAAGAAGTGGTCGGGCAAAATGTTAAAATGTTGATGCCTAAGTCTTTTGCTGTAGAACACGATCTCTATATAGACGCCTACAAGAATACCGGTATTAAAAAAATTATTGGGTCTGGTAGGGAAGTCGTCGCTCTCAGCAAAAGTGGTCGTGAAATCCCAGTTCATTTGTCGGTTGGAGAAATGAATCTCGACGGAAAAACATATTTTATCGGCACTCTCCAAGATATTACGCAGCAAAAAGCGGCTCAAAATTTGATTTCGGAGCAGAATAACAAACTTATAGAAGAGAAAGAGCGGGTTGAGGTTGCGATGCAAGCTAAAGATAACTTCTTAGCGACCATGAGCCATGAAATAAGGACGCCGATAAATGGCGTCGTCGGTATGTTAGGGTTATTGAAGCATACTGACTTGGATCAAGATCAACGCAACAAAATTGGCATAGCGCAATCAAGCGCCGACAACTTGCTGATTGTCATTAATGACATTCTCGACTTTTCTAAAATTGAGGCTGGAAAGCTCGATTTCGAAGCGATTGATTTTAATCTTAGTAGCCATCTGGGAGATTTTGCTAAACAAATGTCTCTTCGGGCGGAAGAAAAGCACTTAGAGCTTATTCTAGATTTGTCCCAATGCCAGCACGATAACGTTATTGGCGATCCGGGTAGGGTTCGACAAATCTTTACCAACTTGGTTAGCAATGCCACCAAATTTACGGAATACGGAGAGATTGTTGTCAAAATAGCAACTGAGCAAACGTCAGAAGGTGAAATTAAGCTGACTTGCTCCGTTTCAGATACGGGAATTGGTATTCCAAGTGAGAAAATCGATACGCTATTCGACTCTTTTACACAAGTAGACTCATCGACTACTCGCAAATATGGAGGGACCGGGCTCGGTTTGAGTATCTGTAAAAAGCTCTGTGAGATGATGAAGGGGCGTATATGGATAGAAAGCAAGCTGGGTAAAGGAACACGTTTTAATTTTGAACTGTTCCTTGGTAAGAGCAAGCATGTTAATCAGCTGCTTCCTAAAATGGATTTTCGTGACATCGAGGTCTTGATTGTGGATGACAATGCCACTAACCGGCTAGTACTTTGTGGTTCTCTGCAACGCTTTGGCATGCAGGTGACTGAGGCTGAGGATGCCATGACTGCCTTAAAAATTATGCGCAATAAATTGGAATCCTCCACTTCTCCGCTATTTAAAATAGCTATATTGGATATGCATATGCCCCAGATGGATGGAGAGAACTTAGGCAAAGCCATTCGTGCTGACGAACGGTTTAATGATACCCGGATGATTATGATGAGCTCTAACTCATCTAGAGGAGACGCTAAGTTTTTTGCTGATATTGGATTCGATGGTTATTTCCCTAAGCCTGCCATTGAATCGGATATAATCGATTCTTTGTCTGTTGTTATTGATGGAGGAAAGGCGTTAGAAATGGCTACACCTTTGGTAACGAGCCACTATTTAAAAACGCTTCGAGAGATCACCAAAAAAGCAACGACCAATCAAAGCTGCCGTATTTTATTGGTTGAAGATAACCCTATTAATCAATCAGTGGCTAAAGGTATGTTGGAGTCAGTGGGTTATTCCTGTTGTGATATTGCAGGTAATGGGTTGGAGGCATTGCATGCACTGAAGAGTGCTTCGTCTGAAAATCCGTTCTGCCTGATTTTAATGGATTGCCAGATGCCCGAGATGGATGGGTATGAAGCTACTCAGGCTATACGCAACGGAGAAAGCGGCGAGTATTACAGAGATATTCCCATTGTCGCAATGACTGCCAATGCAATGAAGGGTGACGATAAAAAGTGCTTCGATGCCGGTATGAGTGATTACCTCAGTAAGCCTGTTGAAGCAGAGACTTTGCGTCATATTTTGCAAGGTTGGCTGCAATCTGAGGAACAGGACTTAAGTTAATTAACCTGAATTCGATGTATGGACTCCACCACCTTACTTTAATTAAATTGGTGTCGCCAAAACAAAAGGAGCCCATACATCATGAAGCGTACAACAATTTCGC
>CAZXIN010000081.1:0-8610 GCA_964640795.1 uncultured Pseudoalteromonadaceae bacterium | reverse complement strand
GAAATGTTGATCGCCATCGATGTTATTGAGCGATCGGCATCATGTTATTACGCACCTCGACATCATCAAAACCAACAGCGATATCGCCCGTGAAAATATCGCCGCCTGAGAGATACACCAGCAGCGCCAATAACAAGCCAATACCGAAGAGATACACTACCGACATAACACCTGCCGCTTTAGTAATAAAGCCAAGGGCAGGGTGGTGTTTATTCTGCTCAGCCAAGTAGTGAATAGCGATAACCAGAATAAAGGAACTCATGCCCATAATGGCGGGTGTCCAATACTCGCTATCATCTCCTGCTAAATACTCAAATACGCGGTAGAGGATTTCGTATTCAAACACCATCACGCCAAGAGTGATAAGGCCGTTAAAGAGAGCTGATAGTATATAAAGGGGTATGACGGCTGCCGCTTTGCGGCTTTGCTGGCAATAACCTTCCAGTACCGCCGAAACTTGTGGGCTAAAAATATCAGGTATGCTCATATTCATTTTGCTCCTATGTGTTTGACCACGTCACGAAAATCACTCGCATGTTGGGTCATGACAGGTTGGTGGTGCACTACAATGCGGTTCATGGCCGCTTGCGCCCGCTTGACTTGCGTTGATTGCTGACGACTAAAGCCTGTTTTGCCTTTGTTCTGTGCCTGACGTTTGGCATCGAGCATGACGGGTAATAGGCCAATGGGCGGCAGGATTAAATCCTCAACGCTTTGCCGAATGCGGTTGAGGCAGTCGATATAGATATTCATGAATCATTCTCCTTAGTAGGCGGTTGTTGATGAGTGGTTTTGGTACTTGAGTGGTTGCTTGATGGCGCTTGTACATCGTCTGAGTGCGTAACAAATAAGCTCAAAATAAAACGAGTTAGACGGCGCAATAGTGCTTCTGGATGCTCTGGGTCCGAGTTGTACTGCCATACACCCAAAGCTTTAAAGTGTGGATTTAACCGCAGGCGCAAGGCACGTTTACCTGCGCGGGTGGCAATCATATTGCCTGTGTCAGACGCTAAGAAGCGGCCTAACTGTTCAGGGGTTGCGACATCGACCTCGCGGTAGGACTTCTTGCCTGTATCACTGTCTGTTTCGACAATCGTTTTCTTGCCGAGTATTTGACTAAGCTGTGCCAAATTATGGGGGTGTGGTGAACTTAACCATAGAGTCAGGTCAGAGTTACCTATGAAACTTAAAAACGTTTTAGGGTAAGATGCCTTTAACCCTTCTAGGTCCTGTATCGCAGGCACGGCAGATAGACCCATCGAGCGAAGCACTGGGAGGTAAGTTTCAATCGTAGAGTTATATCCACAAGCGTTAAATTCATCATACACCGCCAAACATTGGCCGTTCTTTTTCTCTTCATCCTCAAAAGCGTAAATCACCGTATTGGTAATCAGGCGTATAACATCATTTAGCTCATTACGGATTGAACTAACGGTTGCCTCGACCGTCAGCACATAGTCGTTACAGCTCTTTAGTTCACCAATCGGGCGTGTGGTGGCGCTGAGCATATAACGAACGCTCGGTATATCGAGCACCTTGCTGCGTTCTTGCAAAGTTGCTTGTAGAGAGCCTTTAGTTTCTGACGCAGCGTTGATAAAAGGCGCCGCAGCGCCTGCAATAGCGCCTGAGAATGCAGGCAATGTCATCATCATCTCATGCAGTGACTCAAACGCGACATTGATGTCATCATCCGGCACGCCGTTTTCATCATTTGTTGGCAAGCCATTCACAATCAAATGACGCACCGTACCCAAGTGACGGTCTTTGACCTCAAAAGTGGTTTCAACCAGTAATATCAAACCTGCCAAATAACCGCGCGCCGTATCGGTAAAAAACGCATTTTTACTGTCTGACTTGGTTTCAATGAATGAGTGTGCAATGCGGTACGCCCATTTGATACCAGCGCTTTGACCACCAAGTTTGATGGCTAATCGCAGACAGTCAAAGGGGTTAATCTGTCCTGTAGTCTCGATATCATAAGGACGCAGTGCCACAACTTGATGTGATGTTTTTCGTGAGAGTATTTCGCGGCGATGCTCCCCTTTGACATCAGTGATGAACATTGAACTGTTCCACTCGCAAATTATCTTTTTCAAAAATACACTTTTACCCGCGCCCGATTGACCCACTAGCATCATGTGCGTTGAAATTTTGTGACCGACCGTTTGATAAATCGTCCCGCCCCATGCCCAGACAAGTCCCAGCGGTATATCTGTTTTGGCGTTGTAGGTGTTGGTGAGTGTTGAAACTACAGATGCAAAGCCGCCCGAGCTTTGTTTGCCCATCTTGAATAGGTGTTCTCGCCAGCGACCAAAACGCATCCACAGCACAAACACAGGGCGCCAAGGTAATCTTGGGAAATAGCTATAGGTTGATGGTGTGGCAGCGCCAAAGGCGCGCAATACCGGCAGTAACACGTTCTTAACAACAAATAAGCCGAAGAACAGCATTATTACCACCAACGCACCCGAGGTGACTTGTACTGCAAGAGGCTGAGCCAGCAACCATTCCCAATAGAGCTGCAATTCAGGGTAAGAGGTCAAGAACGCATTCATCGGCGTTGCCCTCTATCCGCATTCATACCGAGAATTTTCTTGATATAGTCGATGGCAAAGCGGCCTAGCTGGATATACATCACAAAGGCAATGCAGCCTGTCAGCAAAGCTCTCATCTCAGATGGGATAAACGGGTAACCAAAAAGGAGCAAAACAAAATCAAGTATTTTGCTTGGAATATATAAAACAAGGGGTTCGGAGATCACGGCTGACCTCCTGAACAACCATCATTACGATGGTCAATAAGCTGCACGACAACCAAAATTGCCGAGACACTGAACGATAGGCTAAAGGCAATATCGTTATATCTAATCAAGCTCACCAAGATACCTGCTAAGCAGAACCCTAGTGCTTGAACCAAGAGGAAAGATTTCATCTTACTTACTCAACTTAGGCGTTAATCAATGCTGATAAGATTAAATGAGTAAAGGTGGCTATCTGGGAAACAGGGTGTGAATTGGTGTAAAAAAATGAAAAAAAGCGCCTAACAGTATAGTAGGCGCGGCTTATTTGAAGTTATGTGTAGAGTGTTTATTCTTCCTCAGTATCGTCAATACACATTACGCGGCAATAACACCATGCATCGACATATTCCGCATAGCTGTCATCGACAAACTGTAAGCACAGTGATAAGTAGTTCAGCAAATCATAACTTGTTGACTTGTAAACAGGCTTGCCATTGGCGTCTACTTTCATTATGTTGCGTATGGTGCGGGCATCTGCTTGAACCAAATCATGCCAGTGTTCAATATGAATGCAGCTCATATCATGTGCTGCGCATAGCTTATCCATGGTTAATGTCATTACATCTCCCATTTCGCGACTAAAGCAACCGACACGGAGTAATGCGTCATGAAATGCGCCGTAGTTTTTCTTTTTTTTAAAGAACAGGTTTGGTAAATCTATTGGTTTCATACCTTCGTTTCCAATTAACGAAAGCACCGGTAACTTTCTAATGCGCTTAAATTTAAATGGCCTCTTTTTCTTGCTCGTCCTGAGCAATTGGGGCTAGTAAAGCAAAACGCTTAAAAAACGTATCTCACCAAAATCGCAGATTCATCTTCCAAAATAGATAGATGGCTATTTTTATTGACCTGCAGAGGTATTTGTAGCTATAAGGCTTATGGAAAAATTATTGTTGGAAAGGACTCACGCCATATGAAAAGGTACATAACAAAACTCAACAACGACGAAAAGTGCAAGATTTCGATTGGAGATGTTGATAAATCTGCGCGCATTTTGTGCCAAGCTATGGCAGATGCGGACGGAATATCAAATGGGGAAGTAATATCGCGAGCACTTCGAAAAGATGCAAAAGATGTCTTCTTCCCTGAGACGATTAGTCGTATTTTAGGTAAAGCAGGGATAGAATATGACAATATTTAGACATATTATGACTTTCAGGTAATTCATTATTGGGCGCTCGTGTGGATGCATTTGATTTTGACAGTTATTGGAGTGCTCTTCGTACTACCCAACAAAGAACTCTTGAATCAATCACAAATCAATTAAGCCATACAGCGAAAAAGGGGGTTTCAGAGGCTGACTGGGGTGGTTTTTTGTTCTGGGGGTTTATATCCAATTACGAAAAAAGCTCAGTTGAAAAAGCAGAATTCATAGATGGTGTGAGGCAATTTTTACGGTGCAAATATTCAACACTTGAGGCTGTTCAAAAACAAGGTTTAAAGCCAATAAATGCCCAAATAGCGTTTTGTTATTCGGCGTATATCCATGAACAAGCATTTGGCATCCAATTTCCACAATTTCTTTTGAAATTCTATGAATACGCCAAACGCCGTAAAAGTCATTTAGTATTCGATGAGTTTAAGATTGTTTTCGATTCAATTACCCCATTCTATCCATCCAAGAAAATACAGAAGATTCCGCTCTCGGATTTGACAGGCAACCCTAAAAACATCAAGAAAGTTATAGAAGGCATCTCTCAAAAGGCAGTCGAGACAATATTAAATCACCAACTAGCGTCTGCTAAAGAACCGTCATCACCTAACGAGCAGCTAATAAAGTCATCTCTAAATGGTGATAAAGAAGGCATGATTCTATCTATATCTATTGGTGCAGACATTAACTATCAGCGCGGTTTTGATGGGTCGACAGCCTTGCATATTGCTTTAGAGAATGAAGACAAAGATATTATCGAATTATTAATGAGCGAAGGAGCGAGTTTTCATATCAAAGACCACTTTGGCATTGATGCATTAAAACTTATAAAAGAAAAAGCCACTACGTTATTTAAACATATAATACATACCCCGCTTGTTGGAATTTTTCTGCGTTCAAACCAGCATGAATTTGAAGAAGAAGGTGAAATCTGCGGATACTCAGGTGGTTGGTATTCATGGCTTAAACCTGTTTACAACCCTGATATCACTCCATTAATTAAGGAGGGTGATTATGTTAATAAAGGGCAAGTCCTCGGTATAATATGTTCGGGTCTATTTGGTATCTACGAAGTTAAAGCAGATGTTAATGGATTTGTAGCTCTAACTTGCGCTGAGGATAATTCTGACGTTACTTTGGACCAGCCTCTATTTGTTATTGTTCCATCAGAAAAATTGAGTTAGTCCTGATTTGAGATCATTATTAATGGCTAATTTGCTGTTGTCGATGCCTATAACCCAACACCTAGCCTTTGTCGGTTTTCAAGTTACCAATATATAGACGATTCTTTTAAGCGAACCTAGCATTATTAATCTTGTATATTCTTTCAATATATATTCAGTTTTGATTTCTGCATACGTTTCGCGCGCGCAAGATGTCCCTGCTATGTTATAGCAGGGCACTTGGCAAAGGAGACGCTGGCCGCTCTCCTGTTGCATACCTCTAGGCAGAATGTGAAGAATATAAATTCTCAATCAGCTTACTTAACACTTGAAGATGACTTTGACTGTTGATAGCGAATATCTCGCTTATTGAATATCTTGGATTCCCCAGCCTTTTTATTTTTGTCATAAAAATAAAAAGCGCATTGTGTATCGCTACATATTACTGGATAGCCGGTGATAGGGTCAGTCTCTCCTTTCAGTAAAATCTCGTGCTGCTCTATTTGATTGTTTTGGATTTTTTCAATGTAGTTTTTAGCATGTTTTCTACCTGTGGATTCACTTAATAGCAAGATAATCAGGATGAGTACGTAGCCTAGAAATATAACATAAGTGATAGGCACCATACGTTCCGCAAGTTCTTGGAATGGCGTGCTTGATATGTCTTCTTGTTTTGCGAAGCGATTGTTTAAAAAGGTTGAAAGCTTCTTTGTGTAATCTTGCTTTTTCAGATAATCAATGATGGCAACACCCAATAAAGTAAAAAGGTATATAGAGATTGCAGCAATGATGAGATGCAGAACTGATTTTGACATTACATCTGCCAAGAAGAAAAAGCCTTGAAAAAACAAACGCTCAATAGGTAGCTGAAATTGTGTTTGCTCAATTCCTAGATATCTAAGATATTCTGTGTGGTGCAGCAAACCTGTTGCGTAAAGTGCTGACAAAACAAGGCCGATAAATACCGATGCGTGCGTTAGGACGGATTCTTTTTTCATGTGTAATTCCCAATGTGATTTGAAAAGTAACTTATTGCTAATAAACAAGGCAGGTAGGTTTGCCTGCTTAAGTGGAAGCGTAACTTGCTATAACCGTAATATGAGGGATTAGAATCGGGAAAATCAGGAGACTAAAGAAAAGTTTTGCCTGATTGTGACCGAAACCGTGAAATACCTCAGCTTTTATTTAACAATAGAATGTATTGATAAATAAAGTTACCGATAGAGGCGGGTGGCATTGGTGGATACTTCTGAAATTACATTTGAATGGCGTGATGACTTTGGCCGTAAGAAAATCGCAGAGCGCATAGCTGGAGCATTAGAAAGGGAAGCTGCAATATCGCCGCTGATGCTGGCGGGCGATTGGGGAGGGGGAAAGACAGAGTTTATTCATAAAACCATTAATTTGTTTAAGGACAAATTGCCATCGACTGTATCTGCTTATCTGGACGCCTACAAAACGGATTACCATGACGACCCCCTGTTAGCGCTGTCTGCGGCTGTTCTAGATGCCATTCCTCAAGATAAAAAAGGTGAGGTTAAGAAAAAGTTAGTCCCTGTTTTAAAAGCTGTAGGGAAGTTAGGTCTAAAAGCAGCGTCGAGTTGGGTTCTCAAACAAGATGCGACAGATGTTGTCGATGATTTTGAAAAGGACATTAAAAAGTCTGCGGATAAGGCGAGCGAGGCTTTAATTGAGTCAGTATTACAAGATCAAATAGATGCTAACCAACATATAGATAGTTTTCGCTACGTATTAGAAGAAGCGACAAAGGATAAACAATTAATTCTGTTTATTGATGAGTTAGACCGTTGTAAGCCAACCTATGCTGTTCAGATGTTAGAGGTGGTTAAACACGTTTTTGATGTTGGTAGTGTGAAATTTGTGCTTGTAGTTAATCGAGAGCAATTAGAAGCATCTATTAATCATCATTATGGTAGCGGTTTAGACGCTAAACGTTACCTTGATAAGTTTATTAACTTTTCTATCACACTACCTGAAAAGCTAAATGACTATGGCAGTCAACATACAAGTGTTTCAAAGGTTCATTTAAGGAACTGTATTATCAATTCTGAAGCGTTGGTTTCAGCAATTTACGAGAGGAAAGGCGAAACGTATCTTTCAGACACCATTTACGATTTATGCCGCATAGAAGGGCGCTCATTAAGAGAGCTTGAGACACTCGTACGATATCTTGAAATCTATCAAAGTATTAGCGCTGAGGGTGAGCAATTGGTTCACTCTAATGTATTGCTAAGTTCCGCTAGAGCGTTTGGTGTTTATTTAGCCTGCTTTCATCAAACCTTTGCTCATCAACTCTTAATTAACAGGCAATCAGCATCTAAGATTTATGAGATGCTCAAAATAAAACCAGTCGTGCAATATGAGCCTCATAATGTTGATTTTCTTGACCTTCTTATCATGTCTATTTTTATTGAAGACACAGAAGATGAACGTTTGGAATTGGCAGAGCAACAACTTGTTGATTTAGAAAAATGGAAAGAGCATGTGCAAAAAGCAGGCAGGTCAGCACATTATTTTGTAGCTGATGTAAAGCCATTAAAAGCGATATTAGGAGCGATTAAAGTGATGTCTTTTGGTGCGGATTAAGGATATACAATGGTGTTAAGTAGCAATAGACCAAAAAACCCAACTAAGAAACATTTTTTGCTTTTATACGCCCCAAAAATCGTTTTTCATAATATCTTCTTAGAAAATTAAAGAGGTAACTATGAGATTTGAAGTAAAGTTTTTCTTGCTATTGGCGTTATTGTCCTTAGTGCTCGGTATTGTTGCGTTTGTTGATGGCAAAACGTTTGCAGTTTTGGGTTATATAGCGGCAATTATCGTTTGTTTTGGGTTAGCCATACGGAGCCGCTCAATTCCAGTTATATTCAGTGTCTTTGCAACAATTTTCGCAGCAGTTAATGTTTTTGCGACGCATGACGCATTTGATATTGAGGCAAATCTAGCGATGGACGAAGCGATGTATTTTTTGTTAGACCAGAGGTCTAATCTTGGCCAATGTTCGTACAGGCACCCCGCCGTTAGTGAACTCAGAAAAGAGGGGTTACCAGTTTGTGCGACAGGCGCTCTTGAAGAGTTCAAAGATGCTGCTAGAGGTTTACAAGAAGTGACTTATTTACCTGTTGAGGCAGGTATTATCGTAGATAGCGTTCGGTTAATTAAAGGTTACGAAAAGCCCTTAAATGCCTGCTTCGTTATTGTGAATAAAATAGACCAGTATTGCGACGTTCAAGAAAAGTTTAAGCCTGATAGTCGAGAGATTATTTTTCAAGAAAAATATCAGTAATTTTGTTTTGGAGGGGGAAAGCCTTCCCCTCGCTTCAACCGCTAGCGCGTTTTTCGCTACCCCTTCTTGCGGGAAGTGTCCCACAACGCCCTCTAAGTGATTATTTTGAATATTTGAATTATTGAGTTGTTTCCCCGCAGGGGTGAAATAAGCCTTTTCGATGCGAGTTAAAAATCAAGCATTT
>CAZXIN010000080.1:0-10014 GCA_964640795.1 uncultured Pseudoalteromonadaceae bacterium | reverse complement strand
TAACATGAAGCACGATTACTTAGGTTTGTTGTCAACAAAAAGTATTGAGAACGAAAGATGAGTAAGAAGTGATTTATAGAATGGTCACTTCATTTAGGCAAACAAGCCCTTCTCTATCGTGCATTAACTATTAAGTTATTTGATCGCAACGAAAAGCGAATAAACCCATTTGATCAAATATTTGGCATATCCAGATATTTAAAAAAACAGTGAAAATTAGGTCATAAGGTATGTCTGTCATACAGTCGGGAGACTGGATATAAGCGTAAGCAATTGTTTTATAGACAATTCGGTTATTCGTGGCGATCTATTAAAGATTGAGTCACAAAAATGAAAAGAATGTTGATAAACGCAACTCAGCAAGAAGAGTTGCGTGTAGCATTGGTGGATGGTCAACGATTATACGATCTTGATATCGAAAGCCCCGGCCACGAACAAAAAAAAGCGAATATCTATAAAGGCACTATTACCCGTGTCGAGCCAAGTTTAGAAGCGGCATTTGTCGATTATGGTGCAGAGCGTCACGGCTTCCTTCCTCTAAAAGAAATAGCAAAAACCTACTTCCCCAAAGGTTACCGTTTTGAAGGTCGTCCTAATATCAAGGATGTGATTTCGGAAGGTCAGGAAGTTATTATCCAAATTGATAAAGAAGAACGTGGCCAAAAAGGCGCAGCATTAACAACCTTCATTAGTCTAGCGGGTAGCTATCTCGTATTAATGCCTAACAATCCTCGAGCTGGCGGTATATCTCGCCGTATTGAAGGAGACGAAAGAACCGATCTTAAACAAGCATTATCAAGCCTAGAAGTGCCAGATGGTATGGGCCTTATTGTTAGAACTGCAGGGGTTGGTAAATCGTCAGAAGAATTACAATGGGATTTAAATATACTCGTTAAGCACTGGGGTGCAATATCTCAAGCTGCTGAGTCTAAGCCTGCACCATTTCTTATTCATCAAGAAAGCAATGTTATTGTTCGTGCCATTAGAGATTATCTAAGACGTGATGTCGGTGAAATTCTTATAGATAAACCGAGCATCTATGAACAAGCGATGCGTCATATTGAGCTTGTTCGTCCTGACTTTGTTAATCGTGTTAAACAATATTCTGGTGAAGTGCCTCTTTTCAGTCACTATCAAATTGAAAGCCAGATTGAATCAGCCTTCCAACGCGAAGTTAGACTACCTTCTGGTGGTTCAATCGTTATTGACCCGACAGAAGCACTAACCTCAATCGATATCAACTCTGCCCGAGCAACTAAAGGCGGTGATATCGAAGAAACGGCCTTGAATACCAACTTAGAAGCTGCGGACGAAATTGCTCGCCAGCTACGACTGCGTGATTTAGGTGGTTTGGTTGTTATCGACTTTATCGATATGACGCCCATTCGTAATCAACGTGAAGTTGAAAACCGTATGAAAGATGCTGTGCAACACGATAGAGCTCGCATCCAATTAGGTCGTATATCACGATTCGGGTTATTGGAGATGTCGCGTCAGCGTTTGCGCCCTTCTCTTGGCGATTCAGCACACAACGTATGCCCTCGCTGCAGCGGTCACGGTACTATTCGTGGTATAGAATCTTTAGCATTGTCTATCTTGAGATTGCTTGAAGAAGAAAGCATCAAAGACAATACGGGTCAAATAGAAGCGCAAGTACCGGTTAGTGTCGCGACCTACTTATTGAATGAAAAGCGTGTTGCTATTCGCAGCATTGAAAATCGTAATGATGTAGGTTTGCTTATTATTCCTAATCCTAATATGGATACTCCGCATTATTCCGTTGTCAGACGTAAGACCGACGATGTCGTTAGCGAAGTCAGTTATACCCTTCCTCTTGAGCAAAAAGCTGAAGAAGAAACAGTAACAACAAAAGCTGATGTAAAAAAACGAGAGCAGCCGGTTCTTCAAGGTTTCGAAACACCAACACAGGCAGCTCCTAAACCGACAGAGCCTAAAAAACCTGTTGCAGAAAAGTCTCCTTCATTATTCGAATCTATTGGAAAGTGGTTTTCATCACTATTCGGTGAAGAAGAGCCGCCGAAAAAAGCGGAACCTAAGAGGCATAGTAATAGAAAACGTAATAATCAGCGGGATGGCAAGAACAGGCAGCGTCAAGGTCGTAATAAGCCAAATAATCGTAACAATGAAAACCGCGATTCAAGAGATGAGCGCCGCCCCAATAACCGTAAAGAAGCTGATCGTAAACAGCAGAATAGAAAACCAGAAAGAAATAATAAAAACGATAAAGCCAATGCTAACGAGCAACAGCAACCTGCGCAGCAAAAAGTTGCTGAAAGACGCCAGCGGAGAGACAATCGTAAGAGTGTTAGGAATAAAGCACCTGCAGATGTTGTAGAAACTAAGAACGCTATAGAACCAATTGAGAAGGAAACAAGTAAACCTACTCCGGTGGTGAAAGAAAAGGAAGCGAACGGTAATTCAGAAGGAAACGAATCTCGTACTCGTAGTCGTCGTTCACCTCGTCATGTTAGGGCAGCAGGTCAAAAGCGCCGTAATAAAGATGGTAGTGAAGTGCAAGAAGAGAATAAGGATTTTCAAGCAGTAGAGTCACAGGAAAAAAAGGCAACTCCTCAAGAGACTACAGAGAAAAAAGAAACGCCTGTTGAGTCAACGCCAAAAGTCGAAGTAGTAGAACAACCTCAAGCTCAAGTTAATGAGACTAAGCAAGAGGACGTTATAGCAACACCGGCTCATTCGACTGAGGAAAAGACAGCTAAAGTTGAAGAAGCACCGCAAAAAGAAGAGTCCGTTCCTCAACAAGTTGAGATCGATCTCAGTGTCGCACCCGACACAGACAGTGAGCAGGAAACGACAGCTTCTGAGAAACCCAACGTTGTCGTTGAAGACGTTGTTAAAACTGAAGAAAAAGCCGTAGTTGCTGAGAAACCTAAAAAGGTCAGGCAACATTTCTCTACACGCTCTGTTTCAGCCCCTATGGCAAAGCCTGTTGAAATCACTGAAGCATTTGTTGATTACACTATTGCAGCAGTCGACGAAGAATCAAGACCTTCGCACAAAGCAGGTAATGCCGCAGCTATGTTGAATGCATCGACTGGTGCACAAGCACCAGCAGGACGCCCGACATCGCTATAGTCAACAGCGAGTAAGTCGATTAAAAAAGCAGCGTTTAAACGCTGCTTTTTTGTTAGGCTTAGACCAGATAGTTTTAATACGTTATAGCTTAGAAAACATTTGATTTGGACACATATGTTCCTATCGCCAAGGTGACCTTGTGCAGCTAGGTAATTCACGGTAAAACGGAGTAACCTAAATAACCTCAGGCTTGTATAAGCCGAACCATCCAATGCACCTATTTTAAGGCTTCTCTGCGTTAAGCCTGCTGGCTAGAAAACGACTCTCGTGGCGCAACCTTGCCTTGATAATCCTTAAAATAGTCACATTGGCTTAAGTGATAGGACATAATAATGTCTTTAATTGAGAGTCCCTTCTTCAATGCTTTGATTTAGCTAGCTTTATCGATTCTCTTATACAAACCTGAGGTTAAATAGAAGGTAGAAAGTTCAGAAGTTAATCTGCACTCAAAAAAGTATGATTTCCTTGGTATCAGTTTTCTTTTTACTCATTAGCCACAAATAAAGGTTTTCAGTGAATGGATCGCCGTCTTTTGAATGCTTATACATCCCTCTTAATTCTAAAACCTTTTGATGAATCGAGTGCCCCCCTTTGTCAAACAAAGTAAGTTTTGCTTTATTTTTAGGGTTGCATTGGTTGTATGCATTGACCGCTGAAGATGCTTTGCTAACCCCAACCGTTTTATCATCTTTGCTATGAAACGCCCAAACGGATACATCCTTGGCATTGCATATACTCTCCATACCCTTGTTAAGCAGCCCTCCCGCGAGAGGCACTATAGCGGCTACTTTATGTGGGTATTGAATTGCGTATTCCCATGATATAAAGCCACCGGCACTAAAGCCTCCCATATAAATACGGCTAGGATCGACTTGATATGTTCGCACTGCGTAGTCAACAAACGCATCAACCCTTCGAATATCCGCATCAAAATATGAACGCTGAGGAGATAATACGATTAGCGGTGAATGAGTATTCCAATGTTTTCTCATAGCAATGCGAGCAGGGCCACCATCCCAAGCATTGAAGAGCCTATTGAGAGAAGTCTTAGGTGAAAGGTTAATTGACGCAGCTTCACCGCCAGCACCATGATGATATATAAAGAGTGGGTATTTGGTTTTAGGATTTTTCCCATAATCGGCAGGTAGTTGCTCGACATAACCTAAATGTGAATCTGTACTACCAACGGGCCTTAAGGAGTATGATGGTTGGCTATCAACACCTCTTATCAGCCGGCTCACAGGAGCAGCAACTCGTTGATTATCATCTTTTAATTGATAAGTAATGAGGGTATCGCTCGGGCTTATAATTGAGTGTGATTCGAGAATAGTAATCTTCTCAGAAATGTCTTTTCCAAATATATCTTTACCTATAGCACCTTGTTCTACATATTCAGCATAAGATGGAACGAAAACAGTTTTGTTACCTATCAGTGTGAGTGTAGGTTTAGGGTTTGCACTAACATTCCTCGGTGTTGGCGTTTTCCAATAACCAAAATAACTATTAGCTGTTTCATCCGATTTGTCATTCCATTGGCTAACAACAAACTCGGCATCTATTAGCTTATCTCGAACATATAAAACACGATTGCCTATTCTGCGCCCTCGTTCATCAACCTCCCCAGTTTCCCAATTACCTCTCGTAAACTTGAACTGCATAACAGAGCCAGCTGGCACATCCAATTCCAGTTCATATAAATGCGGAGTAACTTTCTTGAATCGGTACCTTTCATTACCACCACCTGACCATTTATCAAATTCACCAGACATGTATACTGTGGCGTCATCAGGGGTGTTACTTGGCACTCCGAGATGCAAAACAACTTTCGTATGGCCAGTAAAATTATCTTGCCCAGCAATCATACTTTGTTGGCGTAGTGGAGGTATATTAGCCAAATTAGGTTGGCCTGAAATCAAGCTATCTGCCTGACTAAAAGCATAGTTAACAGAAATTATTAAGAAAAAAAGAAGCAGAATAATTTTGATGAGCCAGTTTTTCATATACCGTGAGTTCCCTCTTAATTGAGCTATCGGCACCTGTCAGTGACTTTATCAAATCTTGTGCTTTGGTGGTCGGCTTGCCAATAACAAAGTAATCAATACCTTTTTAGTCAGTTAGGTCACCTAACAACTTGATACCGTAAGTACGAGTTTAAGTAATACAGTGTCTGGGAATACTATTGTAGCGGCAGTTCTAAGCCAAGTTTATTTGATTTGATAGCTATTTTAGAGTGAAATTTCTTGACGTTAGAATTAGACATTAATAATTTTCGAGTTACACGATCAAATTCACTCATGCTTTTCACCACAACAATCAGCACAAAATCTATCTCGCCAGCCGTATAATAAAATTGTTGAACAAATGGCTCATTATTTAGTGTTTCAATAAATTGGTCTAATGCTTTTTCTCCTCCATGGTCTAAAGTTACATCGATGATTACCGTTGTATATCCGTCCAACTTATCTCTATTTAGAATAGCAACTTCTCTTTCTATGATCCCTTCTGCCTTTAACCTCTTCACCCTTCGTTGGCAGGCTGAAGCGGAGAGTCCCACTCGCTCACCTAACTTTTCTGTACTGATACGGCTGTTAGTTTGTATTTCTTTTAGAATTGCATAATCGAAAACATCCATGACTATTTTTCCTCACATACTGATATATTTAGACCCAAAATAGGCATTACACTACCGAATTTAAGGCGTTTAGAACTGTATTCTAACCTAAAATAGGATTCTAATTTACTCAAGAAATTATAAAGAGAATGATGTGGACAGAATTTTATATAGTGGTAACCGTAACGCCTCTAGCTGGGCATTTCGAGCTTGGTTAGCATTAAAAGAACAAGAAATACCTTTTACAGAAGAAATTATTGACATCCGGAGACCACAGCGTTGGAAGAACTTACAAAAAATAGGTGTTTTGTCCCCTCCAGCAGCAGTTCCAATACTTGTTGATGATGGGTTTGTTGTCTTTGATTCAATGGCCATTATTGAGTACGCAAATGAGTTAGGCAATAGTACGTTGCTACCTGAGAGCCTAAAAGCAAGAGCTAGGGCCAGAGGATTAGCAGCATGGCAACACTCTACATTCGGTCGTATTTGCCCATGTCTATTTTTTGAAAGTGCATTTTATCCAGAGAAAAAAACTCTGTTTGACAATGAAGTACAGGCTATTGAAAAAGTCTATTCAATTTGGGAAGACTCTATTTCACAATTTAAAGGCCTCTATCTGGTAGGAGATTATTCTTTGGCAGACATCATGTTCGTCCCTTCCGTTGTAAGATTGTCATCACATATGCAACCAGACGAACGTTGGCCTAAAACCTTAAAGTGGATAGAAACGTTATTGGCTCGACCATTCGTTAAAGAGTGGTTAGACGAAGCTTATCGCCTAGAGCCCATTTATTTACCAGGGTATAGAAATGATCCTTAGCTTACGATCACCTGAATACAGAACTCAGCTTGATGCCAGAGCCTAGGCGCTTCTGACGAATACAGAACAAAGCATGCCTTCATTTAGCGCTAGTTTGCCCTTTCTAGGGCGCACTATGCCGTTGTTGTGTTCTCATTAGAGCTTTTTCAAAACGGACTCTGATTAGTACCCTATATTTTAATAGAATTGTTGATATCTATCAGGGACTTTAGTGGTTCTTGTGCTTTAGTAATGGGCCTGCCGATAACCAGATAATCAACACCAGCCTCAATAGCTTTGGGCGGTGTCATAACACGATGTTGGTCATCAAGAGAACTACCTACGGGTCTTATACCGGGTGTCACCAGATTGAACTCACGAGGTAAATTCTCTCTCAGCATTAATGCTTCTTGCGCAGAACATACCACGCCATCTAATCCAGCCAAATGTGATAGCTTCGCTAAGCTCAGTACTTGATCTCTTGTACTCTGCTCGACGCCTACTTGATTCAGGCTTGTTTGATCCATACTAGTTAAAACAGTCACAGCAATAAGTTTAGGGGCATGACTTCCCCAGTTATCGAGCGCCTGTTTAGCTGTTTCCATCATCTTTAGGCCGCCAGAGGCGTGAACATTTATCATCCAAACACCTAAATCAGCTGCCGCTAAGCATGCCTTTGCAGTCGTATTAGGTATATCATGGAATTTAAGATCTAAAAATACACCAAAGTTCTTACCAACAACCCACTTAACAAAATCAGGCCCAAAATGTGTGAACATTTCTTTGCCAATTTTAAGCTTACATTGAGTAGGATCGAGTTGTTCTATAAGGTTCTTGGCACTCGCTTGATCATCAAAATCCAGAGCAACAATGACACGAGGTTCCACAGTTATTTATTCTCCATCTAATCCAACAATAGGTTTAATAACGCCCCAATTCTTACAAGAAGGGCATAACCAATGTACTTTTTTACCCGAAAAGCCACAATTGCCGCAACGATACCTAGGCCGCTGCTCTAGTTGGTTTTCTATCAAGCTATGCAGATTTCCTAAACTTTCAGCAACATCATCACCTGCATGTAGTTCCATATAAAACGATAGCAAGACATCAAAGCCTTTCATGGTTGGGTGAGCTTTTAATTGATCGGCAAGATACCTGCTCGCTGATTCTATCGACTCTTTGGATGCTATAAGTCTAGCTTTAGATAAATAAGCACTTGCACAACTATGCCAATGCTCATCAAGTTTCTCTTCATAACTTTCCCATGCATTAATCTTTTTCGCACAATGCTCAAGACCAGAAATAACCTCACTTAACCATTCTGCATCTCGCTTGGGAACTTCAAATAAATATTCTATTGCTTGCTCATATTGTTCATGACCAACCGCTAACTCACCAAGCATTAGCCAAGGCCTAACCGCGTGATCATCAATAAGTACGGATTTTTGCAACAATTCTTCAGCGGCTTCTTGTTTACTTTCTGCAATAAGTAACGTTGCCTTTTCACAATAAAAGTGCGCTAGACGTTGGCAAAGCTCCTCATTTTCAGAGCGGCATTTCATCATACGCTCAGCAAGGTCAATAGCGTTGCCCCACTCTTTGGTTGTCTGGTAAATACTGAATAGCTGTTGTTGCGCATCTAAGTAATACCTATCACTATCAAGCAGCTGAAGATAAGCTCCTTCTGCTCGCTCTAGGAAGCCAGCGAGCATATAGTCGCGACCGAGTTCCTTTAAAGCTTGCTCTTTATGTTCAGGGTCTATCTCTTCTCTATCAATGAGGTTTTGATGAACACGAATAGCACGATCAAGTTCTCCCCGATGCCGGAAGAAATTACCCATAGCAATATGGGTTTCAATAGTGTCATTGTCTAAGTTGATCATCTTAATCAAAGAATCAACGGCTTTATCGGGCTGATCAGAAAGGAGGAAATTTAGACCTTTAAAATAATGTCTAGACAGTAACTTGGATTCTTTGCGCTGTGCTTGCCTGAGGCTATTACGCCCCATAACATATCCGTATCCGGCAGCGACAGGTAATAGTAGAAAGATAAGCTCTAGCATTACTGGTCTAATTTGACCTGCAACAGCTTTTTATTTTCTTTTAACGTTTTAGACAAACGCCAGCGTAGTCGAGACATCCAAAGTAAAGACACGAATAATGCAGAGGCAAACCCAATGACTATGCAAATAGCAATTAGTGTTGATACAGGCATTTTCTGTGTTGCAATCAGAAAGCTAACGGTTATCACTTGCTCATTTTGTGCACCGATAACAATGGCAAACAACAACACAAACAGAAACACTAATGATGTGACTAAGAGCTTCAGCTTCAACTAGCCTCTCCGATGAAATTCTCTTTATTAAACGAAAAACGGCACTCTAAGAATGCCGTTTAAATAAGAACTTAAAGTTCTAACCCTTCATTAACTCGCTCTCGGAGTTCTTTTCCAGGTTTAAAATGCGGAACATATTTACCGTCTAGTTTGACGGTCTCACCAGTTTTAGGATTTCTCCCTACCCTTGGTGCCCTGAAGTGCAAAGAGAAACTACCAAACCCCCTAATCTCAATACGTTCACCCTTTTGTAATGTCTGAGCCATTTGCTCAAGCATCTCTTTAATCGACAATTCTACATCTCTAGCAGCAATATGTTGATTGTTATTAGTGAGTTTTTCAATTAGTTCTGATTTGGTCATACTAACCTCGTCTTCAGCAAGTTAAGTCTCGTTAGCAAAGGGGAGACAAGCCTCCCCTCACATGAAGAGATTTTAACTAGTCGCCTTTTGCCGCTTTGAAAGCTTCAGCCATTGCACTTCCGAAGCCTGCATCGTCTTGCTGACTGTTCACTTTGTCCATTGCTTCTTTTTCATCAGCTTGGTCTTTAGCTTTTACAGACAAGTTCAAGATGCGATTCTTACGATCAACACCTGTGTACTTAGCTTCAATCTCATCGCCAACGTTGACAACTTCAGACGCATCTTCGACACGATCTTGAGAAATATCAGCAGCACGGATGTAACCTTCTACTTCTTCGGCAAGCTCAACTGTTGCACCTTTCGCATCAACAGCAATTACTTTACCTACAACGATAGCACCTTTCTTATTATCTGTCAGATACTTATTGAACGGATCTTCTTCAATTTGCTTAACGCCAAGAGAAATACGCTCACGCTCAGGGTCTACTTGTAATACAACAGCAGAAATTTCGTCGCCTTTTTTGTAATCTCTTACAGCTTCTTCGCCAGTCTTATTCCAAGAAATATCAGACAAGTGAACCAAACCATCTATGCCACCGTCTAGGCCGATGAAGATACCAAAATCAGTGATAGATTTGATCTTACCGCTAACTTTATCGCCTTTCTCACGATTCTTAGCGAACTCTTCCCAAGGGTTAGCAATACATTGCTTAAGGCCAAGAGAAATACGACGACGCTCTTCGTCGATTTCAAGAACCATAACGTCAACTTTGTCGCCAAGATTAACCACTTT
>CAZXIN010000079.1:0-10541 GCA_964640795.1 uncultured Pseudoalteromonadaceae bacterium | reverse complement strand
GGCGAATATTAATGAGCCTAAGAGTCGGTGTCAACAAGTTCGTATTCTTTTTTATGATCCCGGCTGATTTTTATACTATTAATTCTCTTTGAAAGCTATTTGTCCGTCATATACCTGATGATGAGTAATACTTTTGATGTGAAAGAATGTGTTTTCTTACCTCTGTATTTGATAAATAAAGAGGGTTAAATATTAGAGCGTGTTGATTTAGCTATATAAGTTAAAAGTACGCAACAAAGAGCAAGAAGCTTTTATGACGAATCCTTTGGATATCGTTTGTTTAAATAATAAACAAACCGCTGCAAAACTGCACACCAAAAATAAACACGCTCTAGTCCACAACATGAATTACAATTAGTTATACATATTTATTTTTAATCAGCTTTTGCTATATGATCTGGATAAATACCTGTGAATAAAAACAGTATTTAATAAATCTGTAACCTAAAATTAGCCTCCATACAGTTAGTAGCGACTTACGTAAAATTGTTGACATTGAAGCATAAAACCCGTCCTTATTGGAGTGCCTAAAGTTATCCACTGAAACTGTGGATAACTATGTGGGTAGTTTTTGAATAGATCGTCAAAGACCAGTAGATTCGATGTCAATAGTTTCGCCTGAAAAAAGTTATATTTTTTTATTTTCATATAAATCAATTGCTTACGATTGTATTGTGCAAAGTGGTTGGCTGTTGGTTGAAAATTAACCTGCTATGTTTGGTGCTGTGTATTATTTATGATGTCAAGAAAAAAAAGTGCTATTTTTCTCTTGAATATTGGCGTTAAATTTGATCCCGATCATTTGCACGTCGACACTAAGACAATCAAAAAACTAGCAATAAATGACTTATGGTATTGGTTTAAATGACAAATTCATGACAGCGTCAAAATAAAGTCGATTGTTTTTTAAACAATCGGAATCATACTATTGTTTTAGGTGAAGATTGAGCTTTATCGTAAGAAATGGGCAGTATGGCTGATTTAACTTTTCTTCACGTTATTGATCTATAGAGTGCCCATCTCAAGTAATCATAAGAATTCAGTCAAACATGATTTCATTTGGTGAATCCAAGTGAATGAATGTGACAAGAATCGTTACTATTCTAATCGTAGTCTTATTGGGGCGAATCCCGTATTATGTGCGTCCTCTTTGTAGTTGCGTGTAATTTTTATCAAGTGAGTGATACTTAAGTTGTCAAACCGTAGCCGTGACCTTGTGAATGGTCATATCCCAACCACACTAAAACAAATGACGATCCCAGTTATCGCTGGCATGATCATGTTAATGTCATTTAGTTTGGTCGATACATTTTTTATCAGCCTGCTTGGCACTGTTGAGCTTGCAGCCATTAGTTTTACATTCCCTGTTACCTTTACTGTTATTAGTTTGAATATCGGATTGGGCATAGGTACGTCGGCTTTGATCGCTAAGTATTTAGGATCGGGACAAACGCATATGGCGAGAGAGTTCGGTACTGGTGCTCTCATGTTATCAGTTATTTTGGTTGGTGCTTTATCGATAGCGGGCGTATTGACTATTGAGCCTATATTCGGGCTGATGGGGGCGTCGTCTGAGCAAATGCCTTATATAAGGCAGTATATGGTTTTATGGTATGTCTCTGGTATTTTGCTAGCCATGCCTATGGTTGGAAATAGTGTATTACGGGCGTCTGGAGACACCAAAACACCGAGTATTGTTATGGCATTGGGTGGTTTCATTAATGCGGTTTTCGATCCTATTCTTATTTTTGGGTTTGGCCCTATCCCTGCGATGGGAATGCAAGGAGCGGCAGCAGCTACACTGATTGCCTGGCTTGTGACGACAGGATATGTTCTCTATTTGTTGAGTATCAAGCGCAATTTGATACTACCTCGGTTGCTAAACTGGGAAGAGTTTAAGTTTACAACACCTAAGATACTGAATATTGGGTTACCAGCGGCTGGTGCCAATATGCTAACTCCCGTTGCTGGAGGCGTCTTGACGGCAATCGTCGCTTCTTATGGAACCGAAGCTGTCGCTGCTTGGGGAGTTGGGAGTCGAATCGAATCAATTGCCAGTATTGTCGTACTTGCACTATCAATGACTTTGCCTCCGTTTATCAGCCAAAACTTTGGTGCAGATAAAATCGCACGCGTTTCCCAAGCTTATTGCTTCACTATGCGTTTTGTCATCATATGGCAAGTGGGCATTGCATTGCTTATGATGCTGATATCGCCATTGATTGCGTCTATTTTTGCGGAGGAAGAAGAAGTTGCAGAACTATTGCAGTTATTCTTGTTTATCGTCCCTCTTGGTTATGGCCTACAAGGCATTATTATTCTAACGAACTCATCGTTAAACGCGATGCATAAGCCAATGATGGCACTTGTATTAAGTATATTGAGGTTGTTCGTATTCTTTGTGCCGATATCTTATTTAGGAAGTCATTTATACCAGCTAGAGGGTATGTTTTGGGGCGGTGTCATTGCTAACCTTTGTACAGCGGTTGTTGCTTATGTATGGTTTACAAGGTTGTTGAAGCAACAGTCACTAACGACTCTAGCTCCCACAATAGAGAGTTAAGATTGGATCGCGGATTTAATTTAAAGTCAGACTATAAGCCTGCCGGTGATCAGCCTACGGCTATTGCTTCCCTTGTTGAAGGGTTGGAAGATGGCCTTGCCTGTCAAACACTATTAGGAGTGACAGGCTCTGGTAAGACATTTACGATGGCTAATGTCATTGAAAAAGTTCAAAGACCTACACTTATTCTTGCTCACAACAAGACGCTTGCAGCACAACTCTATGGAGAGATGAAAGAGTTCTTTCCTAATAACGCCGTTGAGTACTTTGTTTCTTACTATGATTATTATCAGCCAGAAGCCTACGTTCCTACGACAGATACTTTTATTGAAAAAGATGCCTCTATTAATGAGCATATAGAGCAAATGCGCTTGTCTGCGACTAAGTCTTTACTTGAGCGAAGAGACGTTATTATTGTGTCTTCTGTCTCTGCGATTTATGGCTTGGGTGATCCAGAATCCTACATGAAAATGTTACTCCATTTGCGTCAGGGTGACTTGATGGATCAGCGCGACATTTTACGACGGTTAGCTGAGCTTCAATATACTCGCAACGATCTTAGCTTTGAACGAGGCACTTTTCGGGTAAGAGGCGATGTTATTGATATCTTCCCTGCGGATTCTGAAAAGCAGGGGGTTCGTGTTGAATTATTTGACGAAGAAATTGAACGAATTAGTTTATTTGATCCACTGACTGGTACGGTTGATAAAACTGTTGCTAGAACCACCGTATTTCCTAAAACACACTATGTGACACCACGCGAAAAGATTGTTGGTGCTGTTGAAGAAATAAAGGATGAATTAAAGGATCGAAGCGCACAGCTTAAGTCTAATAATAAGTTAGTTGAAGAACAACGCATTGCTCAGCGAACACAGTTTGATGTTGAGATGATGCTAGAGCTTGGTTATTGCTCAGGTATCGAAAATTATTCTCGTTATTTATCTGGGCGCGCACCGGGAGAGCCACCCCCGACATTATTTGATTACTTTCCTTCGGATGGTTTGTTGTTTATTGATGAATCTCACGTGACAGTCTCTCAAATTGGCGCCATGTATAAAGGTGATCGTTCTCGTAAAGAGACGCTAGTCGAGTTTGGTTTTCGGTTACCGTCAGCGTTAGATAATCGCCCTCTTAAGTTTGATGAATTCGAGAGCCTATCAAAACAAACAATTTATATTTCGGCTACGCCTGGGAAGTATGAATTGGATAAATCTGGCGACGATGTTATTGAACAAGTTGTACGACCAACAGGACTTATTGATCCTGAAATTGAAGTCAGGCCAGTTGCAACTCAAGTTGATGATCTGCTCTCAGAAATTGGAAAGCGGGTCGCATTGAATGAACGTGTATTGGTAACCACACTGACTAAGCGTATGGCTGAAGATTTGAGCGATTACCTTGATGAACATGGCGTTAAAGTACGTTACTTACACTCTGATATCGATACAGTGGAGCGAATAGAGATTATTCGAGATCTCCGTATTGGTAAATTTGATGTTCTTGTTGGTATCAATCTGTTGAGAGAAGGGCTAGATATGCCAGAAGTTTCTCTCGTTGCCATTTTAGATGCAGATAAAGAAGGCTTCTTACGTTCCGATCGATCATTGATTCAAACAATGGGACGGGCAGCTCGCCACCTCAATGGTAAAGCTATTTTATATGCTGATCGCATTACCGGTTCGATGGAGCGGGCGATGGGGGAGACCGAACGCAGGCGTGAAAAACAGATTGCCCATAACTTAGCCAATGGTATAACCCCTCAAAGCTTGAATAAACCTATTACTGATATTATGGATGTAGGAGACTCAACGAGCACTACAACAGG
The DNA here is from genome assembly GCA_964640795.1 of uncultured Pseudoalteromonadaceae bacterium. Classification (GTDB taxonomy): domain Bacteria; phylum Pseudomonadota; class Gammaproteobacteria; order Enterobacterales; family Alteromonadaceae; genus M269. The sequence goes on along the minus strand of CAZXIN010000079.1, from coordinate 6,153 downwards.
TGGTGTTAGGTTGCGTAAGGTTGCTGAAGCTAAACCGATTTATGAAGGCATGTCTTCTACACAGCTAATGGCCAAAATTAGCGAGTTGGAGAAACAAATGTTCGCACACGCTAAGAATCTTGAGTTTGAGCAAGCTGCATCCGTTCGAGATGAAGTTGAAATATTGCGCGCTCAATCGATAAAGCAAGCGTAACTAAAGCTTACCAAAGGCGAGCTGAATCAATTAATCTTCCAAACCAATAAAACTTGTATATGGGGTTGTCATTCCTATAGTATTAATTCATATACGTGACAAGAGTGATAATAATAATGATAAATCGCCTACAAGAATCCGATATCAAGCTACTTCGTGTTTTTTTCGCCGTGGCATCCTGTAACGGATTTACCGCAGCTGAACCCGTATTGCGTATGCAACGCCCGAATATCAGTGCCGCTATCAAGAAGCTCGAAGAGCGGCTTGATTTAGTGCTATGTCACCGTGGTCGAGGTGGTTTTCAGATGACTAAAGAAGGTGAGTTAGTTTTTCAGGAAACGAAACGTATATTTAATTCATTCGATAGCTTCGTTTTTAATCTCAAAAGCTTACATGATGACTATTCTGGGCATATTACTCTGGTATTGATGGCGAGTTTACCCTTACCTATTGTTGAAGCTGTTGGTGAAGCTGTTAAAAGCTGCATGAAGAAGTTTGATGATATTCATTTTAACATTCAAACACGTTTGTATCATGAAGTAGAGCATGTTGCCCTTTCTGGTGAGTGTCATTTGGTGCTGTCTAGTTACGATATGGTTAAGCCTGAATCTGTTACTTTCCACCCTGTCGAAAGTGCGATGAAAGGTCGACTTTACTGCTCTACAAAGCATCCATTAGCTAAATATAGAAATGGTATTCCCGAAGGCGTCAAACTCGATACCTTTCCAGCTATCGGTATTACTGGTTTATCATCTTCGAATTACGTGAAAGAAGAGCAGCGTATGGCAATCCAAACGTTCTCTGATTCTTACGAGTCTTGTATGGCTGCAATTATGACCGGACAATATATCGGTTTACTCCCTGACTATTTTGCTAAATCGAACCCTAATTTGGGCTTAGTACCTGTTGGTGGAGATTCTCATAGCTTTGCTCACGATTTATTTATTATTAACGGCAAAAACACGCGATTGAATCCGGTACTCAGACATTGCATCAAAGAGCTTTGCTACTTTATCAAAGAGAGTAATTTTAACTAAGTACTCGAAAAGGCCCTCCCACAGGAAGTAGAGTCAGCAAAAAGCAATCACTGTGGGACCGATTTCAATCGGGAATGGCATTAAGTATCTTGTACAAAGTTTTGTATAAGATGCAGATAAGTGCAGGAGCTACTTAAATACCCACATCTTCTGCGTTACGAAGGTAACGGCTGGCGTGAATAAAACCATACCGATAATAGCAAAGTTAGGATCAGCATTGAGTATTTCAGATGTTAGGTGGATCCAGAATACATTTAACAAAAATGATAGCGCAGTGCTCGCTATGAATTTTAGGAATGCTTTTCGTTCACTTTTGACACTGTTTTGAGCAAAGGTTATATGTCTTTGCCCAAAATAAGATGTCGTAAATGAGAATATAAAAGCAACAATGTTGGCCCATTGAGGTGATGTCATCTCTGTCGTGCTCAAAAACGAGTATATACTGACATGGATGACAGTGACCAATAGTCCTACACTTACAAATTTTATTAAAATCAATGCTTTGGCTATATTTAGTTGTATTCTAGAGGATCGACTACATTATTTTTTTCGAAGGCTTCTAATCGTTCTTGGCATGCGCCGCATTTTCCGCACGCTTTTTCTTGTCCGTTGTAACAGGTCCAAGTTAGTCCATAATCTAATCCCATGCTTAAACCATCCGTTAGTATGTCAATTTTTGAATGGTGTAAGTAGGGTGTTTTTATCGTGACTGACTCGTAATTTGCGATGGCGCAAACGTCATTCATCGCATCTACAAATTGAGGTCGGCAGTCAGGGTAGATGGCATGATCACCTGAATGAGCGCCATAATAGACGTCTGACGCGCCTATTGAGACTGCATAGCCAACAGCCATTGATAAGAGAATCATGTTCCTATTGGGCACGACAGTTTGCTTCATACTGTCTTCTTCGTAATGTCCTTCTGGGACATTAATATCATCCGTTAGTGACGAACCACCAATAAGTTCATTGATGGCACTAATATCGATAATTTTATGCTTTATGCCTAGGATTTTGCAGGCACGAGCGGCATAATCCAGCTCCTTTTTATGGCGTTGACCATAATTGAAGGATAATGCGTAAGGGGTATCCCCTTGTTTTATCACCTTATTTAAGATTGTAAACGAGTCCATACCGCCAGAGAAGATGACCACGGCTTTTTGTGTCATAGTGTGTGATTCTATTAAAAATGCTTTATACCTAGATTCTATTGAAACTGAGTGGAAAATGCCAAACCAGACGACCTATAAAATCAATGAAATGTTCGAAACTATACAAGGAGAGGGATCATATACTGGCTTGCCGTCAATTTTTATTCGCCTTCAAGGTTGTCCTGTTGGCTGTCCGTGGTGTGATACCAAGCACACTTGGGCAGTTAATCCTGAAAATGAAGGGACGTCTGAGCAAGTATTAAATAAAAGTCAGGAGTCGGAGCAATGGTTCTCTGCATTTAGCGCTGATATTTTAAATTTATTTAATCAACAGAAATACTTAGCAAAACATGTGGTTATTACAGGCGGGGAGCCTTGTATGTTTGATTTGCGTCAACTAACCAATGACTTGATTGACAATGGCTTTAGCGTGCAAATTGAAACGAGTGGTACGTTTGAAATCAAAGCACACGAAAAGACTTGGGTGACGCTTTCGCCCAAAGTGAATATGCCGGGTAAATTGCCGGTATTGCAACAAGCGATAGATCGTGCAAACGAGTTTAAACATCCTATTGCGATGCAAAAACATATAGAAGAGTTGGAAATCATACTTGATAAACGATCGGACAAGAGCAAGGCGTTAATTTATTTACAGCCGATCAGTCAGCAAAAGCGCGCCACTGAGTTGGCAGTTAGTACTTGTATCAAGAAAAACTGGCGTTTATCGTTACAAACACATAAATTTATAGGTATTGAATGAAATCCACCGTATGGTTTTATTAACCTAATAGGAGAAGTATGCCGGATATAAAACAGTTCTTCGAGGCATTTTCTGATGCATACGGTGATAAGAACGCTGAGCGTATCGCAGAATGTTATAGGCAACCTTGTGTGCTGATGAGCGATGACAAAAAGCATATGTACTCAACACGTCAAGAGATTACTGACTTTGCTAATCATGTCTTAGCGCGTTTTGAAAAAGTTGGTGCAGTTAACCATGCAGCTACTGTGCTTCATTCTTTAAAAATGTCAGATGACATTATTTTTGTACAGGTTAAGTGGGAAGCTTCTGATGAATCCCATACTCGACTATTTGGCTGCCACGTCTCTTACACGTTAAAAATTGACAACCAAGATTCTCTCAAGATTATGATTTCAGTTTTGGATGATGAAGAAAAGGCGCTTTCACAATTGCTGGACGAACAATGAGGTATTTATACCTGTCATTTGGCTTGTGGCTATCATCACTTTCTTTGAATTGTGAAGGTGCAACTTGGAGCATTGTTTATCCACAATCTGAAGTCAAAGGAGACAAACGAGACGAATATCCGGTGGCCTTGTTAAAACTCGCTTTGCAGGAAACGGGTGTTAATTTTGATGTTTCCCCCTCTAGTCTGGCTTTATCTAAATCCAAAGCCCTAAGGCAATTGGCTGCTAACCGAGAGGTTAATGTCGCCTGGAGTATGACGGGCGAACAGCGAGAAAAAGAGTTGCTGCCTATAAGGATCCCTATCTATAAAGGATTGATTGGTTGGCGAATCTTTTTAATAAAGCAAGAGAACAAGCGGAGTTTCAGGCAGGTACGTAGCCTGTCAGACTTGGTACAAATGAGTCCAGTTCAAGGTCACGATTGGCCTGACACTAAAATACTTCAGGCCAATGATTTTGAAGTTGTTACAGCGTTAAATTATGACCGGTTGTTCGACATGCTAAATGATGGCAATGCTGACTTCTTTCCTCGCTCGGTAGTCGAGATATGGGACGAAGTCAGTATGCATGACTTCGAAAGCCCTTTAGATATTGAACAGTCGATAGGGATTCAGTATCCAGCTGCCGTTTACTTCTTTGTGAATAAAAAAAGCACAACACTGGCTAGATTGCTTGAAACAGGCTTAGAAGCTGCGATTAAGTCAGGTAAGTATGATGAGCTTTTTATGTCTGTGCACACAGATATTATAGAGAAAGCTAATATGAAAAATCGCCGCTTCTTTAATTTAACCAATCCTGTTCTACCTGAAAAAACCCCAATTACTAGAAAAGAGCTTTGGTTCAACATTGAACCTGAATGATTTAGGTTTAAACATGCTGAAATTGGTATTAGCTCCATATCAATAAACAGCTGTACCTTTTGTTTATTGATACGGATTGAATACGGCTACTGCTCTGAGCTACCGTGAACACCTAATACTGAACGACCAGATGGGTCGGCCATATCTTTGAAGCTGGCATCCCATTCCAATGCCTCGACTGTACTACAAGCAATAGATTTGCCGCCCGGCACGCATTGAGCTGCACTTTCTTGAGGGAAGTAACCTTCAAAGATCGTACGATAGAAGTAACCTTCTTTAGTATCCGGTGTATTCGTTGGGAATCGAAATGCAGCATTGGCTAGTTGATGATCGAGTACTTCCTGCTCGACATGATCTTTTATCGAGTCTATCCAGGAGTAACCCACACCGTCGCCGAACTGTTCTTTTTGACGCCACAGTACTTCTGCTGGCAAGTACTCACCATTGTCGAAGGCTTTCCTCAATATCCATTTTTCCATTTTCTCTTTGCTACACATCTTGTCAGCTGGGTTTAAGCGCATTGCTACGTCCATGAAAGCTTTATCGAGGAAAGGTACGCGAGCTTCTACACCCCAAGCTGAGGTTGCTTTATTGGCTCGTGCACAATCAAACATATGTAAACGTGCTAGTTTTCTGACGGTCTCTTCATGGAACTCTTTAGCATTAGGCGCTTTATGGAAGTATAGATAACCACCGAATATTTCATCTGCACCTTCACCTGAAAGCACCATTTTGATACCCATGGCGCGAATCTTACGTGACATCAGGTACATAGGTGTCGCTGCACGTATTGTGGTGGTGTCATAGGTCTCAAGGTAATAGATGACATCGCGGATTGCGTCTAAACCTTCTTGAATAGTAAAGTGAACTTCGTGGTGCACTGTACCAATCATATCGGCAACTTTCTTTGCTGCAACCAAGTCAGGAGCACCTTCAAGCCCGACAGAAAACGAGTGTAACCTGGGCCACCAAGCTTCTGATTGATCATTATCTTCTATACGTTTAGCAACATACTTAGCTGCGATGGCTGATACGAGAGAAGAGTCCAAACCACCTGATAACAATACTGCGTATGGTACGTCCGACATTAGGTGTGATTTGACTGACTTTTCAAAGGCTGCTTTTAATTCTTCTAAGTCAGTACTTTGTTGCTCAACAGCTGAGTAATCCATCCAGTCACGTCGGTAATACTCGTTCAATTGGCCATTGTCGCTCCACAGGTAATGTCCAGGAGGGAATTCTGTAATGGTTTTGCATACAGGTGCGAGCGCTTTCATTTCGGATGCGACATAGAAGTTACCGTGTTCGTCGTAGCCTGTATAAAGAGGAATAATCCCCGCATGATCACGGGCAATCAAATAGGCGTCTTTATCTTGATCATATAAAATAAATGAGAACATGCCTTGAAGCATGTCGATAAAATCTGCGCCATGCTGTTCGTAAAGAGGCAGAATGATTTCGCAGTCAGATTTGGTTCTAAAGTCGTAAGTTTGCTCTAATTCAGTTGCGAGTTTCTTGTGATTATAGATTTCACCGTTAACAGCGAGGATTTTTTTATCATCTCGGCTGACGAGCGGCTGGGCACCTGTATCGACATCTACAATTGCGAGGCGTTCATGGCATAGAATCGCGTTATTATTATTCCAAATACCTGACCAGTCAGGGCCACGATGGCGCAGTTTTTTGGAAAGCTCTAACGCTTG
>CAZXIN010000078.1:0-10825 GCA_964640795.1 uncultured Pseudoalteromonadaceae bacterium | reverse complement strand
CTTTCTTTCTTGTATAATGCCGCGCAATTTTTTTTTCATACAAACTAGAGTGAAACGATGTCTGACTTATCTCGCTACAGGAATATCGGTATTTTCGCGCACGTTGATGCGGGTAAAACCACCACAACAGAACGTATTCTGAAACTAACTGGTAAAATCCACAAAACGGGTGAGGTTCACGATGGTGAATCTACAACCGATTTCATGGAGCAAGAAGCGGAGCGTGGAATTACTATCCAATCAGCTGCTGTCAGTTGTTTCTGGAATGATCACCGCTTTAACGTTATCGACACCCCTGGGCACGTTGATTTTACGGTTGAAGTTTATCGTTCACTTAAAGTACTAGACGGCGGTATCGGCGTATTCTGTGGTTCTGGTGGTGTTGAGCCTCAGTCAGAAACTAACTGGCGTTATGCTAACGAATCAGAAGTCGCACGTGTTATCTTCGTCAACAAATTGGACCGTATGGGTGCAGACTTCTACCGTGTTGTAGATCAAGTCAAGAAAGTACTTGCTGCTAATCCACTTGTTATGACTTTACCTATTGGTATCGAAGATGATTTCGTCGGTGTTGTTGACGTATTAACTAAGAAAGCATACATCTGGGATGACACAGGTCTTCCTGAGAACTATAAAGTTGAAGATGTACCTGCTGACATGGTTGACAAGGTAAACGAATACCACGAAATGTTGGTTGAAACAGCTGTTGAGCAAGATGATGACCTAATGATGTCTTACATGGATGGCGAAGAGCCTTCTATCGAAGACCTTAAGCGTTGTATCCGTAAAGGAACTCGCACTATGGCATTCTTCCCAACTTACTGTGGTTCTGCCTTTAAAAACAAAGGTGTTCAAAATGTATTGGACGCTGTTGTTGATTACTTACCTGCACCAACAGAAGTTGACCCTCAGCCTCTTACTGACGAAGAAGGTACAGAGACTGGTGAAGTTGCAACAGTGTCAGCAGAAGAGCCACTGCGCGCATTAGCATTTAAAATAATGGATGATCGCTTCGGTGCATTAACGTTCGTACGTATCTACTCAGGTGTATTGAACAAGGGTGACACCATCCTTAACTCTTACACAGGTAAAACTGAGCGTGTTGGCCGTATGGTTGAGATGCAAGCTGACGAACGTAACGAGCTAAGCTCTGCTCAAGCCGGTGACATCATTGCTATCGTCGGTATGAAGAACGTTCAAACAGGTCATACACTTTGTGATCCTAAGCACCCATGTACACTAGAAGCTATGGTATTCCCTGAGCCGGTAATCTCTATTGCTGTTGCACCTAAAGATAAAGGTGGTTCAGAGAAGATGGGTATCGCTATTGGTAAGATGGTTGCAGAAGATCCTTCTTTCCGCGTTGAGACAGATGAAGATTCTGGTGAAACTATCCTTAAAGGGATGGGTGAACTTCACCTTGATATCAAAGTTGATATCCTTAAGCGTACTTACGGTGTTGATTTGATTGTAGGTGAACCTCAAGTTGCTTACCGTGAAACAATCACGCAAGAAGTTGAAGACTCTTACACGCACAAGAAGCAATCTGGTGGTTCTGGTCAGTTCGGTAAAATCGACTACCGCATCAAGCCTGGTGAGCCGAATTCAGGCTTCACATTTAGCTCAACGGTTGTTGGTGGTAACGTTCCTAAGGAATTCTTCCCAGCGATTGAGAAAGGCTTTAAAGGCATGATGGAAACAGGTGTTCTTGCTGGCTTCCCTGTACTTGACGTTGAAATCGAATTATTCGACGGTGGATTCCACGCAGTTGACTCATCAGCAGTAGCGTTCGAAATCGCAGCGAAAGGTGCATTCCGTCAGTCAATTCCTAAAGCTGGCCCTCAATTGATTGAACCTATCATGAAAGTTGACGTCTTCACGCCAGACGATCACGTTGGTGATGTTATTGGTGACTTAAACCGTCGTCGTGGCATGATCAAAGATCAAGAAGCCGGTGTAACAGGTGTTCGTGTTAAAGCTGACGTTCCTCTTTCAGAGATGTTTGGTTACATCGGAAGCCTACGTACAATGACATCAGGTCGTGGTCAGTTCTCTATGGAGTTCTCTCACTATAACCCTTGTCCTCAGAATGTCTCTGAGAAGGTTATTGAAGAAACTAAAGAGCGTAATGCTGCTAAGAAATAAAACAGCATCAGCTGATTTATTCTAGATATCAAAGCCCTGCATCATCTGCAGGGCTTTTTTGTATCTACAATGATAAGATTTACAAAATAACTCTTCTTTCCCCCTTCGCATGAACAACACAATAGACGCCAGCATGACTTATTCTGACACTGAAGAGCGCTTAAATATCCTATCCCATATGTTAGGCTTTGGCCTTAGCCTAATTGCTCTCGCTTTCATGCTAGTCAAAACACTCCCCATAGGCGGCTCTTACCTCGCCAGTGCAATGATCTTCGGTACGAGTTTAAGTATTCTCTACGCAGCTTCCAGCCTCTATCACAGAGAAACAAACCCAATCAAAAGAAAGCATATGCGTACATTCGATCATTGCTCTATCTTTATCCTTATTGCAGGAACCTATACGCCATTAACCCTTATAACGTTGAAAGGGAATATTGGATGGCTGATCTTTGGCGTTGTCTGGGGGATTGCTGCTACTGGTATCGGTTTAAAGCTCTTTTTTACTGGACGGTTCAAGAAAACGTCTACGGCACTTTACGTTGTCATGGGGTGGATCATACTTTTAGTCGGTAACACACTGATGGAGAGTATAGCCACAGCTGGCTTTAATTGGTTGTTGAGTGGTGGTTTTGCTTATACATTCGGCGCTATCCTCTACAGTATCAAGCGTTTACCATTCAATCATGCCATTTTCCATTGCTTTGTTTTAGCTGGTAGTGCATGTCACTTTATTGCTATTTATCGTTATGTTTTATAGCTTCTGAGGACAGGTATCACCACCTCTCCTTCAATGTAGCGGCTTTACTATAAGAGAAATTGTCGAGCAGCAACTACTAAAACCATACGGGATACATTTCTTTAATCCTCCCGTTTGCAGGTTTACAGCTACTTGATAAAACTTGCTGAATAAAATATACCTCCTAAGAACCAAAACAAATTTTTGACCTTATATGAAAGCACCAGTGGTCACTAAACTAGACAAAATTGCCTAAAAAGCAAATGAGATTGAGCCAAATATAAACCGACCAAAAGGCTGCCAAGAGCATGCCCTTACAGAGAGTTTTTCGAGTGCAGCAATACGAATGTGTCAAACGGATGTCTATTTGATGAAGGGCAATGCAAGAGCCAATGTACTTGATTATATCAAGTATTCTGTAAAAAATATGATTCTAATAACCTACCACCAGCAATAAATTATGGAAGTAGCTGCCAAGAGCGGCTGAGGGGTTTCTTATTTTTTAGTCGCGATTCAAAACCGTACCTCAGTACAGTTTCTCTATGCTACACCGCTAATCATAATGGACATACTTAGTAATAGTACTAAGGAAAATGGAAATTAAATAAGGTAATTACTATGAATGAAATTAAAGAGCTATCAGCTACTCAGATTAATGCTGTGAACGGTGGGGTAGTTTTCTTGATTCCCCCTGCAGTTGGTGTAGGCCTTAAAGTAGCAGGATTTGTTGGTGGATTTATAGGTGGGGTTGGAGCAGGGTACTTTGCAGGAGGCAGAGCGATTGAAGCATTCCAAACAATTAAAAAGCTTTATTGAGCGCAATAGGAGTCAAAAATGAATTTATTCGAGCAAAGAGATCATATGCAAGAGTTATCTTTAGAGCAAGTCGGGCTAGTTAGTGGAGGAGGTATAAATAGAACTACTTTACGAACTGCTGCTAGGTTTATCTCCGCAGGAGCTAGATTTGGCGGTCCGGTAGGGTTCGCTGTAGGAATAGGTATTGCTGTAGCTGCCGCAGTTTTATTAGATGAGAGATAGTTGCACCTATCTTATTTTTATAGTATACCACTGCCATAGCTCTTAGCTTTGGCAGTACTCAAGGAGAAATGTGTAATGTCGAGTATTCAGAAATACCTTTATGATAAAACACTTGTAAGTATTGGCTTTACAGTATCGTTTTTTATATTTTGCGGAATTGGTTTTTTCCTAACATCTAGCTTTTTTGATGCACTAAAAACATTATCCAAACTATTGGGGCTAGACTGAAATCATGTAAACACATGAAAGCTATTCACTTAATCCTGCTAAGTCTGATACTTGGGAGGATAACTACTAAGGCTATACTAAACGCGAAGGTACAAAAGCGTTTAACCTATAAAAAGTATCATTCTTTACCTTCAAACAGTATATGTAAAGTTAGAGCTGAAAAAGGTGGGATAAGCGGAAGGCAATGCATGGAAAGATTGAGGGGGGCTTCTGTAAGTCTTGATTTATTCCAAAAACATCAAAGGCACTTCGCATATATTTCTTTTGCTTTCGTACCTTGGCTACTAATGAAGTTAACAACACAGCCATAACGAAGATTAAAACATTGAAATATAAGACTATTTATAAAAGACGAGTGGAAGGAGAGGACAAAACGAAATCTGGAATCAAGATCGAAAAGCCGCTCCTATACTCCTTAAAGAAAATAAGGTATATATTATCACTAATAAGGTAAAGGAAAACGCTTAAACACTTCACCAACCTGCTGCAACATATCTTCGGTCAAAACAATCTCAAAGGCTTGTATATTTTCCTTTAACTGTTCCATAGTCGTTGCTCCAATAATGGTCGAGGTCACGCCGTCTATTTGCTTGCACCATGCTAAAGCCAGTTGTGAAGGCGTCATACCAAGTTGCTTAGCTAAATCAACATATGCACCGACTGCTTGATCACTCAACTCATTGTCACGAAACAAGCCTTGACGTTGCACCAACGACCAACGACTCCCTTGTGGTCTCGCACCGCCAAGGTATTTGCCACTTAACATACCACTACCCAACGGAGACCAAGGCAAGTAAGCCACATCTTCATGAATGCAATTTTCAATCAAATAAGGCCAGTCTGCCGCTTTTACAAGACTAAACTCATTTTGTATTGATACAGGCCTTGGTAAGTCATGTTTATCACTCAAGCGGATATATTCATTGATACCCCAAGTCGTGTCATCAGAAAGACCAAAGTGCCTAATTTTTCCGGCTTTAATACACTCATCAAGACCTCTAAGAATATCCAACATACCTGCGGATTGCTTCGCTCTATCCATATCCGAAAATTTGATCATACCCGGCCAATGCCGACCAAAGTGAGGTGTATTCCTATTCGGCCAATGTAACTGATACAAGTCAATGTAGTCTGTCTGTAGACGTTCTAAAGACGCGTCAACCGCTTCTATCACCGTTTTACCTGTTATTTCCTGACCGCCTCTAATCCAATCAAGTCCACTCCCAGCAATCTTGGTTGCAATAACAATATCATCACGCTTTTCTTTATTAGCTGACAACCAATGGCCTAGAATTTCCTCTGTCTTACCATAGGTTTCAGGTGTAGGTGGGATTGCATACATCTCAGCTGTATCGAGAAAGTTGACACCTTGAGCTAACGCATAATCTATCTGTTCGTTAGCATCTTGCTGAGTATTCTGAACACCCCATGTCATTGTTCCTAAACAGATAGTTGACACCTTGATGTCACTGCTTCCGAGTTTTATATATTGCATAGGTACCTTTAGCTCTTACATTTCTATGTGTGAATTCAGTATTTAAGATAGCGTTCAGGATGGCAAGCACAAAGATATTATATTCAGCTCGTATTATGAAATAAAAAAGGCAACCTTATCGGCTGCCCTTTGGCTCTCTATATCTGTTGTGAATCACTCTATAGCACAGGCTTGATGCACAACCGCTATGCCACCATAAACCTCTGTTACTTATTAAGCCTCTTTAAGCCTTCCTTGGTCGCTGATAACTCGAAAGCGCTCTCAGCAAAAGTCGGCGTTAAGATTTTGTGTGTAGCTTGTTCGTATGCATAGCCAACACGCATAACCGTAGCATCATCCCAAGCGGTTCCCATAATACCTAAACCAAGCGGCAACCCTTTCTCACTTCCCATAGGCACTGTCATAATAGGGTACCCTGCAATTGCCGGCATCCACCCAGCACCCACTGAACCACCCGGATAATTATCTCCATAGACAGAATCAATTAAGAAAGCAGCAGGTCTTGACGGCATGATAATCACATCGACATTATGCTCCTTCAATAAAGCGTCTATGCCTTTCTCTCGTGTGGCGGTGAGTAGAAGCTCAAGTGCTTCCTTATATTCCTTAGAATCAATGCCAGAACGTTCTTGAGAAGCGGTAAATAAGCTTTGATCAAACAATGCAAGTTCACGAGCGCTGTTTTTATTGAATTCAATGAGTTCTTCTAAAGTACGATGCTTAACTGCTGGTGCGGCCGCCTTGAGGTATTCATTCACCGTATGCTTAAACTCTGTTTGCAACAAGAGTGTCTCAGCAGGTCCAATACCATCCATTGGTGAGAATTCATTAATGTCAACCAAGACGGCTCCTTGATCTCCAATGACTTCCACAGCTTCATTAAAGGCAGACGTAATCGCCTCTCTGTCTCCCTGTGCCCAGCGTAGTACGCCAATACGCATACCTTTGATATCTTTATCAAGAGCAGCAACGAAGTCAGGACGTTTAGCTCCCGCTTGCGTGGTCGCTGAGTCAGCACTATCGGCTCTAGACATTGCATTAAGCATCAACGCTGCATCTCTAACACTGCGAGTCATTGGTCCTGCGGTATCTTGCGTTGATGATATAGGTACGATATGCGTACGCGATAGCATGCCCACAGTCGGTTTAAAACCAACAACACCGTTCATGGCTGAAGGACACATAATAGACCCATTAGTTTCCGTGCCAATGGCCATAGGTGCAAATTGTGCTGCTACGGCAGCACCTGAGCCAGAAGAAGAGCCACACGATGTTCTGTCTAAGCTGTGGGGATTGCGTGTTTGACCACCGATCCCGCTCCATCCACTAATCGAGCCGTTCGAACGAAAGTTAGCCCACTCTGACAAGTTAGTCTTACCTAAGATAATTGCACCCTGCTCTCTCAGGCCAGCAATAATAGGCGCATCTCGTTTTGTATTATTATTAACAAGTGCCAATGAGCCTGCTGTAGCCGGTAATTCTTTGGTTTCAATATTATCTTTAACAAGCACAGGCACACCGTGCAATGGCCCTCTTAGCTTCCCTTGTTTAGCTTCTGCATCGAGCTGACGAGCCTCCGCCAATGCGTTAGGGTTAAGCGCAATAATACTTTGTGTCTTGCTATCCAATAACTCTATACGAGCTAGGTAACCAGCAACAACTGCTTCAGATGACATTCTGCCTTGAGCAATACCTTGCGCGATACTGCTCGCTGAAAGCGTTTGCACATCGACTGTTGGAAGCGACGACGTTGTTGAGGTCGCAGAACATGCACTTAGCACGCTAGCCACAACTAAAGCCTTAACAAAGTTTTTCATTCTAATTCTTTCCTTCATAACTAATAAAGGCAGCTATTAGGTAAGCTGCCACTAAACAGGTTTTAAAAATTTTTCTATTGTTGACCTGGTGAGTACCGAGTCACCGCTCGTTTCTCAACGTCTTCACGGTAGTAAGGTATATCTTTGAATTCATGATCAACATAACGCTGAGCTTGATCATAAAAGTGAGGTGATTTTGGGTCACCACTTTGACCGCCAGCTAATAGCGTTTTAGCTTTAACTTTCTCACCAAATTCAACTACAGCAACAAAGCTATTACCTCGGTAACCATATAACCTTTTAGTATTGTCGCCTGCTCTGGAACCATAAGCAGCCAATGCACCCCAACGCCCTGAAGCAAGTCCAACAGCTAAACTCGGCTTATCATCGTCAAACCCAGCGTCAATATCACCACTAAGGCGTTGTAGTCGGTTGATTTCTCCCCAAGGTGTATTCCATTTCCCAAAATCTCTCGTGAGTTGCTCCACTGTCTGCTGAAAGATAGCTAAGCGTTCTTCGTCGGGCGACTGCTTTCCAAAGAACGTCAAACGCTCCATACCACTGAGCCCTTCAGGAGATTTACCTGTTGCACGATAATTCATCCCATAAAAGTGAGCTAAGGACATCGGTACAGAATCTACGCCAACGCGATAGTCCCAATTTCTCAGTGAGTCGATAGCGCCTTGTATGGTGGTGTTCTTTGACGGCGCACGATCGAATGCTTCAATTAACCCAGGCATCAGTACAGCAAAACCTGGTAAGTAGGGGTCATATGCGGCTTCTATCAAACTATCTAACGTATAATTGTAACGCCCAGTGAGCACTTGAATACCATGAACCCCTCTGAAGTTCTCAGCATCGGGGGCCATATAAGTCGGGTAGTCCTCTTTTTTCGGACTATAATCTGCAGCTGCTGTAAATGGCGTTGAGTTAGCATTTTGAATCCACCCATTTGTTGGGTTCACAATCGAGATAGTTTCATCCACAGTATGCAAGCCCGTCCAATCCGTTTTAGGGTTGCTACCATCTACTGGTTCCGAATAATTAAAGCTAGGGTCACGCTTCGGCATAAAGTTACCGTGATAATAGGCAATAGTCCCATCAGCGTCTGCATAGACGGTATTATTTGATGAGTTAGTTCTGATATCCATCATCTCTCTAAACTCATCATGATTACTTGTTTTCGTTCTTATATAAGACTGTTGCAATGCATTGACAGGATCCCAATTAATCTTAGTAGTCACCCATTTGTTATCGATCATATGAGTTACTGGGCCATGATGCGTATGGTACGTAGGAAATGTCTTTTCAGACACCTTATCGCCATTGCGGTATTTTAAAGTCACTGACGACACTTCTACAGGGCGCTTCTCATTGCCATACTGATAATAAAGTTGGCCATTATCTTCAAAGACATCCTCTACAAACTCATCAATAAAATCTGCACGCGTTGATGTATGCATCCAACCGTTTTTTTCGTTGAATCCCTGATACACAAAGAACTGTCCCCAAGTTACAGCACCATAAGCGTTTAACCCTTCTTCGCTAACAACATGCACCTCTCCCCTAAAGTAAAAAGATGTGTGGGGGTTAATCAACAACATAGCGTTACCCGATTTAGTCAGATCGCCTGATATGGCAAAGCCATTGGAGCCACTAGGCTCTGAGTCATCAATATTTGCTTTGCGTGGCGCGTTTCTTTTTTCCCCATAAAACGCCTTTATTCCATTTAATGGGATCTGTTCAATATCACCACCAATAGATCCCTCAGAGAAAAACATCGGCATCCAAGGCTCAAAATGTGTAATAAGAGCAGGTTTAACGTCTGGGTGCGTCTCAAGGTAGTAATTCAAACCGTCAGCAAAAGACCGACATAAAACCTTTAACCACTCCGGTGCACTCTCATAGGCAGCTTTTGCTTCATCTGTCGTCATGTACAAGCGAGCTCGTAAATCACTAAACAGCGCATCTTCTCCCTCAACTTCCGCTAATCTTCCCGTCGCCCATATATAGTTGCGCTCTATACGAGGAAAATCATCTTCTGCTTGCGCATACAAAAGCCCAAATACTGCGTCAGCATCTGTCTTTGCATAAATATGTGGAACCCCAAAGTCATCTCGAATAATTTCAATAGTCTCTGCTCTAGCAGCAAACGCCGACTTCTCTGAAATAGAGGCTGACAGCTCAGGTTTGCCATCACATGCACTGAGACATAGAACAAGTGACAATAAAGACGCTTTTAAGATGGGAGAGTGCTTGATCATTGTTTTTCTTATGTGGGCATGTCTATCGACATTAAATCAATAGTACTGATGCTATCAAGCTGACATCACACGGTCAAAGAACACACATTTTTGATGAGAAAAGACGGCAATATTAGTTTACTTGCACGAGTTAATAGGCGTGATCGCAGACAAATAACAAAGCTGTACCAATAGAGTTAGCACATCCTCTCTGATCGCATTACTCTTTTGATAACAAAAAATAAAAGGAATTGTTATGAACACCTACGCAAAGGAATTGCGTGAATGCACTTACTCGATAACTTCAATCACTCATAAAAAAGCCCCTGTTTTTTCAGATTTTCATCTTGCGCGCGAGTTAGTGCGCTCTATAAGGCTATCCGATAACGAGCAAGCGACAAAAACTGTCGGGTTCGTTGTTATGCCTACACACTTCCATTGGTTATTTAAACTAGGGTACATCTACAACTTGAACAATACTGTAGAGAGAGTTAAAGGCAGGGCGGCACTAGCCGTCAACAAGCAGCGTAATGGCATTCATAAAATATGGCAGGTTGGTTTTCAGGAGAGATGCATACAAAGAGAAGAGGAACTCATCAAAGCCATGCGCCATATCGTCAGAAGTCCTTTGAGAGCAGGGTTGGTCAATTCACTAAAGCTGTATCCGCATTGGGATTGTGTGTACCTATGATCTGGGCTTCAGCTGGAGAAAGTAAAACAGCAGATACAAAAAAGGCGCTCATTGAGCGCCTTTCTCTTATTCAAATGGGTTGTGCTAATTTAGACTAGTCTAATATCTTAGCTACAACACCCGCACCTACTGTACGGCCACCTTCACGGATAGCAAAACGTAGACCTTCGTCCATCGCAATCGGGGCAATTAGTTCAACCTTGAACTTCAAGTTGTCACCTGGCATAACCATTTCTACACCCTCTGGAAGCTCTACCGCACCAGTAACGTCTGTTGTACGGAAGTAGAACTGAGGACGGTAACCTTTAAAGAATGGCGTGTGACGACCACCTTCATCTTTACTTAGTACGTAAACTTCTGCCTCGAACTTAGTGTGAGGGTTGATTGAACCAGGCTTAGCCAATACTTGACCACGCTCTACTTCTTCACGCT
>CAZXIN010000077.1:0-11414 GCA_964640795.1 uncultured Pseudoalteromonadaceae bacterium | reverse complement strand
CCGTTAGGTAACACAGTCGCGCCACGAACGTTCTGATCAGATTTCTTAGCATCGATGCCTAAGTTAACAGACACATCAACACTTTCTGCAAATTTAGCTGTTGCGAATTCTTTTAATAAAGTCACTGCTTCGTTGAATTCGTATGCTTTAGCAACATCAACTTTTTCACGAATAGCGCGCATACGTTTTGATAATTTAGCCATGTCTTATCCCTCTACCATTAAGCCCATGCTGCGCGCG
Source organism: uncultured Pseudoalteromonadaceae bacterium (assembly GCA_964640795.1). Lineage (GTDB taxonomy): Bacteria > Pseudomonadota > Gammaproteobacteria > Enterobacterales > Alteromonadaceae > M269. Next base: position 11,174 of record CAZXIN010000077.1, on the reverse strand, counting down.
GAGCCAGCAATAGTATTTACAGCTGCATCTAAGCTCGACGCAGTCAAATCAGGTTCTTTTGTTTTCGCAATTTCTTCCAATTGCGCACGCGTTACCGTACCTACTTTTTCAGTGTTAGGACGGCCAGAACCACTCTTAATACCAGCAGCTTTTTTCAACAAAAATGATGCAGGAGGTGTTTTTGTCAAGAAAGTAAATGAACGATCTTCATATACTGTAATCTCAACAGGAACAGGAGCGCCTTTTTCTAAGCTTTCTGTCTTAGCATTAAACGCCTTACAGAATTCCATGATGTTTACACCGTGTTGACCTAGAGCAGGACCAACTGGTGGACTTGGGTTTGCAGCGCCCGCTGCGACTTGTAGCTTGATTAAGCCAGTAACTTTTTTAGCCATTTTCTTCTCTCAAATGTGGGTTAAACGCCTCGCAAACACCGAGTATGGTTGCTCAAACGGCTTCCCGTATTACAAAAAGGGCGCGAATTATAGACTAAATTCGCGCCCTACTGCAAGACTTATGTTGACTTTTTTAATTTTTGGTCTTATTTAGAAATAAATTAAGTTATCGTCTTTTTCACGCTCAACGGAAGATAGCTTAAATTATGGGGATGACCTATCACTCGAAATTGCCTTAAAGCAGCAACCCGAATTTAACCCTTCTCAACTTGACCAAACTCTAGCTCAACTGGCGTCGATCGACCAAAAATAAGGACAGACACTTTCAAGCGGCTTTTCTCGTAATCAACTTCTTCAACAACACCGTTAAAGTCGGCAAACGGACCATCGGTAACACGGACCACTTCGCCAGCTTCGAACAACGTTTTTGGCTTAGGCTTATCAATAGATTCTTGAAGCCTATTTAATATCGCATCTGCTTCACGTTGACTAATAGGTGCGGGACGATCTGTTGTACCGCCAATAAAACCTAGTACACGTGGAATACTCTTTACCAAATGCCAGCTATCTTCGTTCATGTCCATTTGTACAAGCACATAACCAGGGAAGAATTTGCGTTCACTTTTACGTTTTTGCCCTGCTCGCATTTCAACAACTTCTTCGGTAGGCACTAGCACTTCACCGAAGCTATCTTCCATACTGTGTAATTTAATATGCTCTAATAATGTTTTTTGTACACGACCTTCGTAACCAGAGAAGGCTTGTACGACATACCATTTTTTGTCTGACATGGCTTAAATCCCCAATCCAGTAACAAAGGAAACAAGTCTAACAAGAATACCATCCAGGCCCCATAAGAGCAGAGCCATAACAAATGTCGCAACTAAAACAATCATCGTTGTTTGTGTTGCTTCTTGTCTTGTTGGCCAAACGACCTTACGTGTTTCAGTGCGAGCTTCTTTTGCAAAAATAAGAAACTGTGCACCTTTTGTCGTTGAGGCAGCAACGAACAATGCAATAGCAACTAACGCAACAATACCAAGCGCCCGATACAAAACAGACAATTCAGGGAAGTACTGATTAGCTGCAACAGCACCCATAAGCAACGCGATTGCTAACACCCACTTGACGACATCCATAGGATTCGAGGGGTTTTCTATATTTTCACTCATGTCTTTACCTATTCAACCAGCAATCGTTGGCAGGGGTGGAGGGATTCGAACCCCCAACCTTCGGTTTTGGAGACCGCCGCTCTACCAATTAGAGCTACACCCCTAGCGCTATTTCTTATCAAATTTAAAATTAAGTTATCTACCCGTAACCCTTGGAAACACTTGCTCAACAGCATTATGTGTCACCACTGTTTTGGGTATACCTCACTTGTGAAAATCGAATATTTCGAGGGAAATTCATAGTCACTTGCGAGGAGGGACGCGTATTATACCTACTAAAGTATCTTATACAAGCTTTACTCTTATTGTTATATGGGGCGTTTGTAAAACATTTAAATGTTTTAATAACCCCAATGTTTGAATAAATGTTTGTGGAACAGATTTTAACCTAGAATGTTACTGACATCTTAAGTAATTCGCAGATAAATCTGCTCCCACAATTCCTTGTCAAAGCCCTTTTACAGGGCACTCAGTTAAATATTAAATGGGCGATCCAGGTGGTAGCGGTTTCACATTCATTGAACCTTTCCATTCCCCAGTACTCCAGAGTAATTCCAGCCATTGCGACATAACAGCAGCATGCATGTTACCTGATTGAGACTTTAACCAGTCATGTAATCGCATTAACTGAAACTGCAACTCAGCTTTAACTTCTGGAGCCAACTGCTCATTATCCATTGCGTTAACCAAGGTATCCAAAACGACATAATTCACCCGAGTTTGAATTGCCGACTTAGAACTTGAACGAATTGATTTACTCATCAATCTGGCAACGATATCACTAACACTCGGTTTACTATTGTCCCTCGCATGCTGTTGCGATAAACGATTTAAGCGCTCGGGCATCATAATCAATGTCAGGGTGTAACCGGCGGCAGACTCTGCAGCACTTAATGCATCGAATGTGACCCCAGTCCTCCCTTTAAAACTCTCACGATTACGTCGATTACCATAAGCTTTCGGTGTGATGATATTCAACAGGTTATCCGGTAACGTCAAAAACTCAGGCGTCATGGTTTCAATAAGCGCCTCAAGTGCTTTAATTTGCTGTGTTGAATCAACAGCAGTAACGCCTTTTGGTGAGGCATAATCCCCTTTACTTTCGTATTCATAGGTTACGCCACCAATCAATTTAGCAGCAGCATCGACTTGGTAACGGTGCAACAGGTAAATAGGTACAAGTGACTCTTCCAATGCAGATAAAGCTGTTCCTTCACTAATACTATTCAGGCCAAAATTGGATAATGCGACTTTTCGAACCTGTGCGACACGCTTGAGTTCATCAACTGGGTCGCTACCGCTGTCCCATAAATGTCCCTTACTGCTGGCACTATTAGCGGCTCTTGCATCTGGATCAGAAATATAACCAAGACCTCTCGAACGCGCGCTTTGAATCAGCTGTTTAAGCTTATCTTCTTCGTTTACAGAGCCTGCAAAGTCCTGATAACCGTATGAAATCACATAATTGTCCCAAGCCCCCATGCCAACATCATATGCATCGTCAAGTACGACTTTTCCATTATTGAGCGTCACGTAAGGGTGAGGATAGTCCATGACAGACTCCCGACCGTCTTCACTCGCTGCAAAGTTATGTGCAATACCCAATGTGTGGCCTACTTCGTGTGCAGATAATTGACGAATACGCGCTAATGCAAGTTGTAGTTGCTCGTCAGTGCTCGCGTTGTTGCTATCAAACGGACTCGTTAACCCTAGAGCAATCAAGTAATCCTGACGCACTCGGAGCGAGCCAAGCGTTACATGTCCTTTAATGATCTCACCTGTTCTAGGATCGATCACTGAACCCCCATAAGACCATCCCCTCGTGGAGCGATGAACCCATTGAATAACGTTATAACGGACATCCATAGGATCGGCATCTTCAGGTAACACTTTCACTTGAAAAGCATTCCTGTAACCAGCTAATTCAAAAGCCCGATTCCACCATAACGCACCATCACGTAAAGCTCCCATCACTGGCTCAGGGATACCAGGATCTAAGTAATAGATGATAGGTTCAACCGGATCACTATATTGGGCATTGGCATCTTTCTTCTTTAAACGATGGCGAGGAATATAACGCTGAGCCATAGATTCTTCAATCGGTGCTGAATAGTCTTGATATTCCACTTTCCAAAAGCCCGAATAAGGGTGAAAAGCGCGTGTTTCGTACTTGTCGTCAGGCAATTTAATCAACGAATGATGTAAGTGAACCGAAACACTTGATGCATCGGGCGTTACACTTCTTAAGAAGTCACCTGCACCACCGCCACCAAACGTTATTAAGGCTTCAAACTCTGTATTTTCAGGGAAAGCTTTTGTTCGTGGTAAGTAAACACCACTGCGACTCTTATCCACTTTAAAACTACCTTGTCGCCTATCTTTCAGTTGGTTAGACAAGCCGTGGACATCCGTCAATAAGAAGTCTGTGTAGTCAATAAGGTAAGTACCATTACTCTGAGCTTCTGCCGTGAAACCAGCGATGACAGAATCAGCGAAAGCTTCATCAATACTTGCCTTTTCGGCTTCATTCGACGAACTCGCACGGTACTCAGTATTAAGTTGCTTTAACAATATTTTATTGCCGTATCGTTCAAATCTAACAACACGCGCCTCGCCGAGTTGCCCTCTATCGAGCCCAATATCATTCGACCCCACACCTTGCGGTAAACTGCTTTGAAACAGGAACTCAGTATCAAGCTTATCAACAACTAGATAAACTTTGTCTCCTTGTTCATCATAATAAAAATCAAAATAGCCAGACTGACGCTGCATCCCTTGTGTAAAGTCAGGCACAGATTCAAGCTCAGCTCTCGCGTCCAGTACGACACTGAAAGATAGAAGTAAAAACAAGACTCTTAACATAGCATTCTCTATCGATAGGTATTTTTGCAATGCGCTACCTTACCGACTCTTCATCCGAAAAAAAAGCGACGAAGAGATTAATGATTGTTTTGTGATGGAAAGATGCGTTAAAGGAAGAAGGAAGTTTCCATGCACTTCCACATAAATAACTTCATTGGGGACCATTTTTCATCACGAGAATTGATAAAGCCTTTAAAAACTCAATGCTAGCCGCTCGTAGTCTACTTGAAGAACGTCTGCCTTAAGCACTATCCCATTTTGTGCGGTTTTTGCTTGCGCTATATCCGTGACTCGTATCACAACATTTGCCGATACGGTCGTTAACAGTGGGTGTTTAGGAACCGGTGGTTCGTAGGGTATCGCTAAACCATCAACCTCAAACGCTAGAGAAACAATAGTGTCTAAATAAGGTTGACTACTCGGGAGTAAGGTTGCTGATAATCGACTGCCTCGCGATAATGCCTCTGCAACACATTGCTCTGGCTCTTTGAATTTCAGGAGTTTTGCAACAGCCGAATCGGAACGATTTTGAGCAAATGTCTCCTGACAGTCGATATTATTGGTAGGCTCAGCAAGGTGTGTATCGCACTGATATTGTTCAAAGCGACCGCGGGCTTGTGCAAGTTCACGTTGAGGGACAGCGCATTGGTTCGGTGCTTTTTTTGCCTTACCTTGATTTGATGAGGTTGTTGCTCGATTTGAACTTCCCGCACCGGTCAATGCAGATGTCATCACAGTTTGCAATTGTTCAGTCACTTGTTTGATACATATTTGCCAAGACTGCAATTCCCCAATAGTTGTGGGGGTAGCGCCACAGACTTCGGTCATGCAGTTTTGCATCACATTTGATAGTTCATTTAGGGGTACCTGCGCCCCTAAGCCACAACGTGTTTCGAGATCTTGTGATGAAATAGAAGAAGCATCTAACGGAGCAACGTCACTGAGTATTTCAATCTGAGAGGCTCGACAACCTTTAGTTTGCGCTGCGGTCAACGTCTTTTCTAAGCGAACAATGTTTTCTTGCGTTGATTGACATCTCTCAAACAGAACATTGGCTTGACGCTTATCACTCTCACATTTTTGTAATGCTTGACGCTCTTGACTAGTTTGTCGCTGACTATTCTTAATAGGTACACCCTCAGATTCAAGTATGTCAATACACTGATTAGCTACCGTAAATTGATGGCGGTCATACTGAATCTTTACTTTGAGCGAAAATTTTTCAGGGAGTATTTCGCCTAATTGTTCCAGCCATGCCTTATAGCCGTCAACCAGCCTTGCGAGGTCTTCTGCATCTGGTTGGCGTGCTCCCGGCTTGAAAAATCGTCCCCCAACAGGCGTTGACTCATTCAACTCATAAGCCCATCGTGCGCTCAACATCGCTGTGAGCATACGCGAGTTCAATCGCTGCGGTGCGAATTTTGCCAATAAAATATCGGCTACCACACCATCCAGTTGACCATACTCATCCACAAGTGGCACAACATCTGGGAAGCGATATTCATGAACTGCTTTATCAGCCACTAAACGCTTTTCTTCGACAGCAGTTGCTAGTTCTTTCCCTTCTCGCTGCCACAAGATTTCTCCATTAGGTGCTAACCATAAAACACGTTCAACATTGGCTGTTACGGTTTGCACTTCAGCATTTTCTGGCTTTCTTCCTCGGTTTTTCATAACAAAGGGGATTACATGCATCTTGGGGCGACTCAATTCAATGACCATCCGCCACCCTTTGCCACTGTTGCTATTGAGAAGCTCAGTATAGCGTTCGGGAGATAAATCAACGGAATCTAATAACAATTTTCTATCGAGCGCCAACATCCCATGAAAAAACGGAAGTTGCATGAACTCTTTATAGCTAGTCACACAATCTTGAGATTGTGAACCCGCATTTAACTTACAGCGCCTGATATCAGGTTCGAGGCCTTCTGCACCTGCTGGTCTATTGCTTACTGATAAACTGTAGAGTGTTCGGTCTCTTGCAATTTCTGCCGCAAGTAGGCTGGAACCTCTATCATGAGTTTCATTGGGTTTAACGTAAGTTGTTTGACCCAACTCAAAGATCGGCAATTTAGCAGACAACCGTCGGGCTTTATCGTCATACTGAATGCCTTTAATACCTAATACCATGGTAACGTGGTCAACACTTTGACTGTCAGCAGCCTCTTTAAGGAATTCTTGAACGAGGTTACTGGTCTGTTTATCAGCCCCAATGGCTGCTTCGCTACTTACTTCACTAAAATGGCCGCGAGGGAAGATGGAAGAAAAGTTTGTCCCCCATGGAATTGCTTTTAAGGAGCTGGGCCACCCCGTTGATGCGGCCGAGCCTGAAAAATACCCTAACAGAAAGTCAAAGTAGTCTTTTTGCTGTCTAGGGCTCAGTGTTTCCCGCTGTAACCAGTTGATACTATTCCATTTAGCCATATTTTCCAGACGTATTTTTTGGTCGGCAAAACGCTTTTGCTGCTCGGCTGTCTTACCTTGAGGTAGAGGCCGGCGCGCGTCTTGCTCACGACTAGCAACGGTCCGCCATTGACGCTTTTCGTTATAGACTATGGCATCTGCGATCGCCTTCAGGTCACCCTCCAGCAAATTACTCTCTTTAAATCGCAGTAGGTGCAGTACTCGATGATCAAAGTGTCGGCTATTCGGTTTAAACTGGTATCGGCTATCTGGCGCGCTATTTGATGATACATGGCTTGTATTAGGGTTAACCTGTGATACCGGAACCTTTCCTAAGGAGTTTTGTAGTGCTTCATCAAAGAAGAGTTCCACCTGATTTTCAGCGAGATGATAGGGTACTGACGAATTTCTCATGCTCGCTGCCAATAAATTCCCATCAAGAAATCGCTGTGCTTTATTTTCGAAGCGCACCTTTATAACGGCATAGACATACCGTCGACTTCCTAACTCGTCGACGAGTTGTCGTGCCTTTCCTGGCTGTGCAGGAAAGCCAATATCGGTAACAAGTAACCCTTGCGTAGGTAGCTCCTTTTCAAAAGGTTGTTCCGGTGTATAAATTGGTGAGTTGATAGCATTAAACCGGTGACTGCTCTTACTAGACGTGTCTCGCCGGTCTATTTGTACTTGTAGCGGTAAACGGAAATTGAATGCTTGGGTAGAGAAATTGTAATCTCCCAGCTCGACTAAGGACACAAAGTAGGCTTCATCAGGTAAGGTAAGGGTTGGCCATATACGATTGAATTTACTCAACTGCTGGCTTACCAGATCGGAGAATAATTCACGTTTTTCGAACTCATTAATAGGTCGGCGTCCCCCATTCTCTGCCGAAATATTCACTCGCGAAATTTGATCCGAGCTACAACTGCTGCCATCAGGACAGTAGAACTTCTCTCGAGTACTGTCTGTCATCGTATTTGCCATCATTTCAAGAAAGTAATCTTGAAACAGTGTTTGTTTGCTAGGAGGTATTACCAACCCATCACAGCTTTCAACTCGGGCTTGATAGACTGATAGATCTGAGAAACAGCCTGGATACTGCTGAAGAAACCTTAGGTTCACCAGTAACCAAAGAGCTCTGGCATGTTCTTTTCGTTCCCATTGATATTGAGCCAGCGCTTGGCGCTGTGCATCGCTATTTAAATAAGGTTGCGCATTACCTTTATGCAGTGGGAAAAACCCATCAGTATCCGGCACACCTAGTCGAGGTAACCCTCGATAACTTTGCATCTTTAGCGCACGGTACTCAGCGTCGTTACTCGAAAGCATCAAGGTTTCAGAAGCATGTGTTGAAGCTAAAAAAGCCAACCCTATAAGTAATAGGCATAAAAGCTGTATCCATTTATTCAATGCATCCTCTCCAACTCGTTGAACATTTTTCGTACCATTAGTACAAATTAACAACACCTCAGGAAGTGAACAACACTCGTCGCCTTTTATTAGTTGAGTTTTTGTCATTACCCCTTCTAAGTACCGCTAACGCATTTTAAAAACCGATCGAGAAAAGCTCAAAAAATTCAGGTCATGGAAAGAGCAACTCTGTATTCACTCCCGAAAGAAGGTGGAATAAATTGCTGGGCTGGTTTCGAACAGGAATAACAGACACAAAAAAGGCGCTCATTGAGCGCCATCTTCTTATGCTTAGGTTGGCTGTACTCAGTCTAGCATCTTAGCTACAACACCTGTCCTTACAACTTGATTCAAATAAAGATTCTACTTTATTCATCTAAGGCGCGTAGATGAGCGGTATTTAATTGGCTGAACCCATAATTGTCTAATATGTTTTTATATTGGTTTAACAAGTCTGTAGTGTTAAACCGCATAGTTCCACCTGTCTCTACAAAGTAGCTATCTTTGTTTTCGTGTAACAGTTCAGCTATTTCTATGTCCATTTCCATATTCTTTATTACCATATTTAATTCCGGGCTAACACTGTGCACGTAACCAGCAATGATATTGTTTAAGTCCGGCCAAATTTGCTCTCTTTCCGACTTGGTGAGATTTGCGCCAAGGAGCTTCTTTCTAACAACCTCGTGATGTTCCATTATCACTGCTTTATGCTCTTTCAACATGGCCAACAAATTGCCTGATCGCTCTCGATATTCCCGATAATAGCCAAAATCTTTTATCTTTTTCAGAATCGGCTGCGCACTTGTTGGATTATCTCGCTTACTCAATTCAAGGATTTTGACCCTCTTTTGCAATAAGTGACTCAGTGCATAGTCATACAATTCAACTACTGTTTGTAACCTTTCTTCCTCTTTATATTGAGAGAAATGCTTCTTTTCCTTCTTCAGGGTATCCAGAATCACTAAATGAGCTTTATAAACACCATCAACTTTTCCGTTCACTCTGCTCTGTTTAGCGTAGTCTTTCAAGGCTTGAGCAACCTTACTGTAATATTCCTTAATGTGCCTCCTCTGGCTATTTTCCTGTTCACTGTCCGTGCATCCAATCAAAACCAGTATGATGATGGACACCAAGGTCGCTCTCATATTCAGCATATTCCTACCATTTTATTTTAAATTACTGTTCCGTTTCTACAATTAACACTCAATTAGCCCTATCTATATATGGTCGAATAACAATATTTGGGCCTCAGTATTCTTAAATTGATTAATAGCAAATGCAAAGTCGACCGACTGAGAGGATTTATTTAGTTTGAGATGCGCCAGAAGAAGAGCTCCCATAGGAATAAAGCACCAGAAAATACAACTAACCTACTATTCGCGCGTTGCATTTCAAGATTCCTTTCCCTTCATGGGCATTAAGCCTACTAATTATTTAACATGGCATTCAGGGAAAAGATACGTAGCTATTGCTCCTGAATAACTAATGCTGGCTACTTTTAAATATTATTTAAACACTGCCTCTCTAGATATGCAATCGCTTACTCCTGATTATTTACCATCGTTTTCGAGCACCAGCAGACACAAAAAAGGCGCTCGTTGAGCACCGTCTTCTTATGCTTAGGTTGGCTGTACTCAGTCTAACATCTTAGCTACAACACCAGCACCTACTGAACGGCCACCTTCACGGATGGCAAAACGTAGACCTTCGTCTATCGCAATCGGGGCTATCAACACGCTCTAATTGATGGCTAAGAAATCCTGATTGTATATCCGCTCTATGATTGCTTTATCTTTTTCATCAGAATACAGCGCTTTTAATGACATTTTGTAACTTTCTCTTGCACGAACGTCCTTGATGACTTCATTCACATGTTCAATAACGGTTTTTCCCCATCTATTTTTAGGGCAACCAACATAAGCTAAATTGTATGGACCAGCTTCTTCAATAACAATCATCTTAAGGCTGTTTCCTGCTAACTCATTGGTTTGTTGGAAGTATCGAACATGGTAAGGAAGCTCAATAACATAGTCCATACGGCCCTTTGCCAACATATTTAAACCATTAATAGGGCCTGTTGATATAATCGATAGATTGGAGTATCTACCAAGACTTTCGAGAATAGGATCTAAGTTACCATATGAACGTCCATGGCCAATCAACCCTCGTAACTTTTTGTTCCTTGACAAAGTTTTTAAGGATAATGTCGCTGGCTTTCCCAACAATTCCCATATTTGAGTAGACATAACAATACGGTGAGGTAAGTCAATATGCCAAGGGAGAGAGTACTCAATATATTGTTCTCTCTGTGCATTTTTCATTAAAAACGATGCACAGACATTTTTGCCGTTTTTAATCTCCCCTTGTATTCGTGCCCAATTCATAATGATACGCTTGGAGTTATAATCGCTAACTAACCCTTCCTCTAGCATTTTTTGCTGAATACCTCCTTGACCACTGAGTTCACCTTCAGCGTCTAAAATAACTCTTGGTGGCTGATGACCCACTCCCCAATAAATAGTCTCCTTGGACACAATATCGGCTCCACTATGAGAATGTGCAGCAATACTAAAGCACCACATCATTAGTAAGCGTTTAAAAATCAACCCAATTGCTCTCAAAGTCATCAATATCAACACAATAATATAAATATTATAAGTAATATCAATATCGAACAACTCTGATCACTTAAAGTAGTTCGTCAGTTGTGGTTGCTGGGGTAAATTGGAATACCAAACGGCAGCTTGAAAAAGCTGGTAATTCAAACAGATATGATGAATAAATTTTCTTGCCCTATATACTCCTCTGTCCAGATGCTTTTATTTTCAGCATTAAAAAAGGCGCTCATTGAGCGCCTTTCTCTTATTCAAATGGGTTGTGCTAATTAGACTAGTCTAATATCTTAGCTACAACACCCGCACCTACTGTACGGCCA
>CAZXIN010000076.1:0-11516 GCA_964640795.1 uncultured Pseudoalteromonadaceae bacterium | reverse complement strand
TTTAGAAGAGATTGTTGTTGAAGAATTACATGATAGATATGTCCGCAAATTGTCTAAAGCTGTCGGTCGATGATCACGTTCATTTCAACCAAACTAATTATTCTTTTATCGTGAAATAAGCCATTAAAATGGAGTTCGGCTGTTTCATTCCAGAAGAGAAAGGACATGTATGCTCTCTTTATTCTCCGCAATGGGAAGTAAAAACTCTCGCGCAGAATTAAACGATGGCGGTCCGCTTTAGACCGGAATTAAAGGCTAACAAAGCCACCTATGGAAATCAGCAAGAAGTCAGTAATAAGTCAGTAGGGCGTCAAGTGTTTTCACTTCGACTTCTTTATATTCGCCTTACTCCCTTAATTTAAAAGGGACTTTGAACAATGAAGGATTTGCTGATGATTACCTCATATAAAACGATTTTTATTTTTATAGTTGCACTCTCAAGCTGTTTTGAGGCGTTTGCTGACAAAAAAACGCCGGCGGTTACTTTAGGCGAAATATCTTCACTTCAGTCAAAAGTGTTAGACAAAACTGTTCCGCTATCTATTCATCTACCAGAAAACTACGATAGTTCCAAGAAAACCTATCCCGTATTGTATATGCTGGGTTCAAATTACCGAGCTCGGTTCGCTATGCTAGCTTCTACACTAGATTACATGGGCGAGACACAGATTCCTGAAATAATACTTATAGGCGTAGACTTACCCGAAGGAAATCGTATTTTGTTGCCTACAAGGGAAAGTCAAGACACAACCATTCCGGATGGTTATATTGACTTCTTTGAGACCGAACTGATGCCGCATGTTGACAACAACTACCGGACTGCGCCGTTCAACATGCTTTTTGGTGGCTCTAACAGTGGGTTCTTCAGTATTTACACTCTACTCAATAAGCCCCACCTGTTTAATAGCTACTTCGCAAGCAGCCCATCCCTTAGTAACATACCTGCAGTGCTTCAACAAAAAATAAAGTCAGGTCTGTTAAAAACTCTTCCAGAAGACAGATTTTTACACATTATTTATAGCGATGATGATCGTGATGATACAACTGAATCTATTTCTGAATTCTCTAATATTTTGGAGGAGCATAAACCAGGGAGTTTTACCTATAAAGTGGAAGAATTGGTGAACCAAGGTCATGTGCCAGCGATAGATTTTATAAAATTTCTGCTTGAGCTATATCCGGACTTTAATCCTCGCGAAAACTTAGACACCTTGGGTAAGTTGACGCAACATTTTGATAATTTGTCAAAACGATATGGATATGAAATCCAGCCGCCACTATCTATGATATTTAATTTGGGTGCTGACGCTATAGTAAGAAGTAAGGATTTAGTTGTCGCAGAAAAGATCTTTCAATACTCCTTACAAGTGTATCCAGAAGGTAAGGAGTCCTATCTTGGCATGGGTGTTGTACGCAGAGATCAAGGTCATGTTGAAAAGGCGAGAATCATGTTTGAAAAAGCACTAGCAATTGATCCCGAATACTCATTGGCTAAAAGGTTGCTAGAAAGGCTCGAAAAGTCAAATTTGACTTCACTCAGCAGTCAAGCTCCAACCGATACTACTCCATTGGTTTTTGCACCAGACATTGTTTCAATTGATGGTCATGCTTCTGCTTCGATAACGTTTAGTCCTGATATGACCGAGCTCTTTTTCAACCATCGGAAAATAGGAGATAATTATAATATTTACACCATGAAATTGGCTGATGGTAAATGGTCAAAACCTAAACCAGCACCCTTTTCAATGAATAAAAAGAATCTGGATTTTCATCCCCGATATACTCCTAAAGGAAACCGCCTTTATTTTGGAAGTACGAGACCTCTGGATGGTACTCATATAACATCAAATACGCGTGGAAGATTGCATCAATGGTATGTTGAAAAACAAAGTGATGGTGACTGGGGCGAGCCTATTCTGATGGGGCAGCCGTTTGTAGATATCTACATCATGGGTGCAGTGCCGTCGGAAAAAGGTAACTTGTATTTTACTTCTGGTGAGAGAGTTGGTGCTGACGATGAGGGTATCTATTATGCCATCAATCAGAATGGTAAGTACGCTTCAATTGAGAAAATGGGTGATGTTATCAATACTAACGGCAGGTTTATTGCTCACCCCTACATTGCTCCAGATGAAAGCTATCTTATTTACGATTCTGAAAAAGCCACAGAGTCTAATAATGGGGATTTGTTCATTAGTTTTAATCAGAATGGGACTTGGACTGAGTCTTATAGTTTAGGGGCTAAAATAAACACTAAACTAAGTGAAGGTGCTGCCACGGTCTCACCTGATGGGAGGTATCTATTTTTCTCCAGAAGTGAAGAAAAAGTAAGAGAAGATGAAAGCACTTATTGGGTATCAAAGATCTATTGGGTGGATTTTATTAAGTTAAAAGAAGAGATTCTTGATAATGTAAACAGCAACTAATGCGGGTTGGTATAGCAATGGCTCAATAAGTGAGCATTGTCGAGCTCGAGCGAAGTTTCTTCTCTAACCTGACCTGAATGCATCTAAAGGAGAGGTTATGGGGAAATCGCCAATGAGAAAATTAGGAACAAACTCGTACTCGTTTTTTGACTGCTATTAGACAGGATGACAGTACCTTCTAATTCCCTACAGGTATTCGGTCTGGTTGGCCGTGAGGGTGGACTCGGAAGACAATGACTTTTGCTAAACCACTTTTTGACCAAGCGCTATGCACGGTATTCGCAGGTACTAAGCTTGCTGTGCCGGCTAAAACTTCTATCGTCGGCTGGCTATCAAGTTTGAGAATAACGGTTCCCGACTTCACATAGAAATACTCTTCGGTTGGGTGGGTATGGCGTGGCACAATAGTGCCTTCGGGTATCGAAACTTCACTCATCAGCACGTCATGGTCGTCTATCCCTTTTACCATGCTCTTCAACAGATGGTTTGACGTAATTTGAGCTGGTTGTAAGTCTTTTGCTTCGTCTGCTGCTTTTAAGTTATGTGAACTCGCGATACTGAGAAAGCAAAACATGATAAAGAATGCTGAAGAATATTGCTTCATTAAGGGTATCCGAATAAACATGGGAGTAAGAAGGATAAATCCTAGCTTTACGCTAAGCAACCACTTAGCTCCGTGAAGTTGTACATCGTTCAGTGTATCAAATGGGCGTTAGTCTGCACTTCCCAAGGGTTTCTATTCCCTATTAAAGCTGGACGTCCAAAGCCTGCTTTAAGACGCCTTAGTGTGAATTAATGCCCATCAAGGATAAAAATTTAAGTATCTAAGTATCCCGTTTTAATCATTTTCAGCATTATTTCTACAACATTAACTCCTGTTGCAGGTATAAAGCGCTCTACTTGAGGCGTTTTATTCACTTCCCAAATCATGGGGCCTGATTCCGTTCGTACAATATCAACTCCAGCAAAATCAACACCTGCTTTTTGGCTCGCTAGTACCGCTAGATTTTTTTCTTCTTCGCTTATTTCAACAGTCTCAAAACTGGCGTCGACAGCGGTATTCGCAAAACCATCGACTGAAGCTCGCTTCATTGCTCCAAGAATTTGATCTTCGAATACAAATACACGGAGATCGTATTCGTTCGGAATGTACTTCTGTAATAAATGCACTTGGAAGGGGGCTTCTTCGAATTTTGCCTCTAATTCCGCTTCATTGTTGATTAGCCAAACCGCTTCACCCCTTGCCCCTCCTCGTTTTACTACAAAGGGATAGCCCAGTCGTTCACAGATGAAATCACTATGTAAGGTGAATGAATAGGGACGACAAATAAAGGATTCAGGGAAAGGCACTCCGTGCTTGGTTAACTTTAATAGCTGAGACGATTTACTATCAGACCTTGTATGAGATTGATTTGAAGGATCGGAAAATGGTGCCCCCTGTTGATGCAGAAACTCCGTTAGAAGGTAACAAAAGTAACTATCTGTCTCTTTTTCACGGATGAAAAAGTAACCACTTTTGGGGTCAACCATATTATTATTTTCATAAAAGTATAGCTCACCATCATGGACATGAAACATACATTCTTTCAGATCTACATATTGATGCTCTATTTCCAGATCTTGGACAGCACGGGAAAATTTACCTCGAAAATGGGGTTCCGAACCATTGATTAAATAGATTTTATTTCTCATAAAGGTTTTTCATCTCTTTTTAAATAAGTTGAGGAGAATGGTTCAGGTTATAACGTTGAGATTCTGTAACATTGACATTCATCAATAAAGCCGAAATCGTAGCTTTTAAACTGCTCATTTGCTACTGAAATTTACACAGTTCCCAAACTTACTGAGTGCAGGCTTCCGTTGTTTTTATATGTATGAGTGTCTGTTTTTATTTTTTTGAGACACTCTATCCTCGATTAAATCCAGATATCCGAAATTCGGTCAAAGCAAATTTACTATATCGCCTATTGGTATAATCTGAACGACAGAGAAATCACAGGCGGCTTTACTTCGTGTAATTCCAATGCGCCCGATATACCCCAATTACCGTTCAACATGAAAAATTGACCATTCACCAATAAACTTAAGCGAGTACACAATCGCTTTACTATGATCACATGGCAACGACTCTGATTTGAAACGTGGAAGCAAAGCGTGAGTGATTTGTGGATAATCGCTCTGCTGTTTGCTGGCTATGTGGCATGGAATGAAATGCAGCATCAACAACGACTGACATTGGTTGAAAAGCCCCTGATAAACGACTTTTATCTTGTAGACTTCTTTCAGGTTAATAATTCTTCAGATGCGAGATTTCGATATTTGCTGTTAAAAATCACCGATATTGACTCAAGCCATATTGAGTTTGTTGTCAGCAACTACCGGCATTCAAAGCCTATTGAGGTTGCTGAACTTGCGAGATTTGATGTGCAATTGTTAGTTCATAACTATTTTAACAAGCGGAGCTATATTGTAAGCCGTGAAACGTTTTTATCGTGGGCGGATAAAGAGGTTATCTATGATATCGATCGTCCTGATGGTTTATATATCAAAGGCTCACTTGTACTGCGACAGGAAGAAGCGGTTGAGGCGAATAAGAAAAACGCCAAACTACTAGCATGACAAAATCAACATAAGTGACTTGCATCAAATAGGCTCTGTTGCCTTCTTCGAGCAAGTCGCAACTTCCGTTAAATTTCTCCTGTGAACCTTCGAAAACGAAGGCCGAGAGCTTCTTTACGCACCCTGTAATCCGGATCGTGAGTTCGTCTTTTGACTAGTGACGCGGCAAGTTCTTCATCTTGACCATATTCAACGACAAAAAAGACAGAAAACCTTCGTACCCACCAATGAGGATGGTGCTCAGCCGCCCATGCTAGCAATGCGATCGTTTCACGACCTTGCCCTGGCATCCAAGCTAATGTGTACGGAATATAGTTCATTGTCCCTTCTTCAGCAGACGTGATCAATGCTTCAAACAGCGCATTTTGAATATCAGGAATGTGTTTCCCTGCATCTGTCCAGAATTGCTCTCTTTTTTCTGGAAAGCCGCTCTCTTCATTATGAGCAAATTCAACATTCACTGCTGCAAAGGCTGATGCGATTTTTACCCGCTGCGCTTTCTCTTGGTGAGCAAATAGTTGCAGAAGTAAATCGGACGACTCATCATTGAAAAATACGTTATGTATTAAACCTTCTTCGTAGGAAAAATTCTCCGTCAGTTTCGCAGAACCCGATTCGTCAGCCTGTTCGCCACTTGCTTCATGTTTCTCTGGTAGGGATGATAGCTTTGAATAACCTATTTTCGCTGCGTATTGTTCGACGAACGCTGGTGGTTCAGCGAAAACTATTGGGTGTGCGCTCAATCCAGCCAACGCATGAATGAGGAAAGCACCGATGGCCACAATTATAATGGTCGTTGCAATGAGTGCTTTTTTAACTGTATAACTGGTGTCCATCATTTTGTCCTTATGTCAGATAAACAAGACGTGAGGCGTAATACCAATCTGTAGAAACATAAATAAATCGCAATGGAAATACATGATTTTTTGCTGATATTTTGCTGACGTTCAAAGGTGTTTGAACACGGCGCTTTAATAAAAAGAAAGGGTGGATAATAGGGCTTAGGTTGTATTAACATTTTTGAAGAAAAGCTTTTTTAAAGGATAACTGTAAAAGATTCCTATCTCTTATTATTAAAGGCTACCGGTGTTTGACCGGTAGCCTCTTGGTCTTATGCTGAAGCGACTTTTTGTTGAAGGGAATTATCGTCAGCTCCTTTCCATTTCCAGAGCAAGAAAATAAAGAGTAGATCAATAAACACTGCAAAGAGAGTGGCTTCAGGCCCAAACCCAGAGCCAGTTATCCAAGCAGGTTTTTGAGTTATAGTTGGCAATAGAATGCCTGATTGTTCGTAACCACTGACACTAAAGCCAAAAATATTTCCTTGTGCTGCGTTCCATCCGAAGTGCAGCCCAATGGGTAACGCTAGGCTTTTGGTTTTTATATAAGCTAAGCCAAATAGAATAGCGCCTAAAGCAATATCTAAAGTGGCAAAAATAATAGTGTCTTGATTAACTTCTGGGTTAGTTACATGGCCTATTGCGAATAAAATGGCCAGTGAAATTTGAGCTTTCCAGACGCCAATCCCGTCTATCAATCGCTGGAAAATGAATCCGCGAAACAGGATTTCTTCCATTAATACAGAGAACAAAAAGGCATAAAGGCTTATCAGTATGGTTGACGTCATTACTTGTGTATTCACTGTAAGTTGAACGCCTCCAGCAAAGAACATCAGTAAGACGATTAATGCTATTTGCAGACTGCCTATGCCCATGCCTGCAGAGAGTTGTCTAAACCATTTGTAGTCCATATTGAAACCAACTTCAGCAAGTGATTGACGTCGCAAGCGCATGCAAATCCAAGTTACAACAAGAACAAAGAGAGCGGATAATGGTGAAAGCCATTCTTTTGTGACTCCCCAGTCTTGGAGTTGTTCACTGGCGTACGGGTAAATGACTCGCGATAGAGCGATTAAAGCGATGAATATGACAATCCACCAGCCATTACGAAGTTGTTGATTTTGATTAATAAGTAGATGTTTCATAGCCTTTCCTTGTTTATTTTTAGGTTTTGGAGCCCACCAAATAGCAAAAACGAAGCCAGGAATTTTTACTTGTTAATAATCAAAGGTTTGGGGTAGGGGTACTCGAAATTTATCGAGGGGTTCTAGGATTTAAGTTTAAGTTTGAACCAAATTTTAGTCATATTGTTCATAGAGTTAACGTTATTCACCTGACTCTAGAGTGAGTTGCTCTTTGCTGCGTACTTTTGACTTATATTTATAGGCCTGCAAGTACGCACCGCAATCAGAAAGCCTTTGTTTAGAACGAAATTTATACAGCAAAGATTGTCATGCTCTAGCTTCTAACAATAGCAATACCGAAGTTAAGGTGCTTGCATGTTGAAAGGGAGTGGGTATGTACTATTGTTTCCTTATTAAATGTTTGAACTGATTGGGAATAAAACTTTAGGCATGTTTGACGGAAAACCTCTATACGATATAGCTAAAGATTTCGGTTTGCCTGCTGCTGTGGCTGTTGTCGGCATATTGCTAACGGTGACACAGCTGTATATCGAGTCAAAACGCATTGAACAGCGGATATATATTGAAGATCGTAGGATCCAGCAAGCCGTGCTCAATAATTATCAGAATCAAATATTGACACTCATCGGTGATACTAACTTAAAAGATATATGGAATGATGCTGCAAACAATAGAAGTAATTCTTTTTCTCAAATGGCACCGGCCTATACTCGAGCAATATTAAAACAGCTACACAGTGACGATAAAAAGCAGTTGCTGAGCTTTCTTATCGAACTCGATATGTTGGAGCGCAGAAACTCTTCAGGTTATTCGCCGGTGACTCTAGAAGATGTTGACTTTTCTAGTGGTGTGCTAAATGGGCTTGCAATGAAAGGTGCGGATCTTCGATATGCTAACTTGTCTTACACACAGGTTGTCAAAACAGATTTTTCTAATGCCACTCTTAATGAAGTAAAACTCAAATACAGTACATTGCGCAATGTAAACGCGACTAGTGCCGATTTCAGCGGGGCTGACTTTGAGTTATCAGAGGTATCAGATGTAGACTTTTCGAACGCTAACTTAAGTGGAGTGTCTTTCAAATACGTACGTTTCAAAAATGTGATTTGGGAAGGTGCTAACCTTAGCGACGCTGACTTCACTGGCTCAATCGGTGCAAATCCAGAAGCTAATGGGTTTGCAATAAAGCATCAGGATTAAGTTGAGTACTATTCAACAATGAGTGAGCGAGGGTTGTTCAGTGCTGACGCCGGCAATCACCTAGTCAGCTATAACTGCGGAGCTGTATGGCCTCGCTAAAACCAAATTAGCGACTTCCGACATGAGTATTGAGCAAGGGAAGCGGCTTTCTTCAGCGTTAAGCAGACTGTTGTATAAATGAAACAACCAGCTTTTCTTTAATATCTGAGAGTGATCTGATTTTAATATGCCGACGGTGTTTACCACCACCTTCCAAAATATGATGAGGATCAGAGAAAGTAACACCATGACTGAACTCTATAGAAACGTGTTCCTTATAAGAATAAATGCCGCCAATCAACTCATTGGAGATGTTGTAAGTAATCCCGCCATATTTAAACCCTTCCGTGAAGCCTAAATTAGCATTCAGAAATGCATCGCGAATAGCGCATATAATCTCGTACCTCTCGGTAGAAATAGTTATCGCATCTTCTAAAAATGTTTTTATCTTTGCTTCCATTTACATTCCCCGTAGAGCTTAAGCATTTAACAAGACATGTTTTCATAGACTTATTGAAAGTTTAATACTTTTATAAGGGAAATTGTTGTGTCATTTGCAAATTCAGCTAGAACGCAGTCATTAAGAGCTCTCACACTCTCAAATTATTTAAGTAGCACTGTTATAAAATGAGGAACAATGTGGTGTTGCATAGTCGAACTATGCTGTTTATCCTTAATGCAATTTGAAAGCGCTTTCATTTGTTCTCTTTCATCACTTCTAAAGGCATAGAAATAAAGCATATGACTCTAAAGTTATTACTTTTAAATGGCTTCTTATTCTTGAGCAGTATACTAGCACAGGGCGTTAGTGCCGATGAATCAAACCCCATTATTGACTCGTCTTTATTAGACAAACACTTGCAATCCATTGTTGAAGACGGACAGGCTATCGGTGTTTCTTTGCTTATATTTAAAGAAGGTAAAGAAGTCTTTTATGGTCATGCTGGACTAAGAGACAGGGAAAAACGCATTCCTTGGAGTAGGGATGCTCTCGTCAATATCTACTCTATGACTAAACCTGTTACAGGCGTCACACTCATGACACTCTATGAGGAGGGCTTGTTTAGACTCGATGAACCCGTATCGCGTTACCTACCTGAGTTTAAGAACATGCAAGTGTTCACTGGCATGGACAAAAACAATAAGCCTGTACTAGTGCCCGCAGAGAGAGAAATTACGATCCTCGATCTCATGCGCCATACATCAGGAATGGGGTACGACTGGGAAGATAACTATGTTGGAGAAAAAATGAGAGAGTTGGCCCCTTTTTCTCCGAATAAATCACTGGCTACATTGAGCAAAGAGGTCGCTAGTCTACCCCTTCATTTTCAACCTGGTAAACGCTGGCTATACAGTCCCGCGGTGGATATACAAGCACGGCTAGCCGAGGTTATTTCTGGCATTGAATACGAGCAGCTCGTTACCGAAAAAGTATTAAAGCCATTAAGAATGAAAGATACGGGATACTTTGTTGCTAAAAGTGACAAACACAAAGTGACGCCTGTCTATATTCAAAACCAAGATACTGGTACTTTCACTCGTGAACCCGACGAGCTTGTCTATGGTTTTTATGAATCTCCACCAAAACAAAAAAATGGTGGGCACGGTCTTATAAGCACTGCAGATGACTACATGCGCTTTGCATTGATGCTACAAAACGAAGGTGAGCTTGATGGTATACGTATTCTTAAGTCAGAAACTATCGCCTTAATGGCTAAAGATCATCTACCTAAAGTACTCGAAGATAAAAGCTGGCTACCGGGCAAAGGACAAATGGGCTTTGGTTTAGACTTCGCGGTAAGAATCGCACCGCCTGTCGATGAAAGTGAAGCCTATGGTGTGACAGGAGAATTCTTTTGGGACGGCAGAGCTAGCACCTTATTTTGGGTAGACCCAGTAACCGATTTAACAGCCGTCTTCTTGATTCAAAAAGTGCCTTTTGATTTAGAACTGCAAAAAGTATTAAGAGCAAAAATATATCAGGCATTAAAAAAGTAAAATAATTTTCGGCCTGTATACTTCGCCATCATGTTTTTGTTAGAGCCAGTGAATGAGGCTAAGAAACTGAACAATTACCATCATGGGAATTTGTTAAACGTTAGGTGGGATTACCGGACGGACATAAACAATTCGGTGTTGATGGTACTTAGGGTACAAAGGATTGTTACGCCGTGATAACGAGTAAAGAAACCAAGTTAACAATACCATACTGTAAGAATGCAGGCTATTGGTAAAAAATTATCAAGGCTCATCTTTGGAAACGGATACATATCGATATCAGTAATTGATAGGTTCGAAGATAGGCTTCAAACCTATCATGCTCAAGTGATGGATATATTAGCTGACGTAAAAGTCGCTGACAAAGTTATGAGCTTGAGTATACCTATTTGTTGGGCAATTCAATAATAAGTGCTAGCCTTTATCAGCAGTCATGTTCGTCGTTCTATTTGAGCAACAACGCCATTTCAAATTAGTCAACATTGGGTGATAAGTATTTGATACCCATGGAGACATCTATTTTACAAAAAACAGGGCACCCCTGTTACTTTTATTTACCTCTAACGATTTTTTTATAACATAGATATAACAAAAGTATCCCGAAAATTACTGGATTGTATATTTTTATTTGCTAAGATAAAAAATGTGGAACTAGTCGCAAGCTAAATGGCTAGGCATTTGAAATTGTTTGGAACGATTTAATAAATGGTAAGGGAAGTTAGTATGAATCTATTTTCAAAGTTTGTGTGTTTCAGTATCTTCGTCACTTTATATACTTCTCTTTTTGCTAACGCAGCGATGGGTGCGCCTACAGCAAATGACGATACTTACGCAAGCTTGCCTGAACGTCATATTGATCAAGATGTTTCTTTGTCTGTACTTGACAATGATATTGACGCAGATAAAAGCACACTAGTAATTGATTTACCGTCAGCTGTTTCAGAAGGTGGGTTGCCTGTACAAGTGGGTACTGATGGTCAATCGATAATCCTCACAGTGCCCAAAGGATGGAATGGTACAGATGTGGTGCGTTATCGTATCACTGACAGTCTAGGATTAACGTCGAATATTGCTTCGGTGACGGTTACCTTTGTTGATGCAAATGATCCACCAATTGCTGTCAGAGATCGTCACCTTATCAGCCGAAGGACTAATTGTAATGCTGATACGCCTAATACGGGAACTCATGTCCTTATTCACTGCCGTTATGATTTGTCGAACCTATTTTCTAATGATTTGGATGAAGATAG
>CAZXIN010000075.1:0-12221 GCA_964640795.1 uncultured Pseudoalteromonadaceae bacterium | reverse complement strand
TCAACCACATGGCATTTCTTCATACTACAATACACATAGATACTTCGATAAAGCTCTTTACCCAAATTACCTTTCAATATCTTGTACCTGTACTTCGGTGTCCACACAATGTGATACTGACATCGATAGAATACGTGTGATGCGGATTCATATCGGCTCATACTATTTACTCCTTTGATTGCTGGTAACAAACAAAGTGAGTATCTAGTATGGGCGCTATTCAGGCATAGCCTACAGGAACGATCACCACCTCCATAGGAGGTGGTTTAAGACTGACAATAAAAAAGCCATTCACAAATGAATGGCTTTACTCATTAAACGTATTGTTGTCTCCAAATGCTTATTCGATTTGTTTAAGACAAAAGTTAACTACCTGTGTGTTCAACTAAAGATTCCGCTAGCAGCTTTTTCTTGAAAATCATTCGATAAGGCTTCGAGAAGAAACGTCTTAAATCACCCAATATTAAATACAGACAAGGTATTAAAACCAAGGTTACTAGCGTGGCATAGAGCACTGCAAAGCCAAGCGCTACCGCCATTGGAATAACAAAGCGAGCCTGCAAACTTGTTTCAAACATAATAGGCAATACGCCCACGAAAGTCGTGATGGATGTTAGCGTGATAGCTCTGAAGCGTGCACAGCCCGCTTCTATAACAGAGTCCTTAATAGCGTAGCCTTGTCGCCTCCTTTGATTGACAAAATCGATCATAACTAAGCTATCGTTGATAACAACACCAGCCGCTGCAATAAGACCAAAAAACGACATCGTGCTCAAATCTAAACCAAACAAGTAATGTCCCCAGATTGCACCAGTCAGACTAAACGGAATCACCGACATAATAATAAGGGGTTGTGAGTAGCTTTTTAGCGGTACGGCCAACAATATAAATACCATCAGCATACCAGCCATAAAGAACATCATCTGCTCACTTTGCTGCGCCTGTTGCTCCTCAATAGAGCCTCCTAATTCCGATTTAACAGACGGGAAAGATTTTTGAAGTTCAGGCAAGAGCGTTTCTTTAATCGTTTTGACGACTTCGTCTGGCTCAACCAATTGCTCGTCAATAGACCCCCATACATAAACGCTACTGTAACCACCTTCACGTCTAATATAGCTAATACCAGCAGTCTCTTTTAAGCTAACCACATCACCTAACATAACTTCCTGTCCTGTTGGTGTTGATATAGTGGTGTATTTGAGCTCAGCATAGCGCTCACGAGTCAATTTGGGATAACGCACCATAACGCGGACTTCTTCACCGTCACGAATAACCCGTTGAGCCTCACCACCAAAGAAGCTGTTCCCTACTTGAGCGGCAATTGTTGCTAAATCTAAACCAAGATCAAAAGCAACGGGATTTAACTCCAATTGAATCTCTTTACTCGCAGGATCAATGGTAGAGCTTATATCAAACAGGCCTGTTTGCTGTTGCAGCATACGAATAAAATCTAAACCGGCAGCATTTAATGTATTTAAATCAGGTCCAAATAATAAATACCCAAATTCTCCACCATCTCGTCCACCATTCACATCATCCTGAACACTGAATGATTTCATACCCGGTATACTAGGCATTGCTTCGCGCCAGCGTCTCGCTAACTCAAAAGTGTCAATAGGTCGAATTTCCTCATCAACTAATGGGATGACTAAACGTGCTTCCGTTCTCCCTTCATTGAACGCTAGCATATCTTTGATCATCTTCTGCCCGTACTCGCGTTCAATCTCTTCATCAATGTCGTAAATAACCTTTTCAATGGTTCTCAAAGCTGAAATCGTTATCTCATCAGACACGGTTTCATTCATTTCGATCTCAATACTCGGGAAGTCATGAGGGACTTTAGGCGTTGGTACCATACGTACATGATTAGCAGCGACTAGTCCCCAACTCATGATCAAAATGGCAACAAATAAACTGAAAACAAACCAGCGATGTTCAGTGCAACGTTTAACAAAATTCCTATAAGGACCATTAACAAAACTGAAGAATCGACGATTAAACCCAGCGCGCCAGCTCGTTGGTTTTATTGGTGTGAACTTAGTGTGTGCTATATGTGCAGGTAAAATTAACTTGGATTCAATTAAACTAAACGCAAGGCACAGTATGGCAACGACAGCAATATTGTAAAAGAAGGTGCCTTCTGGGCCCGAAGAGAATAAAGATGGCGCAAAAACAGCAATCGTTGTGAGTACACCAAAAGTGGCTGGTGTAGCGACCCGCTTGGCACCACGAATAACATTTTCTACACCCCCTCCCTTTTTCTCAACTTCAGTGTAGGCACTTTCTCCTATAACAATGGCATCATCAACGACAATACCCAGCACCATAATGAAAGCAAATAAAGATAGGATGTTAATGGTCACACCAAATATAGGCATGAGCATCAAAGCGCCTAAGAAACATATAGGCAAACCCAACATGACCCAAAATGCTAATCTGAACCGAAGGAAAATGGTTAACATAAGAGCAACTAAGAAAGAACCTTGTACCAGATTCTTCAGCATCATATCCAACCGCGCATTGAGATAGTAGGTCATATCAACCAGTACTTTCAATTGCAGACCTTCGGGCAATGTTTTGTTACGTGCTTCAATATAGCTCTTAACGGTTTCGGCTACAGGTATGGTATTTTGATCTCGAGTCGCTTTAACAGACATGAAAATGGCATTTTTGCCTGAGTACTTGAAATAGCGCTCACCTTCAGTAAATTCATCTTTAATAATGGCCACGTCTTGTAATAAGACTTTTCCACCGTTATCACCAATTTTCACCGGAATCTGACGGAACTCATCCCCATCATAATATTGGTTTTCAATACGTACTGAGACCAACCCAGATTCCGTACGGAGTTGTCCTGCAGAAAAGTTTGACGAATGACGTCTAATCGCCAGCGTTACGTCATCGAGAGTCAAGTTATATTTGCGCAAAACATCTGGCCTAATCTCAATAGCAATTTCATCATCTGGCGGCTGCGCATTGACCAAAGAGATGTTGTCTAACTCTAGTAACTCCCTCTCAATATCTATAACGAAGGGTTTCAAATCAGAAAGAGGGACATCTCCCACTAAGGACATTTCTATGACATCTTGTTGAAATTCTATCTGCCTAACGTTCACAGGCTCCATTTCCGCTGGAAATGTAGCGATACTATCAACCCGCTGCTTTACCTTGTCTAAAACATCGGTTAACACTGCATCTGTTTTGATCTCTAGAGTCACTCGGCCACTGCCTCTGAAAGAACGAGCAACTAGCCGTTTAATCTCAGTCACGTCTTTTAGCGACTCTTCAACCTTAATGAGAATACTTTCGTTAATCTCTTGAGGAGAAGCCCCTCTATAAGTTGCTTCAACTTCAATAAAGTTAATTTCGATGTTAGGAAACATCTGACGCTGAATAGTGAAATAGCTGATGATCCCCATGATGATGATAAACGCCATCATAAGGTTAGCGGCTACCGAATTATTAGCGAAATAGGCGATAAGCCCCGTTTGCTTCTGTTCAGTTTGTGACATAACAGCTTCCTCTTTCACTATTCGTCATCCGATAAAACGGCAAGTCGAGAACCACTTTCATAATCGTCTGGCTCTCCATCAACCCTAACAGCCATACCTTCTTGTGGGTACTCTGGTAACGTCATCACTAGCTCATCACCTTCATTCAAGCCCGATTTTATCAAGAAGAAAGCGCCCTCTTCTCTGATGACGTCCACTTTCTTGGGGATCAGCTTTTTATCATCACCCACAACCCATACAGTACTATTGGTCACTGATTCTTGCGGAAGCTTAAAAACATTCGTTAAGACTTGTCCGATAAACTCAACCTCTACATAAGTACCGAAAGGCATTTTATGTGCATTGGTTTTTAAACTGTAGGGGTCTTCAATTCTCACCACCAGCTGTCCCATACGCGTGCTTTGATCAACCACACCTAGGTCTCTAGAAATCGTCGCTTCTCTTGCAAAAGTCTGGTTTCCTCGACTGATTAAAGACGCCGCATTACCATGAAGTTGATCTGGTAAAAATGCGTTATCAAAACCTGCTACCGGGAAAACAACTTCAGCGGCTTCGATATTACTCACTTGAGCAACTTGAGTACCTTGATTAACAAATTGCCCGACACCAATATTCCTATTGATCACCAATGCATCATAAGGTGCTTTTACATCACAGTATTCAAGATCACGTTTTGCAACTTTCAATCGCGCTTGTGCTGACTTGAGATTGGCTTCGGCACTGAGTAATTGAGGTTTACGTAAGTAGAGGTCAGTTACCCTTTGGCTTGGTAGTGTCTTAGCTTCGCGTTTCGCCACTTCGCCACGTGCTTTTTCTTCGATCAGGCTTGCTTGCGCCACGCTGACATCAGCTTCTGCTTGCAATACCGCTGATTCGTAACGACTCTTATCAATACTGAACAACACATCCCCTCGACGAATCAGTCCGCCAGGAATAAAGTTCTCATGCCAGCTAGTCACTTCACCAGACACTTGGGCAGATAGCATCGTATCTTCAACTGACTGAACTTCACCAAAGCTACTCAATATGACTTGATAGTCTTCCGCTCGTGCACTTGCTGTGGTGACAAACGGACGAACATCAACTTCTTCTTTTTCTTTTTCTTCTGACCCTGTCGCTTTAATACCTTGCATCGCCCCGATTCCGATGGCCAAAGTCACAACAGGCAGTAATATCTTGATTAGTGTGTTTTTCATTCTATGTATGCACTTCTAGCTAGTTTCCCCTACATATAATAGACAATTTCTAATGAATATGATGTCTGCTAAATGTAAGTTATTTAAGTTAAATGTTTCATTTTGCGTCAAAAGTCTGGTCACTTCATAGACTGTTACAACTATCAATTGAGGTATCCGAGAAAAAGCACATACTTAGCCAATGGTTTGCAGAAACACATTGGGTGCAAAATGAAAAAAAGATTGAGGACAACCGTCGCTATATTAGCAATAATCATTGGGGTTGTATTTGCTATTTTACCCGGTTCAATTCTTTTCCTCATTGGAGGGCTTATGCTATTGAGCATAGACTACCCTATTGCGAGGAAGTGGCTAAAGAAATGCCAAAATAGTATGAGTAAAACTGCAAGAAAGCTTGATAGGTTATTACTGCGAAGAAAGTTAAGATAGGTACAGTTCTAAGACATTGACAGGCTACCAGTGGCAGCCTGTCTAACCGTTATTTATTTTGTTCTGCTAGGTATAACCAAGTCTCAACAACAGTATCAGGGTTTAATGAAACACTATCAATGCCTTGCTCTACTAGCCACGCAGCCAAGTCTTCGTGATCGGATGGCCCTTGACCACAAATACCAACATACTTACCACGTTTCTTAGCGGCTTGGATTGCCATACTCAGTAGCGCTTTAACGGCTTCGTCTCTCTCATCGAAAAGGTGAGCAATCAAGCCAGAGTCTCTATCAAGCCCTAATGTTAACTGGGTCATATCGTTGGAGCCGATAGAAAAGCCATCAAAAATATCTAAGAATTTATCTGCCAACAGCGCATTCGAAGGAAGCTCGCACATCATGATAATTCTCAAACCATCATCACCTTGCACTAAACCACGTTCTGCAAGCAATTCGATAACCTGACGACCTTCTTCAAGTGTTCTAACGAAAGGGATCATAATCTCAACATTCGTTAGACCCATCTCATTTCTGACTCGCTTAATAGCTTCGCACTCCAAAGCGAAGCACTCTCTGAAATCATCAGAAATATAACGGCTAGCACCACGAAAGCCCAACATGGGGTTTTCTTCGTGCGGTTCGTATTGATGTCCACCGACTAGGTTAAAGTATTCGTTAGACTTAAAGTCAGACATACGAACAATCACTTTCTCTGGGGAGAACGCTGCACCGATCGTTGAGATCCCTTCAACAAGCTTTTGTATGTAAAACTCAACCGGGGATTCATAACCCGCCATCATGTCATCGATATCTTCTTTAACATCATCAGGTTGATTGTCATAATCAAGTAAGGCTTTAGGATGAACACCAATCATGCGATTAATGATAAATTCTAAACGCGCAAGCCCCACCCCTTTGTGCGGCAAACGTGCAAAGTCAAAAGCACGATCTGGGTTACCCACATTCATCATCACTTTCAACGGTACTTCAGGCATTTTATCGATACGTGAAGTAACAACCTCATAATCTAATTGTTCACCATAAATAAACCCTGTATCGCCTTCAGCACAAGAAACCGTGATTTTGTCACCCGTTTGGATCAAATCAGTGGCATCACCACAACCAACAACGGCAGGTATTCCCATTTCACGCGCGATAATAGCAGCATGGCAAGTTCTTCCACCTCGATTAGTCACAATCGCTGAAGCCCGCTTCATAATCGGCTCCCAATCAGGGTCTGTCATATCTGTGACAAGAACATCACCTTGTTCGATCTTATCCATTTCATCAATTGACGCCAAAACCTTAGCAGTACCCGCACCAATTTTATGACCTATAGCACGCCCCTCAGCAATTAATTTGGCAGAACCTTTAAGTTTGAAGTTCTCAATAACTTGCGAATCTTCGCGGCTACGGACTGTCTCAGGGCGGGCCTGTACAATGTAGAGTTTGCCGTCATTACCATCTTTCGCCCATTCAATATCCATTGGACGCTTGTAATGCTCTTCAATAATCTTGGCTTGACGAGCCAGTGACATAACCTCTTCATCAGTCAATGAAAACTTATTGCTCGCTGATTTGTCTACATCAACAATTTCAACCTGCTTACCATGCTCAAGATCAGCTGAGTAAATCATTTGAACTAGCTTACTACCAAGGTTTCGCCTGACTATCGCTGGGCGATTCTGTGCTAACGTTGGCTTGTGCACATAAAACTCGTCAGGGTTAACGGCACCTTGGACAACCATTTCGCCAAGACCATAGGAAGATGTAATAAATACCACATCTTCAAACCCTGACTCGGTATCAATAGAAAACATAACACCTGACGAAGAGATATCACTACGCACCATACGCTGAATACCAGCAGACAAAGCAACGCCTTTATGGTCATAGCCTTGATGTACACGATAGGAAATAGCACGATCATTAAACAAAGAGGCAAAAACATGCTTAATTGCGACAAGGACTGAATCATAGCCCTTAACATTCAAGAAAGTTTCTTGCTGTCCTGCAAATGACGCATCTGGCATATCTTCAGCAGTAGCGGAAGAACGTACAGCAAAAGAAACATCTTCTGCACTATCCCCCTGAAGTGTGTCAAAGCTCGTACGAATTGCATCTTCGAGTTCTTTCTGGAAAGGTGTATCGATAATCCATTGACGTATCTTCTTACCTGCTTCAGCTAGTGCATTGACATCATCAACATCAAGTTCGTCCAACAGCTGATAAATCTTGTCTTCAACACCACTTGTTTTTAGAAATTCGTTAAACGCATCGGCCGTCGTTGCAAAACCACCCGGTACCTGAACACCGGCATTTGCAAGGTTCGAAATCATCTCTCCAAGCGACGCATTTTTACCACCGACTCGGTTGACATCGTTCATACCCAAATCTTGATACCATAGAACGTAATCTAACACTGACATTTCCTCTAAAAACGTTAAGTTGGTGAAAACTGTGTTTGGACGTTTATCGACTATCAGGCTTCTATACCTTCACCAGTCCGTCCCCAAAGTTTCTATTTAATTTTCAATAATACCAAGCCACATAGGAAAATGAGCGTCCAGAATGTGCTCATTGTCTCTTAATCAAGACCCTGTCATAAAGTAACGACTACCACATCATTCAAGTGTCTTTTTCAAGTCCGTTTAAAATTCTCGCTGAACGATTACTTTCCTATGCGACTTGGTATAAATAGTATTATGATGAATAACCCTACTTTTTGAGGCGCCAATTCTAAAATGGCCTGTAACGGAAAGTAAAATTTAATTTAATTTAGTAATTAAATTACAACATTGTTAAGGAGTTGTTATGCGCACAGCATACTACGTGTCAGACGGTACAGCTATTACCGCAGAAGTGTTTGGGCATGCTTTGCTGTCGTTATTTACCGTAGAATTTAAACATATCACGCTACCGTTTGTAGAAACAAAAGAACAAGCTGAGAAAGTGCTTGAGAAAATAGAGAACAGTTTTAAGGAATCTGGTGAGAGGCCATTAGTGTTTTACACCATAGTCAACATCGATGTGCGTAAAATTGTTTCTAAGTCGGTGGGAATCAGTTACAACTTTCTTGATCAATACGTCGCACCTCTCGAAAAAGCTTTGGGTGTGCCGTCAAAACCACTAAAACATAGAACACACAGTATTCATGAAAAGACATACGACATACGTATAGAAGCGGTCAATTATGCACTTGCAAACGATGACGGCTCAAACTTAAAAGACTTCCACGAAGCCGATATTATTCTGACAGGTGTTTCTCGCTCAGGTAAAACCCCTACAAGCCTTTATCTGGCATTGCAATATGGCATTAAAGCAGCCAACTACCCGTTTACTGAAGAAGACATGGGTGACATTTTAAAACTCCCCCCCAGTTTAAGGCGTTTTAAAAATAAGTTGTTCGGTTTAACCATAAATGCGGACCGTTTGCACCAAATACGCTCAGAGCGCAGGGCTAACAGCCAGTATTCGTCGCTACGCCAGTGTAAAATGGAGTTACGTGAGGTAGAAAACTTGTATCGCAGAGAACATATTCCATTTTTGAATAGCACCACTTATTCAATTGAAGAAATTTCCGCCAAGATACTCTCGCAAACTGGCCTAGAAAGAAGAAAGTATTAACCCATAAGGCTCTAAACTGAGGAATAAATATGTTTAGCCATTTTGATCCATCGATAATGACCTTCTTGAAACAATTGAAGGCGAACAACGACAAAGCTTGGTTCAATGACCATAAGCAAGATTATGAAGATAAGGTACGTACTCCTGCGCTTGAATTCATTAAAGAGATGGACTCATGGATACGATTGATATCACCACATTACGAAGCAATTCCCAAAAAAATGGGAGGCTCTTTAATGCGTGTCTACAGAGATGTCAGGTTTTCCAAGGACAAATCCCCCTACAAGACTAATGTAGGGATCCAGTTTCGTCATGAAATAGGGAAAGACGTTCATGCTCCTGGGTTTTACTTACATATTGAGCCAGACGACGTATTTCTTGGTGTTGGTTCTTGGCACCCAGCATCTGATGAGCTAAAAAAATATCGGGATCACATAGTCGCCAAACCCGCACCTTATCAAGATGCAATAGAGCACGAGCCCTTCACTGAAAAATATGAGTTAGTTGGTGACTCTCTTTCAAGACCGCCTAAAGGCTTCGATAAAGAACACCCACTCATCGAAGAATTAAAGCGCAAAGACTTTATTGCTGTCTGCCAACTAGATGAATCTTTTTTATACGAAGATGATTTATGTAAAAGAGTCGCTAGCCTGTACGGAAGAGCCCAGCCTTTACAGCGTTTTCTTTGTGAGGCATTGGGGTTGAGGTTTTAAATACCTTTTGAAGAGCACTTCATACTAAAACAAATACTTAAAGCGCATGCCGAACTGATTTTGCTGTATTGTGTTATTCCAGCGGCGATCGAACTCAAGCTGAAAAGAATAATTTGATTTGATATAAAACGTTTGACGAATAGATAATGATTTAAGCACTTCTTCACTGCGCCTTTGATTGTCGTGAATACTAAAGTTTGCACGTGTGCTCATATCCCATTTATTATTAATTGAGAATCCCACCTCAGGGTAATGAAATAGGTACCCCTCTCCACGACTGTATCCTGTACCGACATTTAAAAATGAGTAAACACTGAAGCCTTTAAAAAGCTCGTAGGCATAACCTAAGCCACCCGATATATTAGCAGCTGCACTTCGGTCAAGCGTTTCATCAAAGTGTTGTTCCACCCCAACTTTCAATTGCCCCGACAAACCACCCGTGAATTTATCCCAGGATAAGTTAGAACGCATAGAATAAAGCAACCACTCATTCAGTTTGATATCTCCATCCTCAGGTGAAAACCAAATAGATAACGAGCTGAGTTGCAGCGCTGAGTCGCTAAAAAACTGCCGGCTATCTTCCTCAATCGTATGAGATGCTGGCAAATAGGTAAAATCTAACCAGGTTTTCCCATCTTCTATATCAATCAAACCTAGGCTAATTTGACTATCAGGAGGTGAATCAAGCGGATTTTTATAGTTAGAAATATCCAGATTAAAGCCTCGAAATTGATCCCCCTTATGTTTTTCTATCTGCTGCTTTGTATCTTGATATTGAGCAGTCAACCTTCCTCTTTTCTCAACCAAAAATTCATTGTAGGTTGACGCAGCTTCAGATATCAGAAAAGCCTCCTCCGGTGAAAGGGCAGAAGGATAGTCAGTATCATCAGAAAGAACAAAATGCCTAATCTCTGTTAATGTTTTGGGCGGTAATGCTTCTTGCAGCATCCTCAATTTCCACTCACTCGCAGGGATTATAACGGTTGATTCGACTAACCCTGCCGCATGCGTGTTTTTGACAACATCGAGAGGAGTCAACCAATTTTGTCTGCGCTGCCCAAGCTCAGGGTTTGCTATAGCAATCACTAGTTGTGTAACCGTTGCACAATTATAGGTATGAAAAAAATAAGGTATTGCTACATTTTTCAACTCCCAAAAATGTGCTTGAATCAAGGTTTTATCTGACTCAGAAAGCGTTAACTTATACTCCCAAATACTTCGTTGTTCTTTGTTCAGGTAATAATCTAGTTTTTCTTGATAAGGAGCTATTTGGAAAAAGCCACTTTTGCCAACAAATAAACTGTCCCACAGTATTTTTGGTACATTAAATCCTTCTATTTCTGTAAAAAACGAAATACCGTGAGAGACTGGTTGATCATTATAGTTATGACCATCCATTTTGAGCATGATATGCCCCATCATGCTGCTTGGACTATAAAGGTTCTCAGATGTATAAACCAAGCTAAATGAGTCAGCTGGTGCTTTGTCAAGATATTCAAGAAAACCTGAGCAATGGTCAATGGGGATATTTTGGCTTGGCCAATCAAGTGCTTCTAAAATAAAGTACCTTCTTGCAGGAAACTGACAGGCCCCTTCAGGGTGTTTTAGCAGTAACTCTATCGTTTTTATCAATTCATTTTTTGGGGAAAAATCTGAAGCAGACAATAAAAAGTCTTGCCCTTTTAGGTTAGGTTGACCATCAGTTAATTGCAGCAATGCATGCCATAGGGGAGACTCGGCCACTTGCTCAATTACGTCAGGATCAGCAGGAAAAGCAAAAGTCCTGAAACAAAAGAAAATTATAACCAAAGAGGAAGCTAAGCTTCCTCTTCTTGTCCTACAAATCATCAGTGACAGTTGACAGAAACAGTATCCTGATAACTCCACATTTTTTGCGTACCATAATCAGTACTTGAACCAAAGACTCCCAGACCCAATATGTTCACAAAAAACACAGGGGCGACTTTTTTGTTCATGCTAACCTCTTTAACGCAAGAGTCAGACTTTGTAACCAACACTTTATCTTTGTTTTCTCTTTTAACTTCAATGATACCAGGCGCATCAAATGTACGACCATCAACTTCTACTTGAATAGACTTGCCATTAGACGTTGTAACGTTAATTTTTTGTTCATCATCAGATAGGATAGTTGCACAGCCTGAGCTTAACATTGATATAAGTACTGCAGTTCCTAAGACCTTTTTAGATTTCATAATAGCTTCCATATCTTATTTTCTATTTTTTTAGCTTTTTCAGCTACGAACAAGACTCGTAACTGGGAAAGTAGTCTATTCATGTGCTAGATACTTTGCAATCAAATTATCACAATCAGCACTATTATCTCACAAAACAATCACAAACATTGCACATCAAGGCATACTCAAATGTTTTCCGGAAGCTTTTGACAGAGAATTTCGCCTGCGCTTCCACTATCCATAACGTTCATCGCCCCATAGGGCTTCTCTCCCTTATGTACGGCCTTTTAAATAATTTGATTACCCTAAATAGCAAAAAAGCCCAACCACTTGCGTGATTGAGCTTTTTGTATATGGCGTCCCCTAGGGGATTCGAACCCCTGTTACCGCCGTGAAAGGGCGGTGTCCTAGGCCTCTAGACGAAGGGGACAGAAACTTGTTCTGCTCCTAGGAACAATATATTTATGCTTTATCAAGCTCTCAATTACACTTTCGTTAACCACTGAGAAAATGGCGTCCCCTAGGGGATTCGAACCCCTGTTACCGCCGT
>CAZXIN010000074.1:0-12788 GCA_964640795.1 uncultured Pseudoalteromonadaceae bacterium | reverse complement strand
GAGTATGAGCAAAATTCCTTAAGAAAAGTGTCCTGATTTAGTTGCGCAGAACATTTTGAGACGGAGCTACAAAGTTCTCAAACTCGATTTCTTAAAGGATAAAGCTTTTATGAAGCTATGTTTTTTAAATTCTTAGAACGATACAGTCACGAAGGAAGAAGCTTATTGGTAAGTGTTCAATGAATATCTTCCAACTGCTACATATCTGCTACATGAAATGATGATTTAGAGAGGCTCTAAGATAATTTCCGCCTACAAGCCTTTAAAAGTGGCGCACCCGAGAGGATTCGAACCTCTGACCTCTGCCTCCGGAGGGCAGCGCTCTATCCAGCTGAGCTACGGGTGCAATGTTGATGCTTTAGGCAAAGCGGCGCTATAATACTGAGCCAATGCTTGTACAGCAACCTTAATTTTAATTGCTCGTACTATGACAGAATCACGAACTCTTTTGCTACGAATAAAGGTTAATGGAAGAAATTAACAGATCTTAGTCCATTCTGGCTCGTCTAAACTGATTTAATAGTTGTTCGCCTTCATGATCTCGTTATAATCATGTCACGTAAAAAGGGCGTATTCAAAATGTCTACTATTGGTTCTAGAAGGAAATCAAACGTGAAAATAAAATTTACAATGGCACTCGTCTTAAGCGCTTTGATGGGTTCAGCAATTGCTCTAGCTCAAGAAACAAATGAAGACATTGCAAAACGCATTATGCCTATAGGTAAAGTTCATGTAGCAGGTGCTCAAGCAGAATCAGCCGCAGCGGCAGGTCCTCGTTCTGGTTCAGATATCTACAACAGCTCTTGTGTAGCTTGTCATGGTTCAGGCGTTCTAGGAGCCCCCAAAAAAGGGGATGCTGCAGGTTGGGGGCCTCGTTTAGAGGCGGGATTTGATGCAGTTTGGCAAAATGCTATCAACGGTAAAGGCGCAATGCCCCCTAAAGGAACATGTGCAAATTGTTCAGATGATGATATCAAAGCAGCAATCGAATTTATGATTGAAGGCTTGTAGAACATAATTTCGTCAAAAAATCTAGTATTGGCCACCTTATAAGGTGGCCTTTTTGTCTCTAATAGGATACTTTTAATCTGATAAGTATATCACCCTATATTTCTACCTTAGTGAGTTGAGTAATTGTCGGTTTTATGGAATCACACAATCAGTCGAGTGAATTATCTCTTGAAGAGTTAAGAGCATTAATTCCCCAACTACAAGAATTGACTGAGCGCTATAAACGTTCCGAATCTATTCAGCACTCTTTATTTAATATCTCACAATTGGCGAGCTCAATTAGTGAGCTCTCTAAACTCTACCCTGCTATTCACCAAATCATTGGCGAGCTAATGAATGCGCGCAATTTCTTTGTCGCATTTAACGAAGAAGAGCAGGATATGGTGAACTTCGTTTATTTTGTTGATGAACACGACGAAAAACTCATCACCAAACTCCCTAAAGATCAATTGAGTAACGGAATAACAGGGCATGTCTTGCGTACAGGTGAGGCATTGTTTATGAAGACGGAGACTTTCCACAAAGAGGCTGACAAACGCGGTATCACTCTGTTAGGTGCAGATCCGATAGATTTAATTGCTGTCCCACTAAAGAGAGGGAAACAAGTCGTTGGCGCAATGACTGTCCAGAGTTACGACACCTCCGAACGCTATACAGAAGAAAACCTAGAGGTCCTGTTGTTTGTGTCACAGCACATCATGACAACAGTAGATAGAGTCAGAAGTAGAGAACTCATTGAAAGTACAATCAGAGAGCGTACCAAGCAGCTACGTACGATTAATGAGGACTTGCAAGAGGAAATTCAGGAGCGTCAGAAGGTAGAGACGCTACAACAAGCTTTATTCGAAATATCAGAGCTATCAGCGACGGTAGACATTAAAGTAGACAGTTTCTATTCACAATTACATGAAGTTATCGGGCGCTTGATTAGCGCACCTAACTTTTATATCGCCGTACTTAACGAACAAAAAACAGGTTTAGAGTTTCCTTATTACCGTGATGAAGTCGTCAAAACGGTCGCTTCACGCGAGTTGAGTAGCGGCCTAACTGAGTATGTGATTAATTCAGGGAGAGCAGCATTAATAGATGCTGAAGAGGCTCAAAGGCTGCATGAGCAGGGCGAGCTGGATCAACAAACACCGACGAGTATGATCCAGTCCAAAACAATTTGGCTAGGGTCGCCACTGTTTATTGATGGTGAGGTGATTGGGGTAATTGCTATTCAGTCTTACGAGCAACAATCGCCTTATAGCTTAAGAGACCTAGAATTACTGCGTTTTGTATCACATCATATTGCCGTTGCAATGGAAAGGAAACGAGCAAACGAGGCTATTCAGCGGTACAACCAAGAGTTATCCAGTAAGATAAAAGAGCGGACCGAAGAGCTCAATGTTACTAATGAGTATCTCAAGAAGCAGATTGAAGAAAGAAAAGAGATTGAACTTAAGCTTATTCATGACGCTCATCACGATACGTTAACTGGGTTACCGAATCGTGCCATGTTTAGTAACAGGCTTGAACTCGCTGTAGCCAACAAAAAGCGTTACCAAGACAATAACTTCGCTGTACTTTTTATTGATTTGGATCGATTTAAAAATATCAACGACACTATGGGGCATCATGCAGGTGACCTCTTTCTAATCGAGGTTTCTACACGCATCAGTCAATGTATCCGTGGTCATGACCTATTGGCGAGATTAGGCGGCGATGAGTTTGTCATATTGCTCGACAACTTTGACATGCTTGAAGACGTAGAAGATGTGGCTAATCGTATATTGGATTCTCTTGGTAAGCCTTTTGTTATTGAAGACAAAGAAATGTACTCCGGTGGGAGTATAGGTGTGGCACTACTTGAGTCCTATTATCGCAGTGCAGACGAAGTTATACGCGATGCCGATGCAGCCATGTATCAAGCTAAATCAATGGGACGTGGGCGTTTCATCATGTTTGATCAAGGTATGCGAGATAAGCTATTACAAGAGCTTGAGCTCGAAAGTGCTTTTAGGCAAACATTAAAGTCATCTAGCTTCGATTGCTACTTCAGACCTATTGTTGATATGGGAACTAAAGAATGGAAATATTTAGAACTCTACATAAGGTGGCAACACCCAGAATTGGGTAAAGTGAAAAGGGAACAATTTTGGCAAGTTGCTGAGCACGCCGGCCTGACAATCGAAATTGACAATTTCATGATTGAAAGAGCGTGCTATATGTTGAGTACATTCCAACAAGAAAACAGTACCAATAAAGACGTCAGGATTGCGATAAACCTGTCAATTAATCACCTGTTGCAATCCAAACTCGTCAATCAACTCATTGAAACAATTCAAGCGACAGGCATTAACGCTAAGAACCTTATTTTCGAGTTTGATGAAAATGACCTTAATCGGCGCTCACAATTTATGTTACCGGCTATTCGTAAGTTAAGGCGATTAGGGGTGACACTCGTATTAGATAACTTTGGTAGCGGCTTAGCTTCGTTAAGTTACCTTTATTCTTACCCTTTTGATTACGTCAAAATTGATCACCGTTTCGTCAAATCACTACCGCGTTCTCAACGAAATACCAAGCTTATTCAATCGGTTATCTTTATGTCAAAAACCCTCGATTTCAAGATTGTTGCCGAAGGCATTCAGAGAGAAGAACAATATACAGCATTGATTGAACTTGGATGCCAATTT
The DNA here is from genome assembly GCA_964640795.1 of uncultured Pseudoalteromonadaceae bacterium. Classification (GTDB taxonomy): domain Bacteria; phylum Pseudomonadota; class Gammaproteobacteria; order Enterobacterales; family Alteromonadaceae; genus M269. Next base: position 9,096 of record CAZXIN010000074.1, on the reverse strand, counting down.
GGTCAAGGCCCCTATATTAGTGAGGCATACAAGCTTGAGGATTTTATTAACGGTAAAAATGACCTAAACAACATACCGGCTTAACATCATTGATACCCATTAATTGAACATATCTCTAAGGTTTGCAATGCCTGTTTCGGCTTTCTTTTGTCTAACCTCGGCACTGTCTTTTTTCTTCTTACTTTCCCATTGAACATCGTCTTGTGGCAGCTCATATAAGAATCGACTGGGCTCAGGATGGATAATCTCACCAAACTGACGGCGCTCTTTAGTTAGAGTAAATATCAATTCTCGTTGGGCTCTGGTAATACCAACATAGGCTAAACGACGCTCTTCCTCGACATTGTCTTCATCAATACTGCTTTGATGAGGGAGCAAACCTTCTTCCATGCCGATAAGAAAAACGATAGGAAACTCCAACCCTTTAGACGCATGTAATGTCATTAACTGCACTTGATCATTGTTTTCATCGTCTTCGCCACGCTCCATCATATCTCTCAAGATGAGGCGATTAACAACCTCGTTTATAGTCATAGGAGGTTCAAGCTCCGAACCTTCAAGCATTTGTGTTATCCACCCAAACAAAGTAGAAATGTTCGCCATAGCCATTTCAGCAGCTTTAGGGCTATTGCTACTTTCATAGAGCCACTCTTCGTAACCCATAGATTTAATGAGTTCTCTGATTGCCGCAACCGCATCGCCACGTTCTGCGTTGTCAGACGAAACAACAATCCATTTTACAAAGCTTTCGATAGACGAGAGTGCCTTACCTGTCAAGACTGAACTAATATTAGGTGACGCAGCAGCTGCAAACAGCGTTGTATTGGTCTGATTAGCGTATTGCCCCAATTTCTCCAATGTCGCCCGGCCAATACCACGACTGGGTGTATTGATAATCCGCAATAATGCATTGTCATCATCTTGATTCACCAACAACCGCAGATACGCCATCATATCTTTAATTTCAGCACGTCCGAAAAATGACGTACCCCCACTAATTTTGTAAGGTATGCGATTGGTCACCAATAGCTTCTCGATCAAGCGAGATTGATGATTCCCTCGATACAAGACTGCATAGTCTTTATAATGAGTGCCTTGCATAAACTTATGTGCAAGCAACTCTGCAATAACACGCTCTGCTTCATTCTCTTCATTTTTAGTTTGCAAGACACGTAGTGGTTCACCATAGGCAAGCTCAGAGAATAAAGCTTTGTCAAAAATGTGCGGGTTGTTTTGGATGAGAATATTTGCGCAATGCAAAATGCGTCCAGAAGAGCGATAGTTTTGCTCCAATTTAACAACTTTTAATTTAGGGTAATCGTTTTGTAACGCGACAAGGTTTTGTGGCCTCGCACCGCGCCACGAATAAATTGACTGATCATCATCACCCACCACAGTGAACCTAGATCGCTCGCCGACAATTGACTTTACCAACTCATATTGGCTTTCATTTGTGTCTTGGTATTCATCAACAAGCAGATAATTAATTTTCAGTTGCCATTTCGTTCGAATGTCTTCACTAGACTTAAGCAGCAAAGTCGGCAACATAATCAGATCGTCAAAATCTAGCGCATTATATGCTTTCAAGTGATTAACATATTGCGCATAGACATCTCGAAAATAGCTTTCATCAACCGATAAAGTTTCTCTAGCCAGATGTTCAGGCAGTCGGAGTGCATTCTTCCATGATGAGATCTTATTCTGTAACAAGAATAATTGGTCTTTATCTCCATCCAGCTCTTTCATTGTCAAATCTTTTAGCAATGACAAGCTGTCTTTATCGTCGAAAAGTGAAAAGCCAGACTTATAACCTAAAGCTTTCACTTCTGATTTAATGATATTCAAACCTAAAGTATGAAACGTCGACACCTTTAGCCCTCGAGACTCTTTCTTACCAAGCGTTTGTGATACCCGCTCTTTCATCTCTCGCGCTGCTTTATTAGTAAAGGTAACCGCAGCTATTTTTCGGGCGGGCATCCCGCACTCTTGAACAAGGTAGGCAATTTTATTTGTAATAACACGCGTTTTGCCACTACCAGCCCCTGCAAGCACAAGGCAAGGTCCGGAAATATATTTAACAGCTTGATCTTGCCCGGGGTTTAACTTCATTGGCGTTCTATTCAGTATTGATTAAGTCCATTATACCCATACATTAAAGTTGTGGCGAAGTTGCTGTGCCTTATTGGGAACAAATACTTCTTTACTGAACTCATTTAGAGCGTGTTGAACCTTGATGTACAGTTTTGCAGCAAGTTGTCTTTGGTTTAGACAAAAAAGAAACAGTGTGGTTTATTGATAAACGCTGTCCAAAGAATTCATCATAAAGGCTTCTTGCTCTAGTTATTCGTATAGATTGCTGTCGGCTCCCTTTGCTATAGTGATGTCCGTTGCAGTTATAGCTAAATAAGCAAAAAATTAAAGGGTATGTCATGTTAGATCCAAAGAAACTGGAAGAAATAGCAAAGCAAGTCACCGATAGCATTCCGCCGGGTGTGAAAAACATGGCGGAAGGCATTGAAGCGAAAGTAAAACAAACGTTGCAATCGCAACTAAGTCGTCTTGATTTTGTTAGTCGAGAGGAATTTGATGTCCAAACTCAAGTGTTAATGCGCACGCGCACTAAGCTAGAGGCGTTAGAAAAACGTGTTGAAGAGATTGAGCAAGGGCTTAACAAAGCTGACGAGTAGTTTGATCAGCTAAAGTACTAACATCAAAGCCCTGCCAAGAAGAATTGATACGCGGGGTTATCTGTTTGTTCTTCACAAGCATAGCCTAGCTCATCTAAGTGCTTGTCAAATGCGCTTCGCTCGCTATTCTTGATATCAAACCCAGCTAAAACCAGCCCATCAGCAGCACCATGATTACGATAATGAAATAGCGTAATATTCCAACTCTCACCCAACGTTTGCAAAAATTTCATCAGCGCACCGGGTTGCTCAGGAAACTCAAATGAAAACAGGTGTTCATTTGATAAATCAGCCGGTCTCCCGCCAACCATATAGCGTACATGTAATTTGGCTGTTTCGTTAGACGAAAGATCAAACCAAGAATAGCTGTTCTTTTCTAATAAATCGGTAATTTGTTTAAACTCAACTAGCCCGTCTCGCAACTTAACACCGACAAATATATGCGCCTGATCTGCCTCTGCATAACGGTAATTAAATTCTGTAATGACACGACCGCCGAGCAATTGGCAAAAATGTTTAAACGCGCCTTTTCTCTCGGGAATCTTCACAGCGAAAACAGCTTCTTTCTGCTCGCCTAATTCACATCGCTCAGAGACATACCTTAGCGTATGAAAATTAACATTCGCTCCACACAATACACCGGCAATATTGGTATGAGTAAGCTTATGCTCGTTCACGTACTGGCGAATTCCAGCTACAGATAAAGCGCCGGCAGGCTCTGCAATCACTCGTGTATCGTCGAAGATCTCTTTAATAGCCGCACAGATTTCGTCTGTACTGACAGTGATGACTTCATCGATATACTGCTGGCATAATCTAAATGTTTCAGTACCCATCAGCTTAACCGCAACACCATCAGCAAAAATACCAACACTATCCAAAGCGTCGGGTTTACCTTTGGTTAATGCGTGTTTAAAGCAAGCTGACTCTTCTGCTTCAACAGCAATAATTTTGATATCCGGGCGTAATTGTTTAATGTAGACAGCCATACCCGCAGCAAGTCCACCGCCACCCACAGCAATAAAGATGATTTGTAAATTTGGATTTTGTTCTAGTATTTCTTTGGCTATTGTCCCTTGCCCAGCAATAACATCAGGGTCGTCAAAAGGTGGAACTAACGTATAACCTTCTTCGTTTGAAAGCCTCCGAGCTTCATCACTGGCCGTATCAAAGCTCGTACCAACAAGCCGAACATCAACATACTCACCGCCGAACTGCTTAACTGCGTCTACTTTTATGTCTGGCGTTGTCTCAGGCATAACAATAATAGCTTTGATCTTCTTTCGCTTAGCCGAATAAGCAACGCCTTGTGCATGGTTTCCAGCCGACGCCGCAACAACGCCAACGCTAAGTTGCTCGCTAGAGAGGTGACTTAACTTATTGTATGCCCCACGGAGCTTAAACGATTTAACAGGCTGCTGATCTTCTCGCTTCAGCCATATACTATTATCCAACGACAATGAGAGCTTGCTGAGTTTACACAACTCAGTGTTTACCGCAGCTTCATAGACTGGCGCGAGTAGAATTTTTTGTAGGTAAGACTGTTCGTTATTCAAAGGTTAATCTTCCAACAAGCTCAGATTACGCACAGCACCTTTGTCAGCACTGGTCGCCATAAGTGCATAGGTTTTTAACGCGGAAGATACAAGGCGTTGTCTATTCTTTGGCTTCCATGGAGAAGCAGACTCCTCCATTTGATCTCGCCTCTCTTGTAGTTCTTCATCCGACAGTCGCAAATCAATACGCCTGTTGGGTATATCAATATCAATGATATCACCCTCATTCACCAAACCAATAGCACCTCCAGCTGCTGCTTCAGGGGAACAATGTCCAATGGATAAACCTGATGTTCCACCGGAGAATCTACCGTCAGTAATTAGGGCACATGCTTTACCTAACCCTTTAGATTTTAAATAGGATGTAGGATAAAGCATCTCCTGCATTCCAGGGCCACCTTTAGGACCTTCGTACCGAATGACAACAACATCTCCTGCGCTGATCTTATCTTTCAAAATAGCTTCAACCGCATCGTCTTGGCTTTCAAAGATTCGAGCTGTACCGCTAAATTTCCAGATTTCCTCATCAACTCCAGCCGTCTTAACAATACATCCGTCTTCAGCTATGTTACCGAAAAGAACCGCTAATCCACCTTCTTGACTATAAGCATTTTCGATATTACGAATGCACCCACCTTCTCGGTCATCATCAATAGTTGGATAACGACAATCTTGACTAAACGCTTTTGTTGTACGGATACCAGCTGGACCTGCTTTATAGAAAGTGAGTGCTTGCTTATTTGATTTATTAACGACATCCCAGTTAGCAATCACTTCACCAATGGTCGATCCCAATACATGAGGAATGTCGTCATGGAATAGGCCCGCTCGACTGAGTTCTGCTAAAATCCCCATAACGCCACCAGCGCGATGTACATCTTCCATATGGTATTGTGGTGTCGCTGGTGCCACTTTACACAGGTGCGGAACTTTGCGCGACAATCGATCAATATCTGTCATGGTGAAATCAATTTCACCTTCCGATGCTGCTGCGAGCAAGTGTAAAATTGTGTTGGTCGAACCGCCCATAGCAATATCTAAGCTCATGGCATTTTCAAAAGCACTAAAGCTAGCGATATTCCTAGGTAGTGCCGTTTCATCATCATCTTGATAATAACGCTTACACAGATTGACAATTTCACGCCCAGCTCTTAAAAACAGTTCTTCTCTATCTGCGTGAGTCGCTAACATTGAACCATTACCCGGAAGTGCTAAACCAAGCGCTTCGGTTAAACAGTTCATAGAGTTTGCAGTGAACATACCCGAACATGATCCACAAGTTGGGCAGGCCGAGCGCTCAATTTCTTCGCTGTCTGAATCAGACACTTTGTCGTCAGCAGCAGCAACCATAGCGTCAACGAGATCCAGTTTAATGATTTGATCCGACAATTTGGTTTTGCCGGCTTCCATTGGACCGCCGGATACAAAAATAACAGGAATGTTAAGGCGCATTGCTGCCATCAACATACCAGGAGTAATTTTATCGCAATTGGAGATACACACTAAAGCATCGGCGCAATGTGCATTGGCCATGTATTCGACTGAGTCGGCTATAATTTCGCGAGAAGGTAAACTGTACAGCATACCACCGTGACCCATAGCGATACCGTCATCAACAGCAATAGTGTTGAACTCCTTTGCAACACCTCCTGCTTTTTCGATGGCACCAGCAACAAGCTGGCCCATATCTTTTAGGTGAACATGGCCAGGAACGAATTGCGTAAATGAGTTTGATACGGCGATGATGGGTTTACCAAAATCACTGTCTGTCATTCCTGTCGCGCGCCACAGTGCCCTAGCACCGGCCATATTGCGTCCTTGAGTTGTTGTGGCAGATCGGAGCTTGGGCATATCATTTCACCTTTGGTCTATTGACCTTTTTGTATAAGAACTTTCGTTCTTTAATTATTCATCGAACGGGCGTTAACCAGCCCCATTTGTCTTCTGTTTGTCCATTAAATAAGCCAAAGAATGCACTTTGAACTTTCTCTGTGATCGGTCCACGACCACCATTGCCGACAGAAATTCCATCAACACTTCTCACGGGTGTCACTTCTGCTGCTGTACCACACATCAAAATCTCGTCAGCAACATACATAGACTCTCTTGGAATATTTTCTTCTTTGACTTCATAGCCCATGTCTTCAAGCAATGTAATCACTGTATCGCGAGTAATACCTGGTAATATTGCGGCTGTTCTTGGTGTAGTTGTGATAACACCATCACGAATAACAAAAATATTCTCGCCTGCACCTTCACTGACATAACCATTAACGTCTAATGCAATGCCTTCACCGTATCCATGACGACGTGCTTCCATCGAAATTAACTGCGATGACAAATAGTTACCGCCGGCTTTAGCGCCTGTAGGCATAGTGTTTGCTGCTAGTCTATTCCACGAAGAAATACCAGCATCAACACCATTCTTCAGTGCTTCATCGCCTAAATAAGCTCCCCATTCAAAAGCAGCAATACCCAGCTCGCACTCCTGACCAAACGGAACTTGTAACCCCATACCAATATCACCATAAAAGCCGATAGGTCTGACATAAGCAGATTGCAAATTATTGGCATTGATAATGTCGATGATGCCCTGATTGATTTGCTCGTAGCTGTATGGAATTGTCATACGATAAATTTTTGCAGAATCAATCAATCGTTTTGTGTGTTCAGGCAAACGAAAAATGCAGGTGCCTTTATCCGGCGTGTTATAAGCGCGGATACCTTCAAATACTGAAGAACCATAGTGAATAGCATGAGTCATAATATGAGTCGTTGCTTTTTCCCATGGGATGATTTCACCGTTAAACCAAATGAGGTCAGCAGGTTTCTTAGCCATAAATATTCCTTAGTTGCCTGCTTAGCTCTATGCATTAACGCAGGTAGTTGAATCGTACACGCCTATGATACCTTGATATCAGCATAAGCGTCAGCGAGTCACACAAATCAATTCAGAGATAGCGGCGTTAAATATCATGAACAGCAAACAACACAGTCCATTATTATTCAGCTCACTAGCTGACAGAACTCACTTAACAGGAATTATAGAAGAGGAAATCGAACCTGTAGCCATTGCTATTAGATGTCGATTTTGAGGGAATTTTAATCAATACATTTCGTCACTATTTAAACAAATATCATAAAAAAATAGGATTTCAAAGAAAAAATTCTTGATATCGACATAATTTGTTAGGTTAATGGCATCCCTCTTGGTGAGAAATTAAATAAGAAATAACCATGGAATTAGCTTACTGGCTGCACTGGATAGATTTGCTAGGCGTCGCTGTTTTTGCAGTGTCGGGCACATTAATGGCCTACCAGCAGCGCATGGATGGGTTTGGTGTCGTTATTTTAGCCTCGGTAACAGCTATAGGGGGCGGTACATTGCGCGATATCATTCTCAATTTGCCTGTTTTCTGGACACAAGATCCAAGCTTTTTATATGCCATTCTTATTGCCGCTGTTTGTACCATCATATGGCTTAGATTCAGGCAAACCGTACCAATGCAATTTTTGTTGATTGCTGATGCTATAGGACTAGCCTTTTTTAATGTTTTAGGTCTTCAAAAAGCTGTTGCGTTCGGCGCGTCTCCTTTTATCGCTGTCGTAATGGGCACTATGAGTGGTGTGTTTGGGGGTTTAATCAGAGACGTTATTTGTCGTGAAGTGCCGCTGGTGTTGAAAGGTGAGCTATATGCCGTTACCTGCATAGCAGGAGGTATAATCTACTTTTTGAGCTTAGAAGCATTTGGCAATACCAAAATCGCCTTAGCCGCTGCCGTTGTTACCACGCTGTCATTACGCCTTTTTGCAATGAAACACCATTGGCATCTCACCGTTTTCAAACCTCACTGAGGCGCGCCAAACTTTAAACTGTCCTAAACAATTTTGAAAGCAGAGCACTAACACAATAAGCTTGCGACATCTAACTACGCAAACGGAGTTGCGGATGTCACTTGCTATTGTTCACGCTCGGGCCAGTGTTGGCATAGATGCACCGCTCATTAATGTTGAGGTTCATCTAGCTAATGGGTTGCCTGCCTTTTCTATTGTCGGTTTACCCGAAGCCTCCGTACGAGAAGCCAAAGAGCGTGTCCGAAGCGCACTGATAAATTCTCACTTTGAGTTCCCAGCGAAACGGATTACTGTGAACCTTGCACCAGCTGATTTACCCAAAGAGGGAGGTCGCTTTGATCTCGCTATTGCGATTGGCATTATCGCTGCCAGCGGCGTTTTCCCTACCAAAACACTGAATGATTATGAGTTTATCGGCGAGTTAGGGTTGTCAGGTGAAATCAGGTCAGTATCAGGTGCTTTACCATTTGCTTATGCCTGTTGTAACACGCAAAAAATAGCTGTCATCCCTGAAGATAATTACCAAGAAGCCGCGTTAATTGAGAAAGCCTCGTTAGCACCCGTTAAGCATTTAAAGGAAGTCATTCAGGTACTCGTTGGACAAAGAAAACATATACCTTCACCACTGCCCAAACGCGTCTCAAACGTAAAATATCCGATGGATTTACAAGATGTTGTTGGACAAATGGCGGCAAAACGCGCACTAGAAGTCGCTGCTAGCGGCGCGCACAATCTGTTGTTTTTTGGGCCACCAGGCACAGGTAAAACTATGCTAGCTCACCGCCTAGTCACAATTCTACCGCCAATGAATGATCAAGAAGCACTAGAAACCGCCGCTATTCGATCAATATGTGGGCAAGACGTTTCACCCGAAAATTGGCATCAAAGGCCATACCGTCATCCGCATCACACCAGCTCTGCCGTCGCACTCGTTGGTGGAGGGTGTCAGATCTACTTATTAATGCGAAAAATACAATTAAACATGCGAAAAACCAATG
>CAZXIN010000073.1:0-13193 GCA_964640795.1 uncultured Pseudoalteromonadaceae bacterium | reverse complement strand
ACACAACTTTATGCTAAAACGGGCTTGCACAATGAGAGGAGTCCATATAAGTGGTCTTTAGCCGCGAATTTAGCTGAATGTTTCATCTTATTCCGAACTAAAGTCGGTCCCACATCAGTTTGTCATTTACTTAACTAGGTACGTTTTTGATTTGAGGCCCGGCTTTGGTTTTTGTTTTGGTTTTCATGATGTTTTTCCTTTTGTTGGTTGGGTTAATTGGGGTCTGTGAAAATTGCTATGAAGCCATTGGCTTGTATCAATTAACTCCGACCCCGTTGATTGGTCCCACATCAGTTTGTTATTTACTTAATCAGGCTGGTTTTTGATTACAGGCCCAGCTTTGGTATTTGTTTTGGTTTTCATATTTTTCTCCTTTATTGGTTGAATTAGTTTGGTTCATTTTTAAATTTGGGATCGGCACTAACTATCGCATCATCAATATCAATTTCACCTTGAGGAATTAAGGTTAGTTTAATATCGATATCTTGCTTATGTGCACAGCTGTTATCAAAACTAATATTATTGCCTGAGTTGGTAATCTCAAAGTCCCAACTGGTATCAGGTGTAGCGCCAGTGCTTGTGCACTGTAAGGCGCCAAAAAAGATATAAGAACTTTCTTCTAGAGCGAATAATGCTTTACCTTCTTCGGTAAAAGTTAGGGTAATGTCGGTTCCCCATTTTTTAGTGTCAGCATTGTAAAACTGTACTACAGGAGCATCATCAGTATTAACGCGTGTTTGGATAGTTTGTGTGGACATTATGTTTCCTTTTAGGTCTGGTATTAAAATTGGTAATGGGTTATCTGCATATTTTCTAGCTTGTTGGTAAGGTTCTGTATTTTATCTAACTTATCCAAACAATGATGAGCTTGTACATAAGGCATTAATAGCTCAAAGCTGCTGTTAACTGTGATAGTTGATTTCAGTAGATTAATAACTTGTTTACATGCAACTTTTTTATCGTTGTTACTACTTTCAGCTTGGCTGTATTCTGCTTGTTTGGCTGTAGCCAAGTGAATATTACTTAAGGATGAAAGTAAGACGGTATTGTTTGGATGTAATTCCACCAACTCTTCTAAACGATCTTTTGCTAGCTCTATGGCTGTTTTTGCCACATTCCATTGATTACTAAGCTGATAGTTTTTGATAAAAATGGCTAATGAGAATGGTATTTTTTCTGCTCTTACCAGCACTTTTTTAAAATCTTCAATACTACTTTCGTAACTTGACACAAGATTAAGGTATTTATTAGCTAGATAGTATTGGAAAGCGTATGAGCTAAGTAGCTGCAACTGCCAAACTTGATTAGACTCGTCTTGGCTTAACATCTTATTAAAGTGCTCTATTGAGCTTAATATTGCTTGGTTAGCAGCAATATAATCACCCAGATAGTATAAAATATTTGCAGTATTAAAGTAAGAGTAGGCAAGGGTTTCTAATATATCGCCGTTACCAGTGTGGACATTTAATAGCTCAGAAAGTATAGACTGTGCTTCTTCTCTAGTTTGAACAGCCTTCTTTAAATAGCCTAATTGTTCTTCGCTTTCAGCTAACCATTCTAGAGTATCAGCAATGTCAGAATGGGCGATATCATCTTGGGGCAAACTCTTGGCAAGTTCATATTGAACCTTTAAAGCCGATTCAATGGCTGTTTTAGCCTCATTGTGAAATTGTAATTTGGTATTTATGCCCCCAATAGCTTGATAAGCATAAGATAACTCCCATTGAATTTCTATATCCGTAGGAGATAAGCTAGACATTGATTGAGCGTAATTTAGATACTGCTGAAAATAGAATTTTGTAGTATCAAAATCTGCTTTGTCTGCAGCTAATTGACCTAACCAAAAAGCATTAGCACCCATTGTGAGTAGTAGTTCTAAATTTTCTGGCTGCTGTTGATATAACTTATCTAATATTACCTTAGCTGAAGCAAAGGCTTGTTGTGCTTCATCAGCTCTATTTCGAGAGCGAGCTACCTCCCCCATAGCACTCAGTGTTTGGGCGTGTTGAAAGCTCGCTTTAAAGCCCTCTTGAGAGTCAGTAAAAGTTAGTATGGAAGATAGTGCGGGTTGCTCTTCTTGTTGACTAAAATACTCGAGCGCTTTATTGCTAATCCCATCAAGCAAGTCCATACGCTTTACACTTCTCAGTTTGTCAGCAAACTCACCAACCATAAAACCCAGCAAACTTTCTGCCTCTAGCCTTTTCTGCTGAGCGAGATACTCTGATTGCTGACTTTTATAACTCATTAACACCGAGGTAAAAGTCAGTAAGCACAATAGCGTTACTATCGCGCGTTTACTCCAACGTTTGACTTTAGCTCGGCCGGCTGAGGCGGCTATAAGGTCGAGTTCTTGTGCCTCTAGGGTAAAGGCCGTGTTGTTTTTTAGTGTTAAGGCTTCTTGCAGTGGTTTACCTTCTGTCAGCAAGTAGGCTCGATTTTTATCCTCGGCTAACCAGCGTTCGGATACTTCCTGTAGGCGGCTCTTGATGGTTAAGCCTTCCCGGTGAGTGGCTATCCACTCACTGGCGCGTGACCAACGTCTTAACAGGGCTTCGTGGGCAACGCTAAAACAGGGTTCGTCGTTTTGTAAATGCGAGACAAATAAGCGGCTGTCGACCATGGCTTGGACAAAGTCTTTCTGACTTTGTGTTTGCAGTTGTGACCACCTAGCAGCGCGGCTGGTAATGGTTTTACCGTCTACATTGAGTGTGACTAGCAGTGACAAGACATAGGCTAGCTCTTGCTGGTGGCTTTGGGGTAATTGCTGGTGTATTTCTTCGGCTTTTTTACCGATGGCACCCTCAATACCGCCAAGCGCCCTGTATACACTGGCTTGAAGTTCATTGTCTTTGCTGCGCTGCAAATACAATTCTTGTAAGGTGTATTGCAGCATAGGTAATGAGTCTGGGTTGCTGCTGGCTTCGTTGGCGAGTATTTCGTCGAGCGGTAGGCCTGACTTTTCATCTTTTGACCAGCTTAAATTAGCCGCAGCGGCGGGTAAGCGGATCATCTGCGAGAGAGCGGCGTGGGTTGGTGCCGTTAAATCAAAATGAGAGCCTTTTGCTTTGTCAGCCATCAAACTGGGCTGATCCACGACCAAGGGATAAAAATCATTACGGCAAGCACTAAAGACAATAACAGAGCCTGACGTGGCTAACTTTTCAATCAGAGTTAATAAGGTGCTGCGTTCTTTTTCGCTGAAAAGCGGTGAGGATAATAAGATTTCTAATCGGTCGATAAAAAGGAACAAATGCGACCTGACATCGGTATTGGTCTGCTGCTGACTTGTGCAGGCAGATTGACAATGTTCGATGATCTTATCGGGATCGGTTTCCAACGTGTTTGCTAGAGTGTCAGCACTCATGCCGTCAAAAACGGGTAAGCCTGCGATATCCCAATCGAGCATCGCACCGGCAAAGTCTATCAACAGCCTATTTTGGGTGATGTCGGCAAAGTCTATGCTGGTGTGGCTAATAACACGATTGCCATCATAACCCGTACTTGCGGTTAATTGTGGCAGCACACCAGCATTCACTAAGGAAGATTTCCCTGTACCGCTGGGCCCTAGAATTAAACAAAATGTGCGTTTACGGTCTATCTGTTTGGAGACTTGTTGCAGTATGGTCGCTATTTGTTCATTACGGCCAAAAAATACGGTGGCGTCGGATGACTCAAATGCACTTAGGCCTGGGAAAGGTGAGCCGCCTTGCCAGTCAGTTTGGGTTGATTCCTGTGTGTTTTCCAAGGGGAAACTGACATCGGCGATAATACGATAACCGCGTTTACGTATGGTTTCGATATAAGTCGGGTCGGAGGCTTTGTCGCCCAATGCTTTGCGCAGTTGGGTGATGGCTTTGTGAACGGGGTTATCGCCAATGTCCGCGTTACCCCAACACTCATCGGTAATATCGTCAGCGCTTAATACATCGCCTTGGCGTTGACATAGCAGTAGCAGTACATCCATGGCTTTAGGTTCGAGCTGTTTAATTGACTCGCCTAAGCGCAATGTATTTGTAGCGGGCGTTGCCTGCCATTGACCAATATAAAACGGATGTTTAATCACAAAGAGATCTTACGTCAATCCAAAATAGGTACAGGTTTTAAATACTTTGTCTAATACATCATATAAAACGTGAGAGATAAAGGGGTGGGTTAAAAAAATGATCGATCGGTGTTTATTATTGCCCATGTTTTGACAAGAATTAGGCATAAGTGTAAGAAAATTGTGACTTGCTAGATCACAGAATTACCCTATGCTTGCCAACATTGTTTTGTCGGGTGGATGTTGATGATAATGGCTTGGTTATTACGCTCTTTGTTGATGTTATGTGTTTGTTTTCCTGCTTTTGCTCAAAAAGGTGCCTACTTAGGCCATTTGTCTTGGGTTAAGGCAGAAGAACGGTTTAAAACGACCCCTGTTGTTGTTATCCCTTTTGGGGCGGGATCAAAAGAGCATGGACCACACTTGCCAATGAATGCGGACAGAGCGGTGATGGAATACCTGTTAGATAAGGCAGTTGAAGCTGAGAATGTGATTGTGACGCCACCTGTATTACATGGCTGGTTTCCTGCGTTTAGAGCGTTTCCTGGTACCGAAGTGCGCGACCCTGACGTATTTAGGCTTTATGTTCAGCAAATCGCTGAGTCGCTTGCTAGGCAAGGGGCACAACGTATTGTGTTCCTAAATATGGGTATTTTTAGAGCAACCGGTTTGCCTTTGTCTATTGCTGCACGTGAGGTGCGTGTTGAAACTGGTGTTCCAACCTTGGTTGTGAACTGGGATGACTTGGAAACTGAAGAAGCAGCGGCTATATTTGAGCAAAAATCAGGTGGTCATGCAGATGAGGTGGAAACATCGATTAATCTTTACTTGCAACCTGAGAAAGTGGACATGAGTTTGGCAGTGAAAGATTATCGTGAGCACCTTAAAAGAGATTATGGTGGCTACCGCCCCGGATTGTTTTCACGTGATAAGTCTGACCCTGCCTATTCTGAAAGTGGTTTATCGGGTGACCCTACGCTAGCAACTGCTGAAAAAGGCAAGAAGGTACTTGATGTGATGACCAAAGAGTGGCTCAGTATATTACAAGGTTTTGCAACCTCTCCAACGAAAGAATAAGACGATGAATCAACCCAATTTACAACCCATATGGGATGCCGTGAGCCAAGTACCGGAAGGTAAAGTGGCCTCGTACGGACAAATAGCAGAAATGGCAGGCATGAAAGGTGAAGCCCAGTTTGTGGGGCGCAGTTTAAGTGATGTGCCTAAGCGATTGAATTTGCCTTGGCATCGTATCATTCGAGGTGACGGCTCTATCGCCTTTCCAGAAGACTCTCAAATTGCAAAAGAACAAGCACAGAGGTTAATGGATGAAGGGATTACTGTGATCAACAATAAAATCCCTATGCAAGTGTTCCAATGGACAAAAGAAGAAACGGGATCACAATTCCAATTGGAATTATGATCCAGAACAGGTAATTCGAGGATAAATCTCTCCCACAGTGCCTTTGACATCACCGAGTGTTATTGCCTGTGGGGCCAGTTTTAACTGGGGGTATAATGTGTTTGTGAGCTAATTCGGGGATAAATCCTTCCCGCAGTGCCTTTGACATCATCGAATGTTACTGCCTGTGGGACCGGTTTTAACCGGGGGTATAATGTGTTTGTGAGCTAATTCGAGGATAAATCCTCTCCCACAGTGCCTTTGACATCACTGAGTGTTATTGCCTGTGGGACCGGTTTTAACTGGGGGTATAATGTGTTTGTGAGCTAATTCGGGGATAAATCCTTCCCGCAGTGCCTTTGACATCATCGAATGTTACTGCCTGTGGGACCGGTTTTAACCGGGGGTATAATGTGTTTGTGAGCTAATTCGGGGATAAATCCTCTCCCATAGTGTCTTTGACATCACCGAATGTTATTGCCTGTGGGAGTTTTGGCTTTTGCCGTAAAACCCCTGATTCAACATATGATCAGCGAGCGTTTTGATGCCGGAGGTTTTGTCTCTCAGCGTTGGAAAAAAGAGCAACATAGGGCGCCGGTAAAGAGTGATTTTATTAAAGCCGCACCTTGGCAAGGATGGTCTATTCGTGAATTTTGGCGAGATGTCCAAGAAAAGCTTGTCGTAAGGATACAGTTCTCACCAATGGAAAACCCCTATTTGGGTGATGTGTATGTTTTGACCAGTCAGAAAACAGCCAGTGCCGCTGAGCTTGCTGCAGATGCGCTAAAATCCTCTGGTCGCGCGACTATCATTGGAGAAACGACAGCGGGAGAGATGTTGTCGCAAAAGCCTTACGATATTGATACAGGCTTTCACTTATACTTGCCCGTAGCCGATTATTACTCTGTGCAGCAAGGCAGGATTGAAGGGGTTGGTGTAAAGCCTGATCACTATGTTGAAAGCGAAGGAGCGCTTGAATTTGTGCTAGAAAAGGTTCGTCAGTAACACATAGAAGGGATAGGGTCTGGGGTAAATGTCCCGAGTCTTCTAAGAAGCTTTCGTTTTACAATACAGGCTAAGAAATCATATTTACCTTTTAAGGTTCGTGAATAAAAGTCATGTACTATGGCAAGACTTATCGGGTAAGTGGTGTTATCACGCGAGCTGTGTTTTTATGACCGAGTATTATCAGACAGCGGGTATTAAGGTATTTCCAAAGACGGGTAAAGCCGTTTTGGAAGGAGAACCTGTGAGTGTCCGTCCAAAGACCTTCCAACTGTTAGAGATGCTAATCACGTCTAAAGAGGTCGTGAGTAAACAACAGATTCTGAGTGAGATTTGGGACGATGTTGTTGTCGATGATCAGGTGATTTTTCAGTCCGTTAAGGAAATACGAAAACTGTTTGCTGGCCAAGATGTGATTAAGACCTTTCCTCGTAAAGGCTATGCTTGGGTGGCGGATGTGGAGTTTCACTCTGAGACCGAAACGTTGTCGCAGGTTTCAGTAACGCCAGATGAACGAAAGAAAAGGCATTTGCCCTTTGCTACTAAGTTAGCCTCTGTTTCTGTATTGGTGATTGTCTCTGCTTTGTTCCTCTTTTTCTTGATCCCCAATGAGAAGCCAATTACAGGATCGGTTGTCGTTTTACCTATCCAGAATAATATTGAAGACACTAATCATCAGTGGGTTCGCTATGGCGCTATGGATCAACTAATACAACGGTTGTCATCGGGTGAAAATCTAGGGGTTTTGAACACAGATTATGTCATGGAGGTTATGAAAAGAGCGGACTTGCCTCAAGAAGAATATGAACGGCGGCATATTGAGCAAATATTTAAAGTGTCTGGTACAAGGTTGGTGGTTGAGTCGGTGTTAACGGGTAATTCTGGTGATTATCAACTTGTTTATACTTTACATCAGCCAACTAATATCGAAAGAGGGGCTGTTTTAGGGGACAACTTGAGTGTCGTTATTGATGAATTAGCGGGAGTGGTTAATCAAAAGCTGGGACGAAAAGTGAATATCGATACGGCTGATTACCATTCAGCCTTTGCCAATGAAATATTAGCAGAAGCTATTGAACTAAAACATCAAGGGGATCACCTTGGTGCGCGTCAACTTTTGGAAGCAATGATAGTGACTGAGCCTGAAAACTTGACGGCGAAAAGGTTACTGGTTGAACTTGCCTTGGACAATAGAGATAGCGCAACAGCTGAGTTAATTTTATCTGAAGCCATCCCTGAAGCGATTGCAGCGAAAAATAAGAAGGAGCTTGTTCGCCTTCAATTTTTTGCCGCTATCCATATTGTTCGAGCGGGTGATATAGAGAAGAGTCAACAAATGATAAAGCTGGTTGAGTCCAACGCCCAATCTATCAATGACTGGCTTTATCTGGCTTATGCATCGGAATTTAAGGGTGTTTTAAATCAACAGATGAAAAATTTCGATTTGGCACAAGAGAGTTTTAATCAAGCACTTGAGTATCATCAAGTGTTGCAGTGCCCATTAGGACGTTCAAAAGGCTTCATGTTCTTATCTGGGCTTGCGCATGCACAAGGCGATGCTAATGCTGCTAAGGAGCATGCGCAACAGTCACTAGTCATTACTGAGCAACGTGAGCTAACCAGCTATAAGCCAGAAGTTGAAGCCTGGCTTGATAAGCTGAATGAAGAACTATAGCGCTAGAAAGCACGTGTAAAAGAGAAATTAACGGCGTTTATTTTCCAGCCTTTTTTAGTTTTTACCAGTTGCCAATGCTCTTGCCCATAATTACTCAGTTTGTCGTCCTTATAAAAATCATAGTCAAAGCTAACGGATGCCACCTCACCGTCTTGTGTGATATTGATATTTTTGAAGAGCTCTTTAGATTGTTGGTTTGACTCCGCTATCCCTTGAATAAATTGTTTAGGCGTGCTGTTCATGATTTTGGGCTGTTGTTTGAATTTAGGATCTATTGCCATCAGTGCTTCGAGTGTTTTGTCGCTGATAACGCCAACCCAAGAGATATTTTGATCATGAAAAAGAGATAGAAATAATGCTTGGTCTTTGTTTTGTATAGACAGCTTGAATGCCTCGATGACTTCTGAAATGGCGTTGTGATTTGAGTTGTCATCTGCGTGTGCATGAAATGACAAAGCTGTAAGAAGGCATAGTGACGATGCGATGAAGCGCCATTTTGTGAGAAAAATAGACGGCATAAGTTGAAATCCTCGTGTTATAAAAATAGTGGGTACTGTCAAAAAAGTACCGAGCTGAGGATGTGTAACCTTGTATCAATATACCAATGAAATTGTCTGAAACTCTCTGAAATCAGCGCTATATTTAGCGACTAAAAGCAGTAACAATAGAGTCATAAGCCCTAGGCTTTGAATAAAACAAGAAACTTGGAGAACCTTATGCGCTTCGCCCTATTATGTTTAATCATCTGCTTCGCGTTACCGTTAAAAGCGAACAACCAAGATGTTATGAAACCGATTCACTCATTATTCGATGGTATGCGTGAAGGTAATGGTGACAAAGTGAGAGCTGCATTCAGCCCAGATGCAATCTTTTATCGAGCACACGCTGAGCTTCGTCGCGGTAATACGGCAGAAGGGTTCGCTAAAGCGGTGGAGCAACCTAGGGATAAGGTTTGGAACGAGCAGATATGGGATGTCGACATTAAGGTAGATGACAAGCTAGCATCGGTATGGACTCAATTTGCTTTTTATCTTGGTGATGATTTAAGGCACTGTGGTGTTAATTCATTCCAGCTTTATCATTTTGATGATGGTTGGAAGATCATCTATTTAGTCGATACATATCGAGATACGGGCTGTGAAGGAAAGCCGGGTTCATAAAGTTTATATCGATAATACGTTATTGGTCGCCCTCATATGGGAGCAGCCTTTAGCCGCGAATGTGATTGAATAGTCAGCTTTGCCTCCATCAAAGCACGGCCATTGGTATTGCAATGTTACAAGGGGATTGTCGGTCTTTATCATTCCAAAGTGTGGGCTAAGGTTTATAAGAAATGTCTGATATGAAGAATAAATCGCTGGGTGATAATGACCATCACGCTTTTGATCCGTTTGAAAAGGAGCGTTTATTGCGGGAGGAATCGTCGACATGGGATACTTCACGCCCGACAAATGCAGAGAAAGGCGATATTCCCGTTATTGACCTTTCCGATTACTTTTCTAACCCCACCGCTGAAACATTGAGCGCTGTCGCTGATAAGTTAAGACGCGCCTGTGAGGAGATCGGCTTTTTCTCTATTGTTGGTCACCAAGTACCTGACGATACAACAAAATTGATGTTCGAGATGATAAAGCGATTTCACTCGTTGCCGACTGAACAGAAGTTAACGATTAAAATGGATCGTCCAGACTGGCCTGTTGGTGGCGTAGGCTATTTGCCTTTCAAAAACCGTAAGCTACCTGCAAGGGATACAGGCAATAGAAATGAGGCATTTCTTTTAAAGTGTGATCATGTGTTGTCGATGGATGACAATCAGTGGCTCGAAGAATCATTAATTTCGGGTTTTAGAAAAGCTTCCGAAACCTATGCGAAAAGTATGGTTGAGCTAGGTCGACGCATGTTACCTATCTTCGCGACAGCACTTAGTGTGCCAGCAACATTCTTTGACGAGGCTTTTACTCATCCGTTGTATCGATTACGTATGACACATTATCCTCCTGCTGAGGCTAACGTAAAGGATGATGAATTTGGTATTTCTCCGCACGTAGACACTAGCTTTTGCACTATATTGGCGCAAGATCAGCCAGGCTTGAGGGTCTATAGTGAAGCTCGCAAAATGTGGATCAATGTGCCTATGGTAGAAGGCGCTTTTATTGTTAACTCTGGAGAGCTTTTAAGGCAGTGGACAAATGATCGATTCTTGAGCGTTAAGCATTTCGTAAAGGCCAATGTCAGTGGGACTTCCCGTTACTCCATCCCATTCTTCTTTAATGCTAATTCGAACTACAAGATGACCTGTGTTCCAAGTTGTTGTGGTCCAGATAACCCACCTAAGTACCCACCTATTTCTTACGACGAGAGCCAAGCTGTTGCGCAAGGTGAGTGATGAGCTAAAGGCTTGATGTTTATGGGGGGTGCTTGTTATTTCATAGTAACTGTATATACTCACACTAACTGTATAGAATAACAGGCTGTTTATGCGTCCACTAACCCCACGCCAAGAAGAAGTTTTGCAATTGATCAAAGGAGCTATTGCTGAAACGGGTATGCCACCTACTCGTGCCGAAATTGCTCGACAATTAGGCTTTAAATCAGCGAATGCGGCTGAAGAGCATCTTAAAGCTCTTGCTCGTAAAGGGATGATCGAAATGCTGCCCGGCACTTCTAGAGGGATTAAGTTAAATGTGCCACTAGATGACGCTGAAGAAGATGATGGTCTGCCGTTAATTGGTCGTGTTGCTGCTGGAGAGCCTATCTTGGCGCAAGAGCATGTTGAGAGTCATTACAAAGTTGATCCTTCACTTTTTAAACCGTCTGCCGATTTTTTATTGCGCGTTAACGGAGAAAGCATGAAAGATATCGGCATTATGGATGGCGATTTGTTGGCCGTGCATAGGACAGTTGATGTCAGTAATGGTCAGGTTGTTGTAGCACGTGTTGATGAAGACGTAACGGTTAAACGATTTGAAAAGAAAGGCAGTCAGGTGTTGTTACATGCTGAGAATGAGGCCTTTTCCCCTATAAAAGTAGATTTAGCCACTCAACCTTTTAATATTGAAGGTATTGCAGTTGGTGTTATCCGTAGTAGTGATTGGATGTAGATAAAAACCTATCGCGGCTAGGTCTTCTTTTCTCTTCTTAATTTGGGGTGGTTGCAAAACTACTCATTTCTAAGGCGATCTTTCGAAAACTCCCTTCGCTTAGGATTTGTTATCTAGCGGAAATTGATCGCCTTATTACATTAAATTCAACTTCTCTCTCCTATTTTTATACTGATCTTACTTCCTTGTTTATTAAAGGATTATTCATTTGTTAATAAAAATTAACAGCTTTTGTTTAAAAGTTAGTCGATTAGTGGTTATTTAATGAAAAATTGCTAGACGAACAGATAAAATTGAGTGATCCTTAAACAGAAATTTACAAAACAATAACAAAAATACGTCATCTTATTTACTAAATAGCTCTCTAAGCCAATAAGAACATGGCTTGAGGGCGTTTGGGCGCGATTTTAAATTTTAAGAAAGGAGGTGCCGAGTGAGCAAAATTGTCTCCGGCGCTACAAAGTTACTGTCGATTGTTTTTGCTGTACCCGCATTTGCAGATGCTGAAGTGGGAGAGTTGGAGTGGAACCTAAGAGAAGGTGTGACCAACATTAGCCAAGATGTGTATGACTTGCATATGCTGATGTTTTGGATATGTGCCGCTATAGGTGTTGTGGTTTTTGCCGCTATGTTTATCTCCATCTATTTCCATCGGAAATCCAGAGGAGCGAAAGCTGCGAACTTTCATGAGAGCGTCAAAGTGGAAGTCGCTTGGACAGTAATACCTTTGCTTATTTTGATCGGTATGGCGGTTCCTGCTGCTAACACCTTGATTGATATGGAAGATGCAAGTGAAGCCGATGTTACTGTATTAGTGACGGGTTCCCAATGGAAATGGCATTACAAATACATGGATAACGATGTCGAATACTTCTCGCTATTGGCTACCCAGCAAGAGCAGATATATAACAAATTTGACAAAGGTGAGAACTACCTGCTGGAAGTAGACAGGCCTCTTGTTATTCCTACTGACAAAAAAGTGCGCTTTCTTGTGACTTCTGATGATGTTATCCACTCTTGGTGGGTGCCTGACTTTGCGGTTAAGAAAGATGCGAACCCTGGTTTTATCAATGAAGCTTGGACTCGCGTTAATGAGCCGGGTATCTACCGAGGTCAATGTGCTGAGCTGTGTGGTAAAGACCACGGTTTCATGCCTGTTGTTGTTATCGCTAAAGAGCCTGCTGAATATGAAGCTTGGATAAATGAACAAGAAGAAGTTCAGCGTAAAGCAAAAGAAGAAGAACAAAAGCTATTAGCGCTTAATATGAGTATGGATGAGTTAATGGAAGTGGGTGAAAGAGTTTATCTCTCTGCTTGTGCTGCTTGTCATATGCCAACAGGGCAAGGTTTACCAGGTGTATTCCCTGCACTTAAAGGTAGTGCTATGGCAACACAAGATATTCCAGGACATATTGATATTGTTCTTAATGGTAAAGCGGGCACCGCAATGCAAGCTTTTGGTAAGCAATTAAGTCTTCGTGATATTGCAGCCGTTATTACTTATGAGCGTAATGCTTGGGGTAATGATACTGGCGACATGATTCAGGCAAAAGACGTCAACGCTGCACTGACTGGTAATTAGGAGATAGGTAATGAGTACAGTTGCCGAACATTCACACGATGATCACTCACACGACGATCACCATCATCACGGACCGGCCAGCGGCATAAAGCGTTGGTTGTATACGACTAATCATAAAGACATCGGTACTTTGTATTTATGGTTTGCCTTCATTATGTTCTTAATCGGCGGAGCGATGGCAATGATCATCCGTGCCGAGCTATTTCAACCTGGTTTACAGATTGTTGATCCGAACTTCTTTAACCAAATGACAACGGTACATGGTTTAATCATGGTCTTTGGTGCGGTTATGCCGGCCTTTACTGGACTGGCTAATTGGCTAGTGCCTATGATGATTGGTGCGCCAGATATGGCTTTGCCTCGCATGAATAACTGGAGCTTTT
>CAZXIN010000072.1:0-13404 GCA_964640795.1 uncultured Pseudoalteromonadaceae bacterium | reverse complement strand
CTGAAAAGCCTCACGATAGGCAATCCCAGAATACGCCAATACATAGCATAAGGGGTATTATTCCAAGCACGAATATTGGCATCAATACCCACCAACCAGTCCCCGTTGGCAGTTTTCAAATGCAGTTTACCGAGGAGTACTTTTTGAGAGGGTGTAGTGTCTGTTTCTTTCATCTGATGGATATCTACTAACGCTAAATCACCCTGTGTATGATGTGCCAATTTTTGTATTTCTGCAGTACACAAGGAGCACTGACCATCGTAATAGAGTGTATCTAATTCTTTCTCCACCGAGCTCTTCTTTATTCGCAGTTTTACACGTTGCAATTTAATACGGAGTCAATCGACAAAAAGATCTGTCTACGGTAATCCAAAACCCTGTAACACGCGTGTAGAATTTTTGTGGACATGTCGCCTAGTGTTCAGGTTAGTAAAACAGAGCATGAGACATGTTTAGCTCAAATTAAGGCTCAGCCAAGAAAAATAGAAGATATTTTGATTGTTTTTGACCACTAAACGCTAGATGCACCGTATAAGGGCTTTTATCAACCTTGGGGAAACCTGATGGATCCAACTCTTTCTCGCATTATTGAGATGGCATGGGAAGACCGTACGCCTTTTGAAGCGATAGAAAAGCACTACGGATTGTCGGAGCCTGACGTCATTAGACTGATGCGCTCAACATTAAAGCGAAAGGCTTTCGAAAACTGGCGTCAACGCGTCAGTGGTCGTCATACCAAACACCTCAAACTAAGGCATACAGCCATTGACAGAGGGTATTGCAAAACGCAATACAAGATAAAACGTAAAAAATAGTCACTTTGCTAGAGAGGTATCGCCCAATAGCGACGACCGAGCTGAACGAAAGTATAGGATATAGCGTGAAACGAATGAAGGACATAAATTCTTAAGGGAAACCATGACAAGAGGATGCAATGTGCATCGAGTACCCAGCGCATCCCTCTGCTCTCGTCAAAATCTGGTGAGATTATCTGTATGATAAACGATCATCATATTTGCAATGAGGTGATTGTACTTAGCGAGCTTCAATTGTTCATGGCACGGGTTTTTAGAAATGATCCTTTTGTCACCCAAGAAAAATCATCTGATGAAATCGTTAAACGCTTGACTTCTATTGGTCCCTGCGCAGGTGGTGTGGCGAAGCGTTGGCTTACCTACATAGCCCAAAAGAAATAATGTGCGTATGGCTTTACCGAGTTCCCTGAAAGCAAACTCAATAGGTAATTCATTACTTGAAGCACAAAACAGCCCGCTTGGAAGGCGGACTTAATCGTTCAATGTATAAATACACAAATCTTAAGACCTCGTCAAATTAAGCTATTTGGGCCCCTATTTCAACCAATATGCGTAACATAACTACATTAAGTGCTTTAATCAGCGATGTATTAACGAGCAATTTTCAGTCAAGGGCATTGATGATGAACTCAAAAAGGCGTCATCCAAGTCAATAGTTTTTGCCTTGGCGTTTTTCATCTATGGCAGTATTTGGGTTTTCGTTGTTATCCAACTAAAACCATTACCTTAAACATAAACTGCATTATTAAAATGAGCTAAAGAGACTACACTATACTTAGAAAAAAATTACCAAACTATGGTATGGCCTCATTAAATGGATAAAATAGAAACGTCTACCTCCGTTGAGTCCTCTGATTTACTTGAAGCAATCCGAGACCAATACATCATGTCGATTACAGATGCACGAGGCGTCATCACAGAGGTAAACGATACCTTCTGCCAAATCAGCCAATACACTCGCGAAGAGTTAATCGGCGAAAACCACCGTATTATCAACTCCGGGCACCATGGGCCCGGTTTCTTTCCTGCCATGTGGACAACGATCTTATCGGGTAAATCTTGGCGTGGGGAGGTGTGTAATCGTGCAAAAGATGGGAGTATCTATTGGGTCGACAGTGTTATTACGCCATTGCATGGAGAAGATGGAAAAATTAAGCGTTTTGTGTCAATCCGCCGCGACATTACACACAAAAAACACCAAGAGACAGAATCATCAGACTTATTAAACGCTATTCGTAATCAGTACATTATGTCAGTTACTGATGAGCATGGCGTTATTACAGATGCCAATGAGGCATTTTGTGGGATTAGTCAATACAGTCGGTCTGAGTTGATTGGTCACAGCCACAGAATAATCAATTCAGGCCAACATGAGCCTGAGTTTTTCAAAACGATGTGGAAAACCATACGCGCAGGTCAATCCTGGCGAGGAGATATTTGCAATCGAGCAAAAGACGGCAGTACGTATTGGGTCGATAGTGTTATTACGCCATTATATGATGGTGATGGGAAGTTAGATAGATTTGTTTCAATTCGCAGTGATATTACTCAAAGAAAGCGACAGGAAAATGAATTACTCAAAAGCAAATTGTTACTCGACCGCACTGGTCAAATAGCGGGTGTTGGTGGTTGGGAGGTTGACTTAAGTACCCAGGCCATCTTTTGGTCAAAGGAGACTTGCTTGTTACACGGTGTGGAGCCTGGTTACCAACCAACGCTTGATGAAGCGATTAACTTTTACGCACCTGAGGCCCGGCAAACAGTCCGTGATGCGGTTTCAAAAGCAATTGACAGTGGTGAAAGCTGGGATTTAGAAGTGCCCTTTATTCGTGCTTCGGGTGAGCGTATTACGGTTCGCGCTGTTGGCTCAGCTGAGTTTTCAAATGACAGAGCACAACGGCTGATTGGCGCTTTTCAGGATGTTACGAGTCAAGTTATCCAACGACAAGCGTTGAGCCGGGCCAACATGCGCATGAAGCTTGCAACAGATAGCGGAAAAATTGGGGTGTGGGAATATAACCTTATCACCAAAACGTTAGTGTGGGATAAGAGAATGTACAAGCTGTATGGCTTATCTCCAAAAGAAAAGATGGAAGCTTATGAACTGTGGACTTCTCATTTACATCCGGATGATAAGGAGGTGGCAGAGAATGCGCTCAATGCAGCCATTGATGGTAAGTCGGCCTTTGATACAGAATTTCGCATTATATGGGATGATAACAATATTCATACCATCCGAGGGACCGCTATTGTGGAGTATGATGCAGACGGCAGTCCGATTAGGATGACAGGTGTTAACTGGGATGTGACAGAAATGCGAAATATGACCGAAAAGCTCAAAGAGCAACGTGAGCTTCTCCAGGTGACTTTAGATTCTATTGGTGATGCGGTTATTACAACAGACGCAGCTGGGATGACTCGGTGGTTAAACCCGGTTGCGCAAAGGATGACCGGCTGGTCCAAAGAAGAGGCTAAAGGCAGGCCGCTTGAGCAGATTTTTCACATCATTAATGAAGAAACACGCTTAAGAACAGAAAATCCCGTTGAGACCTGCATAACACAAGGCAAAACAGTCGGTCTTGCTAATCATACGGTTCTGGTTTCTCGCTCTGGCGAGGAGTTTGGTATCGAAGACTCGGCGGCTCCCATTAGGGGGCATGACGGTGAGGTTTTGGGCGTTGTGTTGGTTTTTCATGATGTCACGGAGCAGCGCCGCCTAACGGGTGAGGTAAGCTACAGAGCAACTCATGACACACTCACAGAGCTTGTTAATCGGGCAGAGTTTGAAGTGCGTTTGAATCGTTTACTTCACGATTGCCATTGTGAGCAGTCCACCCATGCACTGCTGTGTATTGATTTGGATCAGTTTAAAATTGTCAATGACACGTGTGGGCATGCAGTAGGCGATGATGCATTGATAAAAGTCAGCAAGCTCTTCGGTAATGTTATTCGGTCACGCGATACGCTCGCAAGGCTTGGTGGCGATGAATTCGGTATTATACTCGAGCATTGCAATGATATTCAGGCAAAACGTGTTGCTCAAGACATTTGCGACAAAATGGAGGATTTTCGCTTTGTCCATGACAACCACCGGTTTCGTATCGGGGCAAGTATAGGGCTGGTCGCAATTGATAAGCGTTGGTCAACAACAGCATCACTGATGCAGGCGGGTGATAATGCCTGTTTCGCAGCAAAAGACGCGGGGCGTAATCGTGTGCATGTTTTCAGCGATTCAGACCTTGCGATTAGAACGCGTCACGGTGAAATGCAATGGACAACGCGGATAGAAAAAGCATTAGATGAAAACCGTTTTATCCTGTTTGCGCAAAAGCTCGGAAGCCTTCATCAGACAACACAAGGTGTCCATGCAGAAGTGCTTATTCGTATGATGGGTGAAGACGAAGAGCTCATTTCTCCAGGAGCCTTTCTCCCCGCCGCTGAGCGCTTTCATCTTGCCTCGCGTATTGACCGCTGGGTATTACAAAAGAGCTTGGACTGGATTGGTGCCTTGAATGAGAAGAGCTTTAACGCCATCGAAGTGCTGTGCATCAACTTATCCGGTCAATCAGTTGGCGACCGCGCCTTTCACACGTTGGCCTGTGACTTGTTAAACAACCTGCCACTGACTTATCGTCAAAAAATATGTATTGAGATAACCGAAACCTCCGCGATAACTAACTTGACTGATGCGTCATCCTTTATTGAAAAGCTAAAACGCCTCGGTGTCTATATCGCCCTGGATGATTTTGGTGCGGGTGCTTCCTCATTTGGTTACCTTAAGCACCTTGATGTTGACGTACTGAAAATCGATGGTCAATTCATCCAAAATCTTTTAACCGACCCATTAGATGAAGCAGCAGTGCGATGCTTTATTGATGTTGCCAACGTGGTTGGACTTAAGACCGTCGCAGAATATGTGGATAATGCCGATGTTTTAGCAAGGATTAAGGCGCTTGGTATTGACTATGCACAAGGCTTTTTACTGCATAAGCCTGAGAATATCGACAATTTACTTTGCTAGTATGCAGCCAAGAAACAGGATGCATTGTGACGATATCCGGTACATGTGTGAACCGATTTACTGATTAATAATCAGTCTTTCAATAATAGCGTTCACGTCAATCCCGAAATCTGAGGCATTAACGGCTCGTTCAATCGCATCTGTTACTTTTTTTGACGATAAATCTATTGCTTCGACCTCAATGTGTCTTTTAAATTTAGTGTGATAAAACGTCGAGACAGTCGGCTTCAACGGCTCTTCGTGATTTGTGTTTGTGACAATAGCCAGCTTTTGGCTAGTCATTTGAACCACCGTGCCAATTGAGAACAAACCTATTGCCTTAATGAATTGGTTTAAAAGCTTTTCATCGTATTGTTTAGCGCCATCTTTTTTAATAATTTTTAGTGCTTCAAAAGCGGTCATTGCAGGCTTATAAACACGCTGTGCTGTAATAGCATCAAAGACATCAGCAATGCAGCTCATGCGCACATATTGGTTCAACTGGTGAGCAATTAGCCCGTTAGGATACCCGTTACCAGAGAGTCGTTCATGATGCTGCAACGCTATTTGAGTAGCTAAACTATCTACGCCTGCACGTTTGAGAATGTCAGCACCATATTCCGGGTGCCTTTTTATTTCTTCAAACTCACCTTTACTCAGTTTTCCTTTCTTATTCAAAATATCATCAGGTATTGTCACTTTACCCATGTCATGCAGCAGCCCTGCTATAGTTACTCGTAATGCAATTTCTTTATTCAGACCAAGGTGCTTAGAAAAAATAGCGAGCAGGATAGCGACATTAATTGAATGCTCGAGCAAATAGGCATCTTTATTTTGAAGTTTTGTCATGCACAATAAGGCATCTTGGTTGCGCATGATGGAGTCTAAAAAATCGTTGGCTAGCGATTCATATTGCTCAACATCAAAAGTCCCTTCTGATAGAATTCTTGCGAACGCCTTACGTTGGGTTTCTCGTGCTTTAGCGTACATAGATTGTGCTTTCTTTATTTCAGCAACCAGAGGCTTTTTAGGCTTCAATATGGCGCTTTGTGTGGTTTGCTCCTCAGCCAATGGCGTTGTCTCAAAAACATCCTCAGTCGCCTCCTCCTGCTGACCTTTTGATGTATCAATCTCTACCTCAAGGATATTCAGTGACTTTAATCGCGAAACACCGCTTGGGTCTTTAATGATACCTTGCGACTTCATGACAGCACCACCGCTGGATTTAGTCACTCGAACCACATACATTCCCACACAAAGCTCATTTACACTCAGTCTTTTCTTCATCGATTGCCAACTATCAATACTATTCAGGTATTTCTAAAACACTCTGTAACAATGACAGAGTGTTGCCTATGAGTACATTACTCACTATTGATAATAGTCTGTTTACAAAATTAATTTATTCGACTTTGGTTGCAAAGCAACAGAAACTAAAACAAAGTGGTGGTTATGTGTACTGTCCATTGGGTAAATAAGCGTCGTATTTGCGAGACGTTCATTTCTTCATATACTTTAATTTTTAGCGTAGTGGATTCAGATGTATTATAGCTCGTTGTATTGGTCTGCAGTAGGTCAGATGGAAGTGGTCTTAACGAGGCACTTCGACGATGAGCACGCTCGGGAGCAAGCATTTGCCGAGATTGTCTCACAATACTCACCTTATCTTTGTAAAGAGGATGCTGAGAAACTTAATAATGTGACAAGAAGCACCTATAAACGCTTTCAATGGAGGTGTCGTAAGCTAGGCTACTGATGTTAAGCAAGGAGCTGCTCGATACGCGTTTGAGCTGAATTTAACGTGGACATGAGTTAATGGAACTTACAGTAGAGATTGTCCCTTCAATGCACAAGAGCACGATATTGATAACGACTCATTAGGTATTACTATCAAACAGATAAATGAAACATTCAAAGAATGATGATTCATCTTACTCATCTCCCATGAAAACAGGCAAAAATGGTTAGGCTTTATAGGTGGCTAAAACGTTGGTAAGCGAGCGTGATAGTATGAATGTCGTTTGGTTAAAACGCGATTTACGTTTAAGAGATCATGCCCCTCTTTTCCAAGCCTCTGCTGATGTATGCCCTGTTTTAATGATCTATATTGTCGAGCCCATCTTACTGGAAGACTTACATTATGATACGCGTCATTGGCGCTTTATTTGGCAGTCAATTGACGATCTAAATCAACAACTATCAGCGTACAATACACAAGTCCTCGTAATACAGGGCGACGCACTGTCCGTATTCACTCAACTATTGAGCACATTCAATATAAAACGCCTGTTTAGCCACCAAGAAGTCGGTTTATCTAATACATTTGAACGTGACCTTGCCGTTAAAGCGTGGTGTGATGATCATAATATACCATGGACAGAATACCCTTACGGAGCCGTGGTGAGAGGATTAACTCGCAGAAAAGACTGGGATAAGCATTGGCAAAAGGTGATGCGGGCACCTTGTTATGATAGGCCGCTTGAAGACATCACATTTGTACTCACTGATCACCCCATTTTTAAGTATCTTCGGATTGATGCAGACAAGGAATGGCAAACTCCTGACATAAAATTTCAATTGGGAGGGGAAAAGCGAGCATGGTATACGTTACATCACTTTTTTACCGAGCGAGGTAAAGATTATGCCTACTCTATCTCCAGCCCAACAGCCAGTCGCAGGACATGCTCTCGATTATCTCCTTACCTTGCATGGGGAAATATTAGCTTACGGCAGGTGTATCAATTTACATTGACCCACTGGCAAAAAAAGGGATGGCGCAGATCGCTTATCGCCTTCACGTCAAGACTGCACTGGCATTGCCATTTCGTGCAAAAATTTGAGAGTGAAATAAGCATGCAGCATCGCCCTCTCAATCGCGCCTATGATAAATATCAATATGATGAAACTGAGCAAGGTTACGCCAATATTGATGCATGGAAGAAGGGGGAAACAGGATTCCCTTTAATTGATGCTTGTATGCGGTGCCTGCATCATACGGGCTATATCAATTTTAGAATGCGCTCTATGTTAGTCAGTTTTTTATGTCATCAGTTAGACGTAGATTGGCGAAACGGTGTGACACACTTAGCGAAATTGTTCCTAGATTTTGAACCTGGTATCCATTATCCACAATTTCACATGCAGGCAGGCGTGACAGGCATTAACTTAATTCGTTTATATAATCCTATCAAGCAGTCCCGAGAAAAGGATCCTGATGGGTTATTCATTCGACAATGGTGCCCGGAGCTGGCCGAATTACCAAAAGAACTCATCCATCAACCTTGGCAATTGACACACATGGAACAACAAATGTACAACATCATAATAGGTGTCGATTATCCCGAACCTATCATTGATTTTGAACAACGAGCCAAAGCGGCCCGTGATAAATTATGGGCATTTCAAAAACGTGATGATGTAAAAGCTGAAGGTAAGCGAATTTTAAAACGACACACGTTACCCAACCGCCCTAAAAACATGTAACAAGGCAACGAGGTTTACCTATTACTGCAACGCTTTGAGCAATATTTTACTTCATGCCAACAACGCTCCCACTTTTTACGCCATGAAAACGGCCTATTGCAAACAGGGCAAACCTTAAACGGTAAATCAGACTTCTTCATTGTTCTCTAGTGCGTTGAAAAATAGAGCACTGTCTCGCTCAATAGCACGACGTTTATCCTCTGTCATTATACTCAGGGTACGGTATGGCATGCCTAAACGAGGGTTTCTGCCTAACTTTTCTTTATTTCTATCAAGAAAATTCCAATACAAGTAATTAAAAGGGCAAGCTTGAGCGCCGTTTTTTTCCTTCACATTGTAATGGCAGTTTTGACAATAATTAGACATTTTATTGATGTAACTACCGCTAGCTGCGTAAGGTTTACTCGCCAGTAAGCCGCCATCAGCAAATAAAATCATCCCTGTGACATTGGGCACCTCAACCCATTCATAAGCATCAGCATAAACGATTAAATACCATTCATTGACTGCATCTGGGTGCAATCCTGCCAACAAAGCAAAGTTACCGAGTACCATTAAGCGTTGAATGTGATGAGCATAAGCGTTTTCTGCGGTTTCTTTGACACACTGGCTTAGACAGTTCATTTTAGTGCGCCCGCCCCAATACAATGTTGGCAGTTGACGTGTAGCCTCTAAATAATTCTTGTCTTTATAGTCGGGCATTTTCAGCCAATATAGGCCTCGAACGTATTCTCGCCACCCGAGTACTTGACGGATAAAGCCCTCAGCAGCATTAAGCGGTACTAAGCCTTGGCGATAAGCAGCTTCAGCTTGCCCAATCACTTCTTTGGGCAATAATAAGCCACAATTTAAGTAAAAACTGATGTGAGAGTGATATAGCCAAGGTTCACCTTGAACCATGGCATCCTGATAGTCACCGAAACTTACTAAACGCTGAGCGACAAAATCTTTGAGCACAACTAAGGCTTGTTTGCGGGTTGTAGCAAAATGAAAGTTATCGAGGGCGCCAAAGTGGCTACTAAAATGCTCTGCAACTAATGTTAAAACATCTTGAGTGATACGATCAGGTTCAAACTGGGTAATAGGAGGTATCGTCTTGCCCTTGGGTATTGTTTTGCGATTTGCACTGTCAAAGTTCCACTTATCGCCAACGGGTTTGCCACCGTCCATCAAAATATGCCACGTTTTACGCATTTCACGATAAAAAAACTCCATACGTAATTGTTTGCGGCCACTTGCCCACGTATCGAACTGCTCCAACGTCGCTAAAAACCGTGTATCTTGCCTAATGTCGACATCAATATTGAGTCTATTTTGCCAGCTTTGCATATCTTTAAGGACCCGATATTCACCGGGGTGAGTCAGCACTATTTTAGAAACACTCTCTTGCTGACAAAAGCGCTGAACCTCAGCAAACAGACTCCCTTGGTTATTTGCGTCATCATATTGGGTATAAAAAACATGATGACCGAGAGCTCTCAACTCTCTTGCAAAGTGCCGCATTGCTGAGAATAAAAAGGCTATTTTCTTTTTATGGTGTTTGACGTAAACGGCTTCAGTTTTCACTTCAGCCATAAGCACCCAATCATCCTCAATTTTAGCATCATGAAAGCTTGCTAAGGAATGACTTAACTGATCAGCCAAAATTAATCTTAGAGTACGCATAACACCCATGTTGATAAAAATTTACTTTGTCGTTATACCGTGAAAAGTTGAGGGTAAGATCGTGAACATATTATGAACAATCAGCATAAGATTTGACGATCTAGTTTAGCTGTGATCTTAGACGCTTTATCTGAAGAGTCTATCGTATTACTTAAAGCTTTTATCGCCTATTTCAGCATATTAGTCGATTACCGTCAGTCATCCAACGTTACCTCCACCTTGCATGATGTGTTATTTATCACTTTGTGTGCCGTGATTGCTGGTGCGCAAGACTGTTCTGCTTCAATTAACCAGGACATTTCAAGAACCGAATTTGACCAATCAAAAAGAAGAAATGCGGACTGTTTCAGATCAAGAAGTAAACCACAGGGCCATGAGTTAATGCTTGTCTGCGATGCACACGGCCTTTGTTCGGCGCATCTCGGGGTTTTGGTCGAGTAGAAGGGCCAGATTACTCTGACCGAACCCCCTTATACTAACGTCTTTTGGGTTGGCGCCATAAAAAATAACTGGCAGCTTAATTAAACTGGTTTCTCCCAACCCATTATCACCGGTAACATTAGTATTGCCCTCTAAATTGACTTCATATGTGCGTTTGGGCAGAAAACTATCAAGAAGCATAATACGTAACAGTCCAAAAAATCCCTCTTTCATAAGACAGTCCAGAATGTGGCTAATAAATAAACATAACGTAAATGACATATGATAATTCATCATATGTCAAATTATCATATGACGAATTATCGCATGTGCTGGGTGTTATGGAACAAGGCTCCTGCTATTGAAAATGGGTTAAAGACGATTGTGGTTAGCTAAGCAATGCTTAATTGCTGTCTTACGGACTGGAACATTGCGCTTCAAGACATTGATAATTTACCCTCGGAACGATTCCCTTTGGTAATTATGGATATAAGTCCACTATAACGAATGCAACCCTTCGAACAAATCGTTCAGTTTATTTCAGTAATTTTGCTACTACCATTCGCTTCGATGACACGAGATAAGTTGTCAGATGCATCTATCTCTTCATCTGTCATTGATTGAACCGTATGCTTTTCTACTGAAAAAAAGTCATTTCCTACAGCAGAGAATTTTATAATATCACCGATTTCAACACCCAATTCGTTGCAGTAATCATCAGGGAGAGATAGCTCGTTTTCTTATCCAATTGTTATTCTGTAAGACAACATAATGTAATCTGTGAAACTCAACTCTAATAACATTTAAACTAAGAATAGCTAAAAGATAAAGAAACTTTATAAGCAGTGTAAAAAGTTATTTAAACCATACTCGTTAACCAATTTCTGCTAAAGGGCTTAGTCTTTAGTCCTCTTCACACTAATGACATTGAACAAGGATCACTTATTTGCGGTAGATATGTGTTCCCTATGTCACTCTATGAGTTCTTTATAATGACCAATTACTACCAGCTATACCCATTTTGGGGACCCAACCAATTTACAGGTGCAGGCAATCTCTTGGCTGCGTCTTGCGCTTCTTTTAACGCAGCCTCGTCTGCTGATGTCATAGCACCACCAACACCGAAAAAATCTTCGCCAACTTGTATTTGGTTATCTCGTCTAAACAACTGTGCTCTGGCTTTAAATCTGCGAGGCCCCATTTTTCTGCCATGATATACAGTAACACTGTAGTAAGGGCTAATATCAAAAGTCATCAATTTCCCTCTATAAATAATTATTAATGATACTTAGCTGTGATCTGTTCTAACTTCGCTCGATCAGGTCTATGATTTTATATCGTTCAAAGAGCTGAATACCTTAAATATAGAAATCTTTGAGTATGCTGAAACAAGTTGAAGCGTAACCTGGCAACTCAAAACAGTCGAACACAAATATAGCGGGAGTGAACCTGCACCTAGTATTAGCGGTGTTCAAGGCATTGCATCAAGATAAACATGGCGATAAATTCGTTTCTTAATAGACTTTAATTTTTGGATAGTAGGTATAGATGTATCATAGTTCTATATACTGGAATGCAGTGGGGCTGATGAAAACAGTCCTAATGGATCATTTCGTAACTGACAAAGCCAGGGGAAAAGCATTCACCGAGATTGTTGTAAAATATTCGCCGTGTCTCAGTGAAAAGGATGCTCAAAAACCAAAAATGTAACGAGAAGAACATATCGATGACTCCAATGGAAAAGCCGTAAGTCATTACTTTGAAAACTAAAAATAAGAGGGCAGAATTCTATATGGCAAAAGACAAAAACACTAGCTGATGTAGTACGTTTACCTTCTGAAGTTCGCGAGGTGTTTTTACGTTTTTATAATGTCGCTGGAGGCAGCACAGCCCATCCCAATGATCATGAGCGTTTCAATGAGTTTATACGATGTTGTGATTCTGAAAAGGTTGATTTGAGTACTGAAAAATTTAGGCAAATTCTCGTTGATATTGGTCGCGATAAAGAAAGAGCTGATCCCCTAAGCATTATGTACTACAACGATAGGACCATACTGGATAGTAATTTTCTATAATAGCGCATTCTAGAGTATGTGGCTTATCAGATTCGTTGTAAATTCAACAATTATTATAGAAAAGTAGTGAATGAGATTCTAAAAATTTAAGCGGCCTCTGAGTCAGAAAATGCTTAATCTCATCAGCTCACAATGCCCGAAAACTTGATAGAAGTTGCCGTTTTCTCTGCTTTTTTTGACGAATGCATTGTAAAAACCTCTTCTATACTCTCTAAATTTATATATTGGTAGTCTGGTAATTAATTTATGTTTAATAAAGTGATATAGATGCAATACAGCGTTGCATAAAGCGCAATTGAAGATTCTTGAGCTAGGTTTTGACTATCATTTTAAATGATTCATTATCAAATATTGTGGCGCTTTTCAGTGCGATCTTGATTATGCTAGTGTAGCAATACACGATAAATTTGTCTCAAAATTACCAACGTTAGCAATGCGTAAAATCTATTCAGATATGATCGAACGAATAGAAGGCAATAGTGGTCACCCTTACAAGTTATCTGGTAAAGAGGGCAAAAACCGTCACTTTGTCATACTGAAATGGGTGAGCACCTTAAGGCATTCTCCCAGAAGCACGACTGATATTTAGATCAAGGAGCTTTTTGTCCGCACCAGTATTTGGGAAATATTTTTCAACTTATGATGGCGGCTAGAAGCGAGCGGTCTGGGCAATTGATGCCATTACCGTATACACCATTTACGCAGCAGTATTGTTTAAATTATGTAATGATCTTAATCCTCCCTGCGACTATTGTTTTTTGCAATGTGTGACGAATGCAAGAAAATCCCAACTAAGCTTCTATATCTCTCAGCGAATTTTTTAGTACATTACTAGTATCTCGTAGTTTTGTATATTGCAATATTATCAACTTTATATTGCGATTTAGGCAACATTGGTTTTTCGCATGTTTAATTGTATTTTTCGCATTAATAAGTAGATCTGACA
>CAZXIN010000071.1:0-13887 GCA_964640795.1 uncultured Pseudoalteromonadaceae bacterium | reverse complement strand
GAGCTTGATTTTCCCGAGTTGCTTACTGAAATTGCGACGGTCAGCACGGATGGTTCTGAAATAGAGCGTGATGTGCTAACGAAATCTGGTCAAGCAGCGCTGATACGCATTATGCCATACGCCAAAAAAGAGTATTTAAGCCAAACCAATCAAGGGGTACTGATCACTATCACGAATATCTCGCGATTGAAGTTTGTAGAGAATGCACTGACCCAAGCTCAGGAGCAATTTAAAGCGGTTGTGCAAGGGCGTTCAGAGAAATTACTGCATAGAATTCAAAAGAGTAACAATGTATGTGTTCTCATTGTCGATGATGACCAAGTCGACAGGGAAACTATGGAGCGGTTTTTAAAAGCCGATAAACACCATAACTACTCGGTGTTCAGCGTAGCAACAAAAGAGGACGGTTTGGCAACACTGGATAGAGTCAAAATAGACGTTATTTTACTCGATTATATGTTATCAGAGTGCACCGCTGCCGACTTTTCTCGTGATATGAGAGCTGCTCATGAAGATATTCCGCCTATGATATTATTGTCTGGTCAGGATGAGGCCAACATGGATGAAGCATTCCTGTCAGATGATATTATCGACTCAATCAATAAAGACGATCTCAATGGTCAACTGTTGGTGAAAGTCATCGACTACACACTGGAGAGAAACGACGTTAAGGAGATCATGCAAAGGCTTTAGTAAGGCAGAGCGTATCCATGAAGAAAGGGTATTGTATTGTGCGTCATGATACAGGTTTTCGACTGACGACCGATATTTACGCCCGCTGCCGCGCATTTGGATCATATGCTTCTGTAAGCAAAAGCCATGACAGGTGCTTTCACGCACAACGACATCCGTCATACTTTAGTCTACATTGTATAAAAATCTATCAGATACATTGGCAAAAATAGTTATCTAAACCTACGCTGTAGTTGATGACTAAAAATTAAAAAGACACGCTGCATAAAGAAGCTAATTAATAGTAGACCTGACTTTTTAGTTGAGTTATCTCATGAGGATTAGCTCAAAACTTTAGCGGCTAAAATAACGCGAATGAGTTAATTTTTTTCTTAAGGTCATGGAGATGTCTGAAACGGATAGACACAAGCCGAGGTGCTATGCTAGCCCAACAATCCAATCATTATTACTTAAATCATATTGCCGTACTCAACGATAAAAATACTGCTACCCTCAGTGAAGACGTCCTTAATCAGCATGGTGTGTTAGTTGCCAAAAAAGGGACACAGGTTAATCAACGTGCTGCTGACGTGTTAGCAAAACACAAACTAGCCAAACCGTTGGATCATTCCTTTAAACTCGCTGATTGTCTTGGTAAGCAGTTAACACTGGGGTATTTTGAAAAACGTAACCTTCACTTTAATATCGCGCAATTTATGAACAACAACGAGTTATTTAAAGAAGGAAACTTGCCTTTTAATGTCTTATCACGGTATCAGTTAATAGATCAAAAACTGACGGTCATGTCGAGTCAGCTGCCATATGAGTTTGACCGCACCATCCTAAGTGCGACTATCGCTTTAGGGATAAGCCAGAAACTAGGCCTCGGTGAAGACGAATCAAAGACTATCTTCATCGCCACGTTACTATCAGACACTGGGCTGTTGCACTTACCCCCCAATATCGTATCAAAACAAGGAGAATATGCCTCTAACGAATGGCGCATGATGAAAGCTCATATGGTCATCGCCAAATACTTCTCAGATTTAGTACCACTGTTACCTCGCGTGGTGGGTAAGGCCATTTTAGAGCACCATGAAAGGCCGGATGGGTTCGGCTACCCTTTTGGAAAAAAGGCGGATAGTCTGGGTATTGAAGGCCAAATCATCGCGATATCCGATACGATAGTGTCGCTATACCGCAAGTTGGTTGTCAAAGGCCACTATAGTTGGAATGGTGTGGCTTCTGTCATACAAGTTCCCACATCGGCCCATAGTGACACTGTACGAAATGCTGCTTTACTGCTGTTAAAAAGCATGAAAATACCTGAAAAAAACACCTACAAAAAAGAGCAGTTTTCACCCCTTATTTTAACTTTAAAATCTAAACATCAACGACTGAATAATTGGTTTGACGTCTTATCCGCTTTATTGAAGCTGCACCATAAAGAGTTAAGTGAATCCGATAGTTTTAGACCATACGCGCTGCTCATGCAGCTGAGCCGTACGATAGTCAACTCTGGTTTATTGAGTGATGTGCAATTAGCCTGGTTAGATGAGATTGAGCTTCCACCATCTGAGCCTGATAGGCTGGATATCGAAGAATACGAATTGAAGCTCAATGAAATTGAATACC
The DNA here is from genome assembly GCA_964640795.1 of uncultured Pseudoalteromonadaceae bacterium. Classification (GTDB taxonomy): domain Bacteria; phylum Pseudomonadota; class Gammaproteobacteria; order Enterobacterales; family Alteromonadaceae; genus M269. The sequence goes on along the minus strand of CAZXIN010000071.1, from coordinate 11,580 downwards.
AGTGTTTCTTTGTGATGAAAAAACTGCAGGAAGACTTTAAAGAATTTTCAAGCCGATTCAACAGTGCTGAGCTTGCCAAGCATTATAACGAAGAGCTGCTCGGTATCTTACAGGATGATTGAACTAAGCAGCAGATATGACTTAGACGCTAAAGTGCCTTAAAACGAGCGTCGGTCAGTCCACTACATCAAAATACCAGTAAATGATTATCGTCTACTGTGTTTTGCAACATCAAATTGGTGGTTAATCTGAATGCTTGAGTCTAAAAGCATCGATGTTGATGTGTTTAGTTCGCCAATCATGCCCTATTAGCGGATACTCAGCGTTGGTAAATCTTATTGCACCTAACTTTTCATGGTTTGCATGTCTGCTGTGACGTTGAAGCATTTTTTACTTACAGTGGAATAAGTGTTCATCAACGAATGAAAAGCAGATCCTATTGCGTAGCGCACTATCTCAGCACATGATGATAAAAAATAAACGGCTAGCTTTTTGTCAATCGACAAATGCCGTCATTAAGTCAATATAACCATGTCACACCAAAACAATTTAACACCATAGTATGTATAATATAAAGATATAGTGTGATAATTTCACATTGCTGGCATCGAGAATTATCAAAAATGAGCTTATTAGACAATACGTACTGTTATTCTTTCCCTGCAATTCGAGCCGTCCAGGCTGACAAACCTTTTTTTGTTGCTACGTGCCCTTTAAGCATTATTCCTAAGATCTTTATTTATGATGAAGAAGAAGTGCCGGTAGAGCTAAGGGCTCAGCGCACGCTCAACAGAAGCCGCATACCGGAGATGGCTCGTTACTTATTGGACAGCCCGAGTGACTATATTTTCTCCGCCATTACAGCTTCGGTCGGGACAGACGTTGAATTTACTGAGCACACGGGGAGCAGAAACTTAGGGACACTAAAAGTACCTATGGATGCACAGATACTGATAAACGATGGTCAACATAGAAGAGCCGCTATTGAAGAGGCCATCAAAGAAAACGCGGAAATTGGACAAGATAACATTGCCGTTTTATTTTTCGTAGATGAAGGCTTAAAACGCAGTCAACAGATGTTTGCCGATCTTAATAAATACGCTGTTAGGCCTAGCTCATCATTGTCAACGTTATACGATCATCGTGACCAAGCTTCAGAGCTAGCGCGATACTTGGCTATGACGGCTAAACCTTTCATTGGTTTTACTGAGTTTGAAAAGTCTTCGATATCCAATACCAGCAGTAAGCTTTTTACGCTCAGTGGGATTAAACAAGCATCAAGGGCTTTGCTAAAAAAAGGACCCAAAGAAGGTTTTACTGAAACAGAAAAAGACATCGCATTACATTTTTGGGATAATTTAAATGAGTATATGCCCGAATGGCGCTTAGTCCAAAACAAATCACTGTCAGCCTCCGAGTTTAGGCGGGATTATATTTCAGCTCATGGCATTGGATTACAAGCACTGGCTATCGTTGGCTGTCAACTCTTAGAGCACCCTAGTGAAAAAATGAACGTTATGCTAAAGAAACTGAAATCCATAGATTGGAGAAAAGCCAATCCTCAGTGGTCAAACAGAGCGATGCAGCATGGTAGGCTATCAAAAGCAGTGTCCAATATATTCCTGACAGCAATAGAGACTAAGCGTCAAATAGGCTTACAACTAACACAAGAAGAGATTAAAAAAGAGAAGGCATTGCTCGTATGACAACGTTAAAAAAGGCTTACGAATTAGACGAAGACCAACTTGCTTTCATAGAAAATGAACTATTTTGTGGACGAGCCTTAAGCGAATTTGTGGCTCAAACGCAGCGAGTCTATCTTTCAGACTTGAGGCCTTGGGTTATCGGGTACAGTGGGGGAAAAGATTCCTCTGCCGTGATGACCTTGGTTTATTTTGCCTTATTAGGTTTAAAGCCCGAAGAAAGGCATAAGCCTATATTTGTTGTTGCCTCAGACACGCTGGTTGAAACCCCTATTGTTGTCGAGCATGTCAATTTATCGCTTGAGGCGATTGCTAGAGGAGCAAAGCGCTCAAACCTGCCCATTACCACGCATAAAGTAACGCCCAAAGTGTCACAAACATTTTGGTCGAATTTATTGGGTAAGGGATACCCGGCGCCGACGAGAAATTTTCGTTGGTGTACCGAGCGAATGAAGATTGACCCTGTGAGTGATTTTATTACAGACAAAGTCAGCCAATATGATGAGGTCATTGTCGTGTTGGGCTCCAGGACTGAAGAAAGTGCCTCTCGGGCACAAGTTATTGCGAAACACAAAATTGACGGTACCGTATTAGCCAAACACACCACATTAGCGAATGCGTTTATTTATACGCCTATCGATACTTGGAAGTTAGATGATGTTTGGAAAATTCTGCGTCTGTGTCATCTCAAACAAGTCGATATGCCAGAAGGCACCACAAAAAACGTATGGGTCGATAAATACGACTTGGAATGGTACAACCCATGGGGAAGCAAAAACCTCAAACTATGGCTTTTGTATAAAGACTCATCGGGTCAGGGAGAGTGCCCTTTAGTAATAGATGAATCAACACCGTCTTGTGGAAACTCGCGTTTTGGATGTTGGACTTGTACCGTTGTTACTAAAGACAGAGCGATGGAGAGTCTCGTTCAAAATGGCGAGTCTTGGATGTTACCGTTGCTTAAGTTTAGAAATATCCTTTCTCGTAGTACATCACCTAAACTTAAAAAACGCTATCGCAATCACATTCGTAGAAATGGCAGGTTAGCCTTTAAAAACCTCAAGGAAGATGGTGAGACAATCTTGACTGATGACTACACCACAGGCCCTTACAGATTAAAATATCGACAAAAAGGGTTACGTATGCTTCTGCAGATACAAAAGCGCTTATCGGTAAAACAGCAAAAAGACCTTGAGTTGATCACGGTACCCGAATTACATGCTGTGCGTCATGAATGGCTTAACGACCCAAACGAGCCTGATTGGGAAGATACGCTTCCTCAACTATTTAGGGACGTGTTTGGATACGACCTAGATTGGAGTGTCGATGATACTAACCAATTTGGGCAACAAGAGTCTGCTCTGCTCAATGAAATAGCGCCTGAATATGGCGCTTCACCTCAGATGATTAAAAAGCTGATTAATTTAGAAGTCGCTATGCAAGGCTCAAATCGCCGCGTTGGTATCTTCAAAGAGATTGGGAAGCTAATACGGCAAGATTGGGAATCTGCCGAGGAAATCATTCAGAAGAACCTTAGTCATCGTCAAAATCAAATGCATCACTCACAAGAGGTTATTAGCTTACAAGAGGAATTAACTCACGTTAAAAGGCTCTTGGATAAGGCTAATGAAATATGATTTTCAGGCAACTACAACTTAACAATTTTAGAGTATTTAATGGCTCACACGATATTGATTTAACGCCTCGTAAAGAAGGCTTATTGAATCGGCCTATTGTATTGTTTGGCGGTTTAAACGGTGCAGGTAAAACGACTATTTTAAGTGCTGTACGATTGGTGCTATTGGGCCGCCGTGCGAGTACCTCTGTGATGAACAATAAGGAATTCCATACCTACCTGATTGAGCAGATAAACCAAACAGCACTAAACATTGATAAAGACGCTAACGCCTCAATTGCACTTGAATTCACGCATACGCACCAAGGTATACATAAGCTCTATAGGGTCACTCGAGAATGGAATAAAAACAAGGGCGATCAACTTGTTTTATATGAGAATGCTCAGCTACAAGATCACATGAACAATGAGCAAGTGCAGAGTTTTTTGTTTGATATAGTACCACCGAGTGTTGGCGAGTTATTTTTCTTCGATGGCGAAAAGATTGCCGAGCTCGCTGAGGATGATACCGGCACTTACTTAAAAGAAGCTGTCCAAAAGTTACTTGGGATAGACATCGTTGAACGGCTTAAAGAAGACGTCAATATATTTCTAAAGCAAGAGCAGAATCAGCATAAAGAAAGCGAAAGGCAGACCCTCGATACTCAGTCATTAGAAAAAGAGAAGGTTGCGCTAAAATCAGAGGGATCGAAGGCTGCTGCTCTGGCGAGCCAAATAAAAAGCCAGATAGCAGACGAGCAAAGGATCATACAAGGTATCGAGGAGTCGATAGCTGCGCGCGGCGGTGAGTGGGCAAAAACACATGAAGATGAAAAAGCCCGATTTCTGGATAGTGAAAAAGAGATTGCGGTAGAAAAATCTAAACTGTTACAAGCGTTAGACGGTAATTTTCCGTTAGCTCTTGCGCCAAATGCTATGAAAGGTTTAATCGATGAATTGCAACAAGAGCAAGCATTCAAGCAAATCAGTGCGTTTAACGCTCAGTTACCTCAGCACTATCGTGAATTGGCCAAAACACTGGCTATTGAGACGGGGGGCTCCAGTGACGCATTAGAGCAAGCTATTGAACGCTACTTTTCTAGTCAGGGTAATATTTGTCATGCACAGAGATTGACATTAGATGTTTCTGACTCAGATTTTTACACCATAAAAGGGCAAATCGCAGATTCGATGCAGTCAAAAAGTCACTTGCATACTACATCTGAACAATTAGAAAATCTTGAGCATGAGCAGAAAAAGCTAGAACAAAACTTAGGCAAAGCGCCTACAGAAGAGGAGTTAAAGGCGTTATACGAAAAGCTCAGGAAGCACGAAAAAAGTAAAACCAAGCAGGAGCTTGAAAGAAAAAACGCTTTATTGGAGGCGAGGGATAATTTTACCAAGGCATTAGAGCTTACCAAGAAACTTGAGAAGCATTATAAAAATCAAAAAACGGCCACGTCTCTTAAAAAAGCCAAGCAGAGAGTGGATGCCGCAAATAATACGCTCGTAGCGTTTTCAGCAAGACTCACCGAATTGCGTGTAAAACAGCTTGAAGCACTTTTTGTAACATCCTATCGTAAATTAGCCCGAAAAGGAGACGTAAAGCTCTCGGCAAGCATTAATCCTAAAAGCTTTGATGTCTCATTGATAGATAATGAAGGTTTGGTGATAAACCGCAAGTTATTGTCTGCGGGTGAGAAACAGATTTTTGCGTTTGCGATATTAGAGGCACTCGGTAAGTTATCCGGGAGAGTACTCCCTGTCATCGTCGATACACCACTGGGTCGATTAGATTCTCATCACAGGGATAGGTTAGTTAAACACTATTTCCCTGAAGCTGCTGAACAAGTCATTCTACTCTCAACCGATACCGAGGTTGATGAAACGTTTTTTAAGGATATGGCGCATGAGATATCACACGGGTTTGAAATCAATTTTGATCAAAAGAGTCGGTGTTCACAAGTTACGGAAGGCTATTTTTGGGAAAAGAATGATAAGGGAGTAGCCTAATGTTACCCAATCGAATGACTCTGTCTCGGGAAACAGAAGAGCAACTCAAAAGGTTAAGATTAACAACAGGCATAACTCCCAATGTGTCATCACGGATAGCTTTTTTTCGTTCAATCGAAGCAGAGCATACTTATTCTCATAAGGACGACACCAAATTAGATGGAAGCCTAACACTTGATAAGATCACTTGGCTTGGGAAAACCCAAGTTGCAACAGAGCTGCTCCTTAAGCAAAAATACCCGATGCTTAACAGTAAACAACTTAGCTCAGCTTGGGCGTTTCATGTGACGCAAGGCATATCAAACTTGAGAAACATGAAAGAACTTTTAAGCCTCATTAAAGCCATAACAAAAGAGTAAGCTGGCGTACCTTATAATGATAATGTTTAGAAAAACGTTAACAACAGTCGGTTAATTTTGTTGTCACTGCTCTGGCTAGGTCATCAATATCAGACCAGTGATAGAATGTCCTAGGCACGGTCTTATTTGTCTCTGATAACACTATTTTCTCGGAGCCAAAGATAGATTCGGCAATGGCTATTTCATGCAGCTTATGCTCCAAAGCTTGTGTTGGTATGCGATACCCACAATAGGATTTTTGTATGTCCTTAAGCATATCCAGACACGAGAAGCTGATGAAATTTAACGAGTCCATGTATTTTTGAGTGCTCTTACCGTCTAGGTACTTCTTAAGTTTTTTAGTAAAACTTCCGCCACTGTCTAAATGACTACTCCACCTCCTCACAGGGATAACTTGCGTTTCACCAATATAAATAACCTCGTGAGAGAAAATAAAGTAAATATGTGGTGTATGGTAGCCACCACTAGCTTGCCCCGAAATGAACACGTGTATTAATCAAATAAGTTTTGATTGTGCGCTGTCCAGTTCATCAAATTCCAAGAAACAGTTTGATTATACCTTGTCATCACATGCTGGATTTCTTTGTAGTCTACTTGCTGTAGATTTTCTCTGGTTTTTACCTCACCTACAGCCAAGCAGTATATAAAACATTCGATTGCTTGGCGCTGAGGGTCTGCCGCATCAAGGTTAATTAGTACGAGTTGGTAAAAAGGGTGCGATTTATTGATATGCACGATGGTACCGTACTCTGGGTCAAGCCTAAAATCCCACAAGTTTGAGGTATGTAAATAGTCCTTGTAGACGACCTTTCTTATCTTTACGTCTGTTTCAGTCGAATTTGGTGCAGTATCAGGTAGCTCCCCGGTTTCACTGATAATTTTTTCTCTGCGCTTGGCTTTGTCTTTTTCATCTATTGGTTCAACATGTGTCCCGGGATCTTCTTCAACAATGTCAATCACCGAATCACTCGCCGACTCCCCTTCTTTATCATCGTTATTGCTAAGCTTAACAGAGCATAAATCATACGCTTTTTTAGCATTAGCTTTAGGAATCCGACATAACAAAGCCAATGAATCAAGAAACTTCTCAGGGAGTTCAAGGTTTTGCTTAGAGACATCGACATTTAGCAATTCATCATGCTCGGTAGATATATCTATTCTCCCCCTTAATGTACGTAAATCTCTGTCGACAATACCCAGATTATCTGCCCAACGAATAAGCCTTCTATTACGATAGATAAAAAAGCCTGAATTTGTTGAAGATACACCGTAATATTTTATCAAATCCTGCTCTTCTTTGGTAAATCCGGAAAACTTAGCCATTGATGCCTGCGGGAATGTCGTCAAATTGACAATAACGGGGGGCGTTTTATCTGGAGCGTCAGGAATGGTAATCTCTTTATCGATTAATAGCCTGCATGGCTTTTTACATTCATAATGATACGCATCAAAGTGATCATCACTGATTTCTCTGTGAAGAATGTCCTTAGAAGCAATTTCAAATTTATTGTCTCTTACATGAAGCGTAATTTTTAATGGAATGTTGTCTTTTATAAATTCATAGTAAAGAACACCAAGCCTATCAATAAGCTTATTTTTAAGCGCATTGACTGTATCTCCGCTTGTTACTTCTGAAATATCAACAACAGTTCCATGATCAAGACCCTCTAACACTTTCCTTTGGCTCTCGGATATCGTTGATACCATAACACCGTATTCGTTTTCTTCTCTTATCGTGGTTAAATCTAGCGTTAAGCAATCACTGAATCCCTGTTTTACAGTCTTACTGTAGACTTGGATCCGATCACCTAAGGAAAGCCCCGCGCTTTTTAACCCTAATCCGTATTTAGAGAGGCTATGTTCTTGATAGTCAATGTCTGAGCCTATATCCAATGCTTTCCTGATTATCTCGTTATCCATTCCTTTTCCATCATCGGTCATTCGGATCCTATCTATGCTTCCTTTCTCAGTGAGTGCTTTTGAACCATGGGTAATAATACAGATATCTATATTACGCGCTCCTGCAGTGACAGAATTATCAATAATATCCTCAACGGCGGCATATGATTTGTACCCAATATTAGCTAACCCAAAACATAATCTGGCAGGGTTAATGGCTCTTTTCTCAAAATGAGTTTTCATATTTCACCTAATTCCTTATTGCGAAAGCGTTAAATATTACAAAGACAACATACTCTGTATAATTTTTGAGAGAATACGTTAAAGATCGTAGAGGAAACTTATTTATCCATAAATTTCTATTGAATTCAAGACCACATCGTTGTGATGAGCGACAATCTTTGACCTTCTTCATATCTTTGGCGTCAATGCTAGGCAGATGATCAGGCTTGCATGACGATAAGCTATCCGTTAATCAAGTGATTTATCAAAGGCGTTAGACAGCACTTAAAGTTCGTTGGTTTTTGTGCAAGAAGTGAAAACCAGATTGTGACGCCGTAGCTGAAGTAAGGGATATTAAAAGAAGGCTATAAGAATACGTTGGACTGTGTCTTTTTTGTCGTGTCAAGGAGGTGCCAACTCTATGCTATCTATTATAAAGGCGCCTGTGGGCTTACTGGATGAGAGATTGTCCATATCTTAATTATCTTCACACCTACTGAGCAGCACTTGAAGTACATATTTAAACAGATTAGTCTTTCTGTGCTTAAGCTAATAAGCTTTGATCAAACCAGCTTGGCTCGTTTAATCAAAATCCTGCAGGCGTTTCTATTTCAAGAGTCGCTGGGTTTTGATTATGCTCATCTAGTGTAAGTATCTTAAGGTAAATTAACTTCATCATCACTCTGTCATATCTAATCTTTCGTCTCTCGATGTCTTGCAAAACACTATTGATAACACCTTTTTGCCATTCGATATCTGAGTCTATAACTCTAATGCTAGTGCCAAAAGTTGGCTTTTAAATGCACCAAAAGAATAATGATGAGTATGAGCAAGATCTTCATAGGGTAATAGCTGACTAAAATCTGAAGCCTCAATGCTTGCTTTACCCTTGCCAATGTCAGGCCCAGAGCCCAGAGCGTTGTTATCTAAAAATTGAAGTGGTTCTTCATTTTGCGTGCTGGATCCAATCAACGTTTCATTGCCCTGTATTTTGACAATAAGCTTATCAGAGGGTATTTCCTGTTGGAGGCCCTGAGCAAATCGTGTCAGGCTAGGATCCGCTAGCATATAGAAGTAGCAATATTCGTTGGCTTGAGTTGTTTTCCTTAAAATTCTCCCAAGTACCTGTCGAAAGTACATTTCTGTCCTGATAAGGCTTAGGTAGCAACATACCATCAATCTTGGAATATCTGTGCCCTCTGATATCATACCTACTGAGACTATCCAGGGGTCTTGTGAGTCCCTGTAAGTATCAATTTTATCCAGAGCATCAGGTTGTAAGTGAGTCACCACAATCGCATTGATTTGATACTGTCTTGTGAGATAACGCTGAATACGAAAGGCATGCTCTATAGAGCCGGCGACGATAAGCCCTCCAGCGGCTGAGAATTGTGTCTTTAGCACATTCAGTTTTTCAATCGCGATATCAATGAGTGGCTCGTAGACAGCTGCGTTATAGATGAAATCCCGGTATAGGTGAGGTTCGGCCTCAAGTGCATCAGTGAGTGAAGCATAGCTTTCCTCGTTATCTCCGCGTCTTACATTTACTCTACTGTTATCTAAAATGACTATTTGGGGTACTCGGCACACACCTTCACAAATAGCGCGCTTCAAATTGTATATATAGCCGTGAATCAATACCCCATCATCACAATACTCAGATAAAGATACGGGGAGCTCGTCAGAGCGCCAAGGTGTTCCGGATAACGCCATCGTATAATGCGCTTTATCTTTTACTCTATGCAGTAATTGTGCTCCCCAGCTATTAGCCTGATATTCAAACAGACCCGCGCAATGGTGGATCTCGTCAAGAATAACAAATACGCGTTTCTGCTCGAATAGCTGCCAAAACGAGTTGGGTAAAGACAACATTTTATGAAATGTGTACGACACACCGACTGAGCCCATGGCGCCATCGAAGTTGCCTTTTGTCTGTTTTTCTAGTTCTAGTTTGAAGCTTCTGGACACAGCACTGGAAGGTGAAAAGCAAACAATAAGATCTATTTCTTTATGTTTCAGTAAGTGCGCAGCCACAACCGATGCCATAGTCGTTTTACCAGCACCGGGACAGGCGATACATAAGAAGTGAGCGTTTGGGTTTGAATATTGACGAATGGCAGCATTAAAACATGCTTTCTGCCATTGCCTTAACTGCAAGTGACTTCACTTAGACAACTGTTTAGGAGGCTCTCAGCTGCTTTAATTTTCCCAAGTAGTTTGGTGCTGCGGTCTTGTGTTTCTTTGTAGTTTTTAGCAACAGTTACCTGCCAACTCGATTCACAACTCATAAGACTCTTCAAAAGCTCGGCCTCTCCTAAAGTTGTCAGAAAGTCAATACGAAGCCTTTTCAACTGCTCCTTAAGCATGTTGATAAACTGTCCATCTGAGTTGGCTCTTTTTGCCTCGATGGGCAATGTGTATATCACCGCTTTACCTTGCTTTTTGGGTACACGCACTATCTTCCCTGTTTTTTCCAATTTGGCCGTATTACGGTAAACAAATTGACGGGATGATTTGTCGTTATTACTACCGGCTACACCAGCCTCTTTGTATAAAGCATGTATTTTTGTAATAGAAAACGTGTTGATACCTGCTGATTTGATGAGTTGATATATTTCTTCCTCTGAGCTGAGGGATGGTTGTTTATTCATGTAGTTTAGGTAATGCGTTCGTCTCGAATTTCGCGACATCATACATTGTCTCTACTATCGAGACAATGAAATCCTCAATCTACTCTACACAGTATCAAATCATTAGAAAATGGTTCACTCATAGGCGCTTGGAACTTAAACTGACCTTACGAGAAGTTGGTGATAAGGCCGGGCGTCACCATTCCATTTTTGGAAAAATTGAGTCAGATCGAAAAATTGATATTGTGGAATATGTAGAATACTGTCAGCTATTAGATTTAGACCCACATGAAGGTATCGATATGATTGTAGATTCGATGAACATAGCGTCAATCAACAAGCATCAAAAGTAGCTTACTAGAGTCTACTTTTTGGTGATTTTGTACTTCCAATACTACATATTGTGCTCAGTCATTAGCAACTTGGATGAGATCCCCCAACAATTTTTTGTGTGGTAGGTAGCTTTGCACGAGTTGTTTGAAACTGCTCGCCAGCAATGTAGGTATTTGATTTTCGATTTGTGAAGCTAGGGCGTTTGCCAATACTCTGTGATGGAATGGGAGTCGTTCATCACAATAAGGTAGGCTCTGTCCAAGCGGTTGCTTAGCAAACAAGTCCGATAACAATGTATCTTGCAAAGACGAGATTACCTGTCTTAATTTAGACGCAATGTCGTTGTCGTCATTTCTGCTCTCAATACGCCAGCGCAGAGGGAGCTCTAATGTACACTGGCAGATATAAAGCCCAAATTCATTGTGACACCATTGATTTGGCGCTATTAAGCTCAACTTTAACACTTCATCTTTTACATAAAGATAGTAGGGAGTATTCAGCACGGGCTTAAAGTTGAACTTGGCACATAAAATAAGGCGGGCGATGAAATAATCGTAGATTGCAGAAGAAACGGTATGTGATTCTGTTTGCTGTATTACCTCTTTTTTAATGGCAAGCGCATGTAATATCGGTACCAGACCTTTTCCTTGAGGGTTAGGGTTCATGCTCTGTTTGGATGTGTTTGAAAAAGCCTTCAACTTATTGTTTCCTAACATCACGCAGTTTGAGCCAAAGATGATAGGCGGCAATGCTGAAAAGCCTCACGATAGGCAATCCCAGAATACGCCAATACATAGCATAAGGGG
>CAZXIN010000070.1:0-13890 GCA_964640795.1 uncultured Pseudoalteromonadaceae bacterium | reverse complement strand
TATCTTTATACCGTACTCTCCCCGAAAGGGGGAGGAGTCCATACATCTCCCACAAAAAACACGGCCATAAAGCCGCTCTGACAAGAAGGGGGGGACATACTGAGATTAAACTGTGGGACCGACTTTAGTCGGGAATGGTTAATCTGCTGTGGTTTATTCGCGGTTAAAACCACTCCTACAAAAAACACGGCCACAAAGCCACTCTGACAAGGAGGGGGTGACATACTGAGATTAAACTGTGGGACCGACTTTAGTCGGGAATCTTCACGGAGTTTGGCTTTGGAGGTTCGATAATAATGATGATAAAAAATCATTGACGCGGCAAGATAAATAGCCAATAGTGGTTTGTATATTTACCATGCCAAGGCCGCAGACAACCGCGAATGGAAGCGCCAGATAAAGACATTCATCATACTTTCATTGAGCTACTTGCCTATTGGCAGGGACAAGTCAACGCGACAGACTTAGTAAAACACTTTCAGCGCACACGTACACAAGTTCAAAAATATATTCAAAGCTACAAAAACAAATACCCAGATAACCTCTTATATGACCATTCAAAAAAAGCCTTTATACCGTCATCATCTTTTATCCGGTATTGCATATCAGGTAACGTGAATCAATACCTGCATTGGTTAGATACCAACGATGTACCAACCGCTCAAACATCAACAGCAACACTAACGCACACCTCGCTAAACATTCCACCTAGACAAGTGTCGCCGCAGGTTATGCGCGGCTTGGTGATGGCAATAAAACGACAATACAGGCTCGATGTCGATTATGTTTCATTAACTAACCCAGATTCCAATGGACGCGTTATCCAGCCGTATATGTTTGTTAAAACGGGGCTTAGATGGCACTTACGCGCCTTTGATGAACAACATCAGCAATTCAGAGACTTTGTTCTGAGTCGGTTTAGAGGTGAGCCTGAGTTATTAGACAAAGCCACTCAAGACACAAATCAAGATAGAGCATGGTCAGAATACATTGACCTTATCTTTGAACCAGACTCTCGCCTAACCCCTGATCAAAAACGTGTGCTCGAACAAGACTATCAGATGGTTAATGGGCAACTCGCTATCAAAACTCGGGCCGCATTAGCCTCGTATGTCATTCAAGAAATGCAAGTCAATATTAAGTTTCATGACGCAGACCCAACGGCGCAACAATTAGTACTAGCCAACAAAAAAGACATAAAACAATGGTTATTTAATGCTTAGCCACACCCTAGAAGACAAAACCTACCAACAAAGTTTACTGGTGAAATGTCAGGGGTAGAAAGGAATGAAAAATTACCTAAAGTAGGTGTTGAAATAGCCAAAAGGAAGCCAACAATTGGACAGCGAAGAGGCCAAAGAATCACGATCATCAGATCAAGATAACGGTGCTAATGCAAACCTAAAAAGTGAATGGGGCAAGTCATCATTTAAGCTATTGATGGCTGGAACATTAGCGCTGGCAGCAACGTATTCCCATTTTTTTGGCGTGAGCTATCTCAATGGAAAGATGACTGTTATGGGATTTGAAGGTATCGCATTTGAACTCAGTTCTGGTCAATCTATGCAGCTTGCGGTGGAGGGTTATCTCAATGGCCTAGTGATGAGCACACAATATCTGTTTTCATTTAATGCGCCGCTTGGTTTCCTGAGCTTACTTATGGGACTAGCCATTACTTACTGGCATTTTAGAAAGCCTCTGTCTGGTTTTTGGGTAACCTTCAACGAAAAGGTAGACAAGAGGGTACAAGTATCGATAAACCTGCCGCTTTGGGTCTTACAACCCGTACGTTTTTTCAGTTTTATAATGTTGCCTATATTGAGTGTTGTTTGGAGTTACTCAGCGCTTATGCTGCTTTTCGCAGCCTTGATTCTGGTGATAGGGTTAACCGTTACCTTTGTTGGATTAGGCAGCATAGTCGGCCATAAAATTGGCACCGACATGATATCCCAGCCGATCTGTTATGCCAGCAATCTGGATAAGCAGCGTGAACTCGGATGTCGGCTAATCGAATTAAAAGACGGTAGCCAGCTTCAGGGAATGAGAGTGTTTAGCCAAAGTGGTGTTGACTACATCTTAACGAATGATGGTGCATACGAAGTCAAAGATCAGGCGGTACTCTCTTACAAACCTATCTACTGCAAGGAGCACATCGAACAAGCAACAACAACGGCAGCTGACAGAGAACAAAACACGCGATGCAGTAGCAAACCCTACGTTTTTAAAGTAGAGGAAGAGCAATGAAAGACTTCTCACCGTCAGATCTCAAAACCATATTGCACTCAAAACGCGCCAATATATATTATTTGGAATATTGTCGGGTGCTGGTAAATGGTGGTCGTGTTGAATACGTTACCGACGAAGGTAAACAGCATCTATATTGGAATATCCCCATTGCTAATACTACTTGTGTTCTTCTCGGAACAGGCACGTCGGTGACTCAGGCTGCTATACGAGAGTTTGCAAAAGCAGGTGTGCTTATCGGTTTTTGTGGTGGTGGAGGTACGCCTTTATTTTCAGCAAATGAAGTTGAAATAGACGTATCTTTCTTTAGCCCTCAGAGTGAATATCGTCCTGTTGAATACCTTCATCAATGGCTTAAGTTTTGGATGGACGAAGAGCAGCGGCTTTTAGCTGCTAAATACATTCAATTTAAGCGTATCGGCTTTATCAAACAACAATGGACGAAGAATAAAGCGTTTATAGATAACGAATTTATTATTGAAACTGATAAGTTGTCGTCTGCTACTGAAAAATTCAGTATCGACATAGACAGTGCCAAAAATACGCAACAAATCATGCTCGCAGAAGCGAGATTAACTAAAACACTGTACAAGCTCGTTTGTGACGCTTCTGGATACAATGATTTTACGCGTGTGAAGCAAGGTAAAGGTAATGACCCTGCTAACCGTTATTTGGATCACGGTAATTATCTAGCTTATGGGAGCGCTGCAACAGCGACTTGGGTTTTGGGGCTACCGCACGGTTTGTCAGTGCTGCACGGGCGCACAAGAAAAGGTGGCCTCGTGTTTGACGTTGCAGATATGATCAAAGACGGAATCGTGTTGCCACAGGCTTTCATTAGTGCCATGAAAGGCCACGAAGAGCAAGAGTTCAGGCAAGCTTGTATTAGCAATTTTCAAGATGCTGAAATTCTCGACTATATGATCGATCAGCTCAAAGAAATGGCTGAAAAATTTAGTACTGAATCCATAGAGACAACAAAATGAATATTTTGTTGGTATCGCAATGTTCCAAAAAAGCGCTCACTGAGACAAGGAGAATACTCGATCAATTTGCAGAAAGAGCCGGGGGTAGGACATGGCAAACCCCTATTACTCACATTGGTGTTGAAACACTGCGTAAGTTATTGAAGAAAACCGCTAGAAGGAATACCTCTGTAGCTTGTCATTGGATAAAAGGGCGTAATAAAACGGAGTTGATGTGGATAGTCGGTAATCACCGAAAATTTAACGAACAAGGCGCAGTACCTACGAATGTTACTCAACGAAATATATTGCGTAGAGACGATGAGAACGTCTGGCATACTGCTGAAGATATTGCACTGCTTAGCGGCATTGCTGCGTTGTTCCATGATTTTGGTAAAGCGAATATCTTGTTTCAGGATAAGATAAACCCGAAAAAGAAGAACACAAGCTTATCAGAGCCTTATCGCCACGAATGGGTAAGTTTAAGAATGTTCCAAGCATTTGTTGCCAAACAAAATGACGAACAGTGGTTACGTAAACTCGGAGATGTGACGCCTAAAGATGACACAGTGCTATTGTCTTCACTGATCAAAGACTCGATAACTGAAGGCACTAAAAGTCCTTTCGCTAATCTACCACTTTTAGCTAAAACCATAGGCTGGTTAATTTTAACCCACCATAAGTTGCCTGTCCTGCCAGATAAAAAGGGTAAGTCAGCGCTAGTTTCACAATCAGCAGGACATCTGGAAAAGCGTCTAACACCCGAATGGAATTCACCTCAGATAGCCAATGACTGGAAAGAATCTGATTTAAAAAAGGTTTGGAACTTTAAACACGGCAGTCCGTTAAAAAGTGATACATGGTGTTTAAAAGCTAGAAATATTGCCAAACGTGCATTGAATCGCCCCACCTTTTATAAACATCAGCAACCTTGGTTATTAGATAAATTCACTCTGCATTTAGCTCGGCTATCTTTGATGCTGGCTGACCATCATTACTCTTCTTTTGATGCGTTAGATAAGTTTAAAAACAGTCAATATAAAGCCTATGCTAACAGTGATAGAAACACGGAAGAACTCAAACAGAAGTTAGATGAACATTTGGTAGGCGTGTATCGAAAGAGCTTGCAATTTGTTCGCACTTTACCGAGTTTGAAAGTCTCGCTGCCATCAATTACCGATATTAGGCCACTAAAAAAGCGCAATAGAACACAGCGATTCCAGTGGCAAGATAAAGCCTTTGATTTAACTAAAGCTTTGTCTTCGCGTACGGAAAAACAAGGTTTCTTCGGTGTGAATATGGCGTCCACCGGAACGGGTAAAACACTAGCAAATGCCAGAATTATGTATGCGCTTTCCAACAAGCGTGATGGTTGCCGATTCACCATTGCATTAGGGCTGCGAACGCTCACATTACAAACAGGTGATGCACTCAAAAAACACCTTAAGCTGAATGATGAAGATATTGCCGTACTCATAGGTTCTCAAGCGGTAAAGCAACTTTATGAAAAGCATCAAGAAGAACAAGCAACCGCTGACAAAACATTTAAAACTGGCTCCGAATCATCGGAAGATTTAAGTGATGACAATCAATATGTGCAGTATCACGGAGAGCTATTTGATGGGCCGTTGAAATCTTGGTTGTCAGACAAACCCAAGATGAACAAGCTGCTCAATGCTCCTATTCTTGTCAGTACCATTGATCACTTAGTGCCCGCAACAGAAGCGTCGCGAGGTGGCAAGCAGATCACACCCATGTTGCGGTTGCTAACATCTGATCTGGTACTAGATGAACCTGATGACTTTAATGTTGAAGACTTACATGCATTGTCTCGACTGGTTAATTGGGCTGGTTTATTAGGTAGTCGAGTCGTGTTGTCATCAGCAACCTTAACACCGGATATCGTTAATGCCTTGTTTGCTGCCTACAAAGAAGGCCGAGAACATTATAACCGGGCAAGAGTATCTGAAAGCCGAGAGCTCTCCATTTGTTGCGCATGGTTCGACGAAAATCAGGTGTTTGGACAGGATTGCAATAATACTACTCAGTTTAACCAACAACACATTGAGTTTGTTAAAAAACGTGTTGATTACATCAGGCAAAAAGGCGTTATTCACCGCGCTAAGATCGTCGAAGTAAACCCTGAAAGTATAGAGCCTCAAAAGGTTATTGAAGCATTTAGGCAAGTTGTTCTCGACAATGTGTATCAACTGCATGCGGTGCATGGTGAACAAAATCCTCAAAAGCAAAGTGGCAGCACCGACCATAAAATATCGGTTGGCTTGGTTCGGATGTCGAATATCAAACCATTGGTAGCCTTAGCTAAGGAGTTAAGCACGACACCTGCTAAGAGTAATCATCAAATACACTTGTGCGTTTATCATAGTCAACACCCTTTAATTGTGCGGTCTGAAATTGAGAATACACTTGATGCTGTATTAGATCGAAACGATCCGCAAGCCATATGGCAACACCTTTCTGTTAAAGAAAGGTTGCAAGACTCAATGATTGAGAATCATATCTTTCTTATTCTATCAACCAGTGTCTGCGAAGTAGGCCGTGACTGGTCTGCTTTTTGGGCTATCGCTGAACCAAGTTCAAATCGATCAATTACCCAGCTGAGTGGCCGAATACAAAGACACATACGCAAGCCGACTTGTACTCACAATTTAGTTTTACTCAACTTTAACTATCGAGGGCTAACGCAACCGAATCAGCCCGTTTATTGTAGACCGGGGTTTGAAACCGAACAATTTAGATTAAGCACTCACGACCTTAATGAGTTACTCACAAAAGAACAATACGAGGTGATTAACTCAATACCGCGTATCACTAAAAGAGCTGACTTTAAGCCAACAGATAACCTGGTTGATTTGGAACACCATCACTTAAATAAAGCGTTGTTCGATGAGGCAAGTAAGGCTGGTGCATACCATTGGTGGACTAAGCCCTGTGACTGGACTTATCTCATGCAGCAAAAAACGCTTTTTAGGGCATCGAATCCGACTAATGATTATTACTTAAATGTATCTATCGATAGAGAGGTTTCTGAAGGGAAGCCTGAACTACATTTTCATCGTTGGTTTAGAAATGGCGAAGTGAAGAAGGTTGATAGTGAATTTGCCTTCGTGAAAGAAACTTTCGCTAAAGGGGTTAAACCTTGGGCGGTAAAAGACTACGCAAATCTTATTAATCGTAAGGCAGAGGAGATCGAGCAATCGCTAGATAAAACGTGTATTACGTTTGGGGCAATCAACTTAAGGGACGATAAAACAAAATGGCAATATTCAGCAGTGTTTGGGGTTTACCAAGCGCTTGTTTAAGGCGCTTGGTAAATAAGCTGCCTGTGCGGCAGTGAACAGTCAATTGTTGCAATTTCCTAAGCTGCTTATTCAGCAGTTCGAGATGATAGTAACGCGAAATATTTTTTTTGTAAATAATGGCTATTGTAGCAATGGTTGATCAAATTTTTTACTGAAGGTAATATTACTCCCTCTTGGCTAAATAGTGAGCATAAGCATGGGTAATAAAAAGAATGATAAACGAGGCGTCGGGTTTCGAATGTCCAAAGAACAAAAGAATACGGACGACTCACAAAAAACTTCATACACATTCGAGATAATTGGGGCAGGTACATTACTGGCTTTAGCTCTATCCCCATTTATTAAACCGTTGTTGGAGCACTTATAAATGGAGAAGCAATATCATGGTAAATCAGGAAAGTTTGACGACTAAGATCCTTGAATATATTCAAGGTCGAGCTATCGATAAGCTCGAAAAACTAGAGAAAGAGATTGATAAACTAAGCCAGTCAACCAGCGACGTGGATCAACAGAAAGTTGAAGCCTTACAACAAAAGCTCTTGAATGAAAAAGAGAAGTTTGAGCCTCGTAACTGGTTAACTGATGCGGCCAAGCGGGCAGGGCAATTGCAGTTTGTCACTCATACAATCAAACATATTCACGGTGACGCGAAGGGCAGTAACGTTTACGCTCGTTCGACAAATGAAAAAGGCAAACAAGGGGTTCTTTGCTCACAATCAATTAGTTACCCTGTTATCGATATATGTGGCAATGCAGCAGCGTTAGATGTTGGTAAGTTGCTGATGCAAGTGTCTTTTCAGGATAAAACGTTAGTTGACAGTATTTTATCGAATGACAGTGAACCACTTAAACCCATTGCCGAAAATGAGCAACAAGCTCAAGCATGGGTAGCTGGCTTCAAACAAGTCTTTAGTAGCAAAGAACTCAGTTCCCATAAACTGGCCAAGCAGGTGTACTGGCCTTTATCAACCGAATCAGGTGACACTGAATATCACTTGTTATCGCCACTATTTGCCAGCTCTTTTGCTCAAGAGGTTTACGACACCCGTCGTAAGCAACGTGATATTCAATTTAGTAAAGACGATAGCGTTAAAGCGAGTGGTTACGACATCATGCCTAATCTAGCCGTGCAAACCTATGGGGGAACCAAACCACAAAATATATCGCAGTTGAACTCCCAACGCGGCGGTAAAAACTTCCTGTTAGATAATCGTCCTCCTGTATGGCAGGAGCAAGAAAAACCGCCATTAAATATGAAGTCTGTTTTTGACTCTTTGTTTCCAAGTAAAGCCTACAAGAAGGCTAAAGCAGCTCACCGGCTTAAATACTATTTAGAAACGGTATACCCACGCGAATCCAACTTCGATATTCGTCAATGCCGAGCAAAAGGTGTGGACGGCTTAGTCGACATTCTGCTGTTAATGGCTGCCTCTATTCATTCTCATCCGGCTGGTTGGAGCGAAGGCCCAGAATGCAAGCTACCTCTAGAAGAAAAGCTATGGCTTGATCCTAAACGTGCTGAATATGATGAAGGTTTTAGAAATGAAATAGACAAAAAACTGTGGCATGACGTCATTGCTGACAAATTTGCGACTTGGTTAAATGCAACACTACAAAGTAAAACGCTTAGTTTGGGCGATGTAGAGCACAGGCAATGGAAGGTTTTAGTCGCTCAGGAGCTGCGGCTTACAGAACGCGCACGTAAGGAGTTTTACTAATGAACGGATTTTTATTACTACGCAATATTCAGGTCGAAAATGCCAACGCTGTCGCAGGGCAAACCTGGGGCTTTCCAGCCATAACAAACTTTTTAGGTTTTACTCATGCGCTTGAAAGAAAACTGGCAAAACATAAGCAGCCTGATCACCAGCTTAAACTTGTGGGTTGTGCCGTTATTTGTCATCAAATGCATACCCAAACGCATCAGGCAACGCCATTTTCTGAGCATGTTTTTGGTCTTACGCGGAATCCTTTGACGAAAGATGAAAAGTCACCCTCTTTTGTTGAGGAAGGGCGAGTAAATATGACGGTGAGCCTATTAATCGGCGTTGATGATCTGGATATTGAAGAGTCCGAGTTAAAAGTGTTGGAGCAGTATATCCGCTCACGAGTTGAAGCCCAACGGCTCGCTGGGGGAACGATTACACAACTAACCAGAGCTCGCCTAGTTAATCTTGAGGAAGGTTCCGATGATCAAAAGACACAAACAAACTTTTGGCTAAGGACTTTGTTACCAGGTTTTGCTTTGGTTTCTCGGTCAGACTTGCTGGCTGAAAATAGCCAACGGTTGAGAGATGAATCACCGGAAACGCCCAATCCTGAATTAACCGCGTGGATCAATAACTCAACCATTCATAGAAACCCAGATGGTAGCTTTAAAACAAAAGACTACACTGGTTGGGTTCGCCCTATTCCTGTGGGATACAAAGCCATTTCGCCTTTGTATCAGCCGGGTGAGGTAGCACGCTGTCGTGACAGCGAAACCCCCGTGCGATTTGTCGAATATGCTTATTCTCTTGGTGAGTGGTTAAGCCCTCATCGTATCGACAATATCAAACATCTTTTATGGCATTACCAAACAGAACCAGATGATGGTTGGTATTTGTGTCAAAACGATTATTCAGAACACTCTATCTAAACTGAAACATGAAGGAATATAACAATGAGTCAATTAAAAACAGCATCCGTATTAGCATTCGAGCGTAAGCTATCAAATTCAGACGCACTAATGTTTTCTGGTAAATGGGAAAATAAAGAAAACAGTGATAGTTGGGCTGCAATCTCAGTTGATGAAAAATCAGTACGAGGCACTATATCCAACAGGCAGAAAAACGCGATTCAGAGCAACCCTGCCAAGCTTGATCAAGAGGTGCAAAAAGCTAATTTACAAACAGTTGATGTAGCAGCTTTACCCTTTGATGATGACACTCTTAAAGTACAATTTACGCTACGCATACTGGGCAACACGCAGCAACCTTCAGCCTGTAATGATCAAGACTATCAAACAGCATTACAAGATACCGTTATCGGATATGTTGAAAAGGTTGGTTATGGCGAGCTAGCCAAACGTTATGCCACAAATCTGGCAAATGGGCGTTTTTTATGGCGTAACCGTGTAGGAGCGGAGAGTGTTGAGGTTATTGTTACCGAGCAAGCAGCAGAAGGACGCTGGGGATTTAATAGCTATGATTTTGCGTTAGCTCACTTTAACCACGACGACAACAAGGTTGCAGAGTTAGCGAGCAGGGTTGAAGCTGGTCTGAAAGGTGATGGTTTTATTCTGCTTAAAGTGCAGGCGTTTGTAAAACTTGGTGATGGTCAGGAAATATTTCCGTCTCAAGAGCTTATTCTGGACAGCGCCACTAGTAAAAATCGAAAGAGCAAAACCCTTTATCATGTGAACAAAACGGCCGCGATGCATTCTCAAAAAATTGGTAATGCTATTCGTACTATCGACGACTGGTATCCCGAGTCGGAAGAGCTTGGGCCTATATCAGTTGAACCTTTCGGATCAGTGACCAATAGAGGCAAAGCGTATCGTCAGCCTAAGCAGAAAATGGATTTTTATACCTTACTGGATAACTGGGTATTAAAAGGTGATGCACCGGATATTGAACAACAGCACTATGTCGTTGCAAACCTTATCAGGGGTGGTGTTTATGGTGAAAAGTCTGAGTAATTAAGGGATCTGTAATGAAATACTACCAAGACATTACTCTATTGCCAGATGCGGAGGCTAATCTTGGCTTCTTATGGCAAAAGGTTTATCAGCAATTGCACCTTGCGTTAGTTGAGAACAAAGTCACCGACGAGGAGTCTGCTATTGGGCTGTCTATCCCAGAGTATGAGAAAAAGAAGAGCAAAGGGGATTTTCCGTTGGGGCAAAAGATTCGGTTGTTCGCTCAAGAGCAATCTGAGCTTGAGCGACTTGACCTTAATCATTGGCTTAAACGTTTTATGGATTATGCGCATATGACTTCGATTAAAGCCGTACCTGAAGGTGTCACTGAATTCGCTTGTTTTGAACGTCAACGTGTTAAGGGAAGTTCGCGAGTTGAGCGAGATATTATGCGCTCAGCTCAGCATCAGGCCATGAAGTTTAGTTTACCTTTAGAAGAGCGCTTAAAAGAGGTTAAAGAGAGAGTGATGGCGTCTTATCAAGAATCTAACCTGCCTTTTATTCGAGTAAATAGCTTGTCATCCAGCAATGAGAAGACAAAACATAGCTTTCCACTCTTTATTACTATGCGACGTATTAAGGAAGAAATACCTGGAAAATTTAGTTGTTATGGTTTAAGCAGAAAGAGTCAAAAGGGAAGCTCCACCGTTCCTTGGTTTTAACCCTTTTTTTCAAGCATCGCTACAGCCCGCATTCTACGCGGGCTTAATTTTGTAAAATAAAAAAGGGTATTTTCACTCGAAATGTCAAAAGTTCTTTAACAATCAGGCTATTAACGTTATTTTATTCTAGTTCACTGCCGCACAGGCAGCTTAGAAAAATCTTGCCAGCCTCATTAATCAACTTAATAAGTTCACTGCCGCACAGGCAGCTTAGAAATCTATGAGGAAATCATTTGATAAGGCTGCCAAGTTCACTGCCGCACAGGCAGCTTAGAAATAGAAACGTATACAACCATGTTCTAATTTCATGTTCACTGCCGCACAGGCAGCTTAGAAATTAGCTTGTAGCTTCTCGGTCTTCTTCATGCAGTTCACTGCCGCACAGGCAGCTTAGAAATCCTCTGCGTGGCCCGCAGAACTATACGTCTTGTTCACTGCCGCACAGGCAGCTTAGAAATCAATGGCTACAAGGTCTTTATGTCTTAATATGTTCACTGCCGCACAGGCAGCTTAGAAAAAGATATCGTTAATGGATTGGCATTACCAAGAGTTCACTGCCGCACAGGCAGCTTAGAAAGTCTGTCTCGATGTCAAATAGGAGCAATTATCGTTCACTGCCGTACAGGCAGCTTAAAAAATTCGCCGTTAAAACGGCTCCCACAGTTAACGGCCGCATACGATTCCATGGATGGATGAGTTAGAGTGACGTAGGAGCCAAATCCGAGGCAGCTTAGAAATTTCACCGTTAAAACGGCTCCCACAGTTAACGGCCGCACACGATTCCATGGATGGATGAGTTAGAGTGACGTAGGAGCCAAAGCCGAGGCAGCTTAGAAATTTCGCCGTTAAAACGGCTCCCACAGTTAACGACCGCACACGATTCCATGGATGGATGAGTTAGAGTGACGCAGGAGCCAAAGTTGAGGCCGCTTAGAAATTTGTTGCTGCTAGGGCGGTTTTTTGCATATCATTGAGGTCTTTCCTCTGAATTATTCTCAATTTAGGGTTGTTTTTCGCTGTATTTATTCTCGCTTTATTGAAAAGTTCCCTTATTTTATTCTCGTTTTGTGCTAAGTTCTTAAGATTAGTGAGTAATGGTTATGCGGAAAATGAGTGTCTTTAAACGTATATACGAACAACCTATGGAGCGTTGGAAAAGTACGCCTCAAAGGCACCCTTTATTGATTGATGGTGCTAGGCAAGTCGGGAAGAGTTTTCTGATTGAAGATGTGTTTGCACCAAAGCACTTTGCTAATACGCTTAAGCTGGATTTTATGGAAAACAAAAGCTTGCATGCCATCTTTGAAGGCGATTTGTCTGTTGATGGGATCCTCGACAGAGCGCAGCTTGCTACAAATACTAAGTTTAATCGTAAAACCGACTTACTTTATTTTGAAGAGGTGGGGCTTTGCAGGGAAGCCTTGGAGTCACTTAAGTTCTTTAGCCAGAACGCACCAGATATTTTCCTTGTTGCGACAGGTTCGAATATCGGGCTTTTTGGTCGGTTTCCTGTGGGTAAAACGGTTCGGATGACTGTTCATCCATTCACTTTTCAAGAATTCTTGTGGGCTAACGGTAACGACCTGTTAGCAGAATACCTTAACAAGGAGCCTAACAGCATTCCGCAAGTAGCTCACGACAAGTTCATGCAAGCGTTTCAGGATTACCTGTATGTTGGTGGAATGCCAGAGGCAGTAAAAGCTTGGGTTAACAGTGAGTTAGATATTATTTCAAAGCTCGATGGTGTTAGGCGGATACAGAATACCTTGATCGATGACTACATCATTGATTTTGGTAAATTTGCGAAGGACGATAAAGTATCTCCATTGATCGTCGAGCGTATTTTCAAGAATATACCTGTGCAGCTCGCGCAAACGCAGAATGAAAAACCTATGCCTCGGTTTCAGTTCAAGCTGGCTTCTCCTAATCGTAATACTAGCTATAACGATGTCAGTTCGCCTATCTCTTTTTTAGAGCGTTTAAAGTTGGTGCGGCGTGTGAATCAAATCAACAGTGCAAGCGTTAAGTACCCTCTGAAATCCTATGTTAAGGAACCTTTGTTTAAGTTGAGCTTGAACGATATTGGGCTATTGAATGCTATTTTGGATATTCAGTACCAGCAAATAAAAGACAAACACTTTGCATTTAATGGTTTTTTGGCTGAGGTGTTTGTGCTGAATGAGTTTCTAAGCTCACACATTGAGCCGCATAGCACCTCTCTTTATGCTTATAAACAGGGGGACGCTGAAGTGGAGTTTGTTGTTAGAGGGAATGACGGCACGCCATTGCCAATTGAAGTTAAAAGCGGTTCCAATGCAAAAGCCAAAAGCTTACGCGCTTTAATCAATAAATTTAACCTCCCCAAGGGGTATAAGCTGACAGCGAATCTAGTCGATGTTAATACCGAACGAGATGTAGAGCAGTGGCCTATTTATTTGGCTAAGTACTTGTATCAATCCCGTTCCATTGGGCATTAGTGTGCTTTAACCCTTTTTTTCAAGCATCGCTACAGCCCGCATTCTACGCGAGCTTAATTTTGTGAAATAAAAAAGGGTATTTTCACCCAAAATGCCAAAAGTTCTTTAACAATCAGGTGATTAACGTTATTTTCTTATAGTTTACTGCCGCACAGGCAGCTTAGAAAATAATCGAATTTACTTCTGAACCTCTTTTTTTGTTTACTGCCGCACAGGCAGCTTAGAAAATGAAAATCATAGTGAAGCTGAGCAGTTGAACGTTTACTGCCGCACAGGCAGCTTAGAAAATTAAGCATACAAAACAAATCAATACGATAAAGTTTACTGCCGCACAGGCAGCTTAGAAATTTGAGTGCACCTCGTTTACCTCTTATGCTCAGTTTACTGCCGCACAGGCAGCTTAGAAAACGGCACAACGGATACATCACTACCTAAGCTTGTTTACTGCCGCACAGGCAGCTTAGAAAAAAGCCCGGCGCTCCGTTATAACCATCAGTCAGTTTACTGCCGCACAGGCAGCTTAGAAATCTTCCGTAACCT
>CAZXIN010000069.1:0-14033 GCA_964640795.1 uncultured Pseudoalteromonadaceae bacterium | reverse complement strand
TACTGGCCTCTCAACCATAACTTCTACACTCTCAGTTCTGTTAGTCGGCGTTTTCACAGGTAGCCTCTCATTTCTACCAAATTAAAATCCATCAATATTAGCCTAATAGGCTTAACGCTGCTTGCGGGCGCTGATTAGCCTGAGACAAGATAGTTGTACTTGCCTGCTGAATAATCTGGTTACGCGTTAGTTCAGCGGTTTCAACAGAAAAATCTGTATCTCTTATTCTAGAGCGAGCCCCCGATACATTTTCAGAAATATTACTTAGATTTCTAATAGTAGACTGAAAACGGTTTTGTGTTGCCCCAATCTCTGCACGCTGATTACCTATGGCAGAAATTGCCGCATCTATAGAGTTAATGGCGGCAGAAGATTGCCCCACGGTTGCAACAGATACGAGTTGCCCATTAAATAAACCACTCGTACCAAACCCACCAGCCCTAGACAAATTAACACTGATCGTTTGGCCAGCATTAGCTCCAACTAAAAATTGGGCCGAAAAATCACCAACAAGCAAACTCAAACCACCAAACTCAGTTGTATCAGCTATTCGATTTATCTCAGCCTGCAGAGCACTAACCTCTAGGTTAAGCGCAATTCTGTCGGCAGATGTATTGATCCCATTTTGCGATTGTATGGCTAGAACCCTAATACGTTGTAGAGCTGTAGTGGTTTCCTCAAGCGCCCCTTCAGCCGTTTGCGCTAGCGATATACCATCATTTGCATTTCTTACAGCCTGATCCAACCCTTCAATCTGCGACGTCAACCTATCTGATATTTGCAGACCTGCAGCGTCATCTGCTGCTTTATTGATCCTAAATCCAGAAGACAACCTTTCAAATGAGACATCAAGAGCGAGACTCGAGTTAAATAGCTGTCGAGACGCATTTAATGACGAGACATTCGTATTAACAAATAAACCCATAATATTAACCCCACTCTACTAAAACTGGCACGCAATGTGCTAATATTCATTGCCTGTCATTTATATGACAAGTGATTTTGCTAAACTATTGTTGCGCAAAACAAAAAAAAGAGTGAGCATTAGCTCCAAGTCGATGATCAGGGTTGATGGCCTAACCTCAATACCTCAATACCTCCTGGCGTCACTCTGTGATTCGACTTATCCAGAAAAGGCGAAAGTATTTTTTGGACGAATGCAAACGCCCGCTCGACACTTTTGTCTTGTCATCAATTGTTTATAAAAAATCTATCTATCTTTGGTCGGTTGCAGCTTGTCCCCACAAATATGCATACCGGCCTTTTTCTTTTTACCCTAGAGTAAATTGTCTATCTTTGTTCGTTGCAGCTTGTCCCCATATTACAATTGCATCGAGTTGATATAATTTTCATGATTAACCACCTAGAAGCGATAGTGCTGCTTGAGGTTGCTGGTTAGCCTGTCCTAACACCGTAATACCGGCTTGCTGGACTATCTGGTTACGTGTCAATTCAGCTGTCTCGATGGCAAAGTCAGTATCACGAATTCGTGAACGGGCGCCAGAAACATTTTCAGAAATATTACTCAAGTTTCGAATCGTCGACTGGAATCGGTTTTGGATTGCACCTAATCCAGCCCGTGTACCACCTATCGTTGATATAGCCGTGTCTATTGCTGTTAAAGCAGCAGAAGCATCACCTTCAGTCAAAACAGACAGTAAATTGTTTGTCGCGGTCGGAAATAGCCCACTCGTGCCAAAGCCACCCACTCTGGAAACATTGACGCTGATTGTCTGTCCAGCATTTGCACCCACAAGGAATACAGCAGAATAAGTACCATCGAGTAAATCAACACCGGCAAACTGTGTTGTATCTGCAATACGATTTATTTCTTGCTGCAAGGCACTCACTTCAAGCTGCAATGCAGCTCTATCTGCAGACGAGTTAATACCATTTTGAGATTGAACAGCCAAAACCCGGATACGTTGCAAAGCTGTCGTAGTTTCTTGCAATGCACCTTCAATGGTTTGTGCTACTGAGATGCCATCATTCGCATTCCTGACAGCTTGATCTAAGCCTTGGATTTGAGAAGTTAATCGATCTGATATCTGCAAGCCTGCAGCATCATCTCTGGCACTATTGATACGAAATCCAGACGATAAACGTTGGAAAGAAACATCCAGCGCTTCACTGGAGTTAAATAAATTACGCGACGCATTTAACGACGACACGTTAGTGTTGACGAATAAACCCATTTTTTTTCTCCTAACTTGATATTTTTTCCAACTGATCTTTTTTTATTATTGTGTGATCATGTTGGCGATCAGCATTGCGATTATTATTTTTAGGTGCAATGTCTCATCACGTTGGCCTGGCTTATTTTTGTTTTTGCTCAGTGCCTATGTGAAATGTATCGTTCAAGTTAGCGTTTTACTTTAGAAATAAAATGAATTAATTTTTTTATCCTTAGATATCAAAAGCTTAAATAAAAATAAAAGCTGAGAGAATCCCAGCTTTTATTCCTAAGCAGAGAGCGTAGTAAACGCTGACCTGCCTGATTCACTTGACCCTCAATTTACCTCCTGGCGTCATGATCCAAACAGATCAGGTCGAAAAGTGATTATTATCCTAGAAGCGATAGAGCCGCTTGCGGCGCCTGGTTAGCCTGACCTAAGATAGATAAACTGGCCTGTTGTACAATCTGATTACGTGTCAGTTCAGCAGTTTCTACTGCAAAATCTGTATCACGGATCTGAGAACGTGCGCCAGATACGTTTTCTGAGATATTACTCAGGTTACGAATAGTTGATTGGAAACGATTTTGTAATGCACCCAAATCAGCCCTCTGAGAGCCGATTGTTGATATTGCCGTATCTATCGACGCCAATGCAGCAGATGCACCATCAACAGTAGCAACAGTCAAAGTACCTATACTCAAACCAGAAGCACCAAAGCCACCGGTTCTTGAGATATTGACACTGATATTTTGATCAGAGTTAGCACCTACTAAGAATTGAGCAGAGAAGCCCCCTCCAAGCAAGTTAACACCTCCAAATTCCGTCGTTGTCGCAACACGAGATATTTCTGCTTGAAGCTGTGTAACTTCAGCTTGCAGAGCAGTTCGGTCGGCAGATGAATTAATACCATTCTGCGATTGAACGGCTAGAACACGAATACGTTGCAATGAGTTTGTAACTTCACCTAATGCACCTTCAGCGGTTTGCACTAAGGAAATTGCATCGTTAGCATTACGAACAGCTTGATCCAAACCTTGAATTTGTGATGTTAAACGGTCAGAAATCTGCAGACCAGCAGCATCATCCGCAGCACGGTTGATACGGAAGCCTGAAGACAAACGTTCAAATGAAGTACCGAGCGCTTCGCTCGAGTCGAACAGCTGACGCTGCGCATTTAATGAAGATACATTAGTATTGACAAATAAAGACATTAGGTCTCTCCTACACTCTCAGTCCAGCGTCGGCTGGCACTTGATCTCACGATCAAAAGTTAAATAAACTTTAAGATACAGCGATTTAGTGTTCGTAAATTGCTGTAACTGGCTCTCTCAGTAACTTTATCGACGAGGGTTTTATATTCTGTAGGAATTATTTGCCATTTTTTTCAATAAATCGGCAAGTCTTTGCCGCTATTAGATTTTTATCGTATAAAAAACGATCTTTAAGGTACAGATAAGAGGCTAGTGTGGGGAAATGGCTGCGCTAATACAATAATAAGGGCGCAGCCGGATAATTGATCTTCAGCTATTTGCCTTCCAGATAGATTTTCGTACCGATACTAATATCATTTGCACGAAGTTCAGGGTTCCAAGCTTGGAGCTGTTCAAGAGAAACACCGTAGATCCTTGTTACACGATACAAGGTTTCACCTTTCTCAATCACGTGGTATTTAACACGCTCTTCAGAAGGAGGCTTTTCTATTTTTTCTCCTTCATCAACATTGTTAGTAACAACCACTTCTTCTTTTACAGGCTGGGGGACAGGTTCGGGGTCAACTTCCGGTTCGAGGCCTGACTCTTTGGGCTTGCTCAATGACGCAACCTGCCCTTCGTACTTATGATTTGGAAAAAGCGTCGACAACATTTCGCTCGCTTGTTGCGCCTTACTTGTCAACGCCAATGTTTCATAAGTTCTTATTTCTAGTAACAAACTCTCTGGCGTGACATGCTCTTTAATGTCATTAAAACGAGCTAAATAATCAAGCGCGGTTCTCGATTCACCTCTATCCAGAGCCAACTCAGCTAGTTTAAGTAATGCCTTATCGTTAGTGCCACCCGATTGGGTCAGGCTTTGGAGGTAGGACTTTTCTGCTTTAATCCAATCCCCTTGTTGGTAATAGCAATCAGCCAAATCAATGAGCAAACTTTTCTTAACACGATCACCAGCAACAGAAACAACAGATGTATAATGGCTTGTCGCTGATTCGTATTCACCTTGGCGACATAGATAAGTGACAAAATCTTGCGGTATTAGGCTTTCAGGAGAATACTGCTTTGCTTGAAAAAAAGCAGCCTCAGCTTTTTCATAATCGCCTAATTGTTGGTAATAAAGTGCATACCCTAAATAAACAGCACCAGACGCCGGATTTTCATCAAGCGCTTTTTGTAAATTGGGCTCCGCTTTCACAGTATTCCCGAGTTGTAGATAAGCTAGAGCAATCGATAATGATGAAGTCGCATTTCTCACGATTTGCGGACTGCTATTTCTATCGTCAGGTTTTGTAGAACACCCCGACATCACCAATACAAATACTAAAGCTAAAATACTTTTCACAATATTAACCTTCCTGATGTTTTTATTCTTTTGCTAAACACTAACGTCCGAGTGATCAAGGGTCAATCTAAACTACCTCGAAGGCTTAAATTAATATTCACTGAAAGTGATAGCACAAACTGTTCTAATGTATCTACTCAGCTATAGGTAAACTAAAAGTGACGACGGCTATAACAAAAATCATAATGCACTTAACACTGCACAATAATATAGGTAAATGACAACCTACCCGATAACACCTTATCAAAGAAAGATTCGGAAAAATCTACTTCTACTGAGCAACGCATATATGTGTATTATATTCCCAAATTAAATCAAACCTACATTTAACTGGCCGATAACATAGGAAAAGAGCGTCAGTTGCAATTTGGTTTTAAAGCCAGAGTAGTTGCCTTACTGTTTATTTTGCCTATTAACATACTTGTTATTTATAGACTTGACCGAATAGAAAGGCTGAAACCAAAGCTCAGGCATTAATATCAACACTCAATGAACGTATTGCTTTAAACGAATTTAATGTCCAATAAAGGATCAAAATCTTGAAAATTACTTCCATAACTCCGATTTGGAGCAAAGCGAATCACAATGCCTTTACTGACTTATGTCTGTTCAGAGGCACATTGTATTGTTGCTTTCGTGAGGCCGATGATCATATCAGTGGTGACGGTTCGATCAGAGTCTTGACATTAAATGATGAATATCAGCCTGTTTACCATCAAGCTCTTAAAATCAAAGATGCTGATTTGCGTGACCCAAAGCTTTCGATAACTCCCGATGGAAAACTACTATTATTGGCGCATGTAAGGTATAGAGATAACAACAATAAAACAATCCGTACGAAGCCTTACTGTTGGTTTTCTTCCGATGGGTTAAGTTGGTCTTCCCCCTCCCCTCTATCGATTGACAATGAATGGTTATGGCGAGTTTCTTTTCACCACGACTTCGCTTTAGGGCTTGCTTATAACCCAAGTCAAGAAAGCGTGAGTCTATACAAAGGTAACCCATTAAGGTCTTTCCACTGTATTAAGAAGAACGCCCTATCAAAAAAACAACATGGCCTTGGTTACCCTAACGAGAGTGATATTATTTTCGACAGCAATAGTAACGCCTATGCGCTAGTAAGGAGAGATGCCGATACGGGTAGTGCGCAACTAGGGTATTCGAAACCGCCTTACACTCAATGGAGTTGGAGAGATCTAAAAATCTATATCGGCGGCCCTGCAATGATCAAATTGGATGATAGCCACGCCATTGCAGGAGGGAGACTATGGACGGCATCAGGGCCTAAAATGGCTTTATATGCGCTTAACCTGAAGAAAGCAACAATGCTCCCAACCCTTGTTTTACCTTCAGCAGGCGATAGCAGCTACCCTGGGTTAGTTCTCACTCAAAACAAATTACTCGTTAGCTACTACTCTAGTCACATAGACAATAAGTCATCCATTTATTTGGCAGAGATTGATTTAGCACCTATAGGTCATAGATAAGGTGTATGCGAGACTTTAGAAGTCATCGGGTTATATAAAATCAAAAAGGCTAAGCTGCGTGACACTAGCAAATGTCGCTTGTGATGCTTCTAGTGCATTTTGTTGTTGTGCCAGTTCAGAGATAGCATCTGCGAGATCAACATCTCTTATACTAGAGCGCGCTTCCTCTGTAGACACCACAAAATCACGATTTGCAGAGAGTATCGAGTCCGCAACATTAAGCCTACCGCCAATTGCAGAGGTCGCATTTGCTAAAGCTTCGCGGCCATTATCTATTCCGACGATCACATCGTTTAGTGCTTCCTGATAGGCACCATCACTCACATTAGGATCATTCAAGACATTAACAAAATTATTAATTGTCTGCGCCAGATTTTGCTTTCTAGGAGGATCGAGTGAAAAATCTACCGTATTTCCAGGCACTCCTGAAACATTAAACTCGATGCCATTAAACGTAAATGGTTGACCCGATGTAAAATCAACACTACCAAAAGACGCACCCGTGCCTACATTAATAATGTCAACCTGAGTACCCGCACCGTTGATAGTAGCGCGGAAATCGTTATTTGCTGCAGTGACTGCATCAAAATTTGCTTCAAAAAAGCGATCATATGCCGCTTGTTGCTCTACTGTCAGTGCCGCACTAGCAGCTGTTGTAGCATCCAATGTCGTGTTAAAGCGTGCGAAAGCGTTTTCAAATACATCTCTACCAGAGTCTCCAGACGGCAAACGAATACTATCGGATAGCTGTATCTCGTTTACCGTATCGTCACCTTGAAACTGAAACTCATTCCCGACAGCACTCGGGTTAAAAATAAAAGCAGGTGATTGAGAGCTTGAGCCAGCAAAGATAAACTCACCATCCGCATTTTGGCTATTTGCCAAGTCAAAAACCTCGTCTCGAATGTTTTCCAGCTCAATGGCAATTGCTGTTCTATCCTGACCTTCCAAAATACCGTTACCAGCTTGTATAGCAAGTTGCCTAGCACGATTCACCGAGTCATTAATATTTCTCAGCACGGCTTCTTCTTGCTCCAACGCATTTACAAACAAATTGTTGTTACGCTGGAACTGGCGAAGCTGATCTAACTCTTCTGTCAGCCTGATAACTTGTGCAGCACCCACTGGATCGTCAGATGCTGTTAATATTGATCGCCCTGTAGCAACATTCTGTTGTACCTCAGACAAACGCTCCTGACTAGATAAAATATTAGCGATACTTCTATCAAAGAGTTGATTTGTAGAAACTCGTAAAGTCATTAGCCTGTTGCTCCAAGAAGCGTATCAAATATGTTCTGTGCCGTAGATAGTATTCGAGCAGACGCAGAGTAAGCTTGTTGAAAACGAATTAGATTAGCCGCTTCTTCATCTAAGCTCACGGCCGAAATTGAATCAAATCGATCTCTAGATTGCGCTTGCAGTGCAGAGGCAGCTTGAAGTTGAATATCGGCCGAAGATGTTCTCTCACCCACATCACTGACTATGACTGAGTATGCCTCGTTAAATGTGATCAGGTTCTGAGATCCACCACTATTATTATTCAGCCGTAAAAGATCTTGATTTTGCAGATCGGCTAAATTCAGACCATTTCGATTGTCATCAACACCATCAGTATTAAACTCGATAGTAAACCTATCACCTGCCCTTGGATTTCCCGCTAAGCTAAAATCAAAACCAGGATAATCATTCAATGCTGCGAATGATGCAGGAAATGTCGCCTGCCCTAAAATATTATTGAGATCTGCAGCCCCCGTAACGCTGGTTATCACAGTACCGGCGCTGTCCAGAATATCGTATGCATCTGCTGCCGTGAATAATACAGCGGCCGGTGCACCAACACCTCCCCCACCCGCTGGTGAAGCACCCGGGCCTTGAATACCGCCAGCACCATCAAATGCTGAGGCACCTGCATCTGCAAACGTATTGTCTACCGTTGTGTTGGTTACTGTCGTACCAATAATCGTGGCATCGCCAAAATTGTTGTTATCGCGTTGCACACGAATCGGCGACCCTAATGCAATATCTTCAGGTCTAGTAATAGCGAGCTGTATTTGAGAAGCAGTATCCTTAGTTGGTTGAAATAGAAACCTATCACCTGCTGCATAAGTAACACCGTCTAAGAATTCAAACTCCAAGCCATCAATAACAGGTACAAAAGTGCCTGCCGCTGCTTCTAGCCCGTTAAATGTATTGACAATAGCCACGCCATTAGTATCTGTCGCAGGCGTACCATCAGGGTTCAGGGTCGCCACTTCAATATCAACATTAGCGGGAGGCCCAGCTGCTGTACCGGTAATAGTCACTTGATAATCTAAACTGGTTAAGTCACTAAAACCATCTTCTGCAAAGCGAGCATTTATACTGAGTGCCAGTGAGGAGTTATCTTGGAAATTTAATCCTTGGAACTCTGGTAATTGGAAGATATCGCTACCAAGTTGACCATCAAAATCAAGGCCTAATCTATTAGTTGCATTGACAGCCCCTGTCAGTGATAGAGCAATTTGACCGATATCCCTTTGGGCTTCAAAGAGCACTTGGTCTCTAAACTCAAGTAACCCTCCAATTTCTCCCCCAGCAGTGCCATCTTGAATTGGGATCGTCACATTGGCTTCCGTTGCCTGCAGTGTCAATGAAGGATTGTCGATATCTGGATCGCCACTGAGTTCAAACAAGTTGAATGTACCTGTTTGAAGCACTAAAGACTGTCCAGTACTCAACCCAACGAAAGTCGTGCCATCATCTCCAATGCGCGTTTCAACCGACACCAGCTCAGATAACTCCAAAATTGCCTGATCTCTCGCATTTAAAAGAGAGCCTGGTGATTCCGTGCCATCAATACCAGCCGTCGATCGAATTTCTTGATTCAAAGTTGAGATGGACTGGATCAACGAGTTAGCTTGGTCAACTACGCTCGTTATCTGACTATTTAGGTCAGCTTCTCGATCACTCAAGAACTGCTCAATAGTCGATATCTGCCCGAGTAACGCTTCTGATTGTCCAAGCACTAATTGTCTTGCAGCAATGTTCGTTGGTTCATCTGCTGCTGTCTGTAATGATTCAAAGAAGCGGCTTAAGGAGCCTGAGATACTATTCGCTTCGCTAGCCAACACATCATCTATAATAGACGCGCTTTCTGAAACAGCCTGAGATTCTGCTAGAAAACTGGTATCTCGGCGTAGCTGATCAAATGCGAACTGATCAAAAATTCTGGAGGTTGTGCCACGGTCAACCACACCATCAATTTGTGTACCGAACTCCGTTCTTTCTCGAACAAAGCCTTCGGTATTCACATTGGCAATATTATTACTGGTCGTATTCAACAACTGGCTTTGTGCCCTTATACCGGCACTTGCGATAGAAAATAGATCTGCGTTAACACCAACAGCCATAATTATTCTCCTCCAGCGTCATTGTCTTGGTTACTGAAGTTACGAAGCGTATCGCCGTTCAGAACATCAATGACTTTGTTTGAGTATTCAGGATCGGTGGCATAGCCTGCTTTTTGGAGGCTGTCAAAATAAGCCTTGCTGTCGTTCGAGTTTTGAATAGCATGTGAATATCGTGGGCTTTGCTTCACAAAGTCCACATAATCTTTCAATGATTCATCGAATGACGAATAAGATCGGAACTGTGCTTGCTC
Organism: uncultured Pseudoalteromonadaceae bacterium; assembly: GCA_964640795.1. GTDB lineage: Bacteria > Pseudomonadota > Gammaproteobacteria > Enterobacterales > Alteromonadaceae > M269. Next base: position 4,176 of record CAZXIN010000069.1, on the reverse strand, counting down.
TTTACGAGGAATCCCATCGTTAAATTCAAGCGTCTCGACTAAAGCTTTTTCCCCTTGCCAACGATTATCAGCCTTAATACCGAATAAGTTGTGTGAGTTTTGTCCTTGTGCAGAATGTATAACTTGCCTTCCCCAACCAGTCTCAACCGCCGCTTGAGCAACCAGAGCAAGAGGATCTAAGCCAAGCTCTGCGGCTGCTTTTTCAGCACTAGGCAGTAAGGCAGCGACAAATTCTTCGGGTGTTTCAAAAGCAACACTTTTTTCCCCTTCAGAGCCAGCATATTGATCTTGAATCTTTTCGACATCTGCTGCTCTCGCTCGATTGATCGATGACAGGTTACCGTCACTACGCACTGTACTAGCCGGTTGAAAGCCTTCAACATTTTGCCCTAGCTGTTTAACGATGATATCAGCTAAACCAAGAGAGCCACTTGATGACAAATCGACAGCCAACTGCTGATCGTACATCTCTCGATAGAACTTCACTTGCTTTGAGTTAAACGGGTTTTCTTCATCAGCGAAAACATCTTCTGCCTTTCGCATAGACTTAAGCATCATTTGAATAAAAATCGACTCAAACTGTTGTGCAGCTTCTCGTAACGCACCTTCATCACCTTTGTGCGCTGCCTGACGTAAGCTATCTAAACCACCAAGATCATTGACGTTTCGAGCTTGTTCAAATTGGGCTTGGAGAAGGTTGTTTGAATCCATTACATCACCTATATGATTACTAGCTGACCGCGTAAAGCACCCGCTTCACGAAGAGCTTCAAGGATTGCTAACAGATCGCCAGGTGCTGCGCCCACCTCATTCACCGCTCGTACTAGTTGGTCGAGTGTTACGCCTGGATCAAATTTGAATAAACGAGTATCATCTAAATTCACATCAATGACTGACTGTTGAACAGTGACAGTATCGCCATCGGCTAATGCATTTGGTTGGCTTACAGCCTGATTCTCAGAAATAGTGACAGTCAATCCACCATGAGTAATGGCTGCAGGCAACAGTCTCACGTTCTGTCCAATAACAATGGTTCCTGTCCGACTATTGACAACAACGCGCGCTGCCCCTTCAGCCGGTGTAAAGCCAAAATTCTCTAGTGTTGCAAGAAAACCGACTCGTTGACCCGGCTCTCTTGGTGCAGACACTCTTACTGAAGCAGCATCAATAGGTGTTGCTAGTGCTTGGCCTTTATCAGGATCTGTACCAAAGTTTTGATTGATAACATCAGCCAAAGCCTTTGCTGTAGAGAAGTCTGGTTGATTGAGATTCAGCGTCAAATAATCGCCATTCATAAACCCACTGGCGACTTCACGCTCAACAATAGCTCCATTAGCAATACGACCTACTGTTGGAGTGTTTGAGATAATACGTGAGCCATCTTGCCCTTCAAACCCGAAACCACTTACCACCAAACTACCTTGCGCTATTGCATAGATATTGCCATCAAGGCCTTTAAGTTGAGTGGATAAAAGCGTCCCTCCAGACAAACTGTCTGCTTGTCCGATGGAAGATACAGTGACATCAATTCTCTGACCAGGTTTAACAAATGGTGGTAGTTTTGCATGAACTGCTACAGCTGCTACATTGTTAATATTAACCAATACGTTAGGTGGCACCACAATGCCAAAATTAGCAAGTAATGTCCTGAATGCTTGTTGTGTCGCCAGACTTTGAGCTTCCCCAGTTCCTGGTAAGCCTACAACAAGACCATAGCCTACTAATTGGTTATCACGAACACCTTGAACAGACACTAAGTCTTTAATTCGTTGCTGTGCCTGCAAGCTCGTCGTCAACAAGCTAAGTAGAGCAAAGAGTAGTATCATTACATATCGGTTCATCATCATGTCCTAGAAAGGCCAATAAGGAGACGAGAAGAACTTAGACAACCATCCTTCTTTTTGAGAAGAAGCGAAGGTGCCCGTACCACTATATTGGATGCGCGCATTAGCGATTCGTGAAGACTGAACTTGATTTTGCGGGTTAACGTCTTGTGGACGTACAATGCCAGATAAGCGTATGTATTCATCACCGTTGTTTAAAGTTAGCCACTTCTCGCCGCGCACAACAAGGTGATTGTTTGGAAGAACGTCAACCACTGTCACTGAAATATTACCTACCAAGCTGTTACTTTGGTTAGCCTGTGCGTCACCTTCAAACTCCGACTCTGACTCCAGCTCAAATTGCAAACCTGCATTGGCGCCATTACCTATACCAATGACTTGACCACCTAAACCGAGAATAGGGTCGATTTCAACTTCAGATTCACGGCTCGTGCTAGTTGATGCTGACTTAGTTGCCGTAGTGTTTTCTTGCAACACGACGGTAATAATGTCACCAACACGTGATGCTCTTGGATCCGAATACAGATCGTTAGTAAGACCAACCTGAAACAAGGAGCCATCTGAGGATACTTTAGGCGATGGTAAGGCAGGAATAATGGGCGCGTACGAAGGATCATCTGGTATAGGTTTTTTCGACGGCGTAGATAAACAACCGTTCAAAAAGACACCTAAAACAAACACCAAGAGATATTTCATAATAATACCTATTACAATTGCTGAATAACGGCAGCAAGCATTTGATCAACCGTCGAAATAACTTTCGAGTTCATTTCGAACAAGCGCTGACTCTCAATCAAGTTAACCAGCTCTTCTGTCACGTTAACATTGGATGTTTCTAGTGTGCCTTGTTGCAGAGTCCCTAAACCTTGAAGCCCCGGAACACCTTGAATCGGCGTACCACTTGAGCCCGTTTCAACAAATAGGTTTTGTCCTATTGGTTGCAAACCGGCAGGGTTAATAAAATCAGTAATGTTAATTTGCCCGAGAACAACGGGGTTAGGTTGCCCCCTAAGCTGTGCCGTCACCTCTCCGTCTTGAGAAATAGTGAGCTGTTGTGCATCATCAGGAACCGTAATGTTAGGCTGCAATAAAAACCCTGCACCAGGTGTTACCACCTGCCCTTGATCGTCCAAAGTAAACTGACCATTACGGGTATAAGACACCGAACCATCTGGTTGCAGTATTTCGAAATATCCACGACCTTGGATTGATATATCCAAGGAGTTATCTGTCGTCTGTAAATTACCTTGCGTATGAGCTTTCTGTGTAGCAACGACTTTACTCCCCGCACCAATCTGCAGACCAGAAGGTAATTCGGTGTCGGCTGACGAACGGCCACCCGGCTGGTTAATATTTTGGTAGAGGAGATCTTCGAAAACGGCTCGATCTTTCTTAAACCCAATCGTACTGGCATTCGCCAAGTTGTTCGAAACAACCGATATATCAACCTGTGCGGCATCCAAACCTGTTTTACCGATAAATAATGCTGGGTGCATAAAGCCACCTCCGCCTGTTATAAAACACTACTGACAAGCGGCTGAATTTTGCCGCTCATATACTATCTAAATAATTCTGAGCAATTGATTGCCGCGTCGATCTAACTCATCCGCGGTTTCCATAATTTTTAACTGAGTATCGAAATGGCGCTGCGCTCCAATCAACCCCATAAGTTCTCCCAAGGGATTAACATTACTGGCTTCTAGAACGCCTGTTCGAACAGTCACCGTAGGATCCAATTCTGCAGCTTCGCCACTTTTCAATCTGAAGAGGCCATCTTCCCCTCTCACAAGCTCGCCAACATCAGGGTTGACAAATTTCAGCCTACCGACTTCTTCTTGCTCACTCACTGGTGCGCCTTGAGGACGAACAGAAATAAAACCATCGGTTGAAATGGATATACCAGATAGAGGGATTGGCAGAGGAATAGGCCCTGCCTCACCAACAACCGCAGAGCCATGCGCATCGGTCAAAATACCGTCAGCGCCAACGGTTAAACTCGCAGCCCGTGTATAAGCTTCTTCGCCATTCCTATCTTGAATAGCAAACCAACCATCACCTTGAATAGCCACATCAAGATCGCGACCAGTTTGAATCATTGAGCCGGGTGTATAAATATTGCCGGGACTCTCAGTCATAGAGAACACACGAGTCGGCAAACCTTCGCCGAATGCTGCCATCGAACGGGCTTGCGCCATTTGTGCCTTAAAACCCGTAGTATTTGCATTGGCTAGGTTATTGGCACGAACAGACGTAGCAAGTAAATCTTGCGTTGCACCACTAGCAGCAATGTAGAGCATTTTATCCATGACAAAAACCTGACGGTTGTGAACTT
>CAZXIN010000068.1:0-14877 GCA_964640795.1 uncultured Pseudoalteromonadaceae bacterium | reverse complement strand
TAGAGTATGAGCAAAATTCCTTAAGAAAAGTGTCCTGATTTAGTTGCGCAGAACAGATCTCATAAAACACACAGACTTAACGTAGAAATGAGATGTAAACGGTTGTTATTAACAAACCGTCCTTTGCGAACGAAGTACATTATCTCATGTTGGCATTTCCCAATAGTCATTGCGATGCCCCCTTTAGTTATCACTGAAAGTAAACTTAATCATTGAGAGTTTATTTAGAAACGACGCCATGAAAGCCCCATACCAAAGTCTAGTTTTCTTGCAAATACGAATAACCTAGACCTCAGTCCAGTAGTCAAAATGCTTGTTCTTGATAACATTTATCTCGACTGGTTCGGTTATTGAAATAGCAGCTAACTAATTATTTTATAGAGAGAAAAATGATGACTATGCAAGTATTAAAAATGAATGAAGTTGATTTGGTATCAGGTGGTTTTATATTTAACCCAAGCACTCAGGTTATCCAGCCTTTACCAGAATGCCAACATGTTGGTGCGAATGGTAAATGTGAAGACGCTTATACGACACCGCCAATCATTCCACAAAACGAGCAAATCTTCTTTTAAGATTTCTTTATGCTTTCCTGAATGCACCTTGTTTATAGGTGCTTTTTTTATTTCTAAATTTGGCTGAAGAAGAGTTGTTATTGTCTCTACTAGCTTTAATACCCTGCTTGCGAAGCATCAAAATCTTTTATATCGATAACTAATCCAGATTTGTATCTACAACGACACGGTGAAGTAATGCAACCATATATAAGCCTGCAATAAAGAGGAAAAGTTTAGGTGCCATATTGATAACATAAGCCAAAATACAAAAAACAATGTACCCAATTGCGGTCAAATATTTCTGTCTACTGACGCTTCCTTTTGATAAGAAATACATTACCGCTGCAAAAAAGGAAAATGGTAAAAACAGCTTATACCCTAATTCCACATCTATTACTTCTGAAACTCCATTCCCCAAAAAGAAAAACATTGCGGCAAAAAATAATGGTCCCACTATCATCAAAATTTGCAGTACAGTATTCGTAAATTTCCACTGTTTGTCATAAGGCGCTTCAGCCTCTCTATAAAGAGTTTGATATTCTTTTAAATTCATTTATCTATGGCCTAAAAACTCCAAGCATTAACTGGGAGCATAAAGATTAATCGAGTGCATTTGCAATGAGTGCTACACCGCTACCTACAACCCCACCAACAGCTGTACCAGTAGCAAATGAAGAAGCAAGGGAAGGCAATACTGCGATAATGAAGAAAAACCCTCCGTTGACTTCTTCTACTTACTCGACTGAAAGTATTTCCATTTCATTCATCATATGTACCTTTTAATTTCCTTGGCGATATTACCAAGTGAAGCCAGGTTATCAGTTTGTTCTATCTATAAAACTGTACTGAAGTAATGTTTTAAGAGGCAATCTTGCAGTCACTAATTAACTCTACAGCCCCCTCTTAACCTTAATCATCTCATAAGCAGCCTGAATATCTTGTGCTTTGGTTTTAGCTAGCTCCATCGCTTGTTTAGGTAACCCTTTAGAAACAAGTTTGTCTGGGTGGTGTTCACTCATGAGTTTTCGATAGGCCTTTTTGATCTGTTTATCATCAGCTGACTTCTCGATCCCCAAAATACGATAAGCGTCTTCTAACGATTGGCTTTCTGTGTATGCTTGCTGTTGATATTGTTTTTGTCTACGATTATTAAAACCGCTATTTGATCTTCTTCGATTCGAACCTTTAGCGCTTGCACCTGCATGTCGAAAACGCAGTTCTGCTTCGTAAACACTGATAAAGTAAAGTAATTCGTTACGCCTAAACCCTAAGTTTTTAGCTATATTTTCAAGAACTTGCATTTCTTGTTTGTCGACGTTTCCATCGGCAAAAGCTGCCTGAATGAGTATTTCCAAGTAAATCTGTAAAATGTCTCGTCGCCCATGACAAGACTCTACAAAATCTTTGAGTGTTGACTTTAGTGGAAAATCAGCTTCTTTGCCTTCTCTAAACGCCTGTTGCGCTTCAGCTCTTACATCCCCTTCTAAACCCATTTGGTCCATTAAGTTGGTAGCTAATTGAATCTCTTCAGGTGTGACACGCCCATTGGCCTTAGCGACATGTCCCATGGCAGAAAATAGAGTATGGAAGAATATCGCTTGGCTTTGGAATTCATCTTTATCAGAGAAGAAACGCCCAAACCCACCCATGCGATTAAAATCTTGGCTATAGCCTTTGTCGAACATATGACCAACAAAAAAACCCAAAACAGCACCAGGAATTCGACCAAACATAAACCCAAACAGGGTTCCAAGAACTTTCCCCCAAATCGGCATTAAGACAACTCCTGTTCGAGTGATTCAAGACGTTGCGGCGTTCCAACATCACACCAATGGCCTTGGTAGTATTGCCCACTCACTTTCCCCTGTTCCATCCAATAACGTAACCAAGGCGCGAGAGGTTCTGATCGAACGGGAACATTGGCAAAAAAATTGGGGCGGTAAACTGATATGCCAGAAAAAGTCAGTCGTTCGCTAGCCGCACCATCAGAAATACGGTTATTTTGTAAACTAAAATCTCCATGTTCATTGTGCTCAGGGTTGGGCACCATAACTAAGTGCCCAACATCCCCTTCCCTCAATGACGGAAGTTGAGACAAATTAAAATCAGTCCAGATATCTGCATTTATCACAACAAAAGGGGCTTTACCAAGCAAGGGAAGCGCTTTAGCAATACCTCCTGCTGTTTCTAAAGCAGGTTGCTCGGCGCTATATTCCACATTGAGACCAAAACGATTGCCATCGCCTACATAGTTACAAATCTGCTTGCCTAACCAAGCGTGATTAATAACAACATTTTGAATTCCTGCATTGGCAATCCGCTCAAGGTGATAGGCAATTAATGACTTACCTCGAACACTAATCAGCGGCTTCGGTATTCTGTCGGTTATTGGACTCATCCGCTGGCCACGCCCAGCTGCCAGAATCATGGCATGGGTTATTATACTCATTGGATTTCTTTCAAGGTTGGTAGGACTTTTTGTTCGACAAAATGCGTGAAGCTACTCAGTTCATCATATTGTTTCCCTACATCGACAATATAATTTAGTGTTCTGGGAATATCTTCCAGATAAAGGGACTTATTGTCTCTATGGTTCAAGCGCGCAAAAATACCACTGGCTTTTATATGGCGCTGTATCCCAGTTAAATCAAACCAACGTTTAAACGTATCCCACTCATAAGTGGTAAAGTACTCGTTATGCCAAGCCTTTAGAACGTCATATATTCCATCTTCAGGCCAACGGACATAGCAATCTCTCAATAAAGAAACTGCATCATAAGTAATAGGCCCGACGACAGCATCCTGAAAATCAATGATGCCCAACGCTTCGTTATCTAAAACCATAATATTGCGACTATGATAATCTCGATGAACACCGCCCTGTGGTTGCTCGACAAAGTTTTTGGACAATACATGAAATGTGTTTTTTAACATGGCGTCTTCTTGATCAGTCAACACCATACCGAGGTGTGTTGATAGCAACCAATCAGTAAACAAGCCGTATTCTCGATTCAGTAGCTCGTTGTCAAAAGAAGGAAGTAACTCTCCTTCAATGTCACTAACGGAGTGTATTTCAACTAATTGTTTCAATGCCTTAGCGTAATAATATGGATAATTTGAATTATCAAGCACGCTTCCAAGCAAAGTGTTGCCGAAATCTTCAAGGTACATAAACCCCTGATTAACATTTACACCTAGGATATTCGGAACCCTAACACCTGCATCATGATAAGCTTGCGCAATATTAACAAAGCTTTCCGTATTTTCTGTCTCTGGAGGGGCGTCAACAGCGATATATGAGCGACTGTCAACGTTAAATCGGTAGTAACGCCTGAAACTTGCGTCTCCGGACACTTGTTCCAGAGTACTTAAATTAAAGGGAGTTATATTGTTAAGCCAGTCGAGAAGTAGTGATTGTCGCAACGCCAAAATGTACCAATTGTCATTTACTAAAAAGTGAACTCACTATAACGAAAGCAACGTAAGATCAGAAGTCAGAATAACTTAAGCAAACGCATTTTATTAGAATGAGTGTACATCCTTATCTGCAATACGACTTTTTAATGGAACGAGGAAATACTTCAAAAGCCCACTTCGGCTGAACAAAATATATACAGCGCTGCTTAATTTAGCTTGAATAAGGCAAAGATAATGTAAGATCATAAGCGCACTTTGTCTTTTTTTTGATACAATACAAAGAGATGTTAGCCTTTTTGTATTGCTTGCGTATTAATTATACAGCCTAGAGTTAAATCACTGGCATGTAGACGTACACAATGAGAAAGTGATACACACAAGCACAACCAATAATTCGATATCAGAGCCTATGGGTTTTGTTATCTGTGTTTTTCTGTTGATTTTTATGCGAGATGCATGCGTTTACCTTCTTACCTAATACTAACTTCTTTTACTGCGCTTAGCTCTCAGGCGCAGGTAAATCAATGTTATACGCCAAAACCTGTTACAGAATGGCCAGCTTTAACGAATGAACAGACTATTCAAGTCAAGGCTGGTAATTTGGAGGCTGATAAAAATCAAGTTGCCCAATATTCGGGTGGTGTTGAAATTATCAGTGCAGAGTCACTTATTCAGGCACAACAAGCGACTTTCGATAATCTGAACCAGAAACTCACTGCAGACGGCAACGTACAGTATAGAGACAAGCAAATTATCGTTGGCAGTGACGCCGTCAGACTCAACATTCAATCAGGTGAGCTGTTGATGTCAGAAAACCAGTATGAGTTTGTTGAATTCAATGGTCGAGGCGAAGCGAACGAAATAACACTAGCTGAAAACGAAGTGCTCGTTCTGCAGAATGTGTCTTTTACTACCTGCCCTATCGATCAAGCAGACTGGCAAATTGAAGCGAGTAAAATCGAAATAGAAAAAGATAAAAGTTGGGGGACGGTTAAAAATGCAAAGTTTTATGTAGCCGACGTCCCCGTGTTTTATCTGCCTTATTTCCAATTCCCACTAACTGATGAACGCAAAAGTGGCCTCTTACCATCTTTTGATAAAATAAAAACGTCTCAAGTGTCAGGCTTTAGTTTTGAACAGCCCATTTATTGGAACATTGCACCTAATTATGATGCAACCTTTTCACCGCGTATAGTTTCGAAGCGAGGGATACAACTTAAAGGGGAGTTTCGTTACTTAACGCCAAGTACAAACCGTCCACCAAGTAACCCTAATAGCATTACCCTTGAATTCCTTGGTGGAGACGATGATACCGAGACTAACGAAGATCGTTATTTCTATCGATTTGTGCATAGCAGTAATATCAATGAAAATTGGGTTATCAATGCTGACGTTAACGGGTTAAGTGATGATAACTATATTATTGACTTCGGCTCAGATTTCTTTAACCGTGCTGACACAAATTTATCCCAGACATTAGCTATTGATTATTTCTCTGAAAATTTAGATTTCCATGCAGCAGTAAGAGATTTTGAAGTTATTGGTGATAGCCCTTTAGGATATAGGGCGCTACCTGAGATTACTCTCGATTATCGAGCTCCTGATTTCGGCGCATTCAAGTTTGACCTATATTCAGAGTTTAATTATTTCGATAGCAGCGATAGCAATTTACCGACAGCAAGCAGATTGCATATAGCTCCACGCATACAGTTGCCTTACAAGTCTGAATCACTGGAACTATTGGCTGAAACGACTTTATTGCAAACATTTTATCAGCAAGAACAATTGGAAGGGTTCGATTTAGAAGAGGATGTTAGCCGTACATTGGGGCAAGCTCGTTTGTTTGGTGCAATTAACTTTGAGCGTGAAGCAAAGTGGAAAGGCAAAAAAGCCACTCAAACACTCGAACCAAAAATTCAGTATCTTTATACGAGTTTCGAAGATCAATCGAGAATCGGTATTTTTGACACGACACGCCTGATTAATGATTTTGAAGGACTCTTTCGCGGTCAGGATTTTACAGGCATCGATCGTATAGCTGACACAAACCAATTCACACTAGGCGTTACAACTCGTATATTAGATGAAAATAATCGGGAACAATTAAAGCTAAGCTTAGGTCAGATATTCTTTATTAATGATAATCGTGTTCTAGAAGCAACTAATGAGCGTAGCCGCTCAGCGTTGTCTACAGAGATAGATTGGCGGATTGACCGGCATTGGTATGTTCACTCTGAAGTACAGGTTTCGACAGAAACAGAGAAAGTTGAGCGAAGTACCTTATCACTTGATTATCAAAGCGGTGATAATAAAATAGTGCAGTTTAGTCATCGTTTTATACGCGATTTATCAAACGAGAAAATTGATCAGTTTGGAGTCACTGCAAGCTGGCCTATTACCAAAAAATGGTTAGCTATCGGTCGCTGGTATACAGATTTTGAACTGAATCGCACCATTGAGAGTTATTTTGGTGTGCAATACCAGTCGTGTTGCTGGGCTGTGCATTTGACAGTGCAACGCCATTTGATCAACCGATTTGATTTCTTTGGTCAGCAGAATATCAATGATTTCGATTCTGGAGGAATTAACCTTGGCTTTAGGTTCTTATTTGGCGAAGCCGATAAGAAAAAAGCAAGTAGAAGCTTGTTGGAAGACGGCCTATTTGGCTATAGGCAACCTTATTTTTTAAGTAACTAATAGATGTAGACAAGATGATTAAATTAAAAGCATTAGCAGCAATTGGATGCCTATTCGCAGCAGGGACTAGTTTCGCTCAACAACAATTACTAGACAAAGTAGCCGTTATCGTTGACGAAGGTGTCGTGTTAGAAAGTGAAATTCAGACATTATTGAAAAACGTCAAATCCAATGCCGAACAAACTGGGCAATCATTACCTTCAGATCGTGCCTTAAGAGTACAAGCAACAGAAAGATTGATTACTGAAAACCTACAAATGCAAGCCGCTGAGCGCATCGGTATTCAAATTAGTGATCCACAATTGGAACAAACTATAGAGAGTATTGCACAAGGCCAAGGCCTGACACTACTCCAGTTGCGTTCAGAACTTAACGCAGCAGGAATTAGTTATGACGGTTACCGTGAAGAAGTGCGTAAAGAACTGATTACCGGGGAAGTACGAAGAGCCAGTGTCAGACGACGAGTTCTTATCACTCCTCAAGAAATAGATAGCTTAGTTGCTCAGATTGAAGCACAAGGTGAACAACAAACTGAATTTAGGTTAGGTCATATACTGATAGAAGTAGTCCCAGACGCCACACCAGCCGACGTAGACTCTGCAAGAGAGACCGCTGATACCGTTCTAGGCCTTCTTAACAATGGATCAGACTTTGCCAAAATAGCAATAGCATCCTCTGGTGGCTCAGAAGCATTGGAAGGCGGTGACATGGGATGGATGAATATTAACTCAATGCCAACATTGTTTGCAGAAGCAGTCCAAAATATAGGAAAAGACGAGCTAGTCGGCCCCATCAGAAGCGGAGCGGGCTTTCACATATTAAAAGTCATGGATATCCGTGGTCAAGAAACAGTAGAAATTGAAGAAGTCAGTGCTCGCCATATCTTGATCCAACCATCAGTTATTTTGAGCAACGATAAAGCCCAGAAAATGCTCACTGAATTCCGCCAACAATTAATTGATGGTGAAGCCGACTTTGCAGAATTAGCTAAGGAGCATTCAGCAGATCCGGGGTCAGCTCTAAGAGGTGGAGAATTAGGTTGGGCAGACCCAACTGTCTATGTGCCTGCATTTAAAAATGCCCTTGCACAACTCAAAGCAAATGAGTTCAGTCAACCTTTCCGTTCTGTACATGGATGGCATTTAGTTCAGTTAGTTGACAGACGCATGGGTGACGTGACTGAACAAGTGAAGCAAGAAAAAGCTTATCAGCTCTTGTTTCAGCGTAAGTTTGCAGAAGAAACGAACAACTGGCTACGTGAAATAAGAGACTCAGCCTTTGTTGAGTTGATCGAAGAAAGCGCCATTTAAGTGCCTTCATCAATAAAAATAGCGATAACTCCTGGCGAGCCAGCAGGCATTGGCCCAGATCTGGTATTGAAGGTTGCGCAAAAGGCTTGGTCGGCACAATTAGTCGTGTTTGCAGATAAGCAGGTATTAATTGAACGCGCAGCAAAGCTTGGCCTTCCTATTACTTTAGTCGACTTTGCTGACCAAACTGAACCACTGCCTTCATCTCATTTATACATTGTTCATGTCCCTGTCACTGTTCCTGTGGAGCTTGGCACACTCGATAGTAGAAATGGACAATACGTAGTTGAAACACTGAGGTTAGCTAGTCAAGCGAATATGGATGGCAAATTTGATGCTGTAGTCACTGGCCCCGTACATAAAGGTACAATCAATCAGTCTGGTATATCATTTAGTGGCCACACGGAGTACTTCGCCCAGCAAGCCAATACACCAGATGTTGTTATGATGCTGGCTACTGAAGGGCTAAGAGTTGTATTGGCAACCACCCATATCCCTTTAGCTTATGTATCAAAAGCCATTACCGCAGAACGATTACATAAAGTCATACATATTGTACACACCGAGCTTAGCTTGAAATTTGGTATACAGAAGCCGAGAATTCTTGTGTGCGGATTAAACCCTCACGCAGGGGAAAATGGTCATATTGGTAAAGAAGAAATTGAAACCATTATTCCCGCTCTAGATAATTTAAGAGCTGAAGGTATTAATCTCGTAGGCCCACTACCTGCTGATACTATTTTCCAACCAAAATACCTTGAACAAGCGGATGCAGTGCTCGCCATGTATCATGATCAAGGCCTCCCCGTTTTGAAATACAAAGGGTTTGGTGCATCAGTTAATATTACGCTTGGATTACCTTTTATTAGAACATCTGTCGATCACGGTACTGCCGTTGACTTAGCAGGAACGAAAGAAACGGACGAAGGAAGCTTTGTCTATGCACTTAAGGAAGCCATTCGGCTTGCGGAAAAGAAACCATGTCGCGAAAACATTTAGGTCACACAGCTAGAAAAAGGTTTGGCCAAAACTTCCTGCACGACGAGTATATTATCCAACAAATTGTCTCTGCAATTCGCCCTGAAAAAGGGCAAAACATGGTCGAGATTGGACCGGGTTTGGGTGCACTCACGGAGCCAGTTTGTGAATTGCTAGACAGTTTAACCGTCGTAGAGTTAGACAGAGATCTCGCAGCAAGATTGTCAACACACCCGTTTATGGCTCCCAAACTCACCATTGTTCAAGAGGATGCTTTGAAGTTCGATTTCAGTCAACTTGCTGATTCGACCAATCCACTAAGGATATTTGGCAACTTGCCCTACAATATATCGACGCCCTTAATGTTTCACCTATTTAAGTACGCACCTGTTGTTCACGATATGCACTTTATGCTGCAAAGAGAAGTTGTGAACAGGCTAGCTGCCTCTCCCGGAGGTAAAGACTATGGTCGATTGTCTGTGATGGCTCAATACCATTGCCAAGTCATTCCTGTTTTAGAAGTACCACCCTCTGCTTTTAAACCTGCCCCCAAAGTAGATTCAGCTATTGTTAGGTTGTTACCGTATAAAGATAAACCCACAAAAGTGAAAGACGTTGAGCAATTACAACAAGTTTGTAAACTTGCATTTAACCAACGACGGAAAACAATAAGAAACAGTCTTCAGTCAATCATCAGTGACGAACAATTTGAAAGTGCTGGAGTGAGTCCTAACTTACGAGCAGAAAACTTGAGCTTGAATGACTATGCAGCATTAGCGAACGCATTAAATAATTAATCCCTAAAATACATAGATAGAGCATTAAAGATTGTGACTGTCGATATGAAGTTTAAGTAGGCTGAGATTATGGCAAATTATGTCGTCGGAGATATTCAAGGATGCTGTCAGCCTCTCTTAACATTATTGAACGATATCAATTTTAACCCTCAAAAAGACACCTTATGGCCAGTTGGTGATCTTATTGGTCGAGGTTTAGAGCCTCTAGAAACGCTCAAGCTTCTCATATCTTTAGGTGATAGTTGCAAACCTGTATTGGGTAATCATGATCTTCACTTCTTAGCTGTCGCAGCTGGTATAAAAGAAGACAAGCCAGCGAATGCATTTTCTGATTTATTACAGCACAAGAATTTGTCTTCATTTGTTGATTGGATTCGACACAAACCACTTGCATCAATGATAACGAAAGATATCGCGGTTGTTCATGCAGGGTTATATCCAAACTGGTCTCTCAAAAAACTTATAAAGTACAGCCAAAAAGTTGAAAACGTACTACAGAGTGAAAGCTGGCAACATCTGCTATCAATCATGTACAGTGATATGCCCGAACATTGGGACAAGGCAATTAGCAAAGACGAAAAGCTTCGGTTTATCATTAATGCTTGTACACGCATGAGGTACATTGATGCTGAAGGTGCGCTTGAATTGAAAACAAAATTATCCCCCGAAGAAGCACCTAAACATATACAACCATGGTTTAAAAAAGTTAATCCTAGCCTGAAAGAGACACAGCGTGTAATATTCGGACACTGGGCTGCTCTAGACGGTGTAACAGGATGTAGACAATCCGTTGCATTAGATACTGGCTACATATGGGGTGGAAAGTTGTCGATGTTAAAAATCGAGTCTGATCAATTATTTTCAACCCCAAAATAACTCACGAAATGAGATTATGTGCCGTTGAAGTACTATCAGTTGCCCAGTTAATGCATTGAAACGCATGTACTATCGGATTGCTAATAATAGCCGATAGTCTTAGATAACTATAATTATAAATTAAGCCATGCTGTTGAAAACGGAGTCAAAATGAAAATTACAGTCGCGTTGCGTGTTATCGGTGGCTTTAGCGCTATCGTATTCTTATTACTGGTTATTAGTGGTGTCTCGTTTGTAAATCTTGGGAGCGTAAAATCAGCGACTGAGGAGGTTAACAACCTCGCTTTACCTACATTGAGTGGCAGCAACAAACTCCAAGTTTCTTTTTTGAATATGGGTCGCCTTACCGTAGAGGCCTACAACGAAAACTCATTATCTGATCTTGCTGACCAATTACAGAGCGTAGAAAACAGCAAAGCTGATTTCAACAGTGAATTAAGCGACCTAAAACGTGTTGTCAGTGGTGAAGCCCAGCTGCAAGCGACACTAAGTAAAGTAGAACAAATTTATACTGAATACGATACTAACGTTTCGGCGATGTTTAATAATCGTAAGACAGAGCTTGAACTGGGCAACAGTATCAGCAACTTGCTAGGTGATTTAGAAGACAATGCTGATGACACAGCAACCATGATTTTGGATTTCTCTGAACTTGATGAAATAGCATCTGATTCAGCACTAAGAAACGCTGCTGAGGTTGGTAGCGAACTAGAGAGTCGCTTAAGTTCTCTTGTTACTGCAAGTAATGACTTTGTCAAAACGGAGTCGATGACACGTGCGGAAACACTAGGCAGCGAAGTTGAAATCGTTTCAAGCAGGATAAACGAACTATTCAGTAACATGGAAACAACCGCAAATGGCAGAGATTCAAGCGGGTCAATTGCTGATATTGGTGAAATGATTGCAACTATCAGTGATTCAATATCATCTGGAAGCGGGTTATTAAGTTCGCAAAAGAATAGAATTAACTTACAAATTCAAGCCACTGAAGCACTACAGGCGTCTGAAATAAATATTGAAAGTGCTACCACTGAACTCAACCAATTATTGCGGCTAGCGGAAGAAAAGACAGCATCAGTTAAAGAAGATGTCGATGACTCAGTCGCTTCGGGACGTACATCAACGATTATTATTTCTTTAGTGTCAGCTGCTATAGCCGTTGGCGTTGCTCTATCAAGTTTACGTGCGATAACGGTACCTTTGAGTAATGTTAACGAGATGCTTAATGTTGTTTCATCGGGCGATCTATCGCGTAAACTGGACGACTCAAGTAGCGATGAGTTCGGTGAATTAGCCAAAAACTGTAACAACCTGATTGATAGCTTGAAAGAGCTCATCTCTGGCATTAGCTCACGCTCAA
Source organism: uncultured Pseudoalteromonadaceae bacterium (assembly GCA_964640795.1). Classification (GTDB taxonomy): domain Bacteria; phylum Pseudomonadota; class Gammaproteobacteria; order Enterobacterales; family Alteromonadaceae; genus M269. The sequence goes on along the minus strand of CAZXIN010000068.1, from coordinate 2,885 downwards.
CACAACTGGCAGCGGCATCAGAAGAAACATCCGCAGTCACTGTTCAAACAACAAATGCAATTCAAGAACAAAAGTCGCAAGTCGCACAAGTCGCTACTGCAACAACTGAAATGAATAGCACCTCTGAAGTTGTGCAAAATACAGCAGAAGATACAATGAATCAGATAAGAGAAGCTGATGCAGAAGCAGAAAAAGTTAAGGTAATTTCTGAGGAAAATAAGAACACTATTATTGTCCTTTCTAGAGACGTTGAAGATGCTGCTAACGTTATTAACAAGCTTCATGAAGACAGTGCTAGCATAGGTGGCATATTAGATGTTATTCGTGGCGTTGCAGACCAGACTAACCTATTAGCATTAAATGCTGCTATAGAGGCAGCGAGAGCGGGTGAGCACGGCCGAGGTTTTGCGGTTGTTGCAGATGAAGTCAGAACATTAGCCAGTCGCACTCAACAATCTACACAAGAGATTCAGGCGATGATCGAAGTTCTGCAAGCAGGAGCAGAAAAAGCCGTGCACGTCATGAATCAAGGTAAAGAACAGACACAAGTTTGTGTACAACAGGCAGAAACTGCAGCGTCGGCTCTAAACCTCATTACTGAAGCTGTTCACAAAGCACACGACGCAAGTAAACAGATTGAAATTTCTGCGCGAGAGCAAAATACGGTATCAAGAGATATTAGCGAGAAGTTAGAAAATATCGTTGCGATTGCTGAAGAGACAAGCATTGGTGCAGAGCAGACATCTGATTCAAGTCACGAAGTCGCTAAATTAGCTGAAGAGTTACAAGGCTCAGTTCAACAGTTTAGAGTTTAAGTATTCATTACACTTAAGCGTTCTATTTATACTAAAAAGCCTCATGTAATAGGGTTACATGAGGCTTTTTTATGAGTTGTGCTATGCCAGTCTATTTAACCTGAATTCGGGATAAGAGTTCAGGTTATTTAATAAAGTGATTGGTATTACTTAACACGACTCAAAGTAACAAAGCGATAGGGAAATTGATTATTTCCATCTTTATGATGTGATTCCTCATCAATAGTATTCCAGTCACCATGACATTCATAGTCAGGAAACTGAGTATCACCATCAACGTCTAATTCAATAAAAGTTAGGTACAAAAAGTCAGCGCTTGGAAGGAATTGTTGATATATGTGCCCACCACCAATCACCATCACTTCATCTGTATCACCAGCAGCTTCAATAGCATCAGCAACCGTGGAAACAACTGCAGCATCCTCAAGCCGATAATTGATATCTCGAGACATCACAATGTTGAGTCGTCCCGGTAAAGCTTTACCAATCGAGTCATAGGTTTTGCGCCCCATAATAATAGGCTTACCCATAGTGACTCGTTTAAAATGTTTAAGATCTGCGGGTAAATGCCAAGGCATTTTATTGTCTAAACCAATGATACGATTTTTGGCCATAGCAGCAATCATTGATATCTTCATAACGCTATCACTTTATTTCTGATAGATGACTTCAACGCCATCGTCATCATCTTCCCAATCGTCGTCATCTTCCCAGTCTTCGTCTGAAAGTACTTCTTGTTCGTCAGTACCCCACTTAAAGTCTGGCGCATCAGATACATCCTCTTCTAGTGGAGGCAAAGACTCAATAAACGACATGAGTTCACGGCAGAGCTCCTGCGTTCCCTGCTTTTGAAAAGCAGATATTTGATAATACTGCCCTTCCCAACCAAGGCCTTCGGCAATCTCTTGGCACAACTCTTCAGCTTCTTCTGGCATTAAGAGGTCAACTTTATTAAAAACCAACCAACGAGGCTTTTCTGCCAACTTAGGGTTGTACTTCTCTAACTCCGAAATAACAGTTTTCGCATTTTCTAGTGGATCTGATTGATCCGAAGGCATTAAGTCAATCAAGTGTACAAGTACACGACACCTTTCTAAATGCTTCAAAAACTGAATACCGAGCCCAGCACCATCTGCTGCGCCTTCAATTAAACCTGGGATATCTGCTATGACAAAGCTCTGTGCGGAGTCCATCCTAACGACACCTAGGTTAGGCACAAGTGTCGTAAAAGGGTAATCCGCTACTTTAGGTTTCGCCGCACTCACAGACCGAATAAAAGTAGACTTACCAGCATTAGGTAATCCTAGTAACCCAACATCTGCTAACAGCAGCAATTCCAACTTTATGTTTCTAATCTCTCCAGGCGTACCATCACTCTTCTGCCTTGGTGCTCGATTAGTACTACTTTTAAAGCGTGCATTCCCTAGCCCATGGAACCCACCTTTTGCGACTAACAGCTTTTGACCATGCTTAGTTAAGTCCCCAAGCATTTCGCCTGTATCAACGTCTGACGCTCTCGTACCCACAGGAACGGGAATGTAGAGATCGTCTCCACCTTTACCTGTGCAGTCAGTACGTTGCCCATTCTGGCCTCGTTCAGCTCTATGAAAGCGTTCAAAACGATAATCAATAAGTGTGTTGAGATTTTCGTCAGCTAGAAGAAATACACTACCGCCATCGCCACCATCACCACCATCAGGCCCACCACGAGGAATGTATTTTTCACGCCTAAAACTGACGATGCCATTACCACCATCACCCGCTTCGGCTCTTATCTCTGCTTCATCAACGAACTTCATTGGAACTCATGCCTTTTACAATAATCCCTTATGGAACTATAAATCATATCTACCGTATTGCTATTGTATAACAACAACTTGATTAGATCGTATTTTACCCAGACAAAAAACCCCGCACTAAGCGGGGTTTCAGAATATATTTCTAAATTTAAAGTTTATGCAGCGACTATGCTAACAAATTTACGGTTTTTAGGACCTTTAACTTCAAATTGGACCTTGCCTTCAGACAAAGCAAATAATGTGTGGTCTTTACCTATACCAACATTATCAC
>CAZXIN010000067.1:0-15695 GCA_964640795.1 uncultured Pseudoalteromonadaceae bacterium | reverse complement strand
TTTCCCCGCAGGGGTGAAATAAGCCTTTTCGATGCGAGTTAAAAATCAAGCATTTCTGCTCACCCGTTCCCCGCTAAGGCGGCGCGTGCGGCTTGCGCTAAATGCTTGATTTTTTCCTCTATGCATCGAGGCGTTCGCTCTCGTCTCTGTCGTTCCTTCGCTCTCTTGTCAGGGGTTTGTCAACCCCTGCGGGGTGTTTGGACTAGGAGCGAAATTTTATGAATACGAATACTGTTTATCAATTTGATTTATTTACTGATTATTGTTTAACCGCGAATACACCGAATATTATTGATGAAGCCTTGCAATTACTGAGCAAGGGGATGAGAGAGAAACCTATCGTGATGGATAATGCACACGGAGTTAAGGCGTATTGCCGTCTTAAGTTGGCGGCCTTGGAATATGAAAGCTTTAGTGTGTTGTTCTTAGACAGTCAGCATCGTTTGATTGAGTTTAAGTCGTTATTTAGAGGAACGATTGATAGTTGTGCTGTGTATACCCGAGAGGTGGTTAAAGAAGCCTTAACCATAAATGCGGCAGCGGTGATATTCACACATAATCATCCGTCAGGCGTTTGTGACCCCAGTCATAGTGATATCGCCATCACAAAAAGTTTAAAGCAAGCCTTAGCTGTGTTTGATGTCAGCGTGCTTGACCATATTATTGTCTCTGTTAGTGATGCATACAGCTTTGCCCAAAACGGCAGAATATGACTTTTTGATTTGTGCTGCTAAATGGGCGTGTTACACCTAAACCAAGTTGTTTGGTGTTCATGCCAACTCTGCCGCTTTTCAGTCTCACACGTTCAAAGACGATGAGACTGTGAAAAGAAAGGCAGGTGATTGAATGTGAGCAAAGAAAAAGGGACGTTTGAATTGTCCCTCAATCTAAAATGTCGATGGATAAGTATTTCTATCCGCATTACCAAATAAACTAGGTGTCGCTCATGACTGCCCGTTGTGGGCGGCACCGTCTTTAGTATATGCGCTATTTCTTAATATCCTGTCAATGAAAAAACACCCTTTCGTGTATCTAAAGAGCATGGTGTTAACTGCTTCTTAAACTCTATAATGTATATTTTTAATCCAGAGTTAAATTTAGTTATGTCATGTTTTTGCACTAATTATTGGGTGGCAGGGGCACAGGGGCGTCATGGATTAATGCTAGATAGGCGACATCATTTGAATAGAGAAACCAGCAAGATTAGGACACCTAACCTTGCTGGTTATAACGCTATAGCGTTATCGCAATGCTTGCGGGGTGTTGATGAATAATACACCACAAATGAATGCACATTTTGAAGACGCGTGTAATAAAGCCTTTCATGAAAAGTGCAGACAAGAAATAGCGCTGACCAGACAAGAAGAAACCATGATCGCTACAGATCGCATGGATGAAAGCCAAGCGACCAGAGCGGTTAGTCAGTCACGGATTGACGCTAAAGCTTCAGGCAGTAAATCAGATAAAGACAAAAAATCTGATTACCTGTTTTATGCCATGCTGGATGATATTAACGATAGGCTTTCTGAGCTGCGTGAGCAAATGGCTGAGTTATATCAAGAGTTAAACGTTAAGTACGGCGGCGATGTTGTTGGTGGTATGGCATCAACTTTCCTATCACCTGATATATTAGCAGCCTTGAATACAGAGGAGGCAAAGCTACAAGCCTTAGCTGATGAGTTCTTAAATGAAGATGGCAGTATTAAGGATAAGTACAAAGATTTACCAGAAGCGCAGTTTATTCAAAAACAGCAAGAATTTGAAAAGCTCATGAGCGCTGAGCCTAAAGTACAAGCACAGAGCCTTGAGAGCAGCCATACGTCGAGTGAAGCAAGCTTCACCTCCTCAAGTTTCAACTTTGGCAAATCACTGTGAGTGCTATTGATTCAGAACTTTTTGAACCTTATTGGCTCCCTCTGCAATAGTGGTGACTTCATTTATTCGGCTTGCTGCATTGTTCGCATCCCACGCACCCAGAACGACATCAGCGATATGAAATGATAATGCACCGCCGTTTCTATTTGTTTCATAGTAGAAGTATCGCGCCTCATGCCCACGATTGGCTAACTCAGTCACAAAAGCCGTGCCTACATCATCAGCAGAAACCGCATTCTGTTTGCCAAAGCTGATGATGATGCCAATTTTTATCAATCCTGATTGTTTATCCTCAACAGAATAAGATTTGGCCTTTTCTAATGCGTCTAGTGGGTTTGCTGTTTTTTCACCTAAATCTAAGGCAAACGCATGACCATGAATAGCTGTGCATAACGCAGCAAACACCCACAAAACCCTTGTTTTTCTTGATATGCCTGATAGGAATAAAAACGACCGTTTTTGCTAATCTTTGTTACATGAGGAAATTAGCATATTAGTAAAGCACTAACGTATTGATTTTAAAGGATATGGGGTAAGGCAACATGTTACGCATTTATGCATCAAAAAAACGGTCGTTTTTGTCTACGCTTACTCTATGGTTTAACACACTGAAATTGTTTTATTTTTCGGGTTTTGATAGGGGGAAGTCATGGCAAAGATAGGCTACGTCCGCACTTCAACCAACAAACAATACACTGACCGCCAAATTCATGAATTGGAGCAGCATTGCAATCAGGTTCATGTTGAGGATGGTGTATCTGCACGCAATAAAAACAGACCCATATACCGCAAAACTGTCGCTGAATTAAAAGAAGGTGACGAGCTTATTGTTATCTCCTATGACCGCGCCTATCGCTCTGTAATTGAAGGATTGACATCATTGGATGAACTGACAGAGCGAAGCATAGCATTACGCTCATTAAGTCAGCGCTTTGACCCGACGACACCGGACGGGCGTTTGTTTTTTACGCTCATAATTGCTGTAGGTGAGTGGGAATTAGGTATCAATACTTGGCGTACCATTCAAGGGTTAAAAGCGGCGGTTAAGAGAGGAAAAAAGCTTGGGAGACCTCGCAAGGATAAAAAATCAAAGTCACTTAATGGAAAAGGACAACATCATGAAAACCAAAGGCTCACCGGATGAGATAGATAAGGTCATTGCGCGTAATTTGAAACATTACCGCAAACAGCAGGGAATAAGTCAATCTGAGCTAGCTAAGGTTCTTGATGTTAGCTTTCAGCAAATTCAGAAATACGAATCTGCTAAAAACAGGGTGTCAGCATCGGCCTTATATTTCTTGTCTAAATCCTTGGGCGTCCCTATATGTTGCTTTTTCTCAGTAATAACTCACGATAAAAGTAGCACTAGTGGCGAGAGGTTCTTTTTTTAACCTGATTTTGTTTATTTTCTATAGCTATTTAGCTTAGTATGGAAATAATAATACTCAAACCTAGGAAGGTTAATGAATCTCAGTAAAGCAATAATCCATGAGCTAATTAAAGAACCCGCGAGAGATGACAAGCCAGCAGTAACACCTAAAATTGATGACGCTAAAAGTTTGCTAGATTGCACAGATAAGGCAACGATTAGCTTGATAGAGAGCATACAATCATTGTATGGAACTAAAGGAAATGCTTCATCTCAAGGGGTTTTTAGTTCAGAGGAAGAGTATCGCTTCCCCAAGCAATTTGCACACTTTTTAACAACAAATAAAAATAAAGAAAACTTCGTGCAATTGACTATGAATGCCATGAGAAATTTGGTCTTTTGGTCAGATAAGAAGCCGTTTGCTACTGGTGGCTACATGGTTTTTGCTAGTTATGAGCAAAATGGTGAAGACTTCTTTATTGCAGCAATGGTTAAGAAGAAGGATGGTATAAGGTTGGTAAACCTGAAGCCTGAAACAATTCAGGAAGTAGACCTTTCAAAGCTACACCAAGCCGTAAGATTAAATATCGGTAAATATAAAGAAGCAATTAAAGCCGAAAAAGAGGGAAAGCCTGTCAAAAGTGCTTTTCTTTCATTTATAAGTCCAAAGTCCAGCCAAGCAGCCTCAGGCTATTTTATTAACGCATTTGGGTGTACAGACGCGCTCCCCGCACAAACCTCAACAAATAATGCTATAAAGTCCGTCAAAGACTTTTTTGATGCTGATGAGCGCTTAAAACCCTTAAAGAATGAAGCAAATGACAAGGTTGTTGAATTCTTGGAAGAGGTGCTAAAAACCGAAGAAAAACTCTGTACAATAGATAGTATTAATGGCCTCGTTACAAGCTTGCTTCCTGCTGAGTTAGTGGAAGAACTCCAAGATGATTATGTGGCTTTTGCAAATGATGAGCCTTACAACGTACCTGACTCATTTTATATACACTCTGGTGAAGTTAATAAGGCTAAGAAAGTTAGATTGAGGGGATTAGGTGGAGCTTGGACGTTTACTTTTGAAAAGAGGCTTTTTGGTGACTCATCTAGTGATGATGTTCAATTTAATAAAGCTGCAAAATCTTTAACCTTACACAACTTGTCAGTAAATATGATAGAAGAATTAGACAGGGTAATAAAAGACAGAGAGACTGACGAATGATATGGCACTGCTAAGTGATTTAGTTCGTCTGTTTAGAGCTGTCAATCTACCTGATATTGATGAATCATACACATTCACAGCTCAGTCATTCGAGTTTACTAATGATGCTGAAGAAGCTCTTTCTTCGATTTTCTCTGCTCGTGCTGCTGAAGAGCTGGGTATAGAAATTAGGTTTGGGGAGATAAGGGTAACCAGAGAAAGTGACTTTTCAATCCTTAAAAGCAAGGTTGGTGAGATCGCGGATGTACTTAGTGTTCAATTACCTCGTAGAGGTGCTCATCAGTTTTATCTCACACTAGAAGATTTTATTTCACGTGTTAAATCAATAAATATCGGTGAAATTCCAGACAACTTTTATGTTGTAAACTTGGATTACTATCATGGTGGCACCGAGCTTCATAAGCGCCCAGAGGTAATTAGTAAAGTTGAATACTTTTGTGAGTTTATACAACTAATTAAAAAGTCGTGTAATTTTGTCGAGACGGATTTTGCGAGTTCTTACAAGGCTGTTTTTGTGGTGTCTGAGGAAAAAACTAGTGAAATGATTCCTAGAACCGTGAGCTTGTCCTTTCCCGTTGAGTTAATGAAGTGTGATTTAATTAATTTAGATTTGCTGAGGGAAATTGTTAATTCTGATGTGTCAGAAACGCACCGGGAAGAGAAACTTAGTACTTTCAGGCTGTCACTTTGGGAAACAATATCTAAGTCCAAGTCTGGAGAGCCAGACATTTTATATTTGGCGAAACATTGGGAAGACTTGATTGGCAATTATAATGCAACATACTCTCTCTACATAAGGGGGTTTTCATTCAGCAAGTTTAAGATGGAGATTCAAGAGTTTATACATGACTCAATTGTAAAGGCGAATAGTCTTTTGGGTGATATTGTTTTAAAAACTCTTTCGATACCATCTATCTTTGCTGTTTGGTTGTACTTAACTAGGTCGCCTAGATTCGATGAATACTTCAGTCTCGGCCTATGTGTGGCCGTGCTTTTCAGCTCATTAATTGTTATTTTTGCCATTGATAATCAGCAATTTTTAGTTGGTCAGTTAAAAACGACCACCGAGAATACACTGGGTCAGTTCTCGAAAACGACAAAAAATGTTGAGAAGTTTGATAATCAAGAAATAGACAAACTTATTGTTGAAAGTAGTGTAACTATTAATAAAAGACTTGAAAATATCGGTATTCGCTTGCTAGCTATGAGGGTTAGTGTTTGGCTATTCGTAATAAGCTCAGTCATAATTACATCCTATCTTAGCTGGCCTTATGAATCTTCGTATATGGCAACCGTGACATTAATTACACTGTTGGTGGTAATGGCATCTTATCTTTCTAGATTGATTTATAGACGCTGTGCTAACAATGAGCACTTCAAAGCCGCTATAATTAAATCTAAAGATTATTTCTTAAAAAAGCCTTGAGCTAGAGTTTTGAATACACATATAGAGCTTTCTTCATTAATAACGGTATTGCTTGATTTAATGGAGTTACCGTTTGCTTATGATTTAACTAACACTCCAAATAGCGATGTTTACAAACACAAGAAGAATAGGGAAGTTATAAAGAACATCAAACAGGCGTTGATAGTAAAACTACAATGCCAAGTATGAATAACCTTGTTTCTTGGGAAGATGCAGTTTTTGATGAAAACTTCGAGTTCTACGTTAAGAAACACAATATGAACTTGAGTAGCAGCTAATTAAGTATAGAAGTTTTATTTGCTATCTTTTGCGTTTATTAAAGGCACTCTGCAACCTCTTCCCAAAACTGGAGCTCATCAAAATCAATTCTTTTGTATGTTTTTAGAGATGTATTTTCTCCGCCTACAACTAAAGGTGGCTTATCCTCAAATCCATATTGCATCACTAATGTTAAAGTGCTTTGTTGGTGCGAAACATTAATATGGTGAAATTGATTTAGTGGAACTTTGTAAGTTTTACCGCTTTGGTATACTTGACTGCTCTCAAGTTGCATATTGACTCTCATTTTTGTGGGTCGTAACTGAGAGTTTTTGCCATAGTATTCTACTGAATATAAGCGGTGAGTGTTACCTGCCTCAATTTTGTAAACGTTGTTTTGGATTGACCCAGCAATAACACGACTGTGAAGGTGGCAGTTATGAGAGTGCACCGCTTGGTGATTTAGGTATTGCTTTGTTGATGTTTTAGGCCAGTAGTGCAGTGTAAGCTCAAATCCATCACACTTCGCGACTTCTAAAGATATAAAACCTAAAGGGTGCCATAAAGGTGTTTTTTTGTGTGTTTTTTTTAGTGTTGATATTATTTCTTCAGCATCATTTGAATGTATGAGTTTGGATAGTTTATCCATAAGGGTTTTTATTCTCGTGAATTAGCTTTAATGAGGTTTTAAGGGTCTCATTTAGCTGGTTCTCTATTCCTAAACTTTCGCATACTGATAACAAGTCATTGAGGTCAATATCTGATAGGCTCGGTTTTTCAATTTTCTGTAGGTCCAGCTTACTTGATTGATGTGTTGCAATTGAGAAGTCATTAAGGAACCAATTATTTAGAAAGTGGTCATCATTTAATATCAAACATGGTTCTTTGCTATTCTCTACGGCTATGAAAGTAGTATGGGAGTTTGAGTCAACTCTCATGGGGCTAAAAAAGTTGGCTAAGTACAAGTTGATAGAGAGCGTTTGATATTTTGTATACCAACAACAAATTGCTAAGGTAGCTATAATCTGAGCTTTAACATCTTCTTTTTTCCATAAATATGTAGATGAGTCATTAAGGCTATTGTTGTTTTTATAATTAGCGAACTGTTCACATAAGAAGTCGTCTGATGGGTTGATAAATATTGCATCAACTATAAACCTCCCTCTCTGATTTGAAATCGCCGGTAAAACCTTTGAACGAAGATAACGTCCTAAATTACCTTTGAACATCCACCTATTTGCATTGGAGAGTGCTTTATTAAAATTTTTTCCAATATCTCTAGAATGACAATGCTCAATCTTACTTGACTCTTCGCGCGAGGGGGTAAAATAATGAACAGCTAGTGCCAATAAAATGGTCACGATATAGCCAGTCGTAAAGCTATCTAGTATATCTAATACCGTTAAATAGAGTTGACTGGCCTCTCCTGCTTTACTAGGGAATAGAAATATCCGGATGCAAATAAGAAATAAGAAGGAAGTGCTTGAAGCTAGTACGAAAACTCTTGTTTTGAAAGAACTATTTAATATTCTATCTAATGACATATCTATCCTATAATTTTGTGGTAAGGACATCATGTAAGTTACTGTAAGTAAGGATATCAACTTTGTTAGATGCGCCTTAGTGTTATCAATCAAAACATAAGATTGAGATTAGTGGTAGAAAATATACCATAATATTTCCATCTCGTGTGGTGTATAGATGAACTTCTTAGTGTATCTGATATTGAATTTGCTCGGCTACAACTTGAGTGTCAAATTGAACGCATTAAATAAATATTCATACGGTTTTCTCGAAGCAGACTTATTTTGTGAATCTTCTGGAAACCCTTGTTCAGCATGACTTTCAAGAGTATTAGGGTTGCTGCAAGGAATAGCTAGCATCGTCCTCCCGCAACCACATTAAAAAGCTCGTCAGAAATGACGAGCTTTTTTTGTATTTGTCATTATGTAAATTTAAATGGTGATATCAGACAAAGCCATATTGAGCTCATTTTTCTCATGTCAAGCTCACTCGTTTTTCTGCGTATTAAAGTTCTGATATCAACACTTTATTTGTCTACTAGCATTTATTTTATTAGTACTAACTGGTATCGATACTTCTCTCTATAAGTGCCGAAATTTTGGATAACACAGTGAGCTTCTCCTTAACTGTTTAAGTTTAAGCTGGTTTGTTTTAGTTTTTCCAATTCATTTAATGCGTTATTTGTAACTGAATAACTGGAGTTGCTTAATGCAATGGAGGCATCGCAGTCTGGGTTTGAGCAACTAAAGCTTACGCCTTGAACGAGAAGGTTAGGTTGAATATAGATTTTGCCGCTACAAACTGGGCAATCAATAGCTTTATGATCATTCATAAGTATATTCCTTAAAAGGCTCGGTCGTAAGTGACCGAGCACCGTCATTATTCGCTAGGTGCCGCACTAGATTCCTTAAGTTGGATAGGGGCAATACATTGAGAGAATGCCTGAATAATGGTTGTTACACCTTCAGGTAACGGTAATTGACCTGCGTGAGCATTAATCGTGTATTTTGCCGAGTTTGACTTCTCGTAATGTGATTTTTCAGATGACGACGATTTACTGGATGCTGAAACTGAACCGCTGACTTCTGCTGAGAAACAACCCCATCCAACTTTGGCGCTAAAGCTTCCTTCAGCCGCTTTTTCTGACTCTTGCGATGTTTCCTTATCGTTAGAAAATGAACTTTTCACTTCCATTTCGAAATTGACGTCTACATTATCTACTGCTAGTGAGTTAAGCGGCATAATAGTGAGCAACGGTAGGTCAAAGCGTGTCGTCACTGGCTCACCGGCGCTGCCATCTGGCTTCACAACAGAGCGGGTTAACGTCATGTTGATCATGATAGGTGTATAGTTAGTTGTGTCTTCAGAAGAGGTGTTATTAAAACACGTACTCAATAAAAATTGAGTTTGCATGATTGCCATTTTGCCATTGGCTTCTGCGCCTGCAAGTAAGGGTGCACTAATCAAAGATTTAATTGGCAATCCACTAAATTGCTGGGCCATAGAGACTAAAGCTCGATTTTGATCTGGCATTGTCTTTTCCTTAATAAAAGTTAAATTTCAATAGTCAGAAAGTAAGACATGACCTTCCTTCATATTAGGTTTAAGTAGCCGTCACTCTTCCTGAATTGACTACTAGTTTGGGCATCAAGCACAAACGGTGCTAAGACCCTTTTTAAGATCCTTCTTAAAACAGATAAAGTTGTACCTTGAAGGTACAATGGTTATTTGGAGTCGCTAACTACTTACTGTCTTTTGTCGGCTTAGACGGCGTGTCGTTTTTAAGCTGGATTGGGGCGATGGCGTTTGAGAAAGTCTCAATAATAGTCGTCACCCCTACAGGTAAAGGTAGCTGTCCAGCGTGTGCATTTATCTCGTATTTTGCAGCGTTTGATTTTTTGTAACTTGAAGAATCTTTGCTGTCTGATTGTTGCGATGACGCTACAGTACCGGTCAATTCTGATGTTACCGTACCTTTATTTAATGTATGCCCAATGCCTTTTTCATCTTTGTCTTCACTACTTTTTTCGTCAATAGTGTCAGTAGCAAATGAGCTTTTAACTTCCATTTCAAATGAAAAATTCATTTCATCAACGGCCAGTGAGTTAATAGGAATGATCGTCATAAGTGGTAGGTTGAAATCGGTTTCTACTGATTCACCAGCAGACCCGTCAGAATTGAGTACGGGACGAGTGACAGTCATGTTAATCATGATCGGTTTATGAATTTCTTTTTCACCGTCTTTTATTAACTCAAAACATGTTTCTAATAAAAACTTAGTTTGTGAAAGCGCCATCATATTATTAGCTTCTGATGCAGCTATCAGGGGAGCACCTATGAGGTCTTTCATTGGTAGGCCACTGAACTGGTTTGCCATGGATACAAGTTTATCTTGTGTCGCCATTGTTCATCTCCTTCGGTGTTATTTTTAGGATTAGCCCGGAATTTGTGCTCTCAATGCCTTTTCATATCCTTCGATGACTTTTTGCAAGCCTTCGGGGGGCTCATGGCCTACCAGTGAAATTTCTATGTGCGTGTTGGTTGGATCCCTTTTGACGGCATTCTCTCCAGCACTAATATTTTGAGGTGGTCGAAATGATACGAACAGTTCTTCCATTTCATCTTCATTGAGCCCCGCAGTCACTTCTAGATCCGCTGTGAATTTTACATCTTTGATACGTGGGCTACTTATAGGACATAGTGTGATGAGTGGAACATTGACAATAGTTGTGTCTACTCCGTCTTTGCCTTGAGTAGGGAAGGCCATAGCAACCATTTTAGGTCGGTAAGTCGCAATACCTTCTGATACCATGTCGTCATCTTTTGGTTGATTACTAATTTTTTCAAGTAAATCTTTAGCCTTGTTACTGTCTCCACTACTTATGGCTTCTTCCAGAGCATTTTTCAGTTTCTCTTTATCTTCTGAATCTTCGTTATCAATTTTATCGAAAAACTTGTTAATGTGTTTTGTCCCCGACTGCTCAACTGCTTGAGCAGAACTATGAATGCTTTGTTGAATAGCATGCATAAGCGCTTGAAAACTGATCATGTTCGCTTCTCCTTTATTTAATATGGCTTAACTGACATCAACGGCTTGCAGTTTTTTTTGGTAGTGAGAAATTACGTCATTTATTTCACTATCACTCTGTTGGGAGTTCATCGAAATGCTTATTGTGTGACTGTCTACGGGCTCTCCTTTTCGTAAACCCCAAAAAGAGCGCTTCTTTTTCAATGGCATAATTCTGACGTAAGTGTCTTCTCCCACTTGCTTGATAGCCTCCAATTTAGACGTCAGTGTGAGTTGTTGAATTTCAGGTACTGAATACGGAGCAAGTGACAGTAGAGGTACATTGATAGTTTTTACTTGCAAATGACCATCAGCAAAGATTGGCATTTCGAAGGACGTCATTTTAGGCCGATAGTGAATATTTTCATTCTCTTCACAGTTGACTTGTTTAATATTTTGTTTTAAGTCTTCTAGAAGTGCCTGTGACTGTTGGGTATTACCTTGTTGCAGTAAGTCATCAATGGCATCAATTTTGTCGACAATGGTTTGCTCTGTTTCAGGTGACATTGTCTTGTCGAAGAACTTTTCAATATATTTCAAACCTACACCACCTAACGATTGATTGGCTGCCACCATATCGCCATGAATCGATTTAATGAGTGAAGAAAACTTGATATCAACCTGTTCGTTAATTGTTTTTTTATGTGAGTTGTTTGTAGGTGACTTTGCTTTTTCCTCCTTCTTAAACAACTTATTGATAAATTTGACTATATTCATCTGCGACCCTGACACAAGAAGTGTTGTATGGTTAACAGAAATGTGGGGGAAAATGAAAAATTGGTAATTTTCATGTGTTTAGCTGTGGAGAGTGAGAGCTCTTCAAGCGTTGCAAAGAGATAATTTTTAAAGGAGTGCTTCTTGCTAGATTTTCTTCCTTCGAACTTTAATGATCGAAGTGTTGTATATCGTTGCTCATGTTTGCCGCTAAAACTCAAAAATTTAGTTTTTAATGTTGGTTTTGTATTGTTTTTTGTGTAAATAGCATGCCAATTTTTAATTACGCTGCTTTGCACAATAAACACTCCTTCTAATGAGAGAAAAGTTAGATTGCTCAACAAGTAAAGTTATTGATAATGGTGTTAGATTAATTTATTAGATTTTCACAAAAAAACTTTTGATTAAGTACCAAAAACTTTTGATGGCGTTTTATTTTTAATTTATACCGAGTATCGTTGTTGCCTTGGAGAAAGTGAGAACTGCTTCTTGTAAGCGCTAGCAAAGTTAGCTTGGTTTTCATAGCCTACCTCAAAACCTATTTCTTGCACTGTAAGGCTTGAGTGCAATAGCAACGTTTTGGCTTTGAGTAGTCGTTGATTTCGAAGCCACTCAAATACTCCCGTGCCTGTGATGCGCTTGAACACCTTGGCTAGTTGACTTCTGCTTGATCCAACCTGACTAGCAATGTAGTCGAGTGTAAGTTTGCAATTAAGGTTATCTATAAGATATTTACATGTTTTGTCGGCCAACTTCTTGTCTTTGAGTTCATTCCACGGTAAATCATCGTTAAGCTGCATTAACCATTCTCTCTTGCGTGGTTGACGAACCTCGACATGAAACCCGTTTGCTTCTAAAAGTTGAATGCATTCGTCTGTTGATAGGTTTTTTTTTGAAAGTATGACGACTTTTTTGATGTGATTACTCATTTTTATCGCTTTCTATGTTAATGGTTTTATGAGGTTTTTGCTCCAGTAATAGATATTATAGTTCATTAGTAAGGGTTTATTTTATCCTGAGTGTTAAAGCTGCTGTCAAATGTTATGGTTCATTGGGAAGTTAAATTCATTGCACCAATTTATTCTAGTAGAGTCGCATCAAAAAGGCGCTGTTTCCTAAACAATAGGTATTATTCGCAGCACCCGAGATCAGGTTACTAAGGTAGCTGATTGGGTGATGTCTTTGGTAAAGATAAGAACAAGATAAGTAACTGACTTGAGTATATTAGTCAACTAAGGCTCCATCGCCTTTGAGATAGATGGTAAAGCGAAGAACGAAGTCATAGATCCAAGTATGCCTGTTCGCCGCATAACTCATTAACGACAATGGCTAATACAGGCAACGACATTCGATGCGCTATTTGATCAATAAAGCCTTTTTAAGGTTAAATTTTTGTTGGGCTTTTGGTAAGGTTCTTCAGGCATGTGAAATTTTATTATTTTTATCATGCTTTTTACAATCAATGCGTTTAAATTTTTGATGGAGATAAATATGAAAACGTTTTATGTACCTTTAGCTGCAGCCGCAGTACTTATGTCCTCTTTTTTACAAGCAGATACGCGATTAACATTTAGCTTGCCAACAGGAGATCGGTTTCCCGATGTCAGAGAAGAAAGTGTTAATCTTGGTCGATTTGGAGATCCAGTGTTTGCAGAGTTACGTTCAACGGAGTTGGATGTAGAAAACCAAATTAGGGATGCCTTAAACAGAGAATCAATCGTTGAGAGAGTCAATTTTGTTAATGCTGATTTCAGCGATGTAGATGCTTTACTAACAGGGGATGGTGGGGGCGTTGTAACTGCTTCAGTTGGCAGGTTGAAGCTTTCGGCGTCAGCTAGAATTGATGAAGGTATTCCAATTCTTTGCCCATCGGTGAGAGCAAGAATAGATCTTGAGAATATAGTGATCACCGCTTCATATAATTATTTTACGGGTGCTTTGGTTAATTTAGACGCGTCTTATGATCCTGATGTCGATATTAGCTGCGGAACGTTGGGTGATCTATTAGGTATACCATCACTTGCTCGTCTCTTTTTTGATGAAGATGCCTTTGTTGAAAATAGCATTGAAGATGCCATTATGGATTTTGGACAAATGGAAAACTTTCAAAACCTTTTTGGTGTGATGGAAATACTTGACGATCCTAATGTTAGTGGTGCTGTTTCGTTAATAGAGTCTCGCACAAACTTTGATGTTAGTGATTTCTTAAATGAACTCTTGGCTGGTTTAAATTTGAGGGTTGGTCTTTTTTCGGATCGATTTGGTAGTAATGAGAATCAAATATTGATCAGCGGTTTTCAGTCTCCTGCAAACTTCACATTTGATGCATCAGGCTCTATTTCAACCGTTTCAAGCCGCTCTGGAATAAGCTTTTCAGCACCTGGCGCTGATAGGTTCAAATTGTATATTGACCGTCGATTTATCGGTGAATTTAGAAGCGGATCACATACCATATTGAATACCAGTATTACCCCATCTTCCCGTTTTGATGTTCTCACAGAAAACTCAATTTTCAGTGTACCTAGCTTTAATCAGAGTTATACACTTGAACTGGTTTGTCCGACTTCCAGTGGAACAAGAGGTCGTTGTTTTTATACTGAAAAGAGTGATTAGTTGATTCGTGTAAATGTGTCACTAGTGAAGTTAGTGACTATCTCTAATGCAGTTCTAGTGAGGGGCATTTGATGCCCCTCTTATTTATTCAAAGATCGTATTTGAAAGTGAAGTAATTGCACCATTGTGTGCAAGTGGTCATTTAAAGCTAATTGAACTTAGACTTTTATATTTTGAAGACTGATTTATGATGCCACATAGGGGCAATAGTAAACAATAAACTTTTGCTTACCACCTTTAGTGTCTACGCTTGCTACTAAGTGGCGTTGTTGATAAAATAGATAGCCGAATGCCATTGTTCATATAACCATCACTTACATACCGCTAAAATACATGCTTCAAGACATAGATTTTATCGCTCTGGCTAAGAGAGTAAAATGGAAGACGCAAGTTAAGGTTACTGGCTCTGGCTCACTTCAAGGAAATAATGAATAGGGCTACCATCGGGTTAGCATTAGTTAGGGAACTCGTTATGATTCAACAGAGTTCCGTTCAGGTGAAGCTGGTGTCTCCCGGACTAGCGATAAGTTTGTTGTTTAAGAGCCATGTTAATGTCTTAGGTTTAACTTGAAATACTGGGTTTTGTTAATAAAAGTAGGAGAGTGACATTCTAAACTGTCATTTTTAGATTTGGCTTCATTTTGACTCTGTATTGTAAATATAACGACCACTGATTACTCTCTCTTGTTCAGACTTATTAGACTAACGGAAAGGTGCAAGGATAAAGTACGGTAACTCAATGAATAGTGACATAGGAAAGTAATTTAATGACGGAATAAACTTGTATTAGTCATAAGATTACTATTGATGTAGTACGTACTTTCATGTAAAGTCCGGCCCAAGTTGTTAGGGCGCTTTTTAGGTCAAGATATAAGTACTCTTCAACAACCACATTTATAAAAATTGATCGTTAAATCGGTTTTTATGAAAACTGGTGGACTAGGGTCCAAATCAAAACACTCCGCTTGACGGGGTTTTTTTGTTTTAGGGCAGATCGTTTTAGGCGATTTGAAATTGGGCTTATAGCCCTTTTTTTGTTTTTGGAGCAGAGCTTGGCTCAAATTGATCAAAAATTAACAGAACTATTAACACCTGCCGTTGAAGCTTTGGGCTTTGAAATGGTGGGTGTTGAATTTGTGCGTGCCGGGAAGCATTCCACACTTAGATTATATATCGATCACGATGAAGGTATTACCGTTGAGAACTGTGCTGAGGTGAGCCATCAGGCCAGCGCAATTCTTGATGTAGAAGACCCCATTAGTAATGAATATAATTTGGAAGTTTCGTCACCAGGTATGGATCGTCCGTTATTTAAAGAGGAGCATTATCAGCGTTTCGTCGGTGAAACTGTTTCCGTGCGATTGCGCATTCCTCAGAATAATCGTCGCGGCTTTAAAGGGAAGTTATTGGCCTGTGAAAATGGCCAAATAAGTGTTGAAGTTGATGGACAGCGTTATGAGTTGGCCATCATTAATATTGATAAAGGCCAATTAGTGCCGAGTTTTGATTAACGTACCTCGGTGAGTACTAATCAATAAATTTAATAATAACCGAAGATGGCTAATATCTAATACGGAAGAGTTAAGAGAGGCAACTGAACAATGAACAAAGAAATTTTGTTAGTAGCTGAAGCGGT
>CAZXIN010000066.1:0-18214 GCA_964640795.1 uncultured Pseudoalteromonadaceae bacterium | reverse complement strand
AGAAATGTTGATCGCCATCGATGTTATTGAGCGATCGGCATCATGTTATTACGCAGCGATTTCTTTGGAATAAGCTTGGTACACTCGAACTGTTTTGTCATTATAAACTGCTCGTATTTGTTTTTGAGGTATACTCATATTGGATTAGCTGCTTCTGAAAGCCTTTATAGAGACAGTAATAGAAAACAATTGAAATATTAGATATTGGCAACTTTAACTAAGTATGCTGAATTACCACTGGTTGGTGCAAGCCTTTTTGGTAAATAACAATTACACATTGCCTTTGCGATTTTCTCTCATTTGGTAAAGCTTCCCCAGCCTTGAATTGCATTTATTTGTACCTATCTAGCCTCAACTTATACCTTTATCACTGTGATTTAAAGGGAAATTAGAACGGGCTACCATGCATGTGTTTTTCACACGAAATAAAGAGACGAAATCACTATACAAGGTGGTTTAAGTGTGAGCTTTATGTACTCTTCAGGGTGAGGAAATATCAAAAATAGTAGCTGAGATACCTTGCATAAAATAGCTCATTTACCGGAAGGCGTATTGTCTTTTGAATTTGATAGACCGAAAGCATAAGGCACCAGTAAGGCAATGTTTCTAGCATCATCAATCCCTCGGTGGTGAGTTCCAGTCAGCTCAATGTCGACCAAGTCGAGTGCGCGCTGCATTCCCATCGGCTTTATTTTCATTTGCTTTGCAAAGCGTTTTTTAATGTTTAGGTGAGGTGCTTGAATTGGATTATCGATTTCGTACCTCAAACTATCAGAGGCTAAATGATTTCTATCGTAGTTACCCCAGCTACAAAAAAGGTAATTTGAATATGAAGAAAGCCACTGCGAGAATCGCTCAGCAGCTAAAGGAAAGTCGGGAGCAGTATCCACATCATACTGCTTAATGGTTGTCAGCTCGGTGCAAAAAGTTGTGAGCGTTGGGTGCAGTTTGGGTTGAATAAATGTCGTAAATTCATCCACTATCTTGAGGGTGCTTGTATACAGCATAACTGCACCGATTTCGATGATTTCATGCTCTCCAGTGGGTATTGAGTCCTTATCGCAGCAAGTGCTTTCTAAATCGACTATTAGTAAATAATCATAGGCTGTTAATTCAGAGTATGCGCTAGTCATTACGTTACCAGCCCCGGAGTTGATTTAAGTTTTCTAAGTGCATTTTAACCTAAACTTACCTAATTGCACGATATCGAATATCTGTATCTTTTAGTGACCTACGGGTGCCAATTGGCCCAAGTATCATAACCTTGGTCCGTAAATTATAGGATAGTGGCTCTTTGCATCAGAACGCTGGTCCAAAACTGACATAATTTGCATACTGGGCATGAAAACAGATGCAGACACCAGTATGAAAATGAATATGGCCTTGCGTGCCAAGCAGCAAGAGCAAATCGTCGAGCTGCAAATGGACGGTAATATCGATGATGCTTGCTTATCTGCTGATACCAGTGTTTACGTGGATAAAATCAAAGTCCGCAAAAAAGAAAAGTACCGCGGCTAGCCTCATCCATCATTCCTATTCTCAATGGTCATATGTTAGTTTATGGGCATTATCATCAGCGCAGTAGGCAGCGCTTTCCGGTAGAGACAGTCAATGTTTACCAGCGAGGTATGCATTTTCGTCCGGTGCCACTATGTGGTGACACCGCTGAAATTGAAGAAGCTCGCTGTTTTAAACTGCTCATCAGAACCGGTATGCACTGCCTGGAACAACGGTTTGATTTGCTCGTTGGGTGTTCTGTTTTCATTGATTTGCTCAATAATCCAAGCAAGTCCGCGATTATTAGGTGGTGAGTCGAAAGGGTATATCACGTTACCCATTGCTAACTCCCAAGCTGCCATAAACTGCTCTGAGGAATAAAAGTAATAAAGAAACTCAGCTTTATCTTTTCGCGACATAACGATTCCAAGTTCCTTCGCACGCTCAACATAGGCGTTCATCTGCTTATTTTCCAGATCAAATGATTTTCTTGTTGCAGCCCAAAGCTTTTTATTGGCAAGTTCGTTTTCATGTGGTTTGAGAATATGATCTTTAATGAAACTATAAATCTCATATCGATATTCGTAGTAAGGTTCTTCAGATAATAAAACACGAAGATTGATGACAATCAGAAATTCAAGCAGCTCATAAAACTGAGGTGTTGGCATAGGCAAGGTCGTTTCTATACGAATGGCTGCAATAAGCACAGCAAGGCTTTGATCATCTAAGGACTGAAATATCCTGAAAAATTTATAAGGTGAGATAGCAAGCAGAGGATTTTTTAGTGTTTTCTTGCTCGTTAACTTTCCCTCACTGACCACTCGATATATTTTAGGTTGTAAGCTTCCCAGCAGAGATTGCCAAAAGTGCTCTGTCTGATTTGGTGTTCTGAGGGCCTTCCAAAGGGGGGAGTCATAGTAATGTGTCGCTTTCGGACATACTAGATGGGTTCGCTCAACTGTCGCTTGACTAGGCAACTGATTTCCAGCAATGCTGCTTTTCCAGTTGTAGTCGGTTATTAATCTTTGATGATCAGACTCTCTTCTCTTTCCAAAAACTTCTGAAAAGCACTGCGGTGTTTTCTCTGACATGTTGGTATAGAGGTAAAGTGCATGTGTATAAACCAACGCCCGATATTTATCGATTGGATATTTCAAAAGCCTGTCCACTTTAAGAAACGCAATTTAGATCACCTTTAGATTCTCTCTATCACTATGATTTTAATAAATTTATTGTGATTTTATCAATGTTGAAGAAAATTAACTTTTCACTATACGGTCAGAATTTCACCAGCTTACAATATGTGTCCTTTAGTAACTACTGGATTGAAGCAGGCATGGCAGACAGTGAGCTCATCGAAACCTTGGCATTGGAGTTAGAGCAAAACCTATTAAAAGCGTATGGACCACTTATGGCAGGCGAATCTTTGTTTAACGCACTGGGATATAGGAGTGCAGATGCGCTTCGCCAAGCAGTTAGTCGACGCACTGCCCCTGTACCCGTATTCCCCATCAAAAAACGCAAAGGTAAGTTCGCGTTAACCAAAGATGTGGCTTACTGGTTGGCAAAGCAGCGTATCGAGAACGTTTAAATGAATTATTTACTTAAGAGGAGGAACGTTATGTAGAAGAAATAGTCATTCGACTAAGTAGTGAAGAACAATTTACTAAGGCCAGAAAGCATAAAGGCCCGGGAGGTGCAACTCCAAAGCCTTTATAGTGGATATCGATATGACACCGATGTCCTCATAATAGTCTTTCCGCGCAGTACGTCAAGCTCTTTTTGGTGCTTGGAAGCTGCTGTGTGCGTGCCTTTTCACATTTAACGGCGCTGTCACAGATACACATTATGCAGCGCATAAAAAAAGGCTATTAACAATGGAAATAGATTTAAGACGTGAAGTCGTCAGACAGATTATCAATACCAAATATTCTAACACCCATATCGCTCATAACGTGGATTTGGCACCTAATACAGTGCGAAGGCATCGCAAGATTTGCGAGACGTTTGGTCTGTTTTGGGACGAACTTGAGAGAATGAGTGACTCAGAGTTCGAAGCTTTGTTTACGAAAAAGCGCATGCCACTGAAACATAAGCGCTTTCCTGATTGGGCTTATATTCACAAGCAGATGCAAGCACATCCACATCAAACCTTGGTTCAGCTATGGGACGAGTACTGCTTGATTGACCCTAGCACTGCGTATAGTCAGTCGCAGTTTAATTATTATTATCGTGAATATATCAAAAGCATTGATGTCAGCATGCGCCAGCGGCATATAGCAGGCGAATGTGTTTATGTGGACTACGCCGGAAAAACTATTCCTTGGACGGACAGCAAAACAGGAGAAGTGCATTACGCACAAATCTTTGTGGGGGTATTAGGGTGTTCGCAGTATACCTTCGCTTTTGCTTCAAAAAGCCAAAAGTTGGCTGATTTTATCGAAGCTCACAACCAGATGTTTACCTTCTTTGGTGGTGTGCCTCAGGTTGTTGTGCCAGATAATCTAAAATCAGCGGTCACTAAGCCGGGTAAATTCCCTGAGAAGAACAAAACCTATGTGGCAATGGCCTCTCACTATCGATGCGTGATTGAGCCTGCTAGGGTTAAAAGGCCACAGGATAAGTCTTTGGCTGAAATCGGTGTCTTGTTGGTCACGCGATGGATAACTGTTGCACTTAGACGTCGGCAATTCTTCAGTGTTGAGGAGATTAATGAAGCGATAAGAGTTTTGCTTCCCAAAATCAATGATAGGCCCTTTAAGCGCATGGAAGGGTGTCGTTCGAGTCGGTTTGAAGAGTTGGATGAACCTAAGTTGAAGGCGCTTCCACCGAAGCCATTTCCGTTTGGCGAATGGGTAACGCCTAAAGTTGTTAATCGTGACTATCACATCTTGGTCGATAAACACTATTACTCTGTGCCTTATCAGTATGTCGGAAAAAGAGTGGGTGCTTGGTTAAGGGCAAATACAGTCGAGTTTGTGTGGAACAACAAACGTATCGCCACCCATGTACGAAGCAATGAGGTTGATGGTGTAACAACGGTTATGTCGCACAGGCCAGAGAAACACCAAGCCTATGCTAGGCAAAATAGGGACTATTACCTCACTTGGGCTGAGTCTATTGGTGAGCATGCAACGTCAGTTGTCTTATCGCAGTTTGAAGACAAAAACCCTTATTCGATGGAGAGTAATCGTGCTTGTTCCCAATTGCAGGGTTTGGCCAAGATGCATGGTCACGCACGATTTGAAGCTGCTTGCAAATGCGCTGCTGATATTGCTAACCCCACCGTTAAAAGTGTGAGGTCGATTTTACAGTGTCGCCTTGACCAGCGTGAAGATACCTTGCCTGTTCAGGTACAGCTTCCGCTTCATCATAACGTGCGTGGTGCCCAGTACTACGCCAACGGAGGGCTTTGATATGTTGACACGACAAACACAAGAAAAGCTCAAGAAACAGCGCTTAATGGGCATGTTGGAAGAGCTTGAGCGACAGGAGTCGTTGCCCAATATCATGCAGTTACCGTTCGATGAGCGTTTGGCGATGCTTGTTGATGCTCAAGAGCATTTTGATGAGCAGCGCAAATACTTGCGTATGCTTAAAAGCGCCAAGTTAAAAGATAAGGGTGCGTGTATCGAAGACATTGATTATCGCGTATCACGTGGTCTTGATAAAGCGTATTTTCAATCACTCTCGCTCGGTAAGTGGCTTGAGAATCATCAGCATATCGCGATAACAGGGTCCGCGGGCACAGGTAAAAGTTATATTGCCTGCGCGTTATCACATCAAGCTATTCGTCTTGGGTTTAGCGTGCTTTTTTATCGCTTCCCCAGGTTACTTGAGGACTTAGAAGTGAGTCGTTTAGATGGCTCGCTGCCTAAGTTCAGGATGCGTCTGGCCAAGGTGTCTAATCTAGTCATTGATGATTTTGCATTATCGCCTCTTAGCGATAATGCCAAGCAAGACCTGCTTGAAATCATTGATGATAGAGTTGGCTGCGGTTCGTTGATTTTTACCTCGCAACTTCCGATGAATAAGTGGCACGAATATATCAACGAACCAACCTATGCCGATGCCATTATGGATAGAGTAGTACATCGCACACATAAGCTTGAGCTTCATGGTGGCTCCATGCGAAAGGTGTATGGCGGCATTGAGGAGGCAAGCTCATGAAAAATGATTTTTATATTGATGAGTTTGATCAATTACTTGCGCCGATAGAAACGCAAGAGACTTATCTCAAGCAGCTTTTTACTATTTATCATCAACGTTTGCTTAGCAGCCCTGACGTGCTCAGGAAGCTTGAAAGGCGAGGTATTTCTGATGAAGTCGTCAAGACAAACCTTATTGGTCACTGTGATAGAAAACTCAATCGATATATCAGTAAGTCAGAGAAACCGGACGGTGCTGCTTTTCGTGGTGCCCTTCGGCGTGTTGGGTTAACCAGTGTTCATGGGCATGAAATCTTCAGAGGCTGCATAGTTGAGCCAATATTTGAGGATGACAAAGTGATCGCTGCTATGGGGATTAAGCTCATTTGCCCAAGCCGTCCGGCACCTCGTATCTTGCACTGGTATAGGGAACAGATTTATACCAAGCCGCTTAGTTTCAAACTCATGACATGGGGGAAACGTTATGTCACTCACTAAACCAACCGATTTATCGCTTCAAGCTTGTATTGAGTATTACTTGGCAGTTTGCAGAGGAAAGGGGCAAAGTGAACGCAGTGTCATCAGCAAAGCGTCTGCCCTCGATTTATTCAAGCGCTGGGCGCAGCTATTTGGCACTCCATCCATCGATGAAATTGACGAAGAGATATTGGATAACTATCAACAATATTTGTTGGCCTTTCGGAAAAGTGTTGACGGTAACCCATTGTCCCGAGGCACTATTCGATATCGACTCACTGCGGTGAAAGTGATGATTGGCGTACTTACTAAAAAAGGCGTGCTTAAAGCCAATCTTGTACAACACTTTGAATTGCCTAAGCTTGGCCGTCGCCTTCCAAAGCCTGTTCTAACCGAAAAGGAAGTTAACAAAGTGATTGGGCAAACTCGGTACCATGGTTTAAAGGGAATACGCGACAAGGCGATTATGTTGACTTATTACGCTTCGGGAATAAGGCGTTTTGAGCTGCAAGGGTTAACGCTCGATGACATTGATTTTGAGCAATATCAACTGCGTGTATTTCAAGGGAAAGGGTTTAAAGACAGGTATGTCCCAGTTTCAAAAGAAGCATGCTTTGCTATCTATCATTATCAAAAACAAGTACGGCCCAAGTTAGAGAATGAGCATTCGGGTAAAGTTTTATTTCTTGCAAACAACGGTAAACCCTTTCGGTTAGGTCAACTATCAGAGCTAGTTGCTAAATACATTAAGCATGCTGACATTCGCAAGACTGGTGCCTGTAATCAGTATCGTCATGCTGCGGCGACACACATGGTCGACAGAGGCGCGGATATCAGGCATGTGCAAGAGTTCTTGGGGCACGCGGATATATCTACGACACAAATCTATGTGCACGTAAGCATGGCTAAGCTTCGCGAGGTATACAATCGGACACATCCATCAGCAAAAGGAGGGCCAAGACAATGAAAGCATTTGCGTATCGCGTTTTTGATCTAAGAGATAGGTTTGATTCGCCTTTTTCGACTGTTTTGGAGGCGTTAGAAGCGCTTTATAGTGAACGAGCTTATATGCCTGAGGAATCAGGTGAGCTTGTTGCCTACTTCTCTGGCAATAGACAGCTTAACGTGCCGAGCGAATTTTTCACTATCAGAAAACCTCGCTTTAATAACGAAGAGGAAGCTATTGAGTGGCTCAACAAGCGAAACAAAGCGGTTGAGGCGGATAATAGAAGGTTATTAATGGGGATAGTTGTTGCGAACCCAGGTGACCCGTTTGGTAAGCAGTTAGCCGATGCCATGTCATTCAAGGATGTGGAACTCAATCGTGAGAAGACGTTAGAACGAATCTCGGAAGAGATTGAAGTATGGATAGAGGGTAATCAACACTTGATCACTTAATGTTTAGTAGCACGCAACTATAGAAGGCACTCCAGACGAGAGTGCCATTTTCAAATATCAAAGAATCTCATTATTCTTAAATTTCTAATCTTTCCTTTTTTTCGAATATTTCAAATATTTGACATTCTTTCGAATATTGCGAATAATGATGGTGCTATCAATAGTGAACCCGTAATGGGCGCATTGATATAGAGCCACTGTCATCGAGATGAAAGACAGAAAACGAAAGACAGAAAGAGATGAAAAGATGACTAATGTACATTCATTGCCCAATGCCGAAGAGATTGCATTGGCAAAATTAAGTAGCCAAGAGCTATCAGCTGTATTAGAAGCTAATGGCGATGTACAGAACTTAAATGTAGTAGGAAAAGACGGAGAAGTTCATACCGTCAAATTGCCTGCTACAGCCATTAAATTAATGATTGAAGTGCTTACACAACTTGGTCATGGGAATAGCGTCAATATCACGCCAATCCACGCTGAGTTAACAACACAAGAAGCAGCTGACTTACTGAATATGTCCAGGCCAACATTTATCAAGCTACTTGATTCAGGTGAGTTACCTCACGCTAGAACAGGTAATCGAAGAAAAGTCGCTTTTGGCGACGTAATGGCTTACAAACAGGATATAGACAATAAACGTTTAGCTGCTTTAGATGAATTGTCAGCACTCGATCAGGAGCTAAATTTAGGATATTAAATGACAACATATACCGTCATTTTAGACGCATGTGTTATGTATCCTGCGCCTTTGCGCAGTTACTTGTTGTACCTTGCACAAACCGGACTTTATCGAGCGAAATGGACAGAGCAGATCCACGATGAATGGATTAGAAACCTGTTGAAAGATAGGCCCGATTTGACGGCAGAAAAGCTACAACGTACTAGAGAGTTAATGAATCAGCATGCACCTGACTGTCTCGTAGAGCATTATGAGCCTTTTATTGATGGACTTGAGCTACCAGACAAAGATGATAGGCATGTTGTAGCGGCTGCAATTAAGGGGCAAGCTGAAGGGATTATTACGTTCAACCTCAAAGACTTTCCTGATGAAGTACTTATGCCGATGGGACTTACCGCCATACACCCCGATATTTTTCTTTGTGATATGTTGGAGCTTGACCCCGCTAAAGCTGTGATGGCTGTGCAAAGACATAGGCGCTCGCTGCGGAACCCCTCATTATCTGTAAACGAGTATCTAGATTCGCTCCAAAGGCAACGATTGCCTGCTTTTGTATCAGCGCTTAGGAAGTTCGAAGCAATGTTATAGCAAGGTTAAGGGCTGTTATTTCAGAATTTGTATAAGGAAATAGAATGGCAATACCGAAAACAAAAGAGCCGATGTATTCAGGCTTACCCATTGTTTACTTGGATCAAAACATACTTACTGGGCTTCGAGATAATAAGCTAATTACACTTAAAGATGCACTCAAACATCAGTTTCAAGCAGTGTATTCCAACGAAACACTGGAAGAGATAAAACGTGCAGGCGTTGCATCATCAGCATTCTCTACTGCATTTTTAAATGTGCTGGCCGAGATAAATGCAGCACATATATCTATCGTGTTGGATGACAACTTCCATGATACTGAGCAAGTGCGTATTGCTCTAGGTGACCCTCATGCAGTTTTTCAGCAGTATTGCGACCCTCAACCCGCATTTGACGGTATTGCCGAAAGCTTAAAACAACTTGGATTCAAAACAGCGGGAGGTAGGCAAGGAGAGACTATCGATGATGTTGCGCAAGATGGCATTCAAGCTTTTGAAAACTTGATGGATTACTTGGAAGAGCAAATATCAGAAATTGAAGAAGAATTTCCCGAAGCTGTTGAGCTTATGAGGCAAGAAAAAGCGCAATATCTAGAAAAATTTAAAGCGCTATCGAAACAAAATAGCCAAACTATGTCAGCGCAAATAGCGGATGAGAGAAACTGGTCTGGTATCAGAGATTTTCGGCAGCATTTTCAGCTTGAACCGTACCACTTCAATAACATTCAGCCGCCGAATGTATTGGAGCAAGTATGGATGATTATGCAGTCTTCTAAGGAAATGCCAGAGGGTTTTGACAGCATTGATGACTTTTTCGTGTTTAACAAAACTGAGTTGATGCCTGGCGTGCCTTTTTGTCGCCATCATAAAGTATTGGGTGCTTACAATATGCTTAACACAATAGGGTATTACCCAGATACGCCTCTGCATAAAGATAGAGGTTTCAAAAGAGCTACGAGCGACCAGATGCATGCATCCATTGCCAGTTATTGCAACGGGCTTGTAACAGCAGATGAAAGGTTCTTTAAAAAAGTAGAAGCAATTTACGAATACCTGAATATACCAACAGAAATTTACTATATTGAGAAGGTGATTTAACTTCTCAATATAGCTTGCTCTTTAACAATATACTTCGCTACTTGTCGTCGATTAATCCATATGAATGGGCGGGTGTATGATTACAATGTTGGAAGATTCCTCTCTGTTGACCCTGTGATTGTTGACCCGACCAACAGCCAAGCCATTAACCCCTACTCTTATGTGATGAATAATCCGTTGAGTTATACTGACCCGAGTGGGTATACGCCTGATGAAGTTGTAGGACAGCCTTCCTTTCTTGAAGTTAATACTAATACAATAAACCAGGCCTGTGTAGAACCTTGTCTTGATGACACTGGAAATGATAACGGCAGTTCAGATAATAGTGGATCTTCATCAAACGGTAATGTCTCATCAACTGATGGAGATACAACTTCCATTAATGGACAAGGTGGGATTGCACAAAGAAGTTCAGAGTCTTCGTTTGGTGGTATAAATAATATAAGTGAGTTGACTGATGAGCAAGTAGCAACAATTATAGAAAGGGGTAGAGAAGATCTCAAAAAACTCAATAGGTTAAATGCAATATTGAAAGGCGATCCTAAATCAAAAGATTTTGCTCGAGTAGCAAATAATTATGGTTATATAGCTAGTGAGTTCTCTGAAGCAGCATCAGAACTATCAGGGCTAGTAGAGCAGCACATTGATTTTATTGATCTTTTGATTACCAATCCAAGAGAGTATGCTTACTCATATGAAACTGATGATATATCTTTTACAGGAGTTGTTCGTCCTCAGGACGCTAATAGAATAGGATTATCTAATCAGTTTTTTAGTCGTAGAGTCAATGATAGTACGATAATACATGAAGTTGGGCATACAGCCTCCATCGGTTTTAAACACCTTGGTAATAACAATGTTCAATATGGCGGTCAATTTGCTATGAGTTTCAATATAAGGAGAGCTCAAACTTCTAGACAAGCGCATCCTCTTAATCGGAATACAACGCCTCGAGATCTTGAGCTTCAGAAAGAAAATAGATCCCTTTTACTTTATGATAATTATAATTTAGTACAGACTGCAAACGGAGTTAATTACAGAGTCCATGAGCGTAATCCAAAGTATCAATAAATTTTTTCTTCTTGGTCTATTAAGTATTATTTACACCAAAGAGGTTAGCAGCAACACTAAGCTTTTTTTAGATATGCAATGTGTTTCTGATGATAAACCTCTTTTGCGCATCTCCCTTAGAAATATAGGCTACGAAACTGTTAGTATTGACAAGGCCGTTATAGGTATAGAGCCACTATCTAGTGCAGTCAATTTTTATATCAATGAGGTTGTTAAAGTCGAACATGAAGATTTTAAATGGTGGGATTCACCGTATAGAACTGAAGTAGAGTATCTCGGGAGTTCAAAGGTAAGATCTGAAAAAGGTGTGAATACGGCTTCTGTGGCTCCTGGAGACCGGTTAGATTTTATATTAGATGTTCGCCGTGACTACTTGTTAAAAGAGGGCAAAGTATATTCATTTGGTTTTGAAATGCCGATTGCGTATTTAACAACTAAAATGGATACAGTTTACTCCATAGAGTCAAACACAGTATATATTGGCAAGAGCTATTGCTCTGAATTAGGGCTCCAAAGAGGCTTTACGCCAATTAGTAAAATTCCTTTTTATAATCAAAAGGAAAAAGATTAATGGGATCCCTCAGGATCAGGAAATAAATGGGGTCAGAGTAATAAAAAGGGTCAGAGTCAAATTAAATCGTTTTACGTTTGAGCGATAGGTTATTTGAGATTAAAGGAGAGGTAATGCCAAGGAAATTAAGGGCATCGGCTGTAGGTGTGGCTGAGCATATTATCCAGCGAGGAAATAATCGTCAGATATGCTTTGCGAATGAAGGGGGCAGAGTACATGATTCTTCAATTGCACAGTGATGAGAGTAAAGAACAGAATATATAAAGGACGAATAAGATGAAAAAAGTGATTTTAACTATCATAGCGGCAGCAGCGTTTTTACCCGCTGCCAATGTCTGGGCCAAAACCAAATGCCCAGCAGCTAAGATACAGCAAGTCTACTCAACGGAAGATAAAGTCTTTATCCAACTCGAAGGCCAAGCTTGGCAAACTCTGGGTACAAAGTCAGACGTTGATACTGCCATGAAACTCAATATGGCCCTGCGTGCTAAGCAATAAGAACAAATTGTCGAACTACAAATGGACGGTAATATCGACGATTCTTGCCTCTCTGCCGACACCAGTATCTACGTCGATAAAATCAAAGTGCGTAAGAAAGAGAAGTATAGAGGTTAATCTTTTCTGCATTCCTAAGTCTTATTCCCCATAAACACAGCTTGTGCGCACTATAGCCAGCAGGAAGGATAGAAGGCACCACTTACAACGTTACTACAACCTATGATGGTAACTATGGTCGTCCTAAGTCAATGGAATACCCTAATGACCTGACGATAGCGTTGACCTACAACAACCAAGGGTACTTAAGCCAAGAGAGCAATGCCCAAAGTGGTTATGTGTACCGTGCGATTACCGCGCAGGATGCTTGGGGTAATATCACACAAGCCAACCTCACCAATAACGCACTTAATGCCACCTATATCTACAGTACTCGCACTGGACAAATGCTAAGCACACAGGTGCAAAGCGGTGCCGATACATTACACCATCTAAGGTATACCAACTACGATGCCTACGGGAATGTCATCACACAAACCAATGATGCCCCGGATGTGAATGCCTCTGAGACCTTCGCCTATGACAGGCTGCATCGCTTAACGCGCTCGAGCTTAACGACCAGTGGCTTCACCGGCGCGATTGACTATGGCTATGATGCTGTGGGTAATCTGATGAGAAAGACCGATTACTCCACAAGCAGTAACAACGCTTATACCTATAAAGCCGGCTCTAATCAGTTGCAACAAGTGGCGTTAAAAGACGGGGGCAGTACGCACTTTGGCTATGATGCGAAGGGTAACTTAACCCGAAGAGGCAGTGCGGCTAACAGTCTCACCACCGAGAACACCTACAATGTGTTTAATAAGCCGACACGTATTAGTCGTTTAGGCAGTACGGTTAATTTGGACTATGGTGCTGACTTGATGCGTTACAAGCAGGTTAGAACCGTTAACAATGAAACTATCACTACCTATTACATTGATAAGGTGTTTGAGGTTGAGATGTCAGGCTCAAACCCTCATGCTTCCATAAGCGGTAAACACGCTTGTAATTAATCAGCATAATGGTGATCCGTCGATAAGCAAAGTGTGGGGGCCTTAAGACCACCTCCTTAAGCTTCATTGAGTAGCCAACTATCTTTTTGTGCTTGTAGAGAGGTGTAGCGCACTGTCGAACGAGGGTATTGCAATAATCGATACACATGACGTTGCGACAAACCCAAATGAAGTTCATATTGAACAATTTGTCGCTTATCTGTGGTCGTTACCGCTTTTTTGCATTCACACTCTTTAAGAACTGAATGTCTAATTCCTTCTCAGCAACAATCTTTTTAAGTCGTTCATTCTCTGTGCGGAGTGCCTTAAGCTCTCTCAGTGTGCTGGCATATTCAACACCACCGTACTGCTTACGCCATTTATAGTCTGTTTTATCTGCAATACCATGTTTGTGGCAAACGGATGCTATGGTTGTATCAGGTGACTCACCTTCTTTGATAATAGCGAGTATTTGTTGGTCAGTAAATCGTTTAGCTTGCATCAATTTATTCCTATTTCAAAAGTAAATTAACACAAACTATTACCTTATACTTGGCTCAAATTATGGAGAACATTCCAGAACTAAATTTTTGTTTCAACGAATTATCTAAAGCACAGAGATGAAAGTGAAATAGCAGCATAGTTGTTGTTAAGGCCGCATTGGTAAGTGGAATTTTCGTTAATTCAAATAAAAGTGATAACGCTACAAAGCTAAGTTTTGATAATTCATGTAAGTGATTACTATCGCTTGAGTGCCTTCCATAACTTGATCTAGATTCGTAACTTATTGATAAATATAAACTGTGTGTTTTTCGATTACCTTGGTTGTTACTTCTGGTGTTACTTTAGAGAAAAGTCATCAAGTATGACTATGTGCTAATAAATTCTCGATAAGCCTCACTACAATGTCTTTTTCTTGTGGTTTTGATTCTGCCACCAGCAAAGTTATTGCTGCTAAACCGGTATCGTTGATCACTGGCTCAAAGTGTTCATTTAACAGCCGACCATTACGATTAAGAAAATCGACAAACATGAAAGCAGCACTGCGTTTATTGCCATCAGTAAAAGGATGATTCTTTACTACGAAATACAATAGATGAGCCGCTTTACTTTCGATACTTGGATAAGCTTCCTCACCAAAGACGGTTTGTTCCAATGCTCCCCAAATAGCTGCTAGACCGTCATCACGCTCATTAGCAAATAGGCTGGTGGCCTCACCTTTATGAATCAAAGTTGATTTAAGCTCGGCTAGAGCGCGTTTTATATCGTCAAGTGGCGTTAACATACCTCCCGTTTGACCTGCAGGTGTTGTCAGTAGCCCTTCATCGTATTGTTGTAACCAGAGAAAGGTATTGGTGTACTTTGCGATGATATCAACTAAGCCAGCACTCAGATGGTTGCTATCAGGCAAGGCTGCTGCACGAGTTGCCAACTCTAATGCTTTTTGAAGCTCTGAAGCATTCTCTGATAACCTCTTGTCGTTTAACGTATAACCGCTGACCAAATGTTGTTTAAGTGTCTTGGTAGCCCATTGACGAAATCGGGTGGCCTTTTTGGAGCTGACGCGATATCCAACAGATATGATAGCGTCGAGATTATATATCTGAGTTTTGTATTTCTGCCCGTGATCAGCCATGTGTTCCAAAATGGAACATGTGCTTTCTTTATCCAGTTCACCAGACTTAAATATGTTGCTCAGGTGCTTGGTAATTGCTGGGCGTTTAGTATCAAATAACTCAGCCATTTGGCCCTGACTCAGCCAAATACTGTCATTTTTTATCATTATATTGAGCTCAAGAGAGCCATCTTCGCTCTGATAAACTTTTAATTCATCCATAATATTAACCACTTAGGCAAACTAATACCCTATAGCATGACACTGAAAAAAAATATTTCCTAGGGTCACGTTAAATTTGGGTTAAGGGCGGTGCGGTGTGAGAAACGTCTCCAGCAAAACCATCCCCCCTATCTAGGCGGGCAACAGCCACCCCAACAATTGGAATGTGACAATTAACCCAATAAACAATAGTGTCGAGACTGGATGTGAGGCGCTTTTAGGCAACTTCTTAGATCTTACAAAGTAAACGACAGTGAATAGGCTAACTGCGTATGTAGAAATGAATATCAAGAATAGCCGTAAAAGGTTGTCAGTGAGTTGCTCCATGTTGCCCTTTCCTTATTGAGTATAAAAGCTATCAAGCGACCTTTTGAGTGTGGTGTGTTGATTAGCCTGCGTTCTATTGTTTTGCAATCGCTCTACACGGTCAATAACTTTATCCGCAGTTTTTAAATCACCATCTTCTAATGCTTGGTGAATAATGAACTTTGCTTTGAGTCTTACATTGCTTTTTAATGTCATTAATTGGCCGCCATGTAACTGCATAATAATTTGGAGTGCTTTTGCCTCCATATACTCCAGTTTTGGTTTTGATGATTAGAGTTCTTTTAGCTTGGCTCTCAATGTTGAATCAGATTTCCAGCCACGCAGTTTTAATTGTTCGAATGTTGCACAAAGTTTGCCGTTATTGTTGCCATATAACTGCCTTGCAAATTCAAATAATAATGCCTTAGCACTAAAGCTGAGATTGATGTAATCAGGATGATCCATCACTGTATCGGGCACTCCTGCAAAGTGGCCCTTATTCTTGTTGTGTTTAGCTATAGCCATATAGACTCCAGAGGGCTATGGCCCCGTCATCTTATCTGGAACTGGTATTTCGATAGCTTTCTGAGCCTGTTCGATAAAGACCAAAGAGGCGTTGATAGTATCAAGTACATATTCATGCGCCATGACGAACTGGCCATGCTCCTCTCCATTGATAGAAAGGTTAAGAAGCACTGCATGGACATGTGATAACGCGATATTGAGTTTGTCGTAGTTATATAAACTGATATTGCTCATGCTGCCACCTCACTTGTATCAGGATGGTTAGCTGGTGGATTATTGGCAAAGTAATATCTGGCTAATCGGTTGTGCTCTCTCCCTGTATCATCAACGTAGTTTTCTAGCGCCTTTCAATACGATGCCCTCGTTCTTTAAGCTCCAATATTCTAGAGGCGAGTTGCATGATCCCATGCTCTCTAAACTCAGGCGTACTCATGCTTTGGTGTTTCTTCAAAAGTGCTATAATCTCTAAGCGTCGTGTAGCTACAGTCGTATCTGTGTTAGTGATAGGTGCATCTTGCTTTTGGTCGGGTGAGGTGCGTTTTTTCATGATTACCCCCTACGCTGCCAATGAAGCCAGCAAAGTATTTGCCGACTCTTAAATTTGAAGGATACAAAGTTGATGCTGATCGCCTAAACAATGAGCTAGTTCAAATTACTAAGAAATAGCATTCGACAGTCAAACTACAAGGTTGATTTATTCCACTGAATTTTATTAATTCCTAAATCTAAAATGACTAGACCTGACCACAGATGCCAAGCATAGCGAAAAATAGCGAGTTCAAAATTATATAATGTTGTCAGTTCATCTGGATAAAAGTAAAAAAGATCAACATTAAACATGTCTAAGAAATCAAATAATACACCGTTTATCGCAGTTTCTAATGGTACCAGAACGTTGAACCAAATGTGAGTCTTAGGAAAGGAATCATTAAGTAAAGCCCCGACCGATATCATGTTCATTAGCATAATATCAAGAAACAATATTTTAAGGGGAAGGTCTACGTAAAGTCCAAATCTACTCAATGTCCTTTTTTTCAATAGTGCAATAATTACGTTTTTGACTAACCTTATTAGTTCTATAACTCCGATAACCCCACCGATGAGTACAGGCGAAAAAGATAAATAGAATAACGGCGAATTAACTTCCATTATTTACACCTCCATTAATTAGCATTCAAGAGCTCTACAGCGTTTGTTAATAAGCACTATTGCCTTTTCAATACGTCAGTGTAGTTTATATACCATGTTGAACTTATAGAGAACAGTGTAATGCCAGCTACAGCTACGATTTTGGGAGGAGGTGCGATTGCTGCATATATGACAAAGGACGGGTTAGCAAAACTTCTTGGTCCAACCGCAGATTATCTTGGCGGAGAGCTTAAAGCCTATACAGAAAAGCGAATACAAAACGTCGGTAAAATATTCAATAATGCTGAGAGAAAGCTGGGTGATAAGCTAGAACAACCCGGTTCTGTGCCACCAAAAGTGCTTAAAACTATCATAAATGAAGGATCGTATTCAGAGGATGAAATAGCTGTTGAATATTTTAGTGGTGTTCTTGCTTCTTCTCGTACTGAAAATTCTCGTGATGATAGAGGTGCAAGAATTGCGAAAATTTTAGATAACATGTCCTCTTATCAGCTAAGGTTTCATTATCTCTTTTATTCTACGATTGCCAGTGTATTCAAACATAAGAATTTAAGTTTCAACGAATTGAAAGACAGGACAAATTTAGAATTGTTTATGCCACTAGAGGGGTTTTATGTAGGTATGGGCTTTTCCGAAGAAGAATGGAACAATCCTCAATTAATGCTTCATATTTTTAGTGGTTTAGAATCAGATGGTATGATTGATAAAGCTTGGAAATATGGTCCTAGACATGAATATATGGACAATAATAACGATCGTAAAGTTTTGGGTTCAGGTGTAGTCTGCACACCATCAGTTAGTGGAGCTGAGTTATTCCTTTGGGGGTTCGGAAAAGGGAATAATGATTTAAGTGATATCTTCTTTGATGACTTCTCCACACCCTGTGAAGGTTTACCTGATATTGTTGAAGGTGCTTTAGCAACTCTGCTTGAATAACTTGTCGTGATATAAAATTCAATGAAGAATACACGAGTGATTATTTATCCTCTGACTTAGTTAAAGTTGATATCTCTCTGACAAGTGTTAGTACTGCATTTATGTACTCCTTACCCGATTCTTCACCGCGCACAATAATCTCAACGGTTTTTTATTGTGTTAACTATTGAAATGTAATGGAAAAATGGTGGCCCGTCCCTGACTTGAACAGGGGACCTACCGATTATGAGTAAAAGTTTAGGGTGTTTTTTGATGAATTTCGGTGAACATCTATAAACAAAACAATCTTTTTAAATTCATTAAAAACAATATCTTGTATTCATTCTTCTTTTCCCTTGTTGCTCATCTTTGTTCACCAAAGCATAATTATGGTGCTACATATTTGCTACATTTATGTTTTAGG
>CAZXIN010000065.1:0-18228 GCA_964640795.1 uncultured Pseudoalteromonadaceae bacterium | reverse complement strand
ATTTGGCATCGATTAAGCTCCAATCGAAGAACAAAAAAAACCATCCTCGCCAACCTTTTAAGGTGGTGGGGATGAATGTAAACCGATAGTCCAAAATTAGGACCTTGTACTAATATTTGCTGCTTAACGCCCGAAAGCTTGCTTCAAATAAACTAACCCATAAGGGTGAGTGGCGCAGAATAATACAGAATTAAAATAATTATGCAAGCAGTATATATTGTGGGACCGAATTTATTCTCGAATAGCTAATCTTTCAACTGTTATTCCATTCTCGTTCAAAAACCACTCCCACTTTGGGTTGATCCAATGCTAGATACTATGACCTTTAGGACCAAATTTATTCAGGAGATGGTATTTTTCTTTAGTTGATAGGTAACCACAATGTCACTTTACAGCCAACCTGATCTTCTCTATTCATTAATTGAACCTTACCCTGATGTGCTTCAACAATTTGACGACAAAGGTAAAGCCCGATGCCACTCCCCTCATCTTTAGTGGTATAAAAAGGGACAAATAGGTTATCTTGATTAGCTATCCCGTGGCCATTGTCAGCAATGGTTATAACAATACGACCACTTTCCTGAAAAGCATTTATGCAAACATTTGGTTGAGTATTGCCAGACTCTAATGCGTTCTTGATAAGGTTAATCAGTACTTGCTCAATCTGATCAACATCAATGTGGAGCTTCACGCTAATGTGTTTAACAAGAGATACACGCTCGTCGAATAAACCCACCGTTCGGTTTAGCAAATCTTGTAACTCTATATACAATTTATTAGGTGGTGGCAGTTTTGCTAAACTTGTATAAGCTTCGGTGAAACGTTGAAGTCCATGGCTTCGCCCTGTGATCACTTCTAGCCCCTTCTTCAATACTTTGTCCTCCATAACAACGGAATGATTAGACATCGTTTCTGCAACTGAAGTGATGGAGGCTAGTGAGTTATTAAGTTCATGGCCTAATACCCGAATTAACTTTTGCCACGCTTGGCGTTCTTCCTCTCTTAACGTACGAGATAGATCATTAAGCAATAATACATCAAGCCGAACGCCGTGCTGATGAATAATGCTTCTTCTCACTTCCCAGCGCGCTTCTTTGGCAGGAAATGAATGTTCAACGACAACACCTGTTTCCACATTGAATAACGGAGCTATATTAAGTTGCAGCACACTGAGCCCAAGCAATTGTTGTCGGTCAATGAGAAACAGACTCACACCCGCGTTGTTGATATGCCTAAGTGCACCGCTTCGGTCTGTCATCAACAATGGTACATCAAACTCCTCGGTCAATTTATCGAGTATGATCTCCGATTCAACAATTTCAACGCGTGATTTGTGAAGATGCGTAGCTAGCAAACCTAATTCTTGATTGACTTCTCCCCACGCACCGTCCTTCTGACTGGCATTGGGTCTCATGGTAAAATCTCCTTGCCTGAGACCCTC
This sequence comes from uncultured Pseudoalteromonadaceae bacterium, assembly GCA_964640795.1. Taxonomy (GTDB): domain Bacteria; phylum Pseudomonadota; class Gammaproteobacteria; order Enterobacterales; family Alteromonadaceae; genus M269. The sequence continues at coordinate 16,787 of CAZXIN010000065.1, read as the reverse complement.
AATAATATTTGCAACACCAAAAAACTGATTTTGTAGTGCTTTCCTAATATAGAATAAACCAGCTAACGCGCTTATTATCGCGACAGGCACTAGCGTCAAAATGAGAAGCCAAGAGTACTGAGCTAAAGCGGTAAAAGTGACGATAATTAGTGCGGGACTAACAGAAAAAACAAAGGCAAGTAGTATTCTTTCTTCAAGGCCTCTAGTTCGACTGTTCAGTTTATTTTTGCCGATTGATCTCAAACGCTAATCATCCACATGTTCTTGCTCCGCATGACTAGAGTCATACTTCTCCATACGCCTATGCAGTGCATGTCTCGATAGTCCAAGCAATTCAGCCGCTTTAGTGACATTACCATCGAATCTAAGCAGTGCTTTTTCTATAAGTGTTCGCTCCGCTTCTGCCAGTGTCATATTGTCAAAGCTATTGACAGGCCTTGATGCGGTAAGGCCCAAGTCGTGTGCAGCAACCTCATCATTTGAACAAACCAACACCGCCCGCTCAATACAATGTGACAGCTCTCGAACATTGCCCGGCCAATGATATGCCAGTAAAGCCTTAGACGCAGCTTGGCTGAGCTTGACTGATTCTCGGCGGTATTTTCGCTTAAACGTCTGCATGAAATAGTCAGCAAGCGGCAAAATATCAGCGGGCCGATCACGTAAGGCGGGGATATGAATAGTAATAGTGTTCAGTCGATAAAGTAGATCTTGCCTGAATGCGCCGTTGGCAATCTCTTCATCAAAATTTACATTACTTGCGGAGACTATGCGCACATCTGACGATTGTGTTCGTGACGCACCAATGGGTTCAAATTCTCCACTTTCCAAAACCCGTAACAATTTCGCCTGCTGTTCTTTTGGTATATTGGCGATCTCATCAAGAAACAATGTCCCTCGATCAGCCATTTCAAAGCGGCCAATGCGCGTTGTTTTAGCATCTGTGAATGCACCTTTAATATGCCCGAACAACTCACTGGCAAAAAGTGTGTCGGTTAAAGCGCCCATATTGACACTGACAAAAGGCTTGTCTTTTCGCTCAGATAACCCATGAATGATGTTGGCAACATGACTTTTACCAACCCCACTCTCCCCCGTCAGCAAAATATTGGCATCACTTCTCGCTGTCCGCTCAATCAAGGTCATCACTGATTGCATAGGCGCTGAATCCCCGATCACTTGTGCCATAGAATGGTCACTAGATGTCAGTGCTGATAGTCGCCTATTGCTGCGCTTTTCATCTAAAAAGCTGAGCTGGTTACGAATCAGGCTTAACAAGCGCTGATTCTTCCAAGGCTTCTCAATAAAATCATTGGCGCCATGCCGAATGGCTTCAACACTTAACTCGATACTCGCCCAAGCGGTCATCACAACTATCGGTATAAGGCTGTCTTTCTCACGTACCGTTTTTACAAGTTCAATACCCTCTCCACCAGATGTTGTGTCTTGCTTAAAGTTCATATCAGTCAACAAAAGGTCAAATGTCCTTCTAGACAACAAGGTCATGACCTCTTGAGGTGATTTCACTGCCGTGACATTAAACCCTTCACTTTCAAGCAGTAACTCAAGGGCATCTAGGATATGCTGCTGATCATCGGCAATCAATATGTCGTTAGGCGGTCGCTCACTCATCTAACACCTCAATCTTCTGGCTTTTACCTAATATGTTACTCATAGTGCAATGCCTGTTGTGGGTGAATGCGCGTCGCCCGATTTGCCGGCAACCAAGTGGCTAGCAAGCCAACTAAAATAAGAATAATAGGTACAACAATATAAGTTATTGGATCGACACTAGACACTTCGTACAACATACTGTTCAAAACTCTTACCATAGCCAAAGCCACCGCAATACCAATGAGCACGCCATACACTACGGGCTTAATGCTATATACCAACACCCATGACCGAATTTCTTTAGGCTGCGCGCCTAATGCCATTCTGACACCAATTTCATTGATCCGCTGACTCACTTGATTATCGCTTATCCCATAAACACCGATACTGGCTAAGATAATAGCTAGAATTGAGAAGACACTAATCAACCTTAAGATAAGTTTTTCTTCACTGACAGATTGTTCAGTTAATGCGGATAACTTAGCAGCACTTACTAGCGGTGCAGCAGTATCTAAACTCGTCGCTACCTTGGTCATATGCTTCAAAACGACGCTTTCTTTTCCAGACGCGACCTTAGTAATGATCGACATACCAGGGTAAATTTGCTGTGAGAAAGGCGTGTAGAACTCCGCTTTAACTTCCGCTTTTAATCCTCTATGTTTGACGTCCCCGACTACGGCAATAATAGTTCGTGGGCCGCCCAGCCAGTCGGGCAAAATTAAAGTCCGCCCTACGGGGCTGCCTTCCTTCCATAGTGTTTTAGCAAGAGTGCGATTAATAATAACAACTTGGCTTGAGCTCACATTATCTCTCTCATCGAAATGCCGACCTTCAAGAAGTGGAATATTCAATACCCTAAAATAGTCATCTGTAATTGCTCTGGTTGCTCCTCGCATAGGCTCACCGCCAATCGTCGTATCATCGCCAAAAGAGTAAGTAACATCATAGTCTATGCCCGTGACTCCCATAGGCAGGGTCGAAGTTCCAGCAACACCTTCAACATATTGGTTTGCTCTCACACTATCTATGACTTGTTGAAAATGATCTAATTGCTGCGTTTTACTGCTGATACTGTCTGGTAACCATATATGTCCAGTAACAACTCTCTCGGCGCTAAAACCAGGATTCACTTCCATTAACTTACTGTAACTACGCAACAACAAGCCGGAGCCAATAAGCAAAACAACAGCGGCTGAGACTTCTGCAGCAACCAATAGCTTTCTTACACGTTGTGTTCCTCGTGAACCCGTACTTTTACTGCCCGCATCTTGTAGAACTTGATTAAGCTTTTTCGGTTTGACAAGCGTGAATGCTGGTAACAATGCCGTAAAACAGGCTGAAACGACAATGAGGATCAAGGTAATTATTATCGTTGTTCTATCTACACCAATTTCATTCACTCTGGGGACTTGAGCAACACCTAAGACTTTAATTAACTCCAGAACCCAAGCCGAGATCAATACACCAACCAACCCACCGACTATGGTTAGAATAAAGCTTTCTGTTAATAGTTGCCGAATGAGCCGCATACGCGTGGCACCCATCGATGCCCTAACAGCTAATTCATGTACTCGATTGGCATATTGCGCAAAACTCAGGTTCAGTACATTCAACAAAGTAATCATGAATACGGCACTGACGGCAAGTGACAAGAGTTGTAATGCAGGTTTTATCGATCCCACTGACAATTCCTTTAACGAGGTATAGCCAATCTTTAAGGGGTCTTCGCTCTGGCTACTCAGTTCTTTTAACAATCGATTGATCGCACCACTTTGTGCCAAAGCCTTGTCGATCGAAAGGCCTTCTTTTAGTCGTCCATAAATTGAACCCGGACGCCCGAGTGAATCGATTGGGGTCCACAAATTCACATTTTGAATATTCCCCACACTAAACCCAGCAGGCATAACGCCTATAACAGTATAACTAAGCTTGTTGATCGTCGCTGCTAAGCCAATAATATCTGGGCGTTTTGAATATTGCGTCACCCAAGTATCGTAGCTAATAACAACGCTATTCTTGCCAACATCTTCAGCATTATACCAACGCCCTAGCAACGGAGGGACACCCAAAAGTTCCAAATAATTGCTGGAACTTATCAACATAGTTAAAGGAACATGCGACTCATTAACCGACAGCACACCTTGATCATACGCATAAAAGCTCAACGCTTGGAATGGCGTATTAGCTTGAATCTCCCATAACCTGTCAAGTGCCCCAAAATTTGCAGAGCTGGTCGTGCGTAACTTGGTTTGTGTATACAGTTGAACTAACTGCTCAGATTGGGGAAGAGGCAATGGCTTAAACAAAATACTGTTGACCAAGCTGAACATCGTTATAGTAATAGATAAACCCAAAATGAGGGTAAGTAAGGCAATAAGTGTATAAGTTGGTTTTGCTATTAGAGAGCGTACACCAAACAGAATATCTTTAATTAGAGTATCCATAACGCTCCCCTACCCATTGATAGCAATTGGACGTGCATTAAGGCTCTCATCCACCAGCCTTCCGTCGAACAAATGAACAACACGATCAGCCATATCTGCATACCGCGAATCATGCGTTACCATACAAACAGTGGTACCTTGACTATGTAAATCGCTTAACAGCTGCATGACTGAGTCGCCGTTTTTTGAGTCTAGGTTACCTGTCGGCTCATCTGCCAAAAGCAGTTTGGGATTACCCACTAATGCGCGAGCAATCGCAACTCGCTGTTGCTGACCACCAGACAATTGGCCAGGAAAGTGGCGCTTACGATGATCCATGCCAACGCGAGACAATGCATTCATCACCATTTCTTTACGGTCTTTTAGCCCAACATCTGACCGATAGGTTAATGGCAGTTCAACGTTTTCATAGACGGTTAAGTCACCGATAAGATTAAATGCCTGAAAAATAAAACCAATGGAACGGCTGCGCAATATAGCGCGCTGCTGTAAATCCAGTGTTGCCGACTCTGTCCCGTTAATAAGATAACTACCCGCTGACGGCGCGTCTAGTAATCCTAAGATAGATAACAAAGTAGACTTACCACAACCGGATGGCCCAGAAATTGAAATGAACTCGCCAGATTGAATATCTAGGCTGATATCAGCTAAAGCATGTGTTTCAATTTCATCCGTATGGAACACTTTGCTGATGTTATTGAGTGAAATAATATGTTGTTGTGTCATGTCGTTAATCTCTCGTCTTAAACGATAGTAATCGAATTATTGGATAATACGAATGCTTGAATGTTGGCCAAAAGCACTGGTATCTGAAATCAAGACGAAATCACCAACAGATAAACCTGAAAGGATCTCAACTTGGCTCACGGAAGCTCGTCCTAAGTTGACGCTTGTTTGACTAGCAACTTGGTTTCTAGGATCAAGTACAAAAAGGGTTGATTCAGTTTGTGGCGATATGCCTGATGGGCGCTCAACGTAAAGTGTGTCTTGTATTGACTCAATAGTTATAATGCCTGTCACACTCAGGTCTGGCCTTGCTCCCTGTGGCAGCTGGCTCACCAACTCGACGTCCACTTGCACATTACCCTGTGACACTCGAGGATCAATCCGACTTACCCTGCCTTCAATTAATCCATTACGCGTATCAACTGACACGATCAAGTCGAGCGAAATGTCTTTAGCTTGGACTTGGGGTATTTGAAGCTCAGCGACCAAACTCTCTGGATCAGCGACATGCGCAATAGTTGAGCCCACATCGACCTGTTGACCAACCTCTACGGATATAGCCTGAAGCACACCATCTATGCCAGCAGTAATAGTGAGTTCTGCTACTTGCGCTTCTATATTGCTCACTAAGTTATGGTACTTTTCAACTTGTGCTTTTTCTGCTTGTAGACGCGCTTCGATCACTTCAAGGCGCCTTTGCTGACTTTTACGTCTAAAGGTCAGCAAGATGTCACTCTGCCTTGTTTGCAGCTTCGTATTCTCGAAATCGATATCTGAAATGATATTCTTTTGGGCCAAAGGCAATTGCGCTTGCTCCAACATTTTTGCCGACTCCAGATTTAATTCGGCCTCGGTCACAAGCATCTGCTGTTCAAGCTTCTGTTCTTCGAGTTCGGCTGTCACAGCAAGCAGCTTTGCTTTTGCCGCATCCCAATCCCATTGCGCTTGCTGCAATTGACGGTTAAGTTGAGGGTTAGCGACATGTGCAATAACACTGCCTTTCTCGACACGCGCACCGGGTTTAATCATCAACCTCTCTACTCGTCCAGCAGAGGCTGACACGATCCAACGGATATCCGATGGTGCAAGCACTCCAACACCTCTCACTTCACGCGCCATATGGCCGCGTTTGACTTCGCCAACCCAAATGTCACCTTCATCAATAGACGGCATGGCATCTCGCCAAAAGAAGGGCAGGATAAGCAGTGACAGGCAAACCAAAGCGGCAAGTACCCAGACACTCTTTAATTTAGAAAAGAAGCCTATTCTCTGTTTGGAAACGGGGATATCCATAATAACCTCATCAAATTTTGATTGTGTGTATCACTACATAGCCAAAGCCGTGCCAACGCCACAAAAAAACTCAAGTCATTGATAAGTATTATATTTTCTTATTACGCCTTGTTAAAGAATAGTCATAGTGAGCGATTTTGAGCTGACGAAGAGCGAAATCGCGCATGATTAAAATCAGCAAGCCTAGAGGCCACTCGACTTTGGTGTATCAAATTTTTTCAGTCTAAACGCATTTTGGACAACGCGCAGATTTGCAATTTTCAACGGTATTTACTGAACCTTTAGGCGCAATCAAGCCTCTAACCGAAGTAATATCGACTCATTCAAGGCAACTGCCTTCATACCTGCTCACGAGGTTCTGTTATTTTATTGTAATAGAACCGTACTGCATGGGTGTGTAAACACGGCAGCCGTTAGGCTATAGTAGCCCCATAAACAAGTACCTGATCTATAACAAAAACATGATTGAAGCTGGAAACATTGAGCAAAAGCTGCAAGGCATCCACCAACTGCTAGAGGGTTATCCAACCCTCATGGATGCATATCAACACCTAGAGCCTTTGGTTTTACCTTTGTTTGGCGCTGCGCGTATGAGCATATTTCAGCGTAGAAGCCAACACCAAGATCTCGTCGCTCGTTTCAAGACAGGTAAAGAAACGCGTGAAATAAAAGTACCTATTAGCCCGCAATCAATTGCAGGTTACGTTGCCATGAGCCAACTGCCATTAGTGATCACAGACCCTTACGATGCAGGCGCCCTTAGTATGGTGCACCCAAGGCTGCGCTTTGCCGATAAGTTTGATAAATCCAGCTCGTTTGTCACGCGTAATATCATTTGTGTCCCCATTTTAAATGCCGGTGTTTTAATGGGGGTGATGCAAATCATCAATAAAGAAAATGGTGATTTTTCAGATGAAGATTTAGGTTTGGCACAATCGGTTGCTGAAATATTGGGGAATAAGTTCAGGTATGAGCTCGGTGGTACACAGCAGCCTTTCCAATATCTCGTGCATCGCAATCTGATCTCAGATAAGGAACTTAAAAACCTCACTGAGGCAAATCAAGACTATAAACAGCTTGTACAACGACTTATCACAGAATATCGAATTGCAGAGCGTGAGTTAGGTCAAGCGATCTCTGTTCATTACCAGGTCCCTTTCCTGTCTTATGATCCAGACAAATACCAGCTTTTCCAAAGTAATAGCAAACTCAACCTTTCTTATTTGAAACGAAACCACGTGGCTGTTATTGCCGATGCAACGGAAAACCCTATTCTGTTAATGGCCGAACCGAATAATGCAGCGCTCTTGATGGAGATTGAGCGCGCGTTAGGCATTGATAGTTACGAGATCTGCGTCTCTTTGCCTAATACCGTTTTACAATACCTTGGTGCATCGAGCGGCGCAGGTAATGGTCCAGGCGAAATGGACGACATCCTTGATGAAATTGGTGGCAGTGCAGAAGAGCTAGAAGATAGCTCAGACGAAATGGCAGACGACGCACCAGCCGTTGTTAGGCTCGTCAGTCGTGTTTTACAAGATGCCAAAAGATTGAATGCGTCAGATATACACGTAGATCCTGAAAAGAATGGCCCGACTCGTGTGCGCATGAGAATAGATGGCGTTTGTCGTGATACAACACAAGTTCCTGCATCACACCACAGTGCTGTTATTGCCCGTATCAAGATCATGGCTAACCTCAATATTGCCGAAAAACGTGTGCCTCAAGATGGCAAAATCGCTGTTAAAATGTCTGGCCAATTAGTCGAAGTCCGTGTTGCGACCATTCCTACCGTTGCTGGCGAAGGCGTTGTGATGCGGATACTGGCATCAGGAGGCGCGTTACCTCTAGAAAAAATGAACCTAGCCGATCGCAACCTCAGCTCGCTGAAAACAATGATAAAAAAACCTCATGGTATTTTGTTGGTCGTTGGCCCGACAGGCTCAGGCAAAACGACAACCTTGCATGCGGTATTAGGCTTCTTAAATACACCCGATAAAAAGATATGGACGGCGGAAGATCCTGTAGAGATAACACAAGCAGGATTGCAACAAGTACAAGTGAGCCCGAAAATTGGTTTTACTTTTGCCAACGCGCTAAGGGCATTTTTACGTGCCGACCCTGACATTATCCTAATCGGGGAGATGCGAGATAAAGAGACAGCACATGCCGGTGTCGAAGCATCACTCACAGGTCACTTGGTATTGTCCACACTACATACGAATTCAGCGCCTGAAACCATTACGCGTTTACTTGATTTGGGCTTAGACCCTGTAAACTTTTCTGATGCTTGCGTCGGTATACTCGCGCAACGTCTGATTAGAACCATCTGTCAAGAATGTAAAGAGACTTACCAAGCCGACCCTGAGGAAGAAGCCTTTATACGCAGGCAATATGGCGAAGAGTATTTTGATGAACTTAATACACAAGGTGCTATTACCCTCTATCGAGGAAAGGGATGTGATGCCTGTGGAGATACTGGCTACAAAGGTCGTACAGGTGTCCATGAACTATTAGCAATGACCCCAGAGTTACGTTCTCTCATCTATAAAGAAGCTTCTGTATCAGCTATGAAACAACAAGCAATGGACGATGGCATGAGAACATTGATCCAAGACGGTATTTTTAAAGTATTAAAGGGCGATACTGATATCAAGCAACTACAAACCATTTCTGGCGCGGAATAAATCCGCATAAAGTCAGACGGCAGTCTATGCTTATAGAGTCATTTCTACGTATCAAAAACATCATATGAGAATACTGCGATATGTCAGGCCATTGGAAGTGCATGGCAGCGGTAACACAATAAATTCACATGAGTTTAGGCAAGTTAAATAATTCTGGTATGAGTGAAGCCAATGAACGGACAATTTCAAAGGAGATGAGGTATACAGCCTATTAGTCATACTATTGGCGTATATACTTTGATGGCTTTATCGTTAAGTATGTTATTTACACGCTATAAACCAAGGCAACATTGCGTTGCCAACTCGAGGTAGGTGTCACTGTATGGCCAGTATTCTTTCTAAGCATCTTTCAAAGCTGATTCTTTTGCCTGGGATGCTACTTGTATTACTCATTATTATAGACACGATGAGTGCATACAGAGGTATCCAACAAGCCTCCGTCATTCAGCAAAACGCAACGCTCGTGCAACAAAGTAGTAACTTAGTGCATGAATTGCAGAAAGAAAGAGGCATGTCAGCCGGCTTTTTAGGATCAAATGGCCAAGCTTTCAAGAGCGAATTAGCCAAGCAACGCAAAACAACAGATCAAAATATAATTGGACTCCGAAATACATTAGGCAGCAGTGAGTATGACCCCAAAATTACTGGTGACGCGAAGCAACTACTGCAAAACCTTTCAGGTCTTTCAGGCATACGCTCGCGTGTAGATCAGCTTAGTATACCTTTAGGTGAAGCACTTAGTTTTTATACAAATAATAATAAAACATCACTAGATTTAACTGCCGAAATAAATAGGGGCATCAACAATGCCGATATTCGCAGCCAATTTGCCACTTTATACAACTTTGCCTATGGCAAAGAGCAGGCGGGTGTTGAACGAGCTGTATTAAGTAATGCTTTCGGGCGAGGAAGTTTTACGCCTGCATTATATAGTCGTTTTATTGCATTAACGACGAAACAAGACTCCTACATGAAAGCAGCACTTTCATCAGCTGACGATAAGTTTAAGCCCATCATGAATAAGCTGCTGACATCAAACGAACAACGCACTGTCGAATCGTTTCGCGAAAGAGCAAACAACGCACAAGGGCAATTAACAGATTCAGCGACCGATTGGTTTGCTGCTGCAACCGCTCGAATCAATCAACTGAAGATGACTGAAGAAGCTCTGATAGAGCAGATTAATCAGAACGCATCGTCGAATGCCTCGTCTGCTCGTAATCTTATCATTATTGAAATCATCATTCTTATTATTGCTATTGCAGTAACTTATATACTCTCATCCACTATCAATATCCGCCGCCAGCAAGCTGAAGAAATCAGTCGTGTGATGCAAGAAGTGTCAAATAATAGAGACTTAACACAAACCATTAGCAAGATAAGTCATGATGATCTTGGTGATATTGCTGTCAGCCTCAACGCTACCTTCAGGCAACTAAAAGAAGATCTTATTACTTTTCAAGATTATGCTTCACAAGTGGCTTCTTCTAGTATGGAAACAACGGTCGTATTGGAGCAAAGCCAAGCCAACTTAGAGGATCAGCAGAAAGACATTAGTGTGATTTTAAGTGCAACAGAAGATATGAAGCTGAGTGTTATTAAAGTAACTGAAGAAATTACGACAGGCGCTGACAACGTCGAGACAACCGTAAAAGAAACGGAAGAAGGTAACGTCGCCGTCAAGCAAGCTGTCGAAGGTATAGGAGCTTTAGCGAATGAAGTCACTTCACTGAGCGAAACAATTGGTGATTTGAACGAACGTGTAAACAACATTCTGGGTATGGTAGACGTTATTCAAGCCGTTGCTGAGCAGACGAACTTATTAGCACTAAATGCTGCTATTGAAGCAGCCAGAGCAGGAGAACAAGGGCGAGGGTTTGCTGTCGTGGCTGACGAGGTTCGTACGTTGGCACAACGGACACAAAAATCAACTGAGGAAATATCGACTATCGTTGATAAGCTGCAGGAAGGCTCTAACCGAGCATTCTCGGTGATAGACAAAGGCATAGTCAAAGCCAATGATGCTGTTACTAAGGCCAACAATATTGATACTGTCCTTGTGAATATCGTTAAGAACATGAAAGCCGTCGACAACATAACGCATTCTGTAGCTTCTGCAATGCAGAAACAAACACATGCCGTTGAGAACATTAGTAGTAACATCTACAACATTAATACGAAAGCAAATGAAACCGTCGTCGGCGCAAGCCAAATATCATCAGCTTCGAATCAGGTAGCACAAATTGCTAGTGACATGCAGCAGCGCATAGCGACTTACAAGGTTTGATATCGTTCTACATTTTCGTAGCTATGATTAGCCTGAGAATATTTACAAACTGTTGCATTGAATGGATTGGCTAAGCAGCAAGAACTAACATATAGTTTTGTAAAGTTAATTAACGGCTTAAACTTATGGAACTAGGTACTTTCTCTGTCAGCCTTACGGTAAAAGATATTGCTAAATCAAAAGCATTCTACGAAGTATTAGGCTTTCAAGCCCTTGATGGGTGCGGCTCTATCGATGATAAATGGCTCATCATGAAACAAGGGCAATGTATTATTGGCTTATTCGAAGGTATGTTTGAGCACAATATCATGACATTTAACCCAACCGATGCTCGAGCTGTAGAAAAACACTTGCTGGACAATGATATAACCATTGAAACAAGCACCACAGGAGATTCAGGTCCTGCGCACTGTATCCTCAAAGACCCTGATGGTAATGTTATTATGTTTGATCAACATTAGAATAATATATGCACTTTAAAACCCTCAAATTATTAACGGTATTCTGTTTATATCCCTTTTTTCAGTTCGCGAATGCGCACGATAATGACGAACAGGTAACCTATCTGGCCAATGAAGGTATCATGGTAACGTCTGCTGGGAACAAAGTGCTGTTCGATCCTTTTTTCCATAATGACTATAACAACTATCAGTTAGTACCCGAAGATATCCTGACCGCCATTATGAATAATCAGGCCCCATACAATAACATCAGTGCCATTTTCGTCAGTCACGCTCATGGTGATCATTTTGCCGCAGACGATATGGTGGATTACTTAAAAAAGAATCGCTCAACAAAGTTAGTAGCGCCAGATCAAGCCATTGATGCCATGAAAGAATTAGCCGGTTTCAGTCTCATCAAATCACAGATCACACCAATTGGATTGAGCTATGGGGATCAGCCAATAAACTTTACAATAGACAATCTTATTGTTGATGCACTTAGAGTTCCTCATGCCGGATGGCCAGGAAGAGCAGATGTCAGCAACATTGTATATAGGGTTTCTGTAGCTGGCGTCGAACCAAATGAAGAAAATACAATCATTCATATGGGAGATGCAGATCCGAATGACGATCACTTTAGGCCTTATAAAGAACTCTGGCAGCTAAAAGAGACTCAGATTGCTTTCCCACCTTACTGGTTCTTCCTATCAGCCGAAGGGCGAGACATTTTAGATACACGAATTAATGCATTAAAAAGTATTGGCGTGCACGTACCCGTTAACGTGCCTCAAAATCTCAAAGATTCTGGTAGAGACTATTTTTCTAAACCCACGGAAACTAGACATTTAAAACAGGCTCATAACCATGAAAACCGTGAATGAATCACTTCCACCCTAGCTTGTCTTCGAAATCTTGATCGAGTTGTTTTGCAAAGTCTTTTGCTTCCATTGCCACTGATTCGAGTAATTTATCTTCTTCTGTTTCGGGCACATATTTAGGCACTTCAACTGCGTAACCTGCTTCGTCGATAGCGACGAAGGTAATAAAGCAACGATTGGTGACGACTTTTGCATCATCCTTTGGATCTCCTGCTCTAACAACCACATAGATATGCATACTTGTTTTTCCTGTATGCACTATACGCGCAGTTAGCTTAATCAACTGCCCAACCAATATAGGCCGAATAAATCGAATTGCATTTGCAGAGACAGTAATACAGTAACGTTTACTCCATTGTGCAGCACAAGCGTAGGCAGCTTGATCTATCCATTTCATCACCATGCCACCATGCACTTTTCCGCCAAAATTGACATCGGTGGGTTCAGCCAAAAATCTAAAATCAATACTACCATTATCGCTCATGACAGCTTCTTAATATTAAGTCGACACTTATTAACTATAGAATAGGAATGCGAAGGACATGAAGTACCAAACAATTTTACTTTGTCAGTAGACACGAGGGCGTACATATTTTACCCTAACAGCATTAACTTAGGATGACCTGTTTTTTCAGATAAATCATGGGTGTCTGTTTGATGACTGGAAAAGCCCAATCAATTTTACATTGCTACATCAGCACAAAACCAAAAACATAGAAAGCAATGCTTAATTACTATTTCACACTCGCATGGCGAAGTATTCGCAATCAAAAAGGGTTGAATTTCCTCATTTCCGCAACGCTTGGGCTAGGTATTGCTGCATGCACTATCACCTTTTCTCTCATTTATTTGATGTCAGCCGATCCACTCCCTAATAAAAGCCAGCGTATCTTTAGAGTACAGATTGATAACTGGAGCCCACATCTTGCAGCGGTGGAGCCAGATTTACCTCCTGAAGAAATGACATGGCATGATTCGCTTAACCTTGTTCAGGCGGGAAAAGCGAAATACCAATCGGCAAGCGGCATAACTTGGGGAATGGTTACACCGACCAATAAAAACATTACGCCTTTTTTGCCACTTATAAGAGTAGCGAATGGCGATTTCTTTTCTATATTTCGCCTTCCCTTCTTATATGGCCAAGCTTGGAGTAATTACCCTACAGGAAAGGCAGAGTACGTTACCGTTATTAGTAAAGAAACGAATGAAAGATTGTTTGGTGGCGAAAACTCGGTCGGCAAAACAATTTCAATGTTAGGTCGCATATTCTCTGTTGTCGGTGTATTGGATGAATGGCAACCCGCTCCCAAGCATTACGACTTATCCTATGGCCCTTTTTACGAACCAGAAGATATTTATATCCCGTTTCAGTTAAAATACGAGCTTGAGTTACCACACGGTGGACTATCAAATTGTTGGGAAACAGACTTAGGAGAAGGTTACCACACCTTTTTGAACTCTGAATGCATCAACTTTCAACTATGGGTTGAGCTAGAGAGTGAGGAGGATAAATCAACTTATCAGGCATTTCTAAAAAGCTACGTAGAAGAACAAAAAGCGCTTGGGCGATTCCCTCGTCCGTTAAATAACCGATTGTTGAACTTAACCGAGTGGCTCAACTATAAAAACCTTGTGAAGACAGACATGTATTTATTCTTTTGGTTGTCGTCATTGTTTTTATTGGTTTGCCTATTCAATTCGGCCAGTCTATTGAGCACAAGTTTTATGAGTAGAACGAATGAGATGGCTTTACGGAGGGCATTAGGCGCTAGCCAACAGTCGATATTGATACAATGTATAGTAGAAACACTATTGCTTGGCTTCGTTGGTGGAATCATCGGATTGTCCTTGAGTATAGCTGGGTTGGAGGGGATTAAATTACTCTACTCTCAATATGAAAACCTAATCCGCTTAGATACAACGCTCATATCAATTGCTTTGGTGCTTGGTATTGTATCTTCTGCATGCGCCGGTGTTGCTCCTATGATCAGAGTTTGCCGTATTCCTCCAGCGCAAGAGCTTAAGTAGAGATTAGTTATGATGCAACAAGGCTTTAGAAAGCTCATTACACGTCTCTCATTAGGTCCTATCTTCAGAGCCATGAGAAAACAAAAGTTCTCTATCTCCATGCTGATAGTTCAAGTAGCCATTACACTGGCAGTTACAAGCAATGCCCTGTTCTTTGCTAATGAACGTTATCAACACACACAAAGGCTCAGTGGCGTTGATGAGAAAAACATGTTTGCTCTAACCAATTCAGGGATCAACGGAAACTTTAACCCTAAAAGTAGCGTTGAGAGCGACTTACGGTTTTTAAGGCAACTGCCCTATGTAGTCGATGCCGTTTCGGCAAGCTCTTTTCCTTTTAGTGATAGTGGTAATTGGTACGACTTTCAAACCGAGCCTGGTGACAATAAGAATACGATGAGAGCAGCAGCTTATAAGCTTGACGAGCATGGTATTGAAGCCTTCGGTTTAAATTTGATAGCAGGAGAAAACTTTGATAGTTCCGATGTTCAGTGGCTAGGTGATACAGATACAAATTTACCTTCACCTGTCATTTTTTCTCAGGCAGCGGCAAAGAGTTTATTTAATACAGAAGACTGGTCACAGATTATTGGCACCACTATCTACTTCGAAACAAAACACCCAGTCATAGTAAAAGGAATAATTGAGCACTTACAAACCCCATGGATCGATTGGGGCCCCGAAAAGCAAAGCTTCTTAACACCCGTCATTGTCGCTGACAATTCGTCACGTTATATTATTCGAGTGAAAGACGGAGAATTGCAATCGAGTATTCCCAAAATAGAACAAGCACTCTCCGAACGAAACAAAAATAGAATCATAAGGAATTTCATTACGCTGCCTTCAGCCAGAGATGAGATATATGGCCCTGACGTAGCAGCAACCAAGGTTCTAATCATCGTTATTGCGGTATTAGTTATAGTCGCAGCAATGGGCATCACTGGATTAACCAGTTTCAATGTCGTTAAGCGAAAAAAGCAAATCAGCATTAGGCGAGCATTAGGTGCTACGAAAGTCGATATTTTGTTCTACTTCTTGTTTGAAAATATCATTCAGATGACGATAAGCATTGTATTAGGTAGCGTACTTGCTGTTACCTTTAATGTGCTACTGGTCAATTACTATAGCTTATCTCAATTGCCGTTTAGCTTTATCATTTACACTGCTATCAGCATATACATACTAGGTATACTGGCGACATTGAAACCCGCATTAAAAGCGATGGTTTTCTCTAATACATCTATAACCCATAGCCTTTAACTTATATACTTAGGCTTGATAGAAGCTCAGTTATTTATTGTTGTTGAACAGGCTGAG
The DNA here is from genome assembly GCA_964640795.1 of uncultured Pseudoalteromonadaceae bacterium. Lineage (GTDB taxonomy): Bacteria > Pseudomonadota > Gammaproteobacteria > Enterobacterales > Alteromonadaceae > M269. The sequence goes on along the minus strand of CAZXIN010000065.1, from coordinate 1,070 downwards.
CTAACACACTAGAAATCAGCGGGTCTTAACTTTGTCAGACAATATTGCCAAGCGGTTAAATAAGTACATCAGTGATTCAGGCGTTTGCTCCCGACGAGAAGCTGACAAATATATAGAAGAAGGGCGAGTAAAAGTTAATGGCCAACCACCCGAGCTTGGTACAAAAGTAACGGCATCAGATCGTATTGAACTAGATGGAAAGCTGATAAAGACAAGTGCTGAAGATAAGTCTGATCGCCTCTACATAGCCTACAATAAGCCTGTTGGTATTACCTGCACGACTGAGCGCCATGTCAGAGGCAATATTATTGATGCCATCAAGCATGAACAGCGAATATTTCCTATTGGGCGTTTGGATAAACCCTCCGAAGGGTTAATTTTATTAACCAACGACGGCGATATTGTCAATAAGATACTCCGCGCCGAAAATGCTCATGACAAAGAGTATGTTGTGCGTGTAGACAAACCCATTAATGATCGCTTTATACAGCGCATGGGAAGTGGCATTCCTATACTTGGTACAAAAACTAAACCTTGCGTCGTTAAATATAAAAGTAAGTTTGTATTCAGTATTATCTTAACGGAAGGGCTTAACCGCCAAATAAGACGCATGTGTGAATATTTAGGCTATGAAGTTGAAAGCCTTGTTAGAAAGCGCATTATGCATATCGATCTTAAAGGCCTAGCAAAAGGTCATTGGCGCTACCTAACGGAAGCAGAAATGACAATATTTAACAAAACGTTGAAAGGCTCAAGTAAGACGGCTAAAGAGGGCATTGTAAAAAGAACCACTTCATCGCCTAAAGGTAAAGGCAAGCAAATTAAAATCACCCCACAGGATAAAGGTGAAGCCTATGCAAAGCCTTCACGAAGAGGAGAGACCAAAAAGTCACCTTGGGGTTAATACCTTAGCAATTTACTTGAACAAAAATGGTTTACTCAAACTAAATGATCAGAAAATAAAGAAAAAAGTATAAAAACTGACTTATTTCTCATGAATCACTAACTATTTCCTCTTTCTTTCTTGTATAATGCCGCGCAATTTTTTTTTCATACAAACTAGAGTGAAA
>CAZXIN010000064.1:0-18820 GCA_964640795.1 uncultured Pseudoalteromonadaceae bacterium | reverse complement strand
AATGTGGATTCCGCACAGGCGATAATGCTCCAATGGCATATGTCGAGCTAGTTGACCGCCCAGTTATTGAAGAAGTCGAAGAGACTGAAGACGTAGCTGAGTAATTTGCTTTTTTGTTTAAAAAGCCCGCCAGTTGGCGGGCTTTTGTTATATCATCAATGTATTTGTAATGTTTTAGAGCTATAGGTTCTTACTGAATTTGTATCAAATAACCACTCCCAAAGCTGCAATATTGTATGACTTCTTACAAGTAAAAGGGGGAGCTGAAAAAGTAAGTCTAGGAGCTTGCAAGCAATTCCCTAATTTAGACTTAATAGTGAGCTTTATAAATCAAACAATATATACAAACGAAATTATCGAGGAAACAAGGTTAAGAGTTTTAGGCTCATTCACTAATGTTTCAGGTTGGCAAACGATCAAGTCTTCTTTTTTGTTTAAATATAAGACAAGCTTTATATCCAACTATGATGTGCTGATTTTTTCTGGTTCGAATGCTCCTCTTGCTATTCAAAATTCACGAGCAAAAAAGAACATTTATTACTGCCACACTCCACCAAGGTTTATATATGATTTAAAGGATTACTACCTCGACACAGTACCGCTTTGGCAAAAGCCATTTTTGAAGGCGCTTATCGCTTACCTTCAGCCTCGATACGAAGATTCACTATCTCGGATGGACATCATTTACGCAAACTCAAAAAACGTCAAAGATAGATTAAAAAAGTATCTGTCTGTCAATGCAAAAGTCCTTTACCCACCAACAGAGCTCAACGACTTTGTTTACCGTTCATCACAAGATTATTTTTTATCTACAGCCAGACTCGAAGAATATAAACGAGTTGATGTGATTATAGACGCCTTTAAAAATTTACCAGAGAAAAAATTAGTAGTTGCTTCCGGCGGCAGCTTGGAGCCTAAGCTACGTCATTTGGCGGCTGGATGTCCTAATATTGAATTTACCGGTTGGACTTCGGAGGCAAAAATGAGGGAGCTAGTCGGAAATTGTGCCGCTACAATATATGTTTCGAAAGACGAAGACTTTGGTATGAGTCCTGTGGAGTCGATGGCTGCAGGTAAACCCGTTATAGGTGTTGATCAAGGGGGAATTGCCGAGACGATAATCCACGGAAAAACGGGTTGGCTATTAGATGAACGGTGTGCAACAGATGATATGATAGCGCTGGTAAAGTCGCTAAAGTTATCAGATATCGTTGCCATGAAAAAAGCATGTGAAGAACGAGCAAAGTGTTTCAACGAAGAGAGTTTTTATGATGAAATAGGCTCTCATTTAGGTCCACTGTGCTGAAGTATCAGCATTTAACATTTTCAGTGAATATTTAAAATGTCAGTAGTTACATCTAGGAAAAAAAAATTGGATAACTTCCTTCTGATAGAACTCGTCAAGAGATGGAAGGTCATTGTTACGCTGACCTTTATAGGTTGTATATTGTCATTAGCTTTGACAATGAGCTTAGAAAAACGGTATTTAGCTTCTGCAATTGTTACTCCTGCAGACCAGTTAACTTTGCAGCTATTTAAAAGTGGCAGTGTTAGAGAAGTAACAAGTGAGGAGTTGTTTCTAAGAGTTTTTGAGCAGCTAAGGTCTAACAGTAATTTTAAACTGTTTTTACAAACCAATATGACCCGAATAGGCGGATTTGCTGATATATCACAAGAACTATTATCAAATGAAATGGGGCTAAATAACTATGTAGAGAACTTTAATGTTTCAGTTTTGGATTACTTCGATTCTGAAAGATTGCAACCCTATCGAATTCAGGTTGGACTTGAAGATAAGAATGAAGAGTTTGCCGTTGCTATGGTAAATGGGTATCTCGGATTTATTAATGAGTTTTTTCTGAACAGCTATATCGATGAAGAAGCTGCAATAAAAAAAGAAAAAATTAAGCAGATTGAGAAAGAGATACACACTGAGATAGCTAATGAGAAGTTTAAGCGTGAGTTATTGATAGAGAAGTTGTCACATGAAAACGAAGCAAAAGCTGCGGAGCTTAAGGGCGAAAGACTGCTTATACTTGAATTGGCTAAGAGAGAAAGACTCATTAAAATTGCAGAGGCGTCTGAAGCGTTGAAGATTTCAACAAAGCTGAACATAGAAAGGCCAACATTTCTAGAGGAGTTCTCAGCGGATGAGAGAAAAAGCACATCTAATATCAATTTAAGTAATGTGCAAGAGTTGCCCTTATATCAAATGGGGACACGTTATCTTAATACATTGATAGAGACATTGTCTGCTCGAGAAAGCGACCTGAGTTTTGATAAAAGAATCGCAGAGATTGATGTTCAGATTAATAAGATTGAAAGCGACAGTTCACTTAAAGCGCTTATTAATAGGAAATCTGATGAACCTTACGCAGAGTCTGTTCCCGATTTGATGATCACCTTAGAATCTTTAAAAGGAAAAGAATTGGCTATCGATCAAGCTGTATCCTTTGTCATAGCGGAAAAAGCCGTTGTTAAAGGGATTTCATCGAAGCCTAACCGACTGGCAATATTCATCTTCGGTTGTTTAGCGAGCTTTTTTGTAGCGCTGGGTACTTCTATATTCTTAATTTTAAGGGCTGAGTTTACCTCAGCAATCAATTAATCTGCATGTGCTTAAGTATGTTGGTATGCAGTCATTATGGATAAGATAAGGATATCAGAGCGTTACAGCTTTACTGTGTTTGTATTGCTGTTTGTTGCATCTATTGTTCAGCAAACAAAAATTTCAGCTGTGGCTATACTGCTAGTTATAGTACCAGCTCTTTGCCTGTATTCTTTGATAGTTAGCGACCGCTCACGACAAGATCTTATCCAGTTCAAATGGGTAGTCTGGCTTTTCGTTCTGATTGCATTGACTTCTCTGGCTGCTCTTTACCTGAATCGAGGACGTTTCTCGGAAGGTGAGTTTTTTGTCTATGGCGTACAGCCATTAGTTATATCAATCTTCATACCACAGTGTTTACTATTATTTTACTTTTTAAGAACAACGGACCAAGCTTACAAAGATTCCAACAGTGCATATGCTGGACTATTGCTATTATTAATTGCGTTATTGGGGATTTTACAATCAACTGGTAATAGCACTATACGATCCGTACTGGAGCTTTTTGTAGCAGGTGAGACTCTCGCGGATTCACCTGACGTTATTACGTCCGTCTTTAGATGGCATACTGACTTTGGCAGCCTTATGGGTTTGTCTTTAGTTGTCGCGCTGTTATTTGTTTTCAAGTCAGTTACAGGAGAAGTACGCTGGAAGATAGTTTTCTTAGCGGCTCTTTTTTTTGTGGCAGGTGTGCTGTCCGAAGCAAGAATTTTCTATATTGTCGTATTTGTAGGTACAGGTTACCTACTTTTTCCTTTGTTTTTGAGGAATTGGTGGCGAATTTCGCTGTTATTGCTTTCTCTTTTGTTGCTCTTTTATGGTTTCATGTTTGCTTTCCCAGACTACTTTAAGAGGCTCTATTCATTATTTCCTTTTCTGTTCTATACAAATTTAGGAGAACAATTGACTGCTGTAGACTTCATTCCTCATGTCAATAATCAATCGCTTTCCAATCGTGTTGAATTATGGCAAAGGGCCATTACCTTGATTAAAGACAACAGTCTGCTTGGTGTATCTAATGGGGGATTCAAAGTTTCGTTTACTGAGGATTGGCAGCGCATCCACAATACTCACAATATCGTTTTGCAGGTGCTTGTTGATTCAGGTTTAGTCGGTTTGATTTTAGTTCTGGTCGTAATAACTAAGATATATCATTTGACTAGATTCTCCCTTTTAGTCCCTATTACCGTTCTTTCTGCATTAATGTTTGATGTGTTTATCGATCATTCAATGCCTTGGATTATTATTGTTTCTTGGTTACTGATTCAGTTTGGTGAGTGTAATGGCAAGGTTGACCAGTTTAGGCAGAATATCTGTGGGCTATTTGATTCTTCCCAAAAATTATTCCTTGTCACTGGGATAGTATTAGTTTTTGGAACTGCTATAATTCTCAGCGCTTTATTCTCTTACACCGAGCAGCTTCAAGAGCGCACAAAGATGCAACCTTTGGAGAGAATTGCTAACATAACAGCGAGCATAAGTTGGTATGAAGAAATATTTATAGATAAGGATTTGCTGATTGGTGATTATGAAATCGAATCGGACCAATTTTACAATGTTGCAAGGGTTAAAGTGTTAGATGTGGCGCACTTTTGTGATAAAGCTTCGAGTAAGGGCGCACACTTTTTTATTTCTGGCAAAACACAAAATAATGATGGCCGTGTTTTTTCGGTAAGGGTATCTCAACACCCGCAGCTTAATGAGTTTTCAGCTGTTCGGTACAATGAGTTTTGTCAGTAAGTTCAATTTTTCAAGTTTTTATATGGTGTTATGGGTGAGTTAGGTAGAGGGAAAGGATATCTAAAAGAGAGAATGACGGTTATTCAGTTATTCGTTAGGCTTTTAGATATTTTTTCTGTTGTTTTGGCCTTTTATGCCGCTCATATCGTTATGTTTGGCCATCCAAGACTATACTTGGGGTATCAGGTTGGTTTAGCAGCGTGCATAGCAATCATTCTTCTTGTTTTTCCATTTTTTGGCCTATATCGGTCTTGGCGCACAGATAGTTTTATTAAGGAAGCTAGTTCTATTTTATTAGCCTGGATAACTAGCGGCGCTTTATTAGTTGGCTTTGCATTTCTATTAAAGTCCTCAGACGTTTTTTCTCGCCTTTGGTTTGCGTATTTTACAGTCATGGGTTTAACGTCTCTGTTATTAGTTCGGGCTGTCGTTCGTATGCTAGTAAAGATGCTTAGAGCAAGAGGATACAATAAGAAATATATTTTTGTTGTCGGAGCAGATACTCTAGCTCAACGCACCATAGATATGATCGAAAAATCACCTTGGTTAGGCTTGGAAATTAGTGGTGTGTTCGCTAACGAAGTAGCTGTTGACGATCTTAAGTGTATGCATTGTGGAGGCATAGACGCCTTTACTGAAAGACTCAGTCACGAGGGTGTTGATCAAATTTGGCTGGCCCTTCCCTTTGAAAAAATGTCAGAGATAAAGGACTACTATGAGCAGGCTTGTTTATTTGGTAAAGAGATAAAGCTTGTTCCAGATCTTCTTGAGATGGAACTACTCAATCATAGTGTTGGAGAGATTAATGGACTTCCTGTTCTGCACATTATTAACTCGCCAATGCAAGGTATTAACGCTCTTATTAAGCGATTGGAAGATATTATTCTTTCCGCTGCTATCTTGTTGCTCATTTTGCCGTTAATGTTGTTAATCGCCATAGCTATTAAGGTGACATCAAGAGGCCCTGTTTTCTATCTGCAAGAACGTGTTAGCTGGAACGGCAAATTGTTTAACATGTTAAAGTTTAGGTCCATGGAAGTCGATTCTGAGGGAGAGACTCTTCATTGGGGAGGAGCCCGTGAGAAACAGGTTACAGCAATTGGCAAATTACTCAGAGAAACAAGTCTGGATGAATTGCCACAATTTATTAATGTTATGAAAGGCGACATGTCTATCGTGGGGCCAAGGCCAGAAAGGACGGTTTTTGTACAGAAGTTCAAAACGGAAATTCCACGCTATATGCACAAGCATATGGTTAAAGCGGGGATTACCGGCTGGGCTCAAATCAATGGATGGAGAGGGGATACAGATTTAAATGAAAGGATTGAATGTGATTTACATTACATTGAAAACTGGTCTCTGTTATTGGATTTAAAGATCATTATTCTCACAATATTTAAAGGTTTCGTTGATAAGAGCGCTTATTGATAGCCTTTATGAAGTATTTGTAGATAAGTATTTATAGTATATTTTTGGATTGAAATTGATGAAGAAAGCATTTATCACAGGTGTGACCGGTCAAGATGGATCATACCTCGCGGAGTTTTTGTTGGATAAAGGGTATGAGGTTCATGCAATTCTTCGGCGCTCATCTGTTTTCACGACTCAGCGGATTGAACACATTTTTGAACACGAACATTTTTTCACTTATCACGGAGACCTAACCGACTCAAGTAATTTACATTCTTTATTATCAAGGATAAAGCCAGATGAAGTGTATAATTTGGGGGCGCAATCGCATGTAGCTGTATCATTTGAAGTGCCCGAGTACACTGCCGAGGTTGATGCAGTTGGCTCTATAAGGTTACTCGATGCGATCAAAGATCTAGGTCTTAAACCCAAGTACTATCAAGCATCAACTTCAGAACTCTTTGGTGGGTTGCCGGATACTGCTCCTCAAAGCGAGACGACACCTTTTTATCCTAAATCCCCTTACGGGGCAGCAAAATTATATGCGTACTGGGTTACTGTAAACTATAGAGAATCTTATGATTTGTTCGCCTGCAATGGCATTTTGTTCAATCATGAGTCTCCTCGTAGAGGAGAGACCTTTGTGACTAAGAAGATCACTAAAGCCGTCGCTCGCATTTCTAAAGGTCAACAATCTATTCTCAAGTTAGGCAACTTAGATGCACGAAGAGATTGGGGGTATGCAAAAGACTATGTTGAAATGATGTGGTTAATGCTCCAGCAAGACCAAGCTAAGGACTATGTTGCTGCTACGGGTAAAACCTATACAGTACGCGAATTTGTTGATATGGCCTTTAGTGAGGTCGGTATTGAAATTCAATGGAAAGGACATGGTGCACAAGAGGTAGGCCTAAACAAATCAACAGGAGAAGCAATAGTCGTTGTTGATCCTAAATACTACAGGCCTGCGGAAGTTGAACTGCTATGGGGAGATGCCACAAAGGCTGAGAGAGAGCTTGGTTGGAAAGCAAGAACATCACTCAAAGAACTTGTGCACATCATGGTGCAGTATGATTTGCATAACGATTCTTACGGCGGTGAAGAATTATGATTTTAGTGACAGGTGCTACTGGCTTTTTGGGCAAACGTGTTTGCCGACTATTAGACAAACAAGGTAAGGATTACGTCAAAACGTCCCTGAGTTCAGGTATTGACTTGAGGAGTAAAGAAGACACCTATGCACTGTTAAGTAAAGAAAAGCCAACTCAAATTCTTAATTGTGCTTCTTATGTTGGAGGGATACAGTTTGGCGCCAAACACCCGGTAGAGATCTTCCAAAACAACTTGCAGATAACATTAAGTTTGCTTGACGCTGCAAAAGAGCTAGGTGTTGGACGAATAGTCAATCCCATATCAAATTGTGCTTACCCAGGTAAGGCAACCCTTTTTAAAGAAGATGAGTTCTGGGATGGACCTCTGCACGATTCCGTTTTAGTTTATGGTTTTGTTCGAAAAGCTTTTTGGGTAGGGTCTTGGGCTTATGCACAACAATATGATTTGGATGTCATGAATATCATTTTGTCTAACATGTATGGCCCCGAAGATCATTTTGAAGAAGAGCGCTCCCATGCCCTGGGTGCACTTATCATGAAATTTGTGAAAGCGAAAAAAGAAAATGCTCCCTTTGTCAATGTCTGGGGAAGTGGTAAGCCCGTGCGAGAATGGCTGCATGTTGATGATGGCGCAGAAGCGATGGTGAGATCGTTAGACGCAGCGAAAACATTAGAGCCTGTCAATATTGGCGTTGCAGAGGGCATATCCATTATCGATATGGCAGAAAAAATAAAGGCATTTGTGGGTTTCGAAGGGGAAATTATGCTGGACCCTAGCAAGCCTGATGGGGCTCCGTATAAAACGGTTGATGGCTCGAAAGGTGAACAACTGTTGAATTGGGCGCCGTCAATACCTTTTGATCAAGGTGTTAAAGATACGATCGACTGGTACTTAGCCAATATTAATCATTAATGGGAGGTGTTTATTATGTCTGGGATAAATGAAATAAAAGAAAATGATTTGGTTTTAGCAAGACACATTCCTTCAGATGCCGCCTGGTCTGGAGGTTTGAATTTTTTCTCTGCTGACGAGGAATACATTCAAGTAGGCACTTGGGGATATGATGATGGTAAGGAGCTATTGGCTCATACTCATAATGAAGTCTCCCGAGAGGTACTGTGGACACAAGAAGTACTGTACATTAGAGAGGGGCGTATTAAAGCTGAAGTCTATAACACTAAAGAGGAAAAAGTTGCAGAGCTTGAAGCGGCGCAAGGTGATATTTTGATTCTGCTCAGAGGTGGTCACGGCTATCACATACTTGAAGATGGTACGCAGGTCCTTGAAGTTAAAAATGGCCCTTACGTTGGTGCAGAAAGAGATCGGAGACGGCTTTAATGTCTGACAATATTTTCTTCAATCGCAAAGACCTCAAGAAATGTGGTGAAAACGCTATTATAGGTAAAACAGTTAGAATACGACGCCCAGAAATGGTTTCTATTGGTGATAACGTTATTATTGACGACTTTACATCAATATCTGGAGAGGTAGAGATTGGAGATTATTGTCACATTGCTCCTAGTGTAACTCTTGCTGCAAGCCAATCAAAAATAACTTTAAAAGAATTCGTTGGCTTATCCGCCGGTGTTAAAATATATGCGGCATCGTCTGACTACTTTGGCTGTTCTTTAGATATGCCAACTATCCCAAAGGAGTTTTCCTATGGCGCAATATTCTCGCCAGTTGTGTTGGAACGCTTTTGTTTGCTAGCTGCCAATACAATCGTTTTACCTGGCTGTCATATTCCTGAAGGGATCTCGTGTTCCTCTGGTATGACACTGCGTAAAGGTGATTTTAGGCCTTGGAGATTGTTACTAGAGAATGGCAAGTCTATTGCTAGGCCGGGTAAGGCAAAAATGCTCAGGCAAGTTGAAGAATTTTACACATTATAAGAAAGGATAAAGATGAATATACGCGAAACTATCATTTCTCTGTTCGACGAAGTTTTAGAAACAACAGATCAAAAGTTAACATGCGAATTAAGCGACGATGTAGTGTTACTTGAGTCGGGGCTAGATTCATTGGGCTTTGCGATTTTAGTAGCTCGCTTGGAAGAGGAGCTAGATTACGACCCTTTCACTATGATGGAAGAACCCGTATATCCAACGACTTTTAAAGAATTTGTCGGTGTTTATGAAAAGTATAAAAACGTTGTGTGATTTCTGAAATGTTATCTGAATACCTCAAGCTTATAGAACGAAATAGGCCAATATGGCAGGGGCGTAATAAGCGAATAGTAACTGTCGCTGAAATTCAGGGGTATATCGCCAGTAATGCTGATTTCATTAATGAATTATTAGGTAAAAAAGTTGCTTTGCAGATTCAACAAAGTGAAAACCTTGCTTCATTGCTTGTATCACTTGATGGCTATTCTAAACAACTAACATTGTTACCTACTGGCTTAACAAGTGATGAACAATATAGGTTTATTCAACAGTCAGGCAGTGAGGTATTGATAACAGATAACGATTCCGTGGAATCAGAACTGCCTTTAATAAAGTATTCTTCCACTTTATTCGATACTACTAAACAAAGGTGCCAGAACAAACGCCTAGACAATAATATAGCTACAAAAAGTGAAACGTTATGGCTGATTCCTACATCAGGCACAACAGGCATACCTAAATTGGTTGTTCATACACTTGCCTCATTGACTAGGTCAATAAAAACAGATATTCGAAAAGGTGTAGAATACAAGTGGGGGCTGTTTTACGAAATAATGAGGTTTGCAGGGCTTCAAGTATTTTTACAATGCTTAGTAAGCGGTTCATGCCTCATTTTTACTGATAGTCAAAATTCGTTTAGCGATAACGTTAAATTACTAGTCGATTCTAAGTGCAATGCGCTTTCTGCAACGCCGACGCTTTGGAGAAAGCTACTTATGACAGGTCTTGCTCACTTGCTAAGCTTGAAGCAAATTACATTGGGAGGTGAGATTGCAGATCAAGCTATCTTAGATGCATTGCAAGATAAATTCCCTGAGGCAAGGATAATTCATATTTATGCTTCTACAGAAGCAGGTGTCGGCTTTGCCGTAACAGATTTGAAGGCGGGATTTCCAGCACATTATCTGGAAGGGTTGCTGAATGGGTTAGAATTACGGGTCAATGATGATAGTACTTTATTCGTTCGCTCGCCCAAAGCGGCTATGGGCTACGCGGGTATGCAGGAATCAATTTCACAAAACTCGGGGTATGTTAGAACAGGTGACTTGGTCAAGAAAGTGAACGACAGATATATTTTCCTTGGTCGAGAAAATGGTGTTATTAATGTTGGTGGTAATAAAGTTAACCCAGAAGAAGTCGAGGAGATTGTCAGGCGTTTTGACGGAGTTTTATCGGTTAGTGTTAGCGCAAAGAAAAACCCAATGATGGGATCATTGGTTGAGGCAAAGCTTGTTCTGGCTAGTGAAATCAGCGAGCTAAAACTATTTAAAAAAGAGCTCAAAGACTTCTGTAAACAATATTTAGAGCCTTATAAAATACCCGCCGTTGTTACAATAGTTGATGATTTTTCAATCAGTTCGTCAGGTAAAATGATTAGAGAATAAAAGAAAAGGTTAAAGTGTGAAAAATATTTTGGTTACTGGTGCAACTAGGGGCTTGGGCTTGGCCATTACTAGGAGGTTGGTCGCTGAAGGGTATCATGTCATTGCAACAGGTAGGGCGATGACAGATGAACTTTCGTCAGTCTTAAATGAAGATAGTCCCGGTAAAGCCAGTTTTTATCCCTTTGATTTGTCGAATACAACGGATATCCAAATCTTTATTCGAAAACTAATCAAGGGACATGGGGCAATCTATGGCTTAGTGAATAATGCGGCTGTTGGTTATGATGGTGTATTGGCTACTTTTCATGACTCTGAGATAGAGAAATTATTGAACGTCAATGTACTTGCAACAATTTTATTAACCAAATATGTTTCTCGTTCAATGCTGACCAAACAGACTGGTCGAATAATCAACATATCTTCAATCATTAGTTCAACTGGTTTCAGTGGCTTGTCTGTGTATGGTGCTTCAAAGGCTGCTCTGTTAGGTTTTACGAAATCCTTGTCGCGAGAGTTAGGCAAAGCAAATATTACTGTCAATGCGATAAACCCTGGTTATATGGAAACAGATATGACTAGCAATTTGCAGGGTGAAAAACTCGCTTCCATAAAGAGACGCAGTCCTACTGGTAAGTTAGCAACTGCAGAAGATGTAGCTGGCAGTGTGTCATTTTTACTCAGTAAAGATGCGAAAATGATAACAGGTACATCAATTACAATAGATGCTGGTAGTACAGCCTAGGATTATGGTCGAAAAGATATGAGTAATGAATTCATAATGCAAATGCGCCCTTGGTTTGGTGATGAAGAAAAGAAGGCTGTCTGTGATTATATGGACGAAGATGGCTTTATAACTGAGTTTAAGCGAACTGAGCAGTTTGAGAACATGATTGCCGAGTATACAAATGCAAAGCATTGTATTGTTGTAAACAACGGGACAGTTAGTTTAACACTCTCAGCTATGGCTTGTGGCATAGGGGCTAAGGATGAGGTTATTGTTCCCAATTTTACCATGATAGCTACACCGAACTCAGTCAAAATGTTTGGTGCAGAGCCAGTTTTTGTTGATGTTGAACCCGAAACGCTTTGTCTTGATATCAACCTAGTTGAGCAGGCAATTACTGAAAAAACAAAAGCGATTATGTTAGTTTCAGCTAATGGTCGATATCCGTTAGCCGGCATTGAATCTTTTGAAGCCTTAGCTGATAAATACAATTTGAAACTGATAGAAGACTCTGCTCAGTCTCTTGGTTGTTTCTATCCGGATGGCAGACACATAGGTACAGCTGGTCATGTAGGAAGCTTTTCGTTCTCTGCACCTAAGATTATTTCAACTGGGCAAGGTGGGTGTATAGTGACGAATGATGATGATATAGCGTCGAAAGTACGTCGGTTGAAGGATTTTGGTCGCGCTGGTGGCGGAAACGACATCCACGATAGCATTGGCTTTAATTTCAAATTTACCGAATTACAAGCTTGTGTTGGTATTGAGCAAATGAAGAAACTGCCATGGCGAGTGGAACGAAAAAAAGAGATATTGAGAAAGTATCAAATACTACTTGAAGGTCTGACTCAGGTTTCATTTTTCAAACAAGATCTTAATATGACTACTCCATGGTTTATCGATGTGTTGGTTGAAGATCGAGAAGAGTTACAGGCTTTTCTCAAACAGAGAAATATTGGTACGCGTGTCATGTATCCCCCCGTCAATAAACAGTTGGCATATCAAGTAGACGGTGAGCACGATGTATCAAATTTGGTGGGTGAAAAGGGTTTATGGTTGCCTTCGGCAGTCCAGCTGACCGATGAGGATATAGAAAGGGTTTGTGCAGACATCTCAGCCTTTTATACCGATAAAATCTCTTAGTTCTCTTTCAAGCCTAGATAATGTAAAAGTTAATCTGGAAAGCTTAAAAGATAACGGTAGGGTATTGTCTCCAACGTTTTCACTATATGCATAATTAATTGTTGTAAGAAGGTGGGGCTTATAGGCTCTATGATGTGAAACACATAACTAAAGCGTAAAATCTCTAAACTTAAAAAAGGAGGAGTCTGTGGAATGAGGTTGAATAGAATCGATGAGATTAGAGGTCTCGCAGCTTTTATGGTTGTTTTTACACATTGGACAACATACTTTAGGTGGGAGGGGCATCCTTATTTAAGTAATTTACGTTGGATTAATGAAGCTTATACAACGTTTATATCAATATCAGGGACGATTCATCCAGGTGTACTTGTATTTATTGTGTTAAGTGGATTTGTTATTCACTACCCTCAAGCTTTGAAAGGAGAAAGTGCAGGATTTAAACTTACTCATTTCTTAAAGAAGAGGTTTTTAAGAATCTACCCTCCATTAATTGTTACTTTGAGTGTTTCTTATCTTGTTCACATTTATATTGTCGGCGGAGATATAGAAGCTGTATTAGTGAATCTGGGGTTATCACTACTCTCAGTTTATGCTTTTGTGGATGTAGAACCTCCTTTTCAAAACCCTATTCTTGTGACTGTTCTTGTTGAAGTCATATTATATATCCAATACGCTTTATTCATCAGGTGGCTTAATTTTAAATATTTAATCATCTATTCAGTAGCTCTATTCGTTGTAGCTGTTTTATCTGCTCAAAATACATATTGGTCGCAACACAATATTTTTAGCTTTAGCATGTACTGGCTGATCGGTGCATTAGCAGCAGAGTTGTTTGTCAAAAGGAGAAATGTAATCAAAAAGTTTACCTCTCTGGATAGTGTTTGGATGGCTCTGTGTCTGGTTTCTTTATCAATTTATTTTTATCAAGGATACTCCTCTCTTACTAATAGACTTATTGTAGTTGGTGCATGTATTTCGATCGCACTACTTGTCGTCAATTTGGCGCTTAAATCTGGTATAGATAAAGAGGTATTTGTGTACCAGAGGGTAATGACGTTTTTGGGTGAAATATCTTATTCCTTATACTTATCTCATGTGATTGTTTTCAAAATATATTTCCAGCTTTTTTTGTCGAAGAGTATGACACCGGCAAGTCATATTTTTAGTTTGGCGGTGGCTATATTTGTCGGTTGGCTTATGTACGTTACCATAGAAAAAGGAACAATGAAGTTGATAAGAAAGGTAAACTGAATATGATCTCGAAGCTCTATAAGTTGATTGAAAAACTACAACTCCATTTTCATTTAAAATCATATTTAAGAATACTCCCAACTCCAAGTGCTGAGGCGATAGCAGCTGACTGGTGTCACGTCTTTAATGAAGGACAAAACAGAACTATTTTATACCTTGGCGTTAAATATGACTACGGTAATCCAGCGAGGGGACTGTCTTATGAAGAGTACAATTTTTTAAATACCTTTAAACAAATGAATGACGTTACAGTTGTTAGGTTGGATATTTATACGCTTTATTATCGATATGGTCGAAAGGCTATGAATGATGCTATTAAAGAAGCCTGTATACATTACTCAATCACAGACTTATTCTATCTATTGTACCTTGATGTTATTGATTATTCATTGATCGCGTCGCTGTCGAATGATTATGGAATCAAAACCCATATTTGGTTATTTGATGATGATAAGAGATATTTAGAGACACAAGATTTGGTCAGCAGTTTCGATATAGCAATTACGACACTAGAAGCTCGCCATTATTGGCGATTATCTAAAGGCATTAACTCGTCCTACGCCCAGTTTGCAGCGAATCATTACATGTTTAGAAGTTTCAATATTGAAAGAGATATTGACGTATTATTCATCGGTCAGAATTTTGGTAATCGCAAGCAGTATGTCGAGTATTTGCGCTCGCACAATATAAAAGTAGAAGCTTTCGGCAATGGATGGCCTAATGGTGGTAGAGTTACTCAGTCGCGAATGCTGTCTTTACTCAATAGGGCTAAGATAGTTTTGAATTTTAGTAGTTCTTACGGTCACCCAGAACTAAAGCACTTAAAAGGTAGAGTATTTGAGATTCCTGCAACAGGTGCTTTTTTATTGACTGAAGAGTGTACTGATTTGGAAAAATATTTTGATGTAGGTGAAGATGTCGAGCGTTTTTCAGACGAAGCAGAGCTGTTAGAGAAAGTACAATATTACTTAGCAAATAAAAATGACAGGGTAAGGATTGCAAAAAAGGGGAAGGAGAAAGTTATCGAAAATTATACCGTCGAATTATATCTGCGGAATATCTTTGCTTTGAATCATATGCAATGACGACACTTTTTTAGGCTTTGCCGCCTTGTGTAATCCTGCCTCTCTTTCACAATTTGTGATGGGTATGAATATAAGCCGATTAGTGTTTTTATTTGTAAATACGGCTTAAAGTATCGAATAGTAAAGATATATATTATGAAAAAAGTATGCGTGTTTCCTTTTTACAAATCTTGGGAAAACCCAGCCTATTTTGACTTTTTTGGTATTGACAATCCTTATAACTTCCCTTCGGTATTGAAATCAGAAATGGAAGGGTTAGGTTATTCAGTTGAGTTACCTTCAAATAGCAAAATTGCACAAACAGATTATATCGTCTTGTTCAGACTTAATCCTGTATTGGTTGTTCGTTTGCTGTTGGTTGGTAAGTTGGGGAAGTGCGTTTATATCCCCTTTGAGCCCTCTGCAGTAGATGAGTTACATGATGACGTCATACTGAGAAATGTCTCGCGTTTTATTCCCACAATCCTCACTTGGCAAGACACCTTAATTGGTGAAAGGGGGTTCACTAAGTTCCATACTCCAGTAACTCACTTGGATATTATTGAAAACGACAGGCCTTTTTTACAGAGAAAATTGATCACAACAATAGTGGGGAATAAAGCTTCTAAGCATCCCGACGAGCTATATTCAGCACGACGAGAGCTCATTGATTATCTAGACAAACATTATGCAAATGACTTTAATTTCTATGGCGTGGGTTGGGATGGGTGTGGGTATCCTTCGTATAAAGGCTCTGTAGAATCAAAATTTGATGTACTCAAAAACTACAAATTCTGTATTTGTTATGAAAACCAGAAAGATGCTAAAGGGCTAGTCAGCGAAAAGATTTTTGATGCTTTTCGCGCTGGTGTTGTGCCTATCTTTTTAGGAGCAACAAATATTTCAGAATATATTCCGGAAAGTGCTTTTATTGACAGAAGAAAGTTCTCAACAGATGCTGAGTTAGTGACTTTTTTGAGTACTATGTTAGAGCATGAACACAATACGTATTTAGCAAGCGCAAAAGCGTTTTATTCTTCTAAAGCTATCAGAGTGTTTTCTTGTGATAACTTTGCTAAGACCGTTCTGTCAGCAATGTCACCGCTCGACAACAGCTTCAATATCAAGAAAATTGCCATTGTTAAGTATGTAGGACACTATTGTGTCTCAAAGTTTAGGAAGGCATTAAACAAACTTGGTGAAGCTATATTTTGAATCGAAGTGCCTACTATTTTTCTAGCACATTTTTAAGTGCGGGCTCTGTATTTACTTGTAATTACATATTGTCACAAAGCTTGGCTTTGAGTGACTATGGATTATGGGGAATAGTTACTGCATTGATCCCAACATTGCTACCTTTCGTTATAGTTGGCCAACCATCTGCCATAACTGCCGTCTATTTTTCTGATGAAAAACAGCACAAACGTACTATCGGCAAAGAACTTTTTGTCGCTTTGATACTGATCATGATGTGCACTCTTGCTTTTTGGGTATTTTCAGCAAGCTATTTTGTTTTTTTCAGCCAAACGAAGTATGAACCAAGTTTGTCAATACTCTTTGTTCTTGCTGTAACGACTGAGGCGTTTAGAATATTTAGTTTATCATTTGTAAACTGCTTAGATAATTATAAGCTTTATTTTCGATGCGCACTGGTATACGCCATTTCGCTAATTATATTGCCGACAGTTTTTCCATCCTTGATAGGAGCAATGCTCGCTTATGTCGTAGGTGGTACATTAAGTGCCTTAACTGCTTCGCCTATGATTTTTCGAACAGCCATTCCCGTTATGAACAAAGCAAGATTCAATGTCATTGCCACTAAGCTGGTAAAATTAGGGTGGCTTAGCATACCAAGTATGATTATTGCGGCACTGGCAATGTACTTGGACAGGTATATTGTGAATTTCAAATTCTCTGATACACAGCTAGGTCTCTACGCTCTATCATCTACATTGGCTGTAGGAGTTGGCGGAGTATTGGTTAATGCTTTGTTAAAAGGGAATACAATTCTCATGCTGCAAGCTTTACAGAGCCTTGATTTTATAAAATATCAACAGGTTATTCGTAAAATAGTGCGGCTTTTTATCCTTTTGGCTGTGAGTGCTTCTCTGTTCTCTTATTTCTTTATGTCAATTGCAATTAAACTGATTTATGGACCTTCTTTTGAACCCTCCTCTAGCCTGATCCTACCCTTGTTTCTGACTGCTTTGATGTCTGGTCTTGCACAATTTTACAGCTCTTGCATGATTCAGAAGAAGAAGCTAAAAGTATTGCTGTATATTAGCCTCCTGATAGTCATTTTTAACTTTTTGATTTCTTTCTCCCTCATGAGTATGCTCGGTATTAAAGGTATTATCACCGCAGGTTTTGTTTCAGCTTGTTGTAATGTCGCTATAACCGTTAGATACGCTAAAAGGTATTTTGAGTTTGTTGAGTTTCCTGCTCGGTTCTGTATTCTTTTTGTTGTGTTGTTCTTTGTTAACTTGTTTTTCTTTAGCTGATTATGCAAAAACCAATTTCTGTTATTCTGCCCGTATACAATGCTTCTGTACATTTGGATGCATCCATCGACTCAGTATTGAAACAAAGCTACACAAATTTTGAGTTACTCATTGTAAATGACGGTTCGACGGATGGCTCTGAAGTTACAATAGATAGATATAGAAAAATAGACGGTCGCATTAAAGTTATAAGCCGTGAAAATAAAGGGCTTGTCTATAGTCTGAATGAAGCGATCAGTGTAGCAAGCGGCGACTACATCATGCGAATGGATGCAGACGATATATGTCTACCTGGTAGGATTGAAGAACAGCTGCGCTGGCTGTTGGAATCAAAAGCTGACTTATGCGGAAGTTGGATAAAAACATTTGGGTTTACTGTCAATCGAGTGAGGCAATTTCACACTCAGGATGTTTCCAATAAATTCCAGCTACTGTTTAACTCCTGCTTTGCTCACCCAACGGTGTTGGCTAAAGCACATTGGTTTAAGCATAATTTTTACTCTGCTGACTATGAGTTTTGTGAAGATTATGAGCTTTGGTGCCGTATGGCTAATCAAGGCGCTAAATTGACAAATGTCCCCCGAGTATTACTCAAGTATCGAATACATGGCGGACAGCTAACGAAGTTAAAAGCAGCTAGACAGGCAGAACTAAGAGCATCTGTAGCTTTGAATTACGCTAAGAAAAATGCAGATTTCGAATCGTTAACTCTAGAGCCATACCTTAATCGGAAAGGGAATGTTTCTGAGCAAGACGCCATTGAGGCGATACAGTCTTTACTCTATTTCGGCGATAAATCAAGCTGTATCAATGGTATAGTCGCCACGCAAGTATTCCTTATGCTAATCAGAAATCGGTGCATTAATAAAGATATTCGAGAGTTACTAAAAAGTAGCCATTTAATGAGTCAAAACAGAATGATGCTAATTAAATTATGCAAATTAATTGGTATCAAACACGGAAACTTCGGGTTTAAGTTGTTAGAGTTAATAAAATAACATGATCGGACTTCTTTTTTTAGCCTACAACTTGTGTGTTGTGCTCTTTACTTTTTATGAAAGATACATAGGCTTTAACAATTTTGTTGACTATTACGGTTATAAATCAACTCATGCAAATGTAGTCGATGCTTATTTGCAAACCTATATTGTAAACCTTGCAGTCTTTGCTGTTTTTTGGGTTGGTTTTCGATTCCTTTTGGGGCTTTTAACCAGTAATACTTTTGCCGAACATTCAGCTCGAGAACTCGATGTTAAAAAAGGCCATAGTCTCGGTATTGGTATTGGTTTGGCTTTGTTAATCACTAATACTGCCCTTCTTTATGCGTCATATGGAAAGCTTGCTTTTGAACGTGCTGAGTATCACCCTGAAATTGATTATGGTATTTATTTCATTCTATACTCATTGGTTCTAATGCTTTCTATCTTCTGGCTTTTCTATAGGGGCTTCGTAGCCCAAAAGAGTTCACCCCTATGGATGTTTATCTTCATGCTAATGATAGCCGTAGTGAGCTTTTCAATTTCAACTAGAATGACAGGTGTCTTATTTGTAATTTGTTCGTCTTATATGTTCTTTGATGGCAAGAAGTATCAGTCTTTCTTCATGGGGGGGGGGGGTTTATTTATCTTGCGATTGGCGAGGTACTTTAGAAACTTACCCGCCCATGGTCTTATAAATTATTTGAGCTTATTTGCATTGGAAGGTCTTTTAGATATG
>CAZXIN010000063.1:0-18826 GCA_964640795.1 uncultured Pseudoalteromonadaceae bacterium | reverse complement strand
TGTTTACCACCACTTTGGAAAACCGCGTACATATTTAACTCCGCTCTGCGTTTTCTTAACGCAATATCAATTCAAAAACAGGGCGCGAATTGTACGTGACAGAAGCCAGAGAGGCAAGACCTGATTGAAATTAATTACTGTCTTAATGCCTTGACGCATAATTTATGTATTATCTTAATGAATTCACTAGCTTGGCAACACTATTGGGGTAAACTACACACATCTTTTTGCCTTTTTGGGATAGTTAATTCACACGGCATGCAGTTAAGTCAAATTAATCAATTAGCTGAGCAAGATATGCTGGCTGTCAATCAGCTAATTCAAGCCCAAGTCAACTCAGACGTTTCGCTCATAAATCAACTCGGTTTTTATATCGTTAATAGCGGAGGCAAAAGACTAAGACCTTTGATGACTGTGTTGGCAGCCAGAGCGTTGAATATCAATACACATGAGCATCATACCTTAGCAGCTATTATTGAGTTTATTCATACGGCAACGCTATTACATGATGACGTCGTCGATGAATCAACAATGCGGCGTGGAAAGGAAACAGCTAACGAAGTTTTCGGAAATCAAGCTAGCGTCCTAGTCGGCGATTTTCTTTATACTCGTTCCTTCCAAATGATGGTTGGCTTAAAACGCATGCGTGTGATGGAAATTCTAGCTGATGCAACGAATGTCATTGCAGAAGGTGAAGTTCTTCAATTAATGAACTGCAATGATCCCGATACCAGCGAAGAAAGTTACATGCAAGTCATCTACAGCAAGACAGCGAGGCTTTTTGAAGCAGCAACGTTGTTGTCAGCAGTGCTCACCGATCAAAGTAAAAAAATTGAGCTTGCCATGCAGAACTACGGCAAATACCTGGGCACAGCATTTCAACTGGTAGACGATATCCTCGATTACGCTGCGGATGCAAATGACATGGGTAAGAATATGGGAGATGATCTGGCAGAAGGTAAGCCAACTCTACCTTTACTTTATGCTATGTGGCACGGGTCAGCAGCACAACAGACATTGATTCGCGACGCCATCAAACATAGCAACGGTATGGACAACCTTGACAGTATATTAAAAGCGATGAAAGACACTAATTCACTAGAGTATACAAAGGCACAAGCAAAGAAGGCTGCACAACAAGCAATTGACGCTTTAGCGCCGATCCAAGACTCTCAGTATAAACAGGCATTAATCGGGTTAGCCAAGCTATCTGTGGAACGCATGTCTTAAATGAAAAAGAGGCTACGAATAGCCTCTTCAATTTACTTAACTACATCTTACTTGTTAACAAATTCCTGACCCAATGTAATGTCGCCACGTAGGCCTTCTAACATTGACTCTTTAGCATTTTGTTCAAATTCGCTCAATTCGCCATAAGGTAAGATTTCTTCAACACCATTAGGACCTAGACGCACAGGATGAGAGAAGAACTCTGCATCATCACTGTTGGTTTCAACATAAGTGTACTCAACAACGTTGTCGCCCTTCATCGCTGCGACAAGTGACAAACAGAATCTAGCTGCCGCTTGTCCCATAGATAATGTCGCTGATCCACCACCAGCTTTTGCCTCTACAACTTCTGTACCTGCATTCTGGATACGGGTAGTCAAACTCGCGACTTCTTCATCACTAAACTCAACACCTTTGACTTGAGACAATAGAGGTAGAATCGTTGTACCGGAATGGCCACCAATAACAGGCACATCTACATTTGTTGGGCTTAAGCCACGCAACTCAGCAATAAATGTTTCTGCACGAATAACGTCTAACGTTGTAACACCGAAGAGTTTGTTCTTATTATAAACACCCTTAGCTTTCAAAGTTTCTGCAGCAATAGTAACCGTTGTATTAACTGGGTTAGTAATAATACCTATGCACGCTTCTGGCGCATTGTCAGCAATTGCTTCGACTAGGTTCTTAACAATACCAGCATTGATATTAAATAAATCTGAGCGATCCATACCTGGCTTACGAGGAACACCTGCTGGAATAAGAACGATATCACAGCCAGTCAACGCAGATGCAAGATCATCTTTTCCAAATCCGGCAACTTTGACATCTGTAGGGATATGACTTAGGTCAACGGCTACGCCTGGAACAACAGGAGCAACGTCATATAACGCTAACTCAGAACCAGCTGGCAGTTGGGTTTTCAATAATAAAGACAGAGCCTGTCCGATTCCACCGGCAGCACCTAATACGGCTACTTTCATAATTTAATCTCCAAAAGATATTAAGATTGCTGGGCAACACTAATGCAAGCTTAGCCAAAAAACAATGCAGAACGCCTCTTCGCATTAGCTACACAGCTACGAAAACAATTGCCGCACATTCACTCACCTGATAAAACCAAACTTCTTCTATCAGGCTGTCGACATTTCAAACAAACAGATCAAATACCGATCTGTTTAACGTTTTCCAATGTGGGGACGAATTGCACCAAATCAATAGTTACGGCAGAATAATCTTCATATCATATTGAGGCTCCACTTTAATGACAAAACAAGAACAACTCGTGAAAGCATTTAAAGACCTACTTAAAGGTGAAAACTATGGCTCTCAAGCAGAAATAGTCGATGCTTTAAAAGCCCAAGGGTTTGACAACATATCTCAATCGAAGATATCCAGAATGTTGAGCAAATTTGGCGCTGTAAGAACTCGTAACGCAAAAGGTCAAATGGCTTACTGTTTGCCTCCAGAGTTGGGTATGCCGACAGCTAAGAGCCCACTCAAGCAATTGGTGCTTGAGATCGTGCACAATAACGTCATGATCATTATAAGAACATCGCCAGGGGCTGCACAATTGATCGCAAGGTTACTCGACTCATTAAACCAAACAGACGGTGTGCTAGGAACAATAGCAGGCGATGACACCATATTTATCGCGCCGACAAATATTAATGAAATAGAAGAGACTTGTGAAAAGGTTGAAGAACTTTTCGATAATGTTTAGCTAGCAAAAGTAAAGCAATAGGTAGCGGCCTATTACTACGATATTCTGCAAACAAAAAAGCCGACTAAATTGTCGGCTTTTTCATCACTAGAGCATAGTTTAGAAAGCGTAACTTACACCCACTTTAATACGCCATGTAGAGTCATCAGCGTCAAAACGGAATTGGTCATCACGAAGTTGATCAATGATAAAGCGACCTTGAGCATCAATACCATCCACATCATATAGACGAAGAGTATCAAATTGACTATCGAATACTCGCCCTTGACTGCTATCGATCAAGTTAAGCAAGTTATCAATAATCAAAGTTACCTTACCTTTATGGCCCTTAACGAACCCGGGGATTTCCTGAGTAATACTTAAATCCAACGTATTGATATAAGGTGATCTTGCACTGCCTCTTGGAACAAATTGTCCACCAAACTCGCTAAGGCCTGCCGCATCAATAGCAGCAAAAAGATCTGCCTCAGTAAAACCTGCATTTGGATCGATAACGAAAGTGTTATCACCTGGTGTAGGAATGTACGCTAAATATGTACCTCCGAATACGCCAGGGCTAAGCGCTGCGCCACCAAAGTCACTACTACCAAAGGCAGTAAATCCACCATCGAAGTTAGTCGTATAGCTAACTGGTGTTCCTGAACGACGTTCAAAGAATAAATTGAAGTTCGTTGCATAACCTGCGAAGAACTCAGTTGTATAACCTACACTCGCGACTAATCTATGCTCAATTTCAAAAGCACCAGTACCAATAAGTGTTTCGTTTCGATTGATTTGAGGTGAGAAACGGAAGTTACTAGTCGCTGTAGAACTCGTTCCTTGATTCCCTTCAGTGACATCTTGGTTACTATAAGATGCACTGAAATCCCAACCATTATCCCAACTCTTAGAAAGTGATGTAGAGAATATATTTGATCGGCCACCATCAGAATTAGTTAGCAACAAATCAACAACATTGTCATCATCAATAAAGAGCTGGCGACCATCATTAGCTTGAACCACACTGCCTTCAGATGTTGGGCTTGTGCTAATGCCAGGTAATGATGCATCAACCCAAGCCGCAGCTTGATTTCTGTTGATGTGCAAATATTCTGTTGTCCAGTTAAAACCTTCACCTAAGAAAGGAATATCAACGATATAATCCACTGCTAACTGATAACGAATGTCATTAGGCAACTGGAAATCAGGGTCAATCAAATTAACGTCGCCTTCATTTCCAGCCGCTAAGTTTTCTTCAACCGTATCAGGAATAGAATTAAACGCTTCAGGTAAAATACCCGCGATAGATCCTGGAGTGATAGTAATATTATTTTCTTCAAACTCAGCAACATTAACACCTGGGTTTGTGAAGGCATTACTGATCCAAACATTGGGTTGCCCACCAGAGAATCGACCAACACCACCACGTAATGTCACAACATCACTGACATCGTAGTTAAAGCCAATACGAGGGAGCAAAATATCAACATTGTCTAACGTCGCGGTATTGTCCAGCCCTGTTCTTGCCAAGCTGTTAGGATTAAATAAAGGACGATCACTGGTTGAAATACGTTCATAACGCAAACCTGCGTTCAACGTAAATCTATCTGTAATATCCCAGCTGTCTTGTACAAATAGTGCAATAGTGTCTGTATCAAAATCCGCTGTAGCGACAGCTGGATCATTACCTAAGCCATTAGAGAATTGATAAGTATCAGCGAGTAGGTTAGCGAAATTCTCTAAACCGTCAAATGTTACCGTTCCCCTTGAATCAGGCAAGAAGATGTTGGTAATTTCAAGCGTTTCAAACTCAAAACCAAATTCAATATTGTGCGTATCATAAAGATACTGCGCATCTAATCTAAAGATAGTTTTCGTTGTATCTAACTGGTTAGCATGGCGGAAACGGTCAGAACCAAAAGCAATATCACCACCAGATGGTAAGTTCTCTATCGTAACATCACCGATTTGGCTACCTGAGATTTGCCCGTTATCGACATCTTGAATGCTAAAGGCTATTTCTGTAGAGAAAGAATCCGTCCAATCAGAATATAGTTTTGCACTGATGTTATTTAACTTGTCCGACTCGTCAAATTGGGCAGATGTAAAACGTAACTCATTCTGGTTACTTAAATTACTCGTTCTATTACCGTCGTTAAACTGGTAAGCCAAAGATGCACGATGGAAATCATTGATGTTCCAGTCAAGTTTGACAACAATACTTTCGTCTTCTTCTGTCGGACTCGGCGCAAAACCACCTATTTGCTCATCTGTCAAACCATAAACGTTTCTTGCTATATCAATAACTTGTTGCGCTTCTTCAAACGTTGCAACAGTACTATTGGGTAAACCAGAACCAGCAGGACCGAACTCGATAACAGGCTCAATATCTAGTGATTGATAAGCAACGAAGAAAAACAGCTTATCTTTGATAATTGGACCGCCAACTGTGAAACCGTAAGTTTCTTCTTTAAAATCTATATCAATATCATCACCATTAACGCCTCGAGGGTCACCCGCTAATGAATCTGAAATTTGCTCATAAAAAGCATTTCCATGAAACTCGTTTGTACCTGACTTAAATACCGCATTAACTAGTCCACCTGAGAAACCACCTTGCTTAACATCGAAAGGCGCTACATCAACAGTAATTTGGTCAAGAGCATCTAACGGGAAAGGGTTACGTTGCGTTGGGAAACCACCTGCATTCAAACCGAAGTTATCATTCTGGCTGATACCATCAACAGTAATACTGTTGAACCGAGGGTTATTACCGGCAATCGTTAACTCACGATCAGCACTCGTACCTATAGAGACCAGTGGATTTGCACGAATAACGTCTTTAATATCTCTCGTCAAGCCTGCCTGTCCGGCAATAGCAGATTCTCCAAAATAACTGCTTCCTGCAGAGTTTGAAAAGGCGGGAGCACTAGATGTCACAACAATACGCTCAACCGATTCAGATTCAAGTTGTGCACTGATACGCTCAACTTCACCTAATTGAACAAATAAGCCTTCGATATCTTGATCTTGATAAGTATCTGAGTCAAAAGTGACTTTGTATGGCCCACCAACACGAAGGCCACGTACCTGATAATTACCTGAGTCATTTGTGGTTACAGTACGTTTTGTTCCTGATGGAAGGTGAGTAACGATAACTGATACATTGGAAGCTGGCTGCCCATTAGGGCCAGTGATAGTTCCCCTGACGCCACCTGAAGTATCTTGTGCAAAGGCAGAGGTCGATATGCCAACAGCCATAGCAACAGCTGCAGCCATACGACTCAATCTTGAGTTAAGCATGATTGTGTTTCCTGTTATTTTAGTTTGAAAAATACGTTTCATTATTCTTATAATCCGCGTAATTTATCACGTTCGATTCAAAAGTGCCCGTACTATAAACGAGAAATGTGACATTTTTGCGATGATTTTGAAACAAACGAACACTTTTGCAGACATATTAGCGATTTTCGGGATAATCTCCGCTGACTTTGGAAGCAGACACTGTTAGTCTCTCACTACACAATAATATAAGGCTGTTATACTGAAAAATGAGTACAAGTGTTATCGCAATTTCAGGCGGATCAGGTTCTGGAAAATCCTTATTTACCAGCACTTTAAAGCGAGAATTACTCGCAATTGAAGCAGATATTTTGGTCTTGTGTGAAGATCATTATTATCGAGATCAAACACACCTCGCTATGTCTGACAGAGAAAAAACGAATTATGACCACCCTAATGCTTTTGAGCATTCACTATTGCAGTCGCATATCGAGCAATTAAAAGCAGGTAAATCAATCAATTACCCGCAATATTGTCACAAAACGCACAATAGGTTAGAAGAGACAGAAGTTGTGTCTCCAGCAAGGGTCATCATTGTCGAAGGGATTATGCTTCTGGCAGCGCACGAATTGCAGCCACTTTTTGATATTAAAGTATTTATCGATACCCCTCTTGATATCTGCTTGCTCCGTCGATTCAACAGAGATATCAAAGAAAGAGCGAGAACAATAGAATCGGTTAGTTCGCAATATGAACAAACCGTTAAGCCTATGTATCACCAATTCATAGAACCCAGTCGATTTTTAGCCGATGTTGTTGTAACACAAGGCGGAAAAAATAGAATCGCACTGGATATCATCAAATCCCACATACAACAAATACTTAACTAAAAAGGGAAAACAATGGTCAGCATATTCGGTATCTTGCTGTTGGTCGCTATTGCGGTTGCGTTATCATACAACCGAAAGAGCATTAAATGGCGTACAGTAGGTATTGCATTTGCTATACAAGCTGGCATCGGCGCACTCATACTCTACTTCCCTCCAGGAAAAGAGGCTCTTTTGAGTATGGCAGAATATGTTGCTCTTGTTATTGGCTACAGCGATAAAGGAATTGAGTTCCTCTTTGGTCAAGTTGGTGACAAGTCTTTAGGTTTCATCTTTGCGTTTAACGTTCTACCCGTCATCGTTTTCTTTTCAGCTCTGATAAGCGTTTTGTATTATGTTGGCGTCATGTCTTTTGTCATCAAAATTATCGGCGGATTTTTGCAGTGGGCTTTGAAAACTAGTCGATCGGAATCTATGTCTGCAGCGGCTAATATTTTTGTTGGGCAAACAGAAGCACCACTTGTGGTTAAACCTTTTATACCGCATATGACTAAGTCGGAACTTTTCGCCATCATGGTTGGCGGTTTATCATCTATTGCAGGCGCTGTTTTAGCTGGGTATGCAGGCCTTGGTGTTGAGATAAAATATCTACTTGCGGCAAGTTTTATGGCGGCGCCGGGCGGCTTGTTAATGGCAAAAATTATTATGCCCGAGACAGGCACTCCTATTAACGATTTAAAAGAAATAGAAGCGGAAGAAGAGTACGCCAATATTTTTGAAGCCGCAGCGAGTGGCGCAGCCTCGGGTATGCACTTAGCGATGAATGTTGGGGCTATGTTGTTAGCCTTTGTTGCACTCATCGCACTACTCAACGGTATTATAGGTGGCATTGGCGCATGGTTTGGGATGCCGGAACTGACCTTCCAATGGATATTGGGCTATGCATTACAACCACTTGCATGGGCGTTGGGTGTTCCATGGTCTGAAGCGAACTTGGCCGGTAGCTTTATTGGACAGAAATTTGTCGTCAATGAATTTATTGCTTACTTAGACTTTTTGGAAGCTAAAGATCAACTATCTGAAGTATCACAAGCTATCATTACCTTTGCACTTTGTGGTTTTGCCAACTTGTCTTCTATTGCGATTTTAATGGGGGGCATTGGTGCTTTAGCGCCTACTCGACGCAAAGAAATAGCGACTCTAGGCTTAAGAGCAGTATTTGCTGCAACACTTGCAAACTTTATGAGTGCCGCTTTGGCAGGCTTCTTTTTTACATTGCAATAAGAATATTGAACAGAAATCACTATTTCTATGACCGAGATCAACAGTTGAATTCAGCAAAGCGCCATACTATTGATCATGTTTATTTAATTTGAGAGACAGAAAATGCAACTAGTTGCTATCGATTACAACGCACCGAATGCGGCCGAGTTATTTACAAAATCATTAAAAGATACCGGCTTTGGGGTACTTAAAAACCATCCTTTACAAGAAAGTTGGGTATCTTCAATTTATCAAAATTGGCAGCAGTTTTTTGATGGTGATAGCAAAAACGACTTTACCTTTAATGTTGATGGCCAAGATGGCTTTTTCCCGACCACGGTTTCTGAAACAGCTAAAGGGTTCAAAGTAAAAGATATCAAAGAGTATTTTCATTTTTACCCTTGGGGGCAATGTCCAGATGATTTGAGAGCAGAGCTTCAAAACTACTACGACAATGCTATTAACCTTGCGTCTGAACTACTCTCTTGGGTAGAGCAATATAGCCCGGAAGAAGTATCGAAAGGTTACTCTGCACCTCTATCAAGTATGATTGAAGATAGCCAACAAACGCTATTGCGTGTTCTACATTATCCTCCATTCGAAGGTGATGAAGAGCCAGATGCTATCAGAGCAGCAGCGCATGAAGATATTAACCTATTGACTGTGCTACCTGCTGCTAATGAACCTGGATTACAAGTACAACTGGGTAATGGTGATTGGTTAGATGTGCCTTGTGATTTCGGAACATTAGTCGTCAATATTGGAGATATGTTGCAAGAAGCATCTCAAGGATACTTCCCTTCGACCACTCATCGAGTGATTAACCCAGCTGGCGCAAACCTGAAGAAATCTCGTATTTCACTTCCTCTGTTTTTACATCCAAGGCCTGATGTCGTTCTTTCTCAAAAGCATACGGCTGACAGTTATTTGACAGAGAGATTGAAAGAGCTAGGCGTTGTATAACAAAGTACAAAAAAGCTTAAGCCCTAATATAATTGTCATATTTTTACGCTTACTAAGATTGTAACAATCTTGTAGGCTTAACCCAATTTTACCAATTGAAATTCACTATGAAAAACAAATTAGCACTATGGATTAGCGCAGGCTTAAGCTTAATTTATGCAGGCTCAGCATTCGCAGATAAACCGAAACTGATTGTACAAATTACAGTAGATCAGTTAAGAGGTGATTTACTTCAAAGGTACGAATCGAACTTTACTCAGAAGGAAAATCAACTTGGGTTTAATCAGTTTCTTAAAAAAGGGACGCTTTACACCAATAGCCACTATCGACATTCGTCCACACTAACCGCTGTTGGACATGCCACGTTGGCAACAGGCGCACTCCCATCACAACATGGGCTCGTTGCAAACAATTGGTATAACTCAGAGCTAGGCGAACGCATGTATTGCGTTGCTGACATGACTGCAACCTTAGTAGGTGCAGAAGGGTACAGCGCTTCTCCTGCCAACCTAACGGCCTCAACTTTTTCAGATCAATTGCATCTCGCAACCAATGGAAAAGCTAAAATCGTGTCTTTATCTATCAAAGACCGTGGTGCGGTACTTACTGGAGGGCACTTTGGTAAGTCCTATTGGTTAGATAAGAAAACAGGCAACATGGTTACCAGTAGTTATTATCACAACAAGCTACCAGAATGGGTTAGCGAATTTAATCAATCAGGGGGCAAAGATAAATATCTAGGAAAAGCTTGGCAGTTATCTCTTTCTGACGATAAATACCACAACGACAATAGTAACAGAGAGTACCAGCGCCCTCCGGAAGGGTTTACCAAAGGTTTCCCGCATACTATGCCTTCGAAGGCATCACCCATTTACTACAACTTACTCCCCAATACTCCTTTTGGTGATCAATTAACAGCTGAGTTTGCTAAAAAAGCCATAGAGCACGAAGGATTGGGAGAAGACAACATCACTGACTACCTAGCCGTCAGCTTCTCGGTAAATGATTATGTCGGTCATAGCTTTGGTCCAAACAGTTTAGAAGCAGAGGACAATTTACTAGCGCTTGATACAACACTTTCCGACTTCTTTAGTTACATTGATAAAAAAATTGGCATAGAGAACGTACTCATTGCCTTTTCAGCTGACCATGGTGTTGACCTTATTCCTGAGTATAAAAAATCAATCGGTTTTCATGGTGAGAGAAGCAACGTAGCCAAAGAACTAAAGGCATTTAATGACGAACTTTCAAAAATATATCATGTGAACGGCGACTTAATTAAGGAAGTTATTCCACCCAATATTTATCTCGACCACAAATTGATATCAGAAAATCAAGTTGATCATAATGCCGTTGTTAACCAAATTTTGGCTTATACCAAAACGCTGGCGGGTGTAGCTAAAGCATTAAGTGCACATGAGTTGTCTACACGTAATTGGCAGTTTGATCCTTTGTTATCTAAAGTACAGAATAACTTTATGTTGGGTCGTTCAGGGGACATCGTCATCATGCAAGCTCCCTCAACTATGCTAGGTGACTATTCAGCGGCATCTCATGGTTCGCCATATCTATACGACACACATGTACCACTGTATTTTTCTGGCTGGAAAGTCCCATCGCGCAGAGAAACGCGACTCACGTCACCTGAAGATTTAGCGGTGACTCTATCAGCAGTCTTGAATATCGGCTTCCCCGATAAAGCAACAGGTACTGTACTTCAAGAAATAGTCCAATAAAGAGCACGCCAAATATATGATTAGCGGTGAGCGATGTCACTGCTAATTCATACTGTCTATTATTAGATCTCCTTCATTCAGGTTTATATAGCATTTCTCTTAATAAACTGAATTGAGGGTGCAAAGAAAGCAGCTCCAGTTTCTGCCGTAGTAAAATCTAGTAGTTTGTCGTATATGCCATGCTCATCACCAAAGATCATACTACTCAGCATATCAGTAAATGGTTTAGGGCTTTTCGCACAAGAAATAAACATTAACCCCTGAACTTTCATATCACCATAGGGCATACTCTGCCTTAAAATCTCTACACTCTTCCCGTCAGCTTGTTTAATGCTTGTTCGCTTTGTGTGGGAAAATTTTGCTTTGTCCTCACTCTTGAACTCAATATCATCTGTCTTGGTCCTACCGATAACCTCTTCTTGGTTCTCGACCTTCATTGCATTCCATTTATCAAGATCATGTCGATATCGCTGTATATGGATATAACTGCCTCCGGCAAAGTCTGGGTCATCGTCACCTACGATTGCAACATCAAACTTATGCATACCTTTGGGATTTTCCGTACCATCCACAAAACCAGTCAGATCCCTACCGTCAAGATAGCGAAAGCTAGCGATTTGTTCAATGAGTTCAACATCATCACTCATCAGCGAAAATACAGCTGTCGCGATAGCAAAGCATATGTCGGCTCTATCTGCTCGAATTTGAATAAAGAGATCACAAGGGACAACAGGGGCTCGTCTATCTTCACATTCCATATCGGGGAACGGAGATAACTCCATAGGGATCAACCCAGGATACAACTCCAACCAATAACCAGAACCAACAGCAACGACACCTGAAACCATCGCTTCATAATGTTCATTATCGTAATGTTCAAAAATATTTAAAATGTCAGCAAGCTTTCGACGTATCATGGCATGATCGTCACCGATAACATTAAACATTAAATACTGCGCATGTAAATTAGGTTCTGCGCATATACCTTTTTGTGCTTGAGCCATAATACCTTGTTTTCCAATCACCTATTTTAGGACATGTTAAATATCTTAATAGCCTGCAGCATGGCCATCTTTGCGACTTTCAGACGCACCGTAATAAACCTTTGTATCGGGATCTCTCTTGATAGCCTGATAACCGCCGAAAGCACCTACAACCTCTCGAAGCTGATGTCCAAACTCCTGCAATTTACGACGCGTTTGGTGTGAGAACCCCTGTTCCAAACTAATATATCCACCATCAAGCATAATCTCACCGGTTGGCTGACTTGAGCCACTATGCAATATTCTAGGTGCATCACCAGCTTCTTGTAGATTCATCCCAAAATCAATCATATTGACAAGAATTTGCGCATGCATTTGTGGTTGGGTGCCTCCCCCCATAACACCAAAACTCATCCATGGCTCTCCATCTTTGGTGACGAACGCTGGAATGATCGTATGAAAAGGTCTCTTTCCCGGTGCATAAACATTAGCATGCCCTTCTTCCAATGCGAAAAGCTCACCTCTGTCTTGCAGAATAAAGCCTAACCCTGTCGGTGTCATACCCGACCCCATTCCCCTGAAGTTGCTTTGGATAAGGGAAACCATGTTGCCTTCTTTATCTGCAGTAGTCAGGTAAATAGTGTCTCCATGATAAGGGCCAGCATCATACCGCTTAGCTGCTTTTTTAGGGTTAATTAGCTTCTTTCTTTCTCTGGCGTACTCTTTAGAAATTAAGCGCCCTACTGGCGTTTCTGAGAAGTTAGGGTCTGTAAAATATTTTGCTCTGTCTTCAAACGCGAGTTTTTTGGCTTCTACAAAAGCATGAATATACTCAGGTGAATCTAGCGTCATGTCAGCAATATCATAGGTTTCGAGCACATTCAGGATTTGCAATGCCGAGATCCCTTGACTATTGGGAGGCAACTCCCACACATCATAGCCTCTATAATTACTCGATACGGGCCTTATCCACTCGGATGTATGAGTAGCTAAGTCCTCATAGCTCAAGAAACCACCTTGCTCTTTCATATAAGCATCAATCGTTCGAGCTATATCTCCTTTGTAAAAAGCATCTCGCCCACCAGTAGCAATCTTTTCCAACGTCACAGCAAGATGCGGATTCTTAAATATATCGCCCTTAGCAGGTGCTTTACCATTAGGCATATAAGTTTCTTTGAAGCCCGGATATTTTCCAAGCCGATGCGTATACACCTCGATATAATGTGCAATGACTTCTGTAACTGGGAAGCCTTCTTTAGCATAGGTAATGGTAGGCTCCAAAATATCCGTCATGCCAAGACTTCCAAAACGCTCGTGTAACTCAAACCAACCATCAACAGCGCCTGGTGTCGAAACTGGCAGTGGTCCATATGAAGGAATTTTATCGAGTCCCAGTGACTTTAAGTGCTCAAACGTCAATGATTTAGGTGAACGTCCAGACGCATTCAGCCCATAAAGGCCCTTAGTCTTTGCATCCCAAACAATCGCAAAAAGATCGCCTCCAATTCCGTTTCCGGTAGGCTCAACTAATCCCAACATCGCATTGGCGGCGATAGCTGCATCAATAGCGTTCCCCCCCTTCTTCAGAATATCTAGCCCCACTTGTGTTGCAAGTGGTTGAGATGTAGCAACCATACCATTGACCGCAATGACTTCTGAACGCGTAGCGAAGCTTTCTCCCGTAACACGGTCATATGCAATGCTATGATGAGACAAAACAACAAAAATAAAACTTAAAATAAAGGAGGGCTTTAACATCTTCAATTAACTCCTATTAAACATAGGGCATAGCATACTGATGTTAAAAAAATTTACTACAGCTTAGAGCACGTTGATTTTTGTTGCTATCAAGATGCGAGGGATCATACTGATTGTTCTCGGCAGTTACTTCAACAACCACCTCATCACGAAGACATCGCTAACAATACAATAAGTGACAAAAGACTTTGTATAGGTGTCTCTTAACTTAAGAAAGAAAGACTAACTATTGCAGTGGTCAAGCCCAACAAAGCACCGGCCAAAACATCACCTGGATAATGGACTCCTAATAAAATCCTACTCATACCGATAACACTTGCCCAAATAAACACTAAAGGTGCAAATATTGGGTAGAAATTGGTAATCAAGGAAGCCATCAAAAACGCTGCCGCAGTATGACCCGAAGGTAAGCTAAACTTGTCTGCTGGATTTATTCGTGCAGTAAAATTATCAAGAAAGTCCGACGGACGCTCACGCTTCAGTATGTTCTTAAGTGTAATAAATAACGGCAGCTCTAAAGAATAAGCGAGTAAAGCTGAGTAGGTAAAAATTAGCCTATCCTCCGCTTGGAATAACCAGAGCAATAAGCAGAAAAAGAGGTAAACATGGCCATCACCTGTCCTCGAAACCTGTTTAATTACACCACAGTTTTTGTCATTAGTTCTTTTGAAAAGCCTGTAAAAAACATACCTATCCAATCGACTTATTTTATCCATGTAATGATTCATTTCTGATCCTCAGTTTTTACCTGCTAAGTGAAAGAAATAACTGGCGAACACCAAATGGCAAAATAATGAAAGCTTTATGAGTAGCTCGATAAGGTCTAATTGTTTTTATTATTAACCTTATCGAGCCAACCGGAAGATGCAGCGAATTAACGGCTGGTTGTAAAGTCAGGGTAAGCCTCTAACCCACATTCACTCATGTCAACACCATCAAACTCTTCTTCTTCGCTTACTCTGATACCTATAACAGCTTTTATCGCTAGCCAAACAACAAGACTGACAACGAAAACCCAAGCAAAGATCGTTATAGCACCGACCAACTGTCCTGCGATAGAGGCACCGCCATCGTCAGTGAGAGGATTAGTGAAAGGTACAAGTAGAAGGCCAAGTAAACCAACAACACCATGCACTGATATCGCTCCGACAGGGTCATCAATTTTTAACTTATCTAAAGTAACGATACTACCTACCACGAGTAGACCGCCCAAAGCACCGAAGAGTGTTGCCTGCAAAGGCGTTGGTGTTGAAGGTTCAGCAGTGATAGCAACCAAACCAGCCAAAGCACCGTTTAACGCCATCGTTAAGTCTGCTTTACCAAACAATACTCTTGCTAGTAATAGCGCCGCAACTAGTCCACCTGCTGCGGCTGCATTGGTGTTCATAAACACAACGGCAACACTGTTCGCACTCTCAACACTAGCTGTCGCAAGTACTGATCCTCCGTTAAAGCCGAACCATCCCATCCATAAGATAAATGTCCCTAATGTGGCTAGAGGGAGATTCGCACCTGGAATCGCATTCACTCTTCCATCTGCACTATATTTACCTTTACGCGAACCCAATACTAAGACACCAGCAAGAGCAGCGGCAGCACCTGCCATATGCACAATTCCTGAGCCAGCAAAGTCTGAAAACCCTAAATCCCCTAACTTATACAAACCAAATACGGCTTCTCCACCCCATGTCCAAGCACCTTCCATAGGATAGATAAAACCTGTCAACACAACTGTAAATGCCAAGAAAGCCCACAATTTCATCCGTTCAGCCACTGCACCTGAAACGATAGACATCGCAGTTGCTACAAAAACAACTTGGAAGAAAAAGTCAGCTGACGGCGCATAAGTTGCTGGTTCTTCTTTGCCGGTTGCACCGTCTCCAGTTATATCTTTTAAGAACCAAGAAAAATCATCTCCGCCATACATAATGGAGTAGCCGCATACCATATACATAATGCAAGCAATGGAATACAGGGCCACATTTTTAGTGAGAATTTCTGTTGTATTCTTTGCTCTAACCAAGCCAGCTTCTAACATGGTGAAACCGGCTGCCATCCACATAACAAGCGCACCACACATTAGAAAATAGAATGTATCTAGTGCGTAGCCTAATTCAAAAGTAACTTCCATCATCTTATCCTCAAAAACTAAATTGCTTCGCCATCTACTTCACCGGTACGTATACGAACAGCATGTTCTAAGTTGTATACGAAAACCTTCCCATCACCTATTTTCCCGGTTTTAGCTGCTTCAACGACAGCCTCTACAAGTCGTTCTACCTGCTCATCTGCTACAGCAATTTCCAACTTCACTTTAGGTAGGAAGTCCACCTGATACTCAGCTCCTCTATAAAGCTCGGTGTGTCCTTTTTGACGACCAAACCCCTTCACTTCAGTCACCGTTAAGCCATCTATTCCTATACCAGAAATCGCTTCCCGAACGTCATCAAGCTTGAAAGGCTTAACAATCGCTGTAACTAGCTTCATATCAACACTCCACATTTAGCAAATATTATGTAATTTACTCGGAGTAATCCAAGTCGCATGCCAAAAAGGTTTATTTATATTATTCAATAACTTAATAACGTTGAAAGCAGGAGCGCTCAGAAAAACCGCACCATAACAGTGCAATGAAAACATAATGCACTACAGTGATGCATTTATTAATAATGCGTTCGAGCCGAGCGGATGAAGTTTTAGGTTGAGGTGATAAAAAGTAGCGTATTGAAAGAGAAAGGGGGCGGGTCTCGAAGCCGTTTACTATGATTGTTTTGGTCTAAGGTCTGCTATTCTTTTAATGTATGTTTTCTCAGTGAATTGCTATTCAGGTAAGACAGAGATGGTGATTTTTACCAATCTATATTAGCAGAATCTAACGTTGCATAAATGCAAGCAAACATTGCTTGAATGGGTTCATCTAGAAACATGTTGTTCTGTAATTTTTTAGCTCACAACACCATCAGTGAGAAGGTGACAAACGCAAGAAGTACACGATTAGAACAATGCAAACAGCAGTTATCGAGAACGGCGCTTTGAGCTCGAGTCGAACCCACTAAGCCTTAAGATCTGCGCTTTGCTAAAAAAGCGGTTAGAGTGAACAAAGATCTACAGCTCCTAAAGCCTTGAAAAGAGATCCAATTTGCCTTGATAAAGCTCTTTATCTTGTTCCAAGTATGAGCTTCTTTTTGCTCTCCGCAAATATTCTGTACTGCGTTTAATATCACCCAGCTTATAGTAAGTTTTTGCTAGACCAAAATAAAATTCGTGTGGTCTATCATCCAATTTAATAGCTTTTTGATAGTACTTAATAGCGTCTCGCCAGTTCCCTTGATTAAACTCTTGATCACCTAACATCAAATGATAGTAAGGGTTTTCAAAGCGCTTTCTTTCTACTTTTAGCTTAATATCTTGTGCCGCTCTCTTTTCACCGATACCTTCGAGAAGTATTGCTAAGTTCTCCCAACCAGTATAGTTGTTGTCATTTATAGACAGAGCGTGTTTATAGGTCTCTTGCGCAGCATTTAAGTCCCCCCGAACTTTATATAGATAACCTAAATTAACCCAGACGTCGTCAAAATTAGGGGAGGTGATTGCTGAGGCTTTAAAATACGCATAGGCTTCGTCGTAGCTCTTGCGGAGAAACGCGTCAGCTCCTTTATTGTTGTAATACATTGCTAAAACTTTACTTTTAGTAATAGAAATATTGTTAAACCTTCCTTTTGCTGACAAAGGATCAAAGTCGACGGTGATCCCAGCTCTATTAAAGTAAATAACATTTCCTTCTAATGGGGGAGCCATTCGCAAATTAATGTGACCATTCAACAGACTGAAGCCTTCCCTATTAGTCCAATATTCCGGTATTTTTACCTCTTGAAACTGAACTTCCAAATCAGCCTCTTTGGCTAATGAATAAGCCATGATGGACATAGACAAACAGTTCGCAGATTTAGTCTCGAATGTCTTCGCTGCGGTAGTATTTGCATCTGATACATATAAAAGCTTCAAATCAGTTTGAGTAAAAAGATCTTCGACAAGTACATCGATCCGCTCATGAGGGTCTTCATAAATATTGATGTTAGTGTCTAAGTATGTGAGTGCTTCGTCACTCAACTCAAAGACTTCGTCACCACTTTCTAGAATATAGCTTTGGTAAGTAGGGAAAAGCTCATCTTTAAATGGCTCAAACCTCTCTGTGCTATCAGTTGAATAATCGAAAGAGGTTGTTGTGCACGCACTGATAGAGAGAATAGTAAGAAAAGGTATAGCTTTTTTGAAGCTATTACAAAAGAGTGCTGTTTTTTTGAACAAGTAGAGTTTCAACGTCATATACTCCATCAATACTTACTAAAAACTTAAACTTTTTTCATGAATTAATCAAAATAAATCACCCAGTATCTTTTTTTAAGATGTAAAGGATTATTAATCTAACTCATAATAATGACATAGGCCTTAATCATAACTGAACAAGTAACCTTCTCGTTTAGAGCAGCGTATAAAGTTGAAAAGGCCATTGCGAGACCGTCTTTAGTTGGCATATTTATGGTAAGCAGCATACCTCAAAGCTTTCGAGAAACCGGTCGCATAACTAGTGTGTGATTGGAACAACCCAAGGAACAGTTGTAGGGAAGGCAACTTGGAGTCGAGTTAAATACCCATACGCCAGAAACAACAAAGCCCGCATAGAGCGGGCCTGTCTTAATAGAAGCCTGGCGGTGTGCTACTCTCGCATAGGGAAACCCTACACTACCATCGCCGCTAATACGTTTCACTACTGAGTTCGGAATGGATTCAGGTGGTGCCGTATCGCTATGGCCGCCAGACATAAACTGTATTGCCGTTTCTCTTACTAGAAACAACAAGTCAATGTCAGAAAGCTGATGATGTACCGTTATTCACGCTACATCTAATCTTTATCAAAGAAGTCTCGCACTTACTCTATTTGTTTGAGTGTACATGTCATTCGACCTCCATGGATGGAGGAAGTGTCGAAAGATTGTAGGAACAATCTCGACCAACAACCAAATGCTCTAAAGCCACTTTGGCGTTGTATGGTTAAGCCTCACGGGCAATTAGTACAGGTTA
>CAZXIN010000062.1:0-19403 GCA_964640795.1 uncultured Pseudoalteromonadaceae bacterium | reverse complement strand
GGAGATTCAAATACCTCTCGTAACGCCAGCTCTCGGGATAATGTCGCTCTGACAGTGCTCACCAATTTGGCAGCCAATAGAGAATTACCCCCAACGTTAAAGAAATTATCGTGACGTCCAATCTTGCCTACGCCTAAAAGATCTTCCCATATACTAACAAGGACTGTTTCTAGTTCTCCTTTTGGAGCCGCGTAACCAGCCCGAGCTACTTCTACTTTACCCATGGCAACTAAAGCTCGCCGATCTACTTTTCCACTGCCCGTCTGTGGCATCACCTCAAGAGAAACATATCCTTGCGGAATCATATAACTAGGAAGCACCTGTGAGAGTTCCTCTCGACAAGCAGATACCAACTCTTGACCTTTCAGCTTGTTCTCTGGAATTACGTAAGCCACAAGCGATTCACCATTAAGTAAAACCGCAGCTTCAGATACGATTCCGGTGTTTACCAACGCGGCTTCTACTTCACCCGTTTCCAGACGCATACCTCGCAGCTTCACCTGAGTATCAATGCGCCCATATACATGCATTCGGCCATCGTCCAGCCAACGTACCAGATCGCCCGTGAGATACACCTTTTCATCTGGTTTTGTAGGATTAGCAACAAATCGGCTGGCAGTTAATTCTTCACGACGCCAATAGCCTTCGGCTAATCCAGCACCACCAATGGCAAGTTCACCAATAGCTCCCATCGGCAACACTGTCCTCTGATTCCCCAGCACATACATTTGAGTATTGGCGATAGGCTTACCTAGATAAACCTTTTGATCTTCCGGCATTACCTGATGAACACTAGACCAAACAGTGGTTTCTGTAGGCCCGTACATATTCCAGAGTTCACCCGCAACTGACTGACACACATCAAGTAATCTTCTACCCAGTACATCCGGCAGAGCTTCACCACCACATAGAACCTTAAAGCCTCGAGTAGGTAGCCATTGCCCAGCATCTAACAACATTTGCCATAGAGATGGCGTTGCCTGAACTACATTAATTTTATGCTCTATGATGTAGTCACGTAACGCGAAGGCGTCTTTTAGCAGTGAAACCTCCGCTAAGTGCAATTCAGCGCCGGTTATCAGAGGCAAGTACATTTCCAAACCCGCAATATCAAAGCTGACGGTAGTCACGGACAATAACTTGTTTTGCGCCGTCAACCCCGGCTCAATCGCCATGGAGTTCAGGAAGTTATTGAGTGCACTATGCTGAATACTGACTCCTTTCGGCTTACCAGTAGAGCCCGACGTGTAGATTATATAAGCGGTTGTATACTTATTTAATTCGAATGATGGTAGCTCAAAAGGTTCTTCAATTTGTGTCGATTGCTTCGCCAAGTCTTCAGTAAGGAGTACCTTATCCGTAAGCTCTTTTACAACGGGCTCAGTTTTAGCATCAGCGATAACACAGAATAGCTCGGCATCTTGAATGATATATTCCAATCTGGCTTTTGGGTATTCATAATCCAATGGAACATAGGCCGCACCAGCACGCATGGTAGCTAGCAAAGTAATTACCAAATCAATACTGCGATTCATGCAAACACCAACGCGAGCACCTCGCTCTATTTGGTGCCGCCTTAAGGTTATTGCCAATCTGACGACAGCCTGCTGCAACTCACCAAAGGTAATGGACTTGTCAACACAGATAATGGCAGTTTTTTCTGGTGTCAGAGATGCCTGCCTTTCAAAACTCGCGAGGAAATTATTCGCGTCAGACCAATCAGTATCCGTCCGGTTATACTCCAGCTGTAACTCTTTGTCTTTGCTAGTCAGCATTGACTGGCTACCAACTGATGCCAAGGGATTGTCCAGCAGGTTATCCAATAGACAATTTAAGCTGGATACCATGGCTTCCATAGTGGATTTTTGGAATAAGCTTGTGTTGTACAATAAGCTACATTTAATGGTATCCGCAGTTTCCATCACATAAAATTCAAGATCGTGCTTAACATTGTAAATATCTGTCTCTACAGGTCTAATATCCAAAATGGATGCTTGTTCACTAGAGTTTTTTTCTTCGGGATTAGCAAAGGATTGCAAAACAAATAGTATTTGGAATAACGGGCTATGGCTGACGGTTCTTTCTGGATTGATTTGATCAACAAGTACTTCATACGGCATATTCTGGTATTTGAAAGCCTCAAGTACATCTTTGCGATTTTGACCCAATAATTCCAACAGGGATTTGGTTCCATCAACATGATGACGAAGAACAATGTTATTGAGGAAACAGCCTACTACCTGTTCCAATTCCTTGTTGGTACGACCTGAGACGGGCGTACCCATAACGATGTCTTCAGCATGAGAATATTGTGATAGTTGTATACTGAGTAGCGTGTGAAAGAACATAAACAGCGTAATGCCATTTTGTTTACACAGAGCATTAACTTTTTCTATTTGTTTACTACAAAGCTCCAAATGTACTGCTGAACCTTCATATGTCTGAACCATAGGTCTTGGGAAATCCAGTGGCATATCATGAAGCTGCGGAACGCCTAAGAGTCGTTTCTTCCAGTAATCTGTCAATTGGGCAAAGTCCAAAGACTCTAACCAGTCTTTTTGCCATGCAGCGAACTCTGCATAGCGAAGCCCATCAGAGGTTGCGTCGAGTTTATTGTTTGAGATGAGGGCTCGGTAATTGCTTTCCAGATCTGACAGTATTAGTTGAATGGAAATACCGTCAGAGGCGAAGTGATGCATATTGAGTAAAACAACTGTCTCGTCATCATTAATTTGATATAAATCCAGGCGCAGCAAGGTATCTTTAGCCAAATCGAAAGAAGCATTAGCTGAAGCGTTGAGCATTTCCTGAAAAACCGCTGAATCGCTGCGGTAGCTGTGAGCTTTTAAATCATGAACTGTCGATTTAAGTTCTGGTGATTCTTGCATATATTGATAGTTGCCGAGTTTATCTTCAGCTACCAGTGTCACCAAGGCGGGATGTTGTCTTAACAGATATTCTGTTGCTTGAATAAATTTATCATTGTCCAACTCGCCTTTGATACTAAATATTTGTGGCAAGTTGTATTGGATATCATTTCCACCCAACTGACTGATAAACCATATTCTTTCCTGTGCAGAAGATAGTGGGATCCGCGCTCCTGCCGGCAAACGCTTGAATTTATTTCTGGTGTCCTTGCTGAACCTTGAAATTAATTCCTCTTTATTGTCTTTAACGACCTGCCGCATTTCTGGAGTAATCAAACCCTCAGGATCCTTCAACATTAACTTGCCATCTTGCACTGCTAATTTAACGCCCTGCTCTTTGAAAAAAGCCATGACTTGGCGCAAATTCATTGTTGCTTCTGTTTCCATTTCTAATATCCGTTATCGCTTCAACACACTGACTAAAAGATGCCCATAGGCTTGCCGGTATCCTCGTCGGGTTTGGCAAAATTGGTAATTCGAACTTCTTCAACTTTGATGTCACCTTTCGGTTTAAAGAAGTGTTGATGTTCATCAGATAGCGTCCATCTGCCTATTCGCTCCAGCACGCTACCCAACTGCAGGGAGAGCCATCTATCAATGTTTCGAAAGGACTCAGAGCTTTTACTTAGGTTTGATCCACTTACCAATCTTTTTAGATAACCCGGATTAGTAGATTCGGTATGTACTAGATTTTTGATAACCCAGAACTTCTCTTGCCAAAACATGGAAAGTACTAACATAAAGTTATTTTCAAAACTGCTAAAAGAAGTGTTGCTGCAAAAAACTGGAGCACAATAATCCCCTTCGTCTTTTTGCTGCCAGTACAAACGCGCCAACAAATTAGACTCTCTTAGGTGAACACCCATTTTCTTATGGTGCCCGTAATGCAAAGGAGAACTATTTGACGCTTCTACGCTATAAGGAAATCTAGCATCATGAAAGCCGTGCCAACGCATTACAAACAGGTAAGTGCCCATTCCGGAAGTAATTAAAGAAAAACAGACAACAAGTGCCACCGCAGGGAAGAAATATACAAATGCAGCAAAAACCGCAAAGCCCATTGCGAAACCCTTAACAAACCTATTGAATTGCTTTTTGTTTTTCCCCTGACGAAGGTAATTTGCAATTTCAAATGGCAAGATGTGAGTAAACAATCCATACCAGGTCACGGCATTAATCACACCTGAAATTCTAGTATGGTTGAACCTCAAGGTTGACTGGAAGTCCGCCGGACCGTTATTTTCAAAGTGGTGAATGCCAGTATGCGAACAATAGTAATAATCAGGCATCCAGTAAGCCATTGGCCAGACAACGTATACACGCAAGTTTTCGATTGCCACTATAATTTTGTCTTTAACCGATTTAGCTTTTTTGTCAATAAGTGTGCGCCCATCTGGAGAATGAGATGCCAGATGCTCGACGTTTTCTTTGTCCATCATCAAAAACATCTGTATGACTGGCACACAGCACACCCAGTAAAACAGCGAGTAATCAGGCAAAATCACCAAAACCAACAGATGCACTGCAATAAAAAGAGTGATGAACATATTTGTAAAGATCACTGGCTTGGATAAATTGGAAGGAACTAGGTGATCACTGATCACTTCGCTCAAATCCGACAGGTGGTTTTTATAAGGCGCATCATCTGGCCCTTGAAAGATCACCAAAGCTAACACCAGATAGCTTGCAGATGTAAGGTATACTCCAATGGTAATATATCCATAGGCGGTATCTGACATATTCATAAAGGTTAGCGCTATACCTGTGCATAAGGCTAGGCAAGACATGAACATAATAAGCCAAAACCCCTTTGCCTTTAGCTTTAAAGGATGACCTACTAACAAAGCGGTGGGCAGTGCCATTAGCCCATAAAGAGAGTTGTAAATTGGCTTTATCAAAAATTGATTAATACAGGTAATCAAAAATATTGGAATGGAATACAATAAATCCCAACTGTTCATTACCGTGATTCTTCGTTGCTTACCTTTAGCATCTTTTACAGATATTGATTGCATGATAATTACTCAGTAAAAACTAAATTTCTTCAAACATTGAAGGTTCTTCTGTCAGATCGAAGAAGATGTCCTTGTCAACCAGACAATTGTCTATAGCACTTGCCAGTTGTCGGATACTTTCATTAGAAAACAAGACCTCAATGGGGATATCGATATCGAAGCTCTCGTCAACACGATTCTTAACTTTAATCAACAACAGTGAATCTCCCCCTAACTCAAAGAAGTTGTCGTCAACACCGATGCCATTGATTTTGAGAAGCTTTTGCCAGATGGAAACCACAATGTTCGTAGTTTCATCGTAGGCCGCTTGGAATTCTAAAGATAACGCCGGACGCTCATAGAATTCATCGACGGTGCTTTCCAGATCTGTCAGGCCAGCCCATTTATCAATTCGGAGCTGCAATGGGCCAGTTGATACCA
Organism: uncultured Pseudoalteromonadaceae bacterium; assembly: GCA_964640795.1. Classification (GTDB taxonomy): domain Bacteria; phylum Pseudomonadota; class Gammaproteobacteria; order Enterobacterales; family Alteromonadaceae; genus M269. The sequence continues at coordinate 14,041 of CAZXIN010000062.1, read as the reverse complement.
ACACAGTGCCATAGTTATGGGTTTTCAGGATCTCATCGAACACCTGACAACCTTCCAACGATGTTAAATGGAATTGTGCTGCCCCTTTCTCATTTTTCTGGCTGTTTTTCTTGAAGGACCAACCATCCCAGGCAACACTTTGCCAGCGACTGTCCAAATGGTTTTGTTTGTGCTCTGCAAATGCGTCCAAATAACCATTGGCAGCTGCATAAAATCCGTAGCCTAATCCGCCGAGGGTATTACTAATGGACGACATCAGGTACACAAAATCAATGCTACCTCTGGATTGAATTAAACTATCCAACACCTGACATCCACGGATCTTGGCAGCGTATAGGTCTTTACAGTTTTGCCATTTCAATTCAGCAAAAGCGTGAATTGAAGGCTCAGCATTACCCGCGGCATGCAACACACCGTTAATACTACCAAACACCGTTTCCATCTCAGTAAAGGCGCGCTCCATCAAATCAACGTTAGAAACATCCGCCTGTAAAGTCATGACCTTACTACCGTTGACGTTGTAGAAATTCTTTTTCACATCCCAAAATCCAACACCAAGCTGCTCTTCAAGGTAGGCAGCTTGCACTTCACCACGACTCAGCAAGCCAATATTTATATTGTATTGTTTAATAAGGTGCTGACAAAGAGACATGCCTATTTGCCCCAACCCACCGGTTATAAGATAGGTTCCCCCCTCTTTAATTTTCTGCTGCTGAATTGCCGCTGTAGGCACCTGCTCAACACCTTTGCTCCATCTGTGACAATGTCGATAAACAACTAACTTACTGTTGATAGAACCCACCAAATCCGAAACGATACTTGCACTGTATGTTTCGAGGCTATCCATGAGAGAAGCGTTAAAGTCATCAATATCAATTACTTTGTAATTAAGAGAGCTTGTTTCCTGACTCGCGACAAGCAACATACTATTGATCATGTTGCCATCAAAGCTAAGCGACTCCTGTCCTGTCACGGAAAACGCTTCTTGCAAAACCACTCTTAATCGACAAGCCACTTTGCGCTGCTCCAGTAAGGAAATGAGATGCATCAGCAGAGTAAAGTTTGAAAGTCTAGCGGGCATTTCGTCGCCCAAATTCGCATCGAGCGGAGTGATGTTGTCTCTGGTACCATCGAGTACTTTCACCGCAGGAACCTGAAACACCAGATCTAGAAAATTCTCACCTGATAACTGCATCTGATTCAGTTTATCGTCGATACTATGAATGACATCCAGACAATCGCTTTCAGATTGCAAACTGTCTATGAGTGGAATATGGGCATACTTCTCTGCGGAAATTGCTTTTTGTACCCGTTCATTCAAAGGTGTTGAACCCACACATAACCAATAGCCACCAGTATTTAAAACCTCGCTGGCCGACATATCTCTTTGCCATTTAGTGCGATACAACCACTGACTTGGATCGCCCATTTTTCTGAGTTTATTCATAGCTTCATGTGTATTAATATTTGGATTAAAAGCTTCAATCCAATAACGTTTCTTTTGGAATGGATAGGTAGGTAATGCAACCTTGCTGTAACTCTCGTCAGTGGATATGCCTTGCCAGTTTATAGTTGGACAATGTCTCCATAGCTCAGCGATTTGCTGTAAGAAGAAATCATACTGTTCAACGTCACTTTCAGCATGTGTCTGCAGGTTTAATAATTTGTGGCCTAAACCTCGGGTATGCTTCGCCAATAAAGAGGTTAGTGTTTTACCAGGTCCAACTTGTAGAAATAGGCCGTCACTGCAAGATACCTTAAGGGAGTCCACAATGGATCCGACGCCTGAGGAAAATTGGACGCTGCGACGCAGATGATTACACCAATATTCTGCATTGTTCATAATGCCAGATTCGACAAACTGCCCCGTTAAATTTGAGACCACCGGAAGTTTGGGGTCTTGTAACTGAATGCCGTTAAATACCGCTGCAAATTCTTCAAAAACGGGCTCCATTGACTTTGAATGGAAAGCATGCGAAGTGTTAAGCAAACGGCAAGAAACTGCTCTTTTCTGCAATGCATCGAGACAACATTGGATTGCTTCAACAGAACCAGAAAGCACCATATCTTCGGGGCTGTTTTCCGCCGCCAAATCCAAATCAAATTCATTTGACAGTTCAACGGCTATAGACTTTGAACAGGACACATGCAACATTTTACCTGGCTGAGCACTCTGCATTAATTGCGCGCGTTTGGTGATTATTTGTAGCGCATCTTGCAAACTAAATACACCAGCAAGACATGCCGCCACATATTCCCCCAGACTATGACCAATTAGGGTTGATGGTTTAATACCTAAAGCCAGAATCTGTTTAGCTAGTGCATATTCCATAATAAATAAGCTAGGTTGAGCCAATTCCGTCTTGCTAAGGGTTTCTGCATCGATGCTAGTTTCAGCATCAGGAACCAAAATGGCTTTAAGAGTAGCTATTGTGTCTGTTTTGCCTTTAAGTAATTCAAGACACTCATCAACGTTTGCTTTGTACAGTGAGGAGTTTTGGTAAAGGGCATGTCCCATTTCCAGATGTTGTGCCCCCTGACCGGGGAAAACCATAGTTACTGATTTACCTGATGCTTTATTCGTTAATTCAGGCGATTTTTGTAGGAACTGACCTATTTTTACTCGCAAATCTGCAACAGAATCTGCGACAAAGCCTTTGCGAACAGATAGCTGCTGACGGCCAAATTGTAAAGTACGAGCGACATCAGGTAAATTTGCCGTATCTAGAGAGCTAGCGTTTACCATCTGCTCCATGAGTTCTACTAATGCTTTAGACGATCTTGCTGAGAAAGGCACCAGTTGTTTATCTGGTGACTCAAGGTTTTGAGAAACCTGTACTTTATCCTTATTTACATATTCTTCCACAATCATATGCGCGTTGGTGCCTCCAATACCAAATGAGCTAATACCTGCGCGCCTGACAAAGTCATCACATTCCCATGGAAGACTCTTATCATTGATGACCAAACCCGAGCCTGACAAATTGATTTCAGGGTTCAGTTCGTTGAAATTGAGCATTGGCGGGATGGTACGCTGTTTAATGGCATATACTGTCTTGATTACGCCAGCTACACCTGCAGCAGTATCACAATGCCCAATGTTGGGTTTAACACTGCCCAGATAACATTGATGTTCTTTCTGGTTGCTCTCGAATACCTTTCGTAGACCAGCGATTTCTATAGGATCACCGAGCCTAGTGCCTGTACCATGGGCTTCGATGTAAGAAATGCTATCAGCTTCGCAATTTGCGTTCTGCAAAGCCGCTTTAATGACTTTCGACTGCCCTGCTACACTGGGAGCTGTATAACCAACTTTATCATTGCCATCATTGTTAATGGCACTGCCTTTGACAACTGCACGAATAACATCACCATCTCGCTTCGCCGCTTCCAAATCTTTTAGTACGATCATGGCCACCCCACTTCCAAAACGCGTACCGCTAGAATCAGCGTCGAAGACTCGGCAAGAACCATCATTGGAAAGAATGCTTCCAGATTGGAATAAATAACCTTTTGGCGATGTCTGAGCAATACCTGCACCACCCGAGATGGCCAATTCACACTCGCCACGCTTGATAGCCTGACAAGCATGATGAATCGCAACCAATGAAGAAGAACACGCTGTATTGACGTTAACGCTGGGCCCCGTCAAATTAAGCTTGTAAGAGATTCTGGTTGCGGCGTAATCTTTGCCATTTGCCATCATTAAGGCTTTGGGTGGTAATTCCTGAAGTTTCTCAGGTGCATGCAGCAAATGATCAAACAGATAGCTACTTTCAGCACACGATACATAGACACCCACCGCCATTGCATGTGAGCGATCACCATATCCTGCATCTTCTAAAGCACTGTAGGAATGCTCAAGTAGTTTACGCTGTTGTGGATCGAGTATTTCCGCTTCCCAGGCTGGAATGTCAAAAAACTCAGCATCAAAGGTGTCCATGTCTGAAAGCATGGGCCCTGTTTTAATATAGTTAGGATGGGATAGCAGGCTCTTATCTACAAAGTTTTGCAATTCTTCATCAGAATAACGAGACATAGATTCAACACCATCAAGTATGTTTTGCCAGTATTGCTCAAGATTGTCTGCACCAGTAAAGGTACCAGCCATGCCAATAATTGCTACACTACTATTATCTTGAATCGGCTTGCCTGAGGTATTTTCAGCCTCTTCTGCACCATTAACAGAGGGGCTATTGGTTAGATGATTGACTAGTGCATGAATTGTTGGATAAGTAAATAGATCCGTTACTGAAACTTGGATATCGGGTTCTTGATCCAGACGTTTTTTCAGCTCCAAAGCTAATAACGAATTGCCGCCAATATCGAAAAAATTCTCGTTAATACCAATGGAATCGAGCTTAAGTAGTTCTGCACAAATTGAACATAACTTTTTTTCCAGCTCCATAGTAGGCGCCACATAAGTCTCCCGGCATAAATGTTCGGAATTGGCCTGCGGCAATTTATCTGTATCTATTTTGCCATTGGGCGTCAGTTGAAAGGCGCCAACAAAGATATAATAATCTGGCACCATATAACCTGGGACAAGGGAACGAAGCTTCTCTTTCGCTTTATGCACTAATACTCGTTCGTGGTGGGCTAATTGTTCAGGATCTTGTTCTGCTTCCCACTCACATTCCAAATAAGCTACCAGATTTTCTCTACCCTCTACATTGGAAAGCGTGACATAGCAGGTAGCAATCTCCCGCATTTCCTGAAAGACAACGATAATTTCATTGACGTCAATTCTGAAACCGCGCAACTTAATCATACTGTCCTGACGACCGCAAAACTCTAGCTCACCCATACACCATTTTGCGATATCACCTGAACGGTAAGCATAAGTGCTGATGCCTGTAACAGGGCTAATAGCGGTAAATGCTGTTTGAGTTTTCTCTGGCAGATTCAAATAGGAGGTTGCGATGCTGGCACCACCGATAAAGAGTTCACCTTCACAGTCGTCAGGTACTAGGTGCCCGAAAGGATCGACCAACATCAAGCACATGTTATTAATCGGTTGACCGATTGGCACCACTTCCATTGAATCTCTTTTAGTTTCATAGATACTGCAGCCCACCACAGTTTCAGTGGGGCCATACTCATTAATAAATCTACTCTTTGGAAACATCTTTTTCCATGCTGATACTGTACTGCCGAATAGCTGCTCTCCGCCAATGACAAAGACATGTTCTTGGTTAATTGGGCTTTCTCCATGCTGAATCCATTGAGTGCTCTTTGCGATGATATCCATGTGACACGGAGTAACTTTAAGCACCGTATTCCTAGTTTGAGAAAAAAGCATGTCCGTGAGGCTTTCCATACTTTTAGAGTTCTCAGGCACTAAATTCACAGCTCCACCTGAAACAAGTGGTGCAAGAGCCGTAGTGATACTGGCATCAAAAGATAATGACAAACATGCCAGCGCTGTGCTGCCATTGGTGTAATACTTATCTTTGGCGAAATGAATATAGTTATTCAGTGCTTTGTGACTGATCTCCACACCTTTGGGCTTGCCGGTTGAACCAGAAGTATAAAGAATGTAGGCCGCTGAATTTGGGTCGGCTTCCCTCCTATCATTCAGGTTGTCACTATCCATGTCGTTGGTAAACAAGCTGCGGTTTTCTTCCTCAAGGCTAAATACTGGAATGGATGTGATCAGACTGCCTTGCTCCGCCTCCGAGTCACACAGTAGGATTCTTGCACTGATTTCCTCAATGACAAACTCTAGTCGTGAATCAGGAATATCCGCAGCCAATGGAACGTAAGCAGCGCCTGTTTTTAAAATAGCCAACAACGCTAGCATTTGCTCGTAGCTGCGACGAGCCAATAGAGGTACAAAGTCACCAACACCCAGTCCGACATTCTTTAGGAAGTTAGCAAGTTGATTTGCTTCATTATTTAGCTCTGCGTAAGTAAAACTTCCACTTTCATCTTTTATCGCCACAGCATTGGGGGTTTTCGTTACTTGCTCTTCAAAGAGTCGATGAAATAGAGTGTCATTGTTAACCGCAGCAACTTCTCCCAAACTACGTTGATAAAGACTTTTTTGCTCAGATAATGAAGTAATAAACCAGTCTGATAGCTTGTTCGCTGGATCTAATTCGACCAAGTTACTCAAACAAGTTTCTAACGTGTCCAATAACTGCTCAACTTTTGATCCTGTTAAAAACTCGCATTGGAAATGAGCGTTTATGGTATAGCTGTTCGACAAACAGATATCCAGTATTAATGGGAAATTAACCTTCGATACTTCACCGTCCACTGTTATAACGTTAACATTATCTTCTTCAGTATCACTGACAGGTGCCGATTGCTGAGAGTATTCAAATACCAATAAGCTATCGAACAATTGTGAATAACCTGCTTGGGAAAGCGGCCCCATCAGGTTTTCGTATGGGATATAGCCGTAGTGCTGCCGCTCAATGTTATCTACCATCAGTTTTTTTATAGTGTCTTTTATGGATGACGTAGCGTCTAACTTTATCCGTTGAGGCAAAGAGTTAACAAACATGCCAACTATATCCGCAGATCCATATAGCTCTGCCGGTCTGCCGGACAGCGCATTACCAAAGATGACATCAGTACGATTAGTCAGTGTGGCTATAAGTCTGGACCACGCCATTTGAAAAAGCACATTAGGGCTGCATTGATTCGACTTCGCATAGTCAGCCAGCTTTCGAGCCAGTTCATTATCCAATTGAAGAGAGTTCGTTGCTGTTGTGCTCGTCCCTATATTCACTGCAGAAGCTTCAAATACAAAGCAAGGTTCTTCAATATCCGCAAGGTGTTCTAGCCAAAATTCTTCAGCATCATCGTGATTCTGATTATGCTGCCAGATAACATAGTCTTCATACTGTGGCATTTCTGTTAACGCCAACTCCTTACCTTGACATAAGGCGTCATAGCTACTTTGGAAACAACCTAAAATGATTTGCAGAGAAGCACCATCGACAAGGATGTGATTGTAATTAATATTTAACTGGTAGGCATTGTCTGAGGTTTTGGAAAACCCAACACTGAAAAGCCCGGGCTGCTGCAGTCGCGATATCAGTGTTTCATTCTGAGTGTTTGTTGTTTTTTTTCGAAGATTGGACGTAACCAACTGTGAAATATCATCAAAAACCACCTGATAAAAATCCGTGCTATCCAAACCGTAAAAACAGGTACGCAATGACTCATGCTGATTGATTGTATGATACCAAGCTTGAAAGAAATTCGCTTCATGTATCTCACCAGATAGCATGACAGAAGTAGTCATGTCATAATCAACCTTGCCCTGTTGTAGCAGCGATTCCAATAACATAGCTTTCTGAATTGAAGACACTGGAAATACTTTACTCACAGAAGTGACAGAAGATTTAACCTTTTGAAAAACTTTCTTATCAATTTGGATTTTGGCCAACCCTCCCCCCGGAACCACATCCGATGCCAGATCTTGAAGCAACTGTTCCTTGTGTTCGCGAATTAACGCTATTAGATCGTTAGTCAGATTATCGTGCTCATCCACTACCCTGAGTTCACTACCCAATATCCCTAGGGTTATTTTATTTTGTTCTAATAAACTAAGTAATTCATCGGTTTTCATTCTATTTATTCTCGTACACTTAGTTGCAGCCTTCTCATTGGTGACCAAAATTAGCTTCTTGCAATGATCACAGCGTTATTTCAACTACTTTATTTTTTGACTTTGATTCGCTTTTAGAACCGGACTTAGCTTCGATTTTACTCTCAGCAAACTTATCCAACTTCGGTTGTTTTAGATCTTCGCCGGATGCCACTAAGTCGCTTTTTGATTTCACCGATACAATCCGACCAAACTCCATTTTCACTAGCTGGTCAGCCTCATTAAAGTAACGATCATCGTGGGAGATAACGATAACGATCTTACCCTGCGCTTTGAGTTTATGAATGATTTCCTTGTAGAAAACTTCCTTAAATACCGGATCCTGATCCGCCGCCCACTCATCAAATAAATAGATATCGCGATCTTCAAGGAAACTGACAATCAACGCTAGACGTTTTCTTTGTCCGTCAGAAAGTTTTGTAGTACTGAAGCGATTGTTTTCAAGTTTAACTTTTTCTGAAAGTCTGAACTCGTGCAGGTATTTTTTCGCCAAATTTGCCTGCTTGGTATCCATTCCGTAAAGGTCAGTAAATAAATAGTAATCAGTGAAAATTGCTGCCACATGTTGGCGGAAATGGTGTCGGTTTTCATTGTTAACGAGGACTCCATCAAAATTAATATCACCCTCTTTAGGCACATAGTGCAGGGTCAGCAGTTTAGCTAATGTGGATTTACCGGAACCATTACCTCCTGCGATAAAGGTCACCTCGCCCGCCTTCAAGGTAAGATTTATATCATTAATTTCAAAAACTTGATCAGAATCTGCTGTTTGGTATTCGTAACTTAGTTTATCAATGTGAAGTTGTTTAACAGACTCAGCAGGTTTAATTTGTCCTAACTCTTCTACCTGAAGATCTCCTACACAACGTCGCATAGCTTGCAGAGAGATTCTGGCTGGGATAACTTGCTCCATCGATTGCAAAACTCCAGCGATGGGTTCGCCCATGTAGATCATAACCATGACCACCGCCAGCACGGTCTCAATTGACACGTTGTAAAAATTGAAGGACACACAAGCAATACAAGCAATAGCTAATTTATAAATCATTTGCCCGTATTGGTCTCCGAGCATAAATAAGGTGTTACCCGTTAACTGTTTCTTTCTTTTAACATCTTCGAGGTCAACTAACTGGTTATTAAAATCAGAGGATTTTTCAGCATTAAGTTTAAGCTCTTTCGCTCCATAAATAATGCCCTTATTACCTTCTAGTATAGTGTCGATAATTTTTCTTACTCGTATCAAGGCCTCTTCACCAAAATAGGCAAATACGCGATAACAAGCGATAACAAATAAAGTGACTACTAATATAAAAGCAAACAAACTTGCTTCGAGGTAATAGAGCACGCCGAACAGACCTACAAGAACAATGCCGTAGTTAATCATAACTGGCAGCATCCGCGTACCAAAAGCAATGCGATCTAAGTCTGTGGTCAGTACTGCCATAATGTTAGAAGAACCAACCTCTTCAAGGTTTCTGATGGAACTGGCGGAAACCTTCTTGTAGATGTACCCCTTTAACTCATAAACCATTTGAGTGACGATTTCATTCATCAAACGACCACTAATACCTCTGGCAATCGCTCCGAATAGCACCATGGCAAATAGTAAGCCTGCAAACTTAGGAATAGCGATATCATAGCCGAAAACATTGAACACCGGAAAGCTCTCATATTGCATGGCATTACTGACATCGGCGATTTGAATAGTTTCCAAAAGCACTGGTAGGAACATCACTTCCACCAACCCCGCTAATATACTGATGCTTAAACTAAGAAACGTCTTGTTCGGTGCGCAGTTGACAAGTAGTCCATATAACCCAACTTTATCCAACACTTTCTCTTGTATTTTCATGTTTGGATATTTCCTCAGTTGTTTAAACCGGCTTTCAGAGTAAGAATGTGTTCAATACTCTCGAAACTTTCCGATGTTGAGATCAATTGGTTCTGGTTCATTAATCGATACATATCTAGGTAGTGAGGGCTCAGTGGGTTTCCTGACTGCCCGGTATTTAGCACTATCTGTAAGTCGTCGTTGCCCAAGTCGACGATTTGACGATAGTTAGCACCGTGAGTTTTGATAAACCCGGTCTCAAGATCAAACTGCATACTGGATAGGTTAATAGCGTCGATATAACCCGATGCCGGTTTTGCAAAACTCGTTAAATGGGTTAGTAAAGACGTTTGATTTCCTCCATAAGGCTCAAGCACAAGCTTGTGAGCCCGTTTCCACTGCCATTTATCCATGTTATAACCCAGTAGTTTTTCCAGTTCTGTAATCGCCATTGTCAAAGAATGTTCGAATTTCTCGCTACAAGCCTCTAAAGAGGGTTCATTTCCGATGAAACATTCTTCAGTATCGGCTAAAGCAATAATACGCTGGTAATAGTTTGGATTTATCCATTCCAATATTTGAGTTAATTGCTGTCGAGATAAATGCCCTTGTTCTTCCTCAAGAAGAGCCTGTAAAGAATCGAGTAATAGCTCACGAAACCACCCACTGTGAATAGTTGCAGCCACAGAATCGATATCCGCTATGCCATCCCAGTCAGACAGTATTTGTCGCCCTTTTTCTGTTTTGGTCTCTGTAAATTGATACTCTTGCCAGTGTGGCTGCATCACGTCAAAATAAGAAACAAAGGCGTCTGACTGAATGCCAGTAGTTTCTTCCGTAGTAACTTTTGCATCATTTGCAAGACTGGATTCTAACAATGTTATTATACGTTCTTTACGCTTACCGTCATTCCAACGTCCAGTAATTTGCGGTCCTTTTTTGCTGTCGAACCACTGATGATTTGTTGCGATGACATAGTTACTATTGGGATTGGTCTCTCGGGGCAACTCAGTCGCTGTAATGGATGTCCGCCAATCAAATTCACTAGTCCAACCGGGTGCTGGTAGCACGCCACTTCCATTTTCTCTAACGGGCACATTACCACCGGGTAACAGTGCGATATTGTCTTGTTTATCAGCATAGACCAATACAACAGCAGGAGAATTAATAAGGGACAAGCCAAGATTGAACGTGTCGAGATTGCCTGCAAAATTCATTTCCATGAGACCTTGTAATGAGCGATCTTCAGATTCAAAGCCTTGCCACTTTAAAGCCATGGGAAATACATAGGAACCACTCAGATCTGAAATTACCGGACCAAACACAGAATTTCGGGCAGTCCATCTTACAGGTTTAACTTTAGGTTTGAGAGTTCTCGGAAAGTCTTGTCTGATATCCACCTCTAATGCAAAACTTTCAAAGTCCAACCAGTCGCCTTCGTATAAATACTGGTTACTGTTGTATGGATGAGTACGCAATACAAATAAATCTTGAGTATCGGCTTGCATGGCCGTCATACCCCACGCCAACAGGTTATTATTACCAGAAATAATAAATGGCACCCCAGGAATAGTAACGCCAGAGATATCCATATCATTGATAGATTGTTTGACCACATACCAGCGTGAAGGCAAAGACAAAGACATATGAGGGTCGAATGCCAGAATAGGACTGCCGGACTCCGTCATATTTCCAGACAAAGCCCAGGCATTGCTACCGGTGTAGTAAGGTTTCGATAGCGTTTGCGTTTGCTGAGTAAGGGATAGTAACTCAGCACCGGGAATATTGGTCAATGTCGTCGCAGCGGAATAACCCGGCAATTCAATGTCTTCTTGTAAGATGGCTTCGAATAATGGTTTGCCTATTAACTTTAGTAACGACAAGTTTTGCAGCTCTTCCGTAAAGGAATTATCTAATTCAAATTGGAACAGTTTAAATATCAAAACAGAGTCAATTGAGGTCCATACCTCCGGTATTAAATTCAATGATTCATATTCGGGAGGAAGTTTAGTTTGATTGTTAATCCATTGATTTACACCGTTAGTGTAAGCCTGAATGCTGTCTTTTGTTTGTTGATTGAGGCTGGACAAGTTTTCTGTAGCGAGCTTTTCGAGCCCTAGTGACTGATAAAACCTGTCGTCATTAACAAAAACGGCTCCTAACATGGAGCTCAAATTCCCCTTCCCTTTGTGTCGCTGAAAATCCATTTGCCACATTCTATCTTGTGCGTGCACATAGCCCATAGCAAAATATAAATCGTTGTTGTGGCGACTGTTGATATTGGGAATACCCCATTTATCACGATGGATGACAACGTCTTGATTCAATCCTAAAGCATTAACAAAGCCACTGTATTGCGGGAAAGCGCCATATATATTCCACAGCCAAAACAACATAGTCAATGCCAATGGCAAAGCTATCCAAATTATCACCCTTGATATCAAAGGAGACTTTTCCATAAACCGTCTAATCATTCACAAGACCTGCGATCGCTAGTTATAGTTTTAATTTAGGTGTTCCCAGACAAAGGTGCGTGATGCACTAAACAGTTGCCTGATTGATAATAGATTAAGATTTTTTTGATCTCACGCGTGAGATCTTAAACTACCTACAGCATACAACTACGCTAAATGATTCAGCTCTAAACTGACACAAATAGTAGATGCAACTATATATGGAGTTACATTAATGATAATGTTTCTTACCATTAATGCTATCAGCACTTTTTGGTTGTTACAACTTAAATGACAGTTTTTTTACTCTTCCTTAAATGATGATGCCCTTGTCTTTGAGTAGCTTTTCGTCAGTTATCAATACTTGCTCTCTAGACTTTTCATTATCTTCCAGATATTTAGCCAAAGACTCTATTGTCTGGTATTTAAAAGCGTCTTTTAGAGACAGTAAAATGTTTTGTTTTCTAAGTTGTGAAATGGTTTTCATTAATAATATGGAATCCACGCCTTCCTCGAAAATATTAGCATCTATACTAATTCTTTCTTTACTCAAAATGGATTGCCAGATGCTGCTAAGTTTTTTTTCCATTTCAGAGACAGGTTCTTTATATTCAACCTGTGAGATTTCATTGGTGCCCATTTTCTGGAGAGCCTTGCGATCTAATTTGTCATTTGGCGTTTTAGGGAGGCAATTCACAACTCGCACAAAGGTAGGGATCATGTAATCTGGTAAGTGCGCTTGCAAACGGCCTTTGATGGATGCCTGCAACACTTCATGATCGCCCTGTTCATAACTATCACCTTCAAGGGTAATAAATGCAACCAAGTGCTTATTACTATTGTGCTCCTGTAACACTACAGCACCTTGTTCCACTTCTTCGAGATCCACCAGACGAGACTCTATCTCTCCCAACTCAATACGGAAACCTCGCAGTTTCACTTGAGTATCCATACGCCCGAGATATTCAAGGGTGCCATTCGCCAACCAACGCACTTTATCGCCGGTACTATATATGCGCGCCCCATCAGCTACATGTGGCAGGCTGATAAATCGTTCTTCGGTAAGTTCAGGTTTAGACCAATAAGCTCGCGCTAAACCTTCACCGCTGATAAACAGTTCCCCCTGACAACCCGGAGGTTGTAGTTGCCCTTCTGGCGACAACACATAAAACTGAGTATTGTAAAGACCGGGGCCCACACGCACCTCACCCTCACCCAATTCAAGGCCACTTGACCAGATAGTGGTTTCAGTTGGTCCATAGAAGTTCCATGCACGACCACCATGACGGGCAAGGCGTGCCAGCAAATCAGCTGCTGTATGTTCAGGTAGCGCTTCACCACCACACAGCGCCTTAAAGTCAGGCCCCGGTGACCAGTCATCTTCCATTAGCAGAATTTGCCAACTTGAAGGTGTTGCCTGAACACAGGTAATATTGTGTTGATTGATGTAATCACGAATTCTTGCGCCATCTTTTACCAACGCATCATCTCCCATGTGAACCTGAGCACCACAAAGTATTGGCAGGTAAAGCTCCACTCCAATAATATCAAAACCAATGGACGTCAGACACAACATCCTATCTGAAGCTTTAATACCCGGTTTTTCATCCTTCATATAACGCAAAATGTTCACCAGAGAATGGTGTTCAATACAAACGCCTTTAGGATTACCCGTAGAGCCTGATGTATAGAGGATATAGGCTAAACTATGGCCACCTGTATAGGCTATCACAGGCGTGTTATCAGGCTGAGCAGCCACTTCAGTTATCATCTTCTCACTATCAGTGACCAAACGAGTTACATGTTCACTGAAAACCTCCATATCTGTACCAATGCTGACCAACACTCTGGACACATCCGCATTTTCTGCAATATACGCCAATCTTTCTTGTGGGTAACTTGGATCAAGAGGCACATAAGCAGCACCTGCTCTCCATATAGCCAAAAAGCTTATAAGCACTAGCTCATTACGGGGTAGACACACACCAATTCGATCTTCCCGTTGAACGCCTTCGGCTATCAGGTAATTGGCCATTTGATTTACTCTGCGATCAAGTTCACTGTAGCTCAATCGAGTATCACCAAAGACAAGGGCCGTATTATCAGGATTGTTTTGCACCTGCTCTGCGAATA
>CAZXIN010000061.1:0-21533 GCA_964640795.1 uncultured Pseudoalteromonadaceae bacterium | reverse complement strand
AGGTAAAACTGCGCAACCTGCGTCGCTTTCTAGAAGGTGGTGATAAAGCCAAAGTAACGATTCGCTATCGTGGTCGTGAAATGGCGCATCAGAGTATCGGTATTGATCTACTGAATCGTGTAAAAACTGATTTAGAAGACATTGCCAACTGTGAGTCTTTCCCTAATCGGGTAGAAGGCAGACAGATGATCATGGTGCTTGCCCCAATTAAGAAGTAGTTAAGGCCCTAAAGTAATAGGTTCGAAAGTGTCTATTCGCCTTGCTGCTAAATTGTAATTTTGATCTACAAATGTAGATTTAACAATGCGGAGTTTTAGCAATGCCTAAAATGAAATCCAACAGTGGAGCTGCCAAGCGTTTTAAAAAAACCGCTTCAGGTCGTTTCAAAAGTAAACAGTCTCATTTACGTCACATTTTGACGAAAAAGAGTTCTAAGCGTAAGCGTCATTTGCGTGGCAAAAAGCTTGCACATGATGCAGATACGGCGTTGATCCAACGCATGTTACCGTACGTTTAAGAGAGGAGACTGAAAAATGGCAAGAGTAAAACGTGGTGTAGTAGCCCGTGCACGTCACAAAAAAGTTCTCAAGCAAGCCAAAGGATATTACGGAGCTCGTAGCCGTGTATATCGCGTTGCTTTCCAAGCAGTAACTAAAGCCGGACAATATGCTTATCGTGATCGTCGTCAACGTAAGCGTCAATTCCGTCAACTGTGGATTGCTCGTATTAACGCCGCTGCGCGTCAAAATGGTTTATCTTACAGTCGTTTCATTAATGGTTTGAAAAAAGCATCAGTGGAAATCGATCGTAAAATTCTTGCAGACATTGCTGTTCACGACAAAAATGCATTTACTGCATTAGTTGAAGCAGCAAAGGGTGCATTAGCTTAATTTAACTTAAGCTTAAGTTCTTTCAGAAAACGGTAAGCAGGAAGTTTACCGTTTTTTTTTACCAAAAATTTGACTAGATCACTGATTTTACGTGTTTTATATATAGCCTCTTCAAGTCCTTTTCGGTAAAATTCCGCTCTTTATTTTATTTATACCCAAAACATTATTCACATATCGTTTAGGGATATTATTCACTCGGCTTAAATGTCGATTCTCAGAGGGTTTTATGCAGCTCGAAGCCATTATTAGCGCAGCAGAAACAAATATCAATGAAGCTCAGGATGTCAACACGCTTGACGCTGTGCGTGTTGAGTATATGGGTAAAAAAGGCAAGCTAACAGATTTATTGAAATCCTTAGGCAGTCTCTCGGCTGAAGAGAGACCAAAAGCTGGCCAAAAGATAAATCAGGCTAAACAGCAAATTCAGCAGCTTATTCAGGCACGTGGGGATGTCTTGCGATTGCAAGAATTGAATGCCAAGTTAGATGCTGAAAAAATTGATATTACTCTGCCAGGCAGAGCTAACGCTGTTGGTGGCTTGCATCCTGTTACGCAAACTATTAATCGAATTCAGAACTTTTTTGGAGAGCTTGGTTTTAGCGTGAAATCTGGACCAGAAATCGAAGATGGCTTCCATAATTTTGATGCTTTGAATATTCCAGCGAATCATCCTGCAAGAGCAGATCATGATACGTTCTATTTTAACCCTGACGTTATGCTGAGAACACAGACTTCTGGTGTGCAAATCAGAACAATGGAAGTTGAACAACCGCCACTTCGAATCATTTCACCTGGGCGTGTCTATCGTAATGACTATGATCAAACGCATACACCTATGTTTCATCAGGTCGAAGGGTTGATGGTGGATGAAAATGTGAGCTTTTCTGAGTTGAAAGGTATTTTACACGATTTTCTCAATAACTTTTTTGAAGACGACTTGAAAGTGCGGTTTAGACCTTCTTATTTTCCTTTTACTGAACCATCAGCAGAAGTTGATGTGATGGGTAAAAATGGCAAATGGTTAGAGGTATTAGGCTGCGGCATGGTGCATCCTAATGTATTGAAAGCTGTCAATATTGACTCTGAAAAGTATACAGGTTTTGCTTTCGGTATGGGGGTAGAGCGCTTAACTATGTTGCGTTATCAAGTAAATGACTTACGTTCATTTTTTGAGAATGATCTGCGTTTTTTGAAGCAATTTAATTAGGAAGAAACAACAAGATGAAATTCAGTGAAAAGTGGTTGCGTGAATGGGTAAGCCCTGCGATATCAACCGATGAACTTGTTGAACAAATTACCATGGCTGGCTTGGAAGTTGACGGTGTAGAGCCTGTTGCTGGCGAATTTACCCATGTTGTTGTTGGGGAAGTCGTTGAATGTGGACAGCACCCTGATGCCGACAAATTAAAAGTTACTAAAATAAATGTTGGTGACGACGAGCTTATCGATATTGTTTGTGGTGCGCCTAATTGTCGCCAAGGATTGAAGGTTGCTGTTGCAAAAGTCGGTGCTGTATTACCTGGTAATTTTAAGATAAAGAAGGCGAAGCTTCGTGGACAACCATCTTTTGGTATGTTGTGTTCAGCTTCAGAGTTGGAATTGTCTGATGAATCGGATGGTATTATTGAATTACCGTCTGACGCACCTGTAGGTGAGGATATTCGTCAATACCTTGAACTTGACGACGTTACTATAGAAGTTGATTTAACACCCAACCGTTCGGATTGTTTAGGGATTAAAGGCTTGGCTCGAGAAGTTGGTGTTCTTAATCAGTCCGATGTCAACGCATTATCTGTCGAACCAACAACTCCAACGATTGAAGACCAACGGGGTATTACATTAGAAGCGCCTGAAGCTTGTCCTCGCTATTTGGGGCGAGTTATTCGCAAGGTGAATGTAAATGCTTCTAGTCCGTTATGGCTAACTGAGAAATTAAGGCGCTGTGGCGTCCGTAGTATTGATCCCGTTGTTGATGTCACTAATTATGTTTTATTGGAACTAGGCCATCCTATGCATGCCTTCGATCTAGGTAAGATAGATGGTGATGTGAGGATTAGATTTGCTGCTGAAAAAGAAAGACTCACACTATTAGATGGCAATGAAGTTGAGCTAAAACCTAATACTTTAGTGATTGCAGATTCGCAGAAACCTATGTGTATGGCTGGTATTTTTGGAGGGATTGACTCTGGTGTTACCAGAGAGACTAAAGATATATTTCTTGAGTCAGCTTTTTTCTCACCTGATGCTATTCAAGGCGTTGCAAGACAGTATGGTTTACATACAGACGCATCACATCGCTATGAAAGAGGTGTTGATCCGGAGTTGCAAAACTTCGCAATGGAGCGAGCAACATCCTTGCTGTTACAGATTGTTGGTGGAGAAGCTGGACCTGTCGTAGAAGGGTTGAGTGAGGATAATTTACCATCAAGTAAATCCATTTCTTTGAGGCATCAACGTATTACCAAGCTTCTTGGCGTTGAAATATCTCCAACGCATATTGAAGACATTCTAAATCGATTGGGTTTTGAAATAGCGAGTGCCGAAGGTTCTTGGTTGGTTAAAGTGCCAGCATATAGATTTGATATTACAATCGAAGTTGATTTAATTGAAGAAATTGCTCGTGTTTATGGTTACAACAATATTGAATCAGTATCGCCGACAGCAAAACTAACGATGTCGCCCAAGAAAGAAACTGCTTTATCGACAGATAAAATGAAGCAATTGTTAGTGTCTTTCGGGTATCAAGAAGCTATTACTTATTCTTTCGTTGACCCTAAGCTTCAAAGTGCATTATTTCCTCAATACGATGCATTGAGCTTGCCTTATCCTATTTCATCAGAAATGTCGGTTATGCGGGTAAGTTTGTGGCCCGGGCTGTTACAATCTGTATCATACAATCAGAAGCGCCAGCAGGGACGTGTCCGATTGTTTGAAACAGGGCTGAGGTTTATACCTGACTCGAATGAACATTCGGGAGCTAAGCAGGAGATGACGCTGTCTGGTGTTATTGCTGGATTAAAGGAAAACGAGCGATGGGATAATTCAGCAGAAAGTGTTGATTTTTATGATATCAAAGGTGATGTCGAAGCTCTAATTGAGCATTTAGGCTTTAGTGATGGCGTGGCGTTTGAAGTTGCGGATTTGAGTTGTTTGCATCCTGGTCAGAGTGCATCAATTCATATCAATGAGCAGCTTATCGGTTATGTCGGAGCTGTGCATCCTCAGCATCAAAAGTTATTAGGTGTTAATGGACGTGTTTTTGTCTTTGAACTATTTTTGGATACTATAGGTCATAGACAACTACCCGAGGCTTCAGAAATATCAAAATTTCCGTCAAATAGACGAGATATTGCGATAGTTGTTGACGAAACCATATCAGTTGGTGATATATTGAACCACATAGAAAAAATTGGCGAAAATCAACTGGTTGGCCTAAACTTGTTCGATATATACCGAGGTACTGGTATAGAGGCGAGCAAGAAAAGCTTAGCGATCTCTTTAACGTTACAGAACGTTACAAGGACGCTAGAAGATCAAGATATTCAGGCTATCGTTGATAATATAGTGTATGAATTACAAAGCAAATATGGTGCAACCTTGAGGGATTGATCTATGGCACTGACTAAGGCCGAAATGGCTGAACACTTGTTCTTAAAATTAGGTGTTAATAAACGTGACGCTAAAGAGCTTGTGGAGTCATTTTTTGAAGAGATTCGAGAAGTATTGGAGTCTGGAGAGCAAGTTAAACTCTCTGGTTTTGGTAATTTCGATCTGCGTACAAAAAGTGAACGTCCAGGTAGGAATCCTAAAACAGGCGAGGATATACCTATTAAAGCTAGGCGTGTTGTTACTTTTAGACCGGGGCAAAAACTTAAGAGCCGTGTTGAAGAGAGTAAACCCACTGATTCAGAGTAAAGCTTGTTTAAACGTTTTATTCTGAATGGTATTTAAAGTTTAATTTCTCAGAGTTTATATTTGTTATTAAGCGACCTAAAAAAATAGCGACTAAAAGTCGCTATTTTTTTAATTATTATTTATGACAAACGCCGTTTATCTTGGCGATTGATTATTTGAATCGCTTTCAGAAATTTTTTCAGCCCAATATGCTTTCACAGAAAAGCCAGATTTTTTCTGTTTAGGCTTTTTAGCCGTAGCTTTAGGTGCTGCAGGTTTAGCTTTTGCTTTTTTCTCTACAGCAGGTGCAGACTTAGGTGAGTCAGCATTATTTCCTGATGATAATTCGTCAATCATTTCACTTAATTGTGCTAAACGGATATTCTTACCGCCATCAACACTGTACCATCCACCTTTAGCTTCTATGCTTGGCTCTTTTCCATTTGCGGATTTATAGGCCTCAGTAAACTTTGAAATGACCTCTTCTTTATCCAATTTACTCATAAGATTGTGTATTCTCTACAGTTAGTACTTAGAAGCTTTTTTATACCGTTTTTGACATTAAATGTCTAATTTTGATAGACGAACCTAAGGAATTATATGTTAACTCACCGACTTGTTAGTGAAATAGATGCCTTACTAAACACACAAGCCATTAGAGACTATTGTCCCAATGGTTTACAAGTTGAAGGTAAAACTCGCATTACGAAAGTTGTTACTGGCGTGACTGCTAGCGAAGCGTTGATAGATCAAGCCATTGAAAAAAAGGCGGACGCTATATTAGTGCATCATGGTTACTTTTGGAAAAATGAAAATGCGTGTGTTGTCGGAATGAAGAGAAAGCGTCTATCAAAATTGTTGGCGCATGATATTAATTTACTAGCTTATCACTTACCTTTAGATATTCACTCCGAGCTCGGCAATAACGCGCAATTAGGCAAGTTATTAGGAATTGAGAGTATTGAGGTACTAAATGATGGTAGTGCCAATAGTGTTCTGGTTGGTGGGACTCTTCCTCAACCACAGACGATTGACATGTTAGCGAGGACTGTTGAACTAAAGCTAGGTCGATGCCCTTTAGTTGAAAAGGTTAGTGATGACCCTATTACAAAGGTAGGGTGGTGTACTGGAGGCGGGCAGAGCTATATCGAAATGGCTGCACAGCAAGGTATGCAAGCATTTATGACAGGTGAGGTTTCCGAGCAGACCATCCATATTGCTCGAGAGATGGGGATACATTTTATTGCAGCTGGGCATCATGCAACAGAGCGCTATGGTGTGAAGGCACTCGGTAACTACTTAAATAATACATATGATATTAGTGTCGAGTTTGTCGATATAGATAACCCTGCTTAAATAGTGATGCAATGAAAAAGAAATCATGTGTTGCAGCTAACAATAGCCTACAAGATAAAAGCTTTGATGCGTTAGCGAGTAAATTTTCAAATAATATTTATGGGAAGAGTAAAGGGAGGTTGCGGCAAGATTTATTGATTTACTATTTAGATAAATACCTTGCACTTTCGGCCCCTGACAGTTTACCTATTGATGTTCTGGATGCCGGTGGTGGCACTGGCGTGATGACGAAAGCTCTATTGTCATTGGGGCACAAAGTTGTATTGAATGATATATCCCTTGATTGCCTGAGAAAGGCTGAGTCTGATTGTGAAGGTTTGAGTGGTTTAACTATTCAACATCAAGAAATTAAACAGCTAACACCAGAGCAACCTTATGATCTGGTGTTATGCCATGCAGTCATGGAGTGGCTGAGCTCTCCTTATGACACGGTTAATCACTTGATGTCACTGGTGAAACCTAACGGACATATATCTTTGAGCTTTTTTAACAAAGATGCGCACCTATTTGGCAATGTCCTTTACGGGAATTTCGAATATATACAGAATAACTTATCGGTTAAAAACCGCGTGGCATTAAACCCCCAACATCCGTTATCACCAAGTGATGTCATGAATTTTCTTAATGAAAAAAAAGAGTTTGAAGTGATACACAGTGCCGGTATTCGATGCTTTCATGATTATTTGAAGCCTACAGAATTTCAAGAAACTCGGTATGAAGAACTTAAAGATCTTGAACAACGTTATGGTTGTGAAGAGCCATTTAAATGGCTTGGGAAGTACTTCCATATACTTTTGAAGAAAGTAGGGTGACGGGTGTTATTTCGCACTCTAGCTGGAATCGGTGAATAATAACTCACTGCCTTACAGGCAGTGAGTTGGAGAGGCTATCGTGTTATGTGCTTAATTCAGCGAGAATATCTTTTTCAATCTGCTCTGGTTTTGTTTTAGGCGAATAGCGTTTAAGTACTTTCCCTTCTTTATTGACCAAAAATTTTGTGAAATTCCATTTGATACTCTTACTGCCTAGTAATCCAGGCGCCTCCTGTTTTAGGTATTCGAAGAGTGCTAGAGTATTTGTACCATTAACGTCAATTTTACTAAAAACAGGGAAAGTGACGTTAAAATTCATTGTGCAAAATTGCGTGATCTCTTCATCGTCACCTGGTTCTTGGTGCCCGAATTGGTCACATGGAAAGCCGAGCACAGCAAAGCCTTTATCTGCGTGAGCTTTGTGAAGTTTTTGAAGGCCATCGTATTGCGGTGTAAAACCACACTTGCTGGCGGTATTCACAACCAACAGTACTTTGTTTTTAAATTCACTGAGCGGTAGCTCAGATTTGTCTTTTTGGGGAACGGTAAAATCATAAATTGATGATGGCATTGCGCTCGTGGCCTTTGGTTTAAATATCTAGCGATAGCCTACAGCGTCTACATTAAAGATCAACACGCATTATTGCATGGGTTCATATGTCCAAACATGCCCGAGATAAGCTATCTTAGCCGTTCTGTATTCCCGTTCAGCTCGCCAAGTTTTTGTATTGAGTTTTACTGAAACGCCAGGGAAAATTTTGTCATGTGCGATAACTTTTAAATAGTATGAATAGTCATCTTTCTCTTGTTGAATGAGTTCCAGCTTAGATTTTAGCCAAGTATAGTTCCTTTCTTCATTACTAAAGAGTGAACTGATTTCTTTCAGCTTTGGGCGTAAATGAGGGGGGCAACTTTCAATGTTAGTACCTTCAAGTTTACCCCTATGTCGGTCAAGATGCTCTTCAAGCTGTTTAACAACGTTACTTAAGATATCTCGTCGCTTAATGAGGTCATTGTATGCCTTACTATAATCAATGGTTAATTGGCTGCCTGATACCGCACCTAAAATACCGGCGCAGACCTCTGTTTTACAGTTTATTTTACAGGCGAAAAGTTTCCCCGATGGCTTTCGAGCATCTCCAACAATGACACTGCCACCGCAATTTACTTCACTATAAGCCAGCTGCTTACCAATATTGACATTGCCATTGCAGTTCACACATATACCTTGTGCATGTTGCACATAGACACTGCCTTGAGCCATCAAGTGGGTTGTTTTCTGCACGTCAGTACCGCTAACTTTACCCATGGCTCCTTCAGTGATAATGATATCTCCGCCAGCTTCGATAGTTGCTGACTCTACAAAGCCGTTTACTGTTACATCACCTTCGGCAATAATGCTCATGTTTTCAGTGACGTCACCATTCACAAGTACCGCACCATTATATTTGATGTTTCCACTACCGACATTAACCCCAGGACAAATGAAGGTATCGTCTACCCACATCTGACCATCTTTGAATTTGGGCATGCCATCTATCTTAGCAATCAAGTAGTTTTCATCTTCGGGGCTAATTTCAGTACCTTCACCTGGCACTAAGTCGAGCCATGCACCTGGATGAGGCTCGACGTCGACTCCTGTAACAGTGTAACCATGTCGACCTTCAGTTGGGGGGATCCGGTGCAAAAGTTTAGTGCCGACTTTGACACAAATTATGTCACCAAGGTTACGCATATTAACTTTATTGTTGTCTGATTTCTGAGGCTTGAGTATGCGTTCCAAAGCATTAGGGACCAGAGGTTTAACTCTTGATGATCTTCCGTGTCGAGCGGGGAGGCTTTTGGCTACGAGTTCATCAATGGTGTCGCCGGGTTTTGCCGTCTCACACCATTGGGCAACTTTTTTGAGTCTTTTGGCGCTTAGACCTCGCACTAAGCCATTCTGTTTGGCTTTTGCTGTGAGCTCTTCGTAACTTGGAGGCTCACCACCATGAGGTGCTATTACTGTCATAAAAGCATTCATTGAATCATCAGATATTCTTACAACAATATCTGCTTGTTTGACCTCGCCGATTTTCTCAATAATCGGCTTAGATTGACCAGTGTTTTTAGATTCGTTATAGAGCGCGATAACATTTAACAACTTGTCTTCGAAGATCATCAAGTTGCTATATTGGCTAGACTTAACATAAGTCACTAGAGTTTTCGCGTCCAGCACACTGGAAACGTCACTAGGCAGTAAAGTTAGTTGTAATCCGTTTTTCTTATCAAGTTGTAACGTTAAACCTTGCATATTTCTCTTTAAATTGCTCCGTGGCTAACCGCTTTAGTTACTCTACATCTATATAATTATAGCGATGCACCATAGTCATAAAGCGATTTAAGTAAAGCTACTTTATTACTATCGGCAGAATTCATTTGCACTAAACGCTCTATTTCAATAACGAACTCATCTGCCTTTATACTAGCAGTTATGTCGTTATCTGCTAGCTTTGCGCGGCGGAACTCTTGCCATTTGAGTTGTTCTTTGTAACTTAATGTTTGTGGAAAATGCCGCGCTTTATATCTAAACAGTAAAGTGTCGAGCCTTGAATCTTCAAAAAACCAATCCATTTCCGTTAATTGCTCTGGTTTTGACTCTCTTATTTTATCCATTCGTTGTTTGTCGGCTTGGCTAAAAAAGCCGCCTGTGTACAACGCTTGCTCAGCATCCACTTTTTGACTTGGTTGCTCTTGTCGATATACCTCAGTGATTTTAGCAGCAAGAGACTCATTATTTTGCACCCACTCAAGGTTTTTTAAGCATAATTCTCTATCAATATTTAATCTTTCTGCGTTTTCTGCTGTCAGTGTTTTCGCCGGTGCTAATACAGGACATTTATTAATATGAATTAATTTTAGTGGTAGGCGTTGTTCACCCACAGACATAGACTCGCTTGGTTGGTATAGCTTTTCTATAATATCGTCAACTGATAACTGGTAAAGAGGTTTAGGGTCTAACATCAAGTTTAAGCATATGACCGCGTTTTTGTTTGTGGGATGCCAAGCTATTGGCAGTATCCACGTGCAACAGCCGTGTTTTGAAGAGATTTTAGATGATATATGAACAAGTGGCTTGGTGCCGTTGACATCAATGAGTTGAGAAACGGCGTTTTTCTTTCTTAAATCAAATAAGTACTGATAGAGCTTAGGTTGCTTCTCTTTAATCAGCTTTGCGATAGCGATAGTGGCATAAACATCAGACATAGCATCATGTGCATTCAGATGTTCTAGATTGTTGGCTTTAGACAGTCTTTCAAGTTTGAAGCTAGGTATGCCATATTCGTCTTTAGGCCATTCAATACCGTCAGGGCGAAGTGCGTAGCAAGCCCTCACCATGTCGATAATATCCCAACGGCTGTTACCATTTTGCCATTCGCGTGCGTAGGGATCATAGAAGTTTCGGTATAGAGTAAATCGAGTGACTTCATCATCAAACCTTAAGCTGTTGTATCCTAACATGCAGGTATTGGGCTCAGTAAACTCTTGCATAATACGAGCAATAAAATGCGGTTCAATAAGGCCATCTCTCAAGGTCTGTTGAGGTGATATGCCGGTAATAAGTGCAGCTTGAGGTTGCGGAAGGTAATCGTTAGGAATCTGGCAATATATATTGACCGGTTTCCCTATAATGTTTAAATCGGTGTCGGTTCTAACGCCTGCAAATTGAGAGGGAAAGTCCAGCTTAGGGTTTGTACCCCAAGTCTCGAAGTCATGAAAAAAAAGCGAAGGGGTTGAATGGCTCAATTGGTGTATCCGTATATAACTTGTATGATCCTATCATGTTATGAACAAAGTATATTCACTCTTTGGACATTTCATTTGAGCCTGATTTTACTTGCTCGACGCATCAAATCGTTTGTCTAGGTATGCAATGATATCCATTGACTCGTACATCCATTCATCGTCGCCATTTTGCTTTTCTATTCTCAAGCAGGGGACGGTTTGCTTACCACCGTTCTTGATTAATTCTTCCTTAAATTTATCATTTTCATTGATATTTCTCAGAGGGAATTCAATGTTAAGGTGCTTCATTCTTCTTATAACTGTCCTACAGAAGGGGCAGCTGCTAAAGTAATAAAGCGACAAGTTATAGACTTGCTGCTTAGGAACCTCAGGCTTAGGTTTTAAGCCTAAAAGGTGTTTTAAAAAGTCCAGAATCATGCGGAATACCCTATACGCTGATATAAATCGCAAAGGCGAAGTCTTTGAAATTAAAACCAAAACGATACATTAACATTAGAAAGTAAGGTTATTAAACTGCTTTCTATAAAAAAGTGACATTTTAGTGATAAAAATGAACGATTTGGACAGTTATTGGCCAAACTAGATTATATGCTCACCAAGCTACTTTAACGGTCACTATTTTAGTGCAATTTATTTGACATTAAGCATGTACGTATAGTTCATTTTTTAGATCATTAACGTTCTTTTTTTACTGAATACGAGTTATACAAGTTTGCCAACCTATTTGGACACCTGATGTTGATGCTAATACCAATTTACAATGCGGATTGGTATAACTTCCATACTCCGTTCTTTTATGGTGTGTGTGCGGTAGTAATCGTTAGAACATTGGATTAGGATCATATATACCAGTAAAAACAATTATTTCACTATGCTCGCCTATTTGTCAGTTTTGAGCGTGTAGTTATTATCCTTATCAGTGGTTTTTTGATGTCTTCAATAAATTCCTTACTTGAGCATTGCATGACGTCTCGGCGCCATCAATTATCGATTCAGTTAAAAAAAGCGCAACGTTTGCCTGAAAATGAACGGCATCAGGCACTAGAGAAAGCGCTTAACGATATTGAAACGTCTATTGCTGTAGCTAAGGAGCGAGGAAGCAATACCCCCGCTTTTGAGTACCCAGATTTACCCGTGTGCGATAGAGTTGATGATATCGCTGACGCAATTGAACACAATCAGGTTGTTATTATTGCTGGTGAAACTGGCTCGGGTAAAACAACTCAGATACCTAAAATATGCCTGCAAGTAGGCCGAGGCATAAAAGGGCTGATTGGTCATACGCAACCACGGCGACTTGCTGCTCGCAGTGTGGCTAGTCGCATAGCTGAGGAGCTTGATAGTGAAATAGGTCAACTCGTTGGTTTTAAAGTGCGCTTTTCAGATAAAGTCAGTGATAGCAGCTACATCAAATTGATGACTGACGGCATTCTACTTGCTGAAATACAACGCGATCGATTTCTTAATGATTACGATACGATCATTATCGATGAAGCACACGAGCGAAGCCTGAATATCGATTTTATTTTGGGCTACTTGAAACAATTGTTACCACGAAGGCCAGACTTAAAACTTATTATCACTTCTGCAACGATAGACCCTGAAAGGTTCTCGAAGCATTTTGACAACGCACCCATTATTCAAGTGAGTGGCAGGACATACCCTGTTGAGATGCGTTATCGTCCACTATTAAAGGATGGTGATGAAGAAGATCTGGATCAGATTCAAGGTATTATCGAAGCCGTTAATGAACTTAGTCGATTAGGGCGAGGGGACATATTAATATTCCTTAGTGGTGAGCGAGAAATTAGAGATACCGAGCATGCGTTGAATCGATGCCAATTAACCCATACTGAAGTCGTTCCTCTATACGCAAGGCTTTCTTCAAGTGAGCAGAATCGTATTTTTCAATCTCATTCGGGACGACGTATTGTACTGGCGACCAATGTGGCTGAAACATCATTGACAGTTCCGGGTATTAAATATGTTATCGATCCAGGAACGGCTCGTATTTCACGTTATAGCCCAAGAAGTAAAGTTCAACGTTTACCCATAGAAAGTATTTCTCAAGCGTCGGCAAATCAAAGAGCAGGGCGTTGCGGCCGTGTTTCATCAGGTGTTTGTATTCGCCTCTACTCTGAAGATGATTACCTAGGCAGACCAGAATTTACTGACCCTGAAATTGTTCGTACAAACTTAGCTTCTGTCATTTTGCAAATGCTGGCATTGGGGTTGGGCGATATGCAAGCTTTTCCCTTTGTACAAGCGCCTGATGGGCGACAAATTAATGACGGATTCAAGTTATTAGAAGAACTTGGTGCTATTGAGAAAAATCACCATAAAACCCGTTTGACAGTGCTAGGTAAAAAGCTGGCTAGATTGCCGGTTGACCCTCGATATGCTCGTATGGTGATTGAAGGGCATCATCAGCAAAGCTTGTCTGAAGTTATTATTATTACCGCAGCCTTGAGTATCCAAGATCCGAGAGAAAGGCCACAAGAGAAAAGGCAAGCTGCTGACCAATCTCATGCTGAATACGCGGATAAAGATTCAGATTTCCTTTCTTTTTACAATTTATGGCAGCTATTTAAAGAAAAGCAGAATGAATTAACTAACAATCAATTACGTAAATGGTGCCATCAACATTTTATCAATTACTTACGAATGAGAGAGTGGCAAGATATTGTTAGTCAGTTGAAGCGCAGTATCGTTGAGCTAGGTTTTCGATTAAATAGCGAAGAGGCAAAATATGATGATATTCATATTGCTATTGCTTCTGGGTTGTTGTCACAGATTGGTACAAAAGATAATCGACATGAATACTTAGGTGCTCGCAATAGTCGGTTCATGATCTTTCCTGGTTCTGGGTTAGCCAAGCAGTCGCCTAAGTGGATTATGACAGCAGAGCTTGTTGAAACCTCAAAACTCTTTGCTCGAGTGAGCGCAAAAATTCAACCACAGTGGCTGGAGTCTCTAGCTCCTCACTTAGTTAAAACACGCTATGACGAACCTCACTGGTCAAAGAAACGAGGCAATGTTCAAGCCTATCAAACAGTGACTCTTTATGGTTTGCCTATTATTACTCGACGACTCGTGGATTATGGCAATGTTGACCCACAAGCTTGCCACGCACTCTTTATTCAAGAGGCCTTGGTTGGAGGGCAAACTAAGCTTAATTACGCGTTTCTTAAGCATAATCATGAGTTAGTCGACGGTGTTATTGAACAAGAAAATCAGTCGAGGCGTCGTGACATACTAGTTGATGAAGAAGAGCTGGTTATTTTTTATCAGAAGCATATTCCAGAGAACGTTGTGTCAGAGGCAACGTTTAAAAAGTGGTGGCGTAAAGCGTGTGAATCGCATCCTAAGATGCTGACTTTTTCAGTGGAACAGCTGACTAAAACAGGTAACAAAGTCTCGGCATTAGACTTTCCTAAAACGTGGCAGCAAACGAATCTCACTTTGCCTATGAGTTATGAATTTGAGCCTACAGCCGAAGATGATGGTGTCAGTTTGTTGATCCCATTGCCTTTACTGAATCAAGTGCAAAATGTTGGCTTTGATTGGCTTATTCCAGGTTTTAGGCACGAACTTATTGTTAGTTTAATTAAGTCGTTACCTAAATCTTTGCGAAAGAACTTTGTTCCAGCTCCTAATTACGCTGATGCTTGCTTGGCTGATTTGAACAACCCTGAGCAACCTTTTATTGACGTTATCACTCATAAACTCCACCGAATGACTGGGGTTAAAGTCCCTGAAGATGAGTGGAAGTACGATAATTTAGCCAGACATTTACGCTTTAATTTTAAGGTGCTCGACAAGCATAAAAAAGTGATTGCGCAAGGACGCGATTTACTGAGTTTAAAGCAAAAACTCAGTGAACAAATGAGTGAAACAATAAAAAGTGCAGCAGAAAGTTCAATTGAACGTAAAGGAATTACAGATTGGGATTTTGATCCTTTGCCCAAAGAGTTTATTGAGAAGCAGAGTGGTTTTGACGTTAAAGCCTATCCAGCGTTAGTTGATGACAAGGAGAGTGTTTCCATTGGGCTGTTTGATACTCGTGAAAAAGCGCTTAAGGAGAATCATCTAGGCTTGAGGCGTTTGGTTTTGATGAATATACCGTCTCCAGTGTCGTATTTGCAAAAGCAGTTACCAAACAAGGCTAAGTTGGGGTTGTACTTCAATCCGTTTGGGCAAGTGAAAAAACTTATTGATGATTGTATTTATGCGGCAACAGATGAATTGATGGATGAATTTGATATTGAAACCATGGATAAAAATCGATTTGGGAAACTACGGGATTTTGTCCGTACAGAATTGAATGAACGTGTACTAATCATTGCTCAAAAAGTCGAGGTTGGTTTAACCACGGCCCATACTATTCATAAAAAAATGAAAGGTAATGTTCCGTTGACAATGATCAATGCACACAGTGATATTAAATCGCATGTTCAAAGTCTCGTTTTTGAGGGTTTTGTCACTAACTTAGGTGTTGAAAAGCTAGATGATTGGAATCGTTATATTAAAGGTATTGCAAGGCGGCTCGAGAAATTGGTGATTGATCCAAGTAAAGATCGGATACACCAAATTAGCATTGAAAAGGTATCTGATGCTTATAAAGCAAAAATGTCAAAAGTACCAATTGGACAGGCTCCTTCAAGCGAGCTGCTTGGTATAAGGTGGATGATTGAAGAGCTTCGAGTGTCTTACTTTGCTCAGCAATTAGGAACCAATGGTCCAATTTCTGAAAAGAGAATCATGAACGCTTTGGTGGACTTTTGATAATTTTGGGGTAGGCGAGTTGGTATTGTTGTAGACGTTAGGGTAAAAAAATTACGTCTCTGGTGGCTTTCTTATTATGAAGTTACAATATATAGTGCCTGTACCAATTTTACTTCGATAAGTATTAAAATTGGTATTACACATTGACTTTAGTCGTCAGCAACAATATAAAAAGAACAGTTTAAAGGTCGTTAGAGGTAGGTAAAGATATGATGGGTTATGATGATAATCGCAATTTCTTTCGAATGATGGTTAACTCACCTTGTGAAGTTGTCGTAAGTGATAACCAATCGACAAGAACACTGACGTCTGTATGCAAGGATTTAAGTGCGACAGGTATGTCTCTGGAAGTCGAAGAGTCTGTAGAAATTGGTGCTACGGCACAAGTGTCTATCGAATCTACAAGCTCACAAATCCCTTCTTTAAATGCCAATGTAAAAGTGATTCGTTGTACAGCGTCAAGTGAATCATCTTATATTTTAGGTGTTGAAATAGTAGAGATGAAGTAAATCGCATTTCCCTTTGCGAATGTGGCGGTCAATGACTTAACCGCCATTTTTTACTACAGCGTTAAAGCATGTCTTATAGCACTCGACAGACTAATCCTTTTAGATAAAACCCTTCTGGGTAATTGGTCGCAACAGGGTGGTCGGCTGATTGTTCCAAGTGTTTGATAATTTGAATGTCTTTACCCGCATCTAAGGCTGCGTCTGCAACTACTTTTTGGAATAATTCCGCTGAGACAAGCCCTGAGCAGCTAAATGTGCTTAAAACTCCACCGCTTTTTAATAATTTAAAAGCCTGTAAGTTAATATCTTTATACCCTCGGCAGCCACTGTTGATATTGCTCTTAGCATCGACAAACTTCGGGGGATCTAAAACGATATGGTCAAATGTCTTGTGTTCGCTTTGTAGTGTTCTTAGAACTTTAAAGACATCTTTTTGAATAAAAGTAGCCTTATTTTCATCCAAGCCATTCAACTTTATATTTCTTTTGGCCGTTTCGATAGCTAGATCTGAAACATCCACACTGGTGACGTGAGCCGCATTATTTTCCAACGCATAACAGCTAAATGCACCTGTATAAGAAAAGCAATTGAGTACATGCTTATCTTTGCAAACACTGCCAACAAATTGTCGGCTATCTCGTTGGTCAAGATAGAAGCCTGTTTTATGGCCTTCTAAAACGTTAATGTACAATTTAATGCCATTCTCTTGAATAACAACCTCGTCGGGTATTTCTCCGTGCAGTGTCTGGGTGATTAATTTTAATCCTTCCTTTTTCCTGACAGCAACATCTGACCGTTCATGGATACTTAAATGAGGGAAAAGTTTACGCAGTGCCCACACAATTTTGCTGCGATGTTTGTCTGCACCTGCGCTGAGTAGTTGGCAGACAGCAACATTGTCATATATATCGATAGTAACACCTGGTAGACCATCTGATTCTGCTGCTACTAATCGATATCCTGTAGTCATTTGGGGAAGCAGATCTTTACGTTGCTGCCAGGCTCTTTCTATGCGCCTTAAGAAAAACGCATTATCGATGTTTTCGTTCTTTCTGAAAGTCCATATGCGGACTTTGATCTGAGAATGCTGAGACCAAGCACCGCGGCCCAACCATTTTCCGTCTGAGCTGAAAACATCTACAGTATCACCGTTATGTATTCTATTTTTATGAGGTTCGATAGCTCCGTCAAACACCCATGGGTGGCGGCGTTGCAAGGATTTTTCTCGTTCTGGTTTTAATGTGATGGTTGAGGGCATAAATAAGCGCAATTGATAAATGTCGGCGAATTGTATCGAATTACATCATGCAAGGACATATATAGCTGAATAAGGATCAACACGCTCTAGTTCGGCTATAGTGTGCTCAAAGAATGAATGTCAATAAGAAGGGGCATAGATGAAATATATAGACTTTGTAGCTGGAGAAAAAGCAGACAGCTTATTTTTGTCTGAATGCGATGAGCCTATTGCTGTGGGTTCAGAAGTTGTTGTTGAAGTGAAATCATTTGGTGTGAATAGAGCAGATATATTACAACGCAAGGGCCTTTACCCTCCGCCCAAAGGAGAGAGTTTGATATTGGGGCTTGAAGTTGCCGGTGTTGTTGTTGCAATCGGACCCGACGTGGATAAATGGAAAATGGGTGATCGGGTTTTCGGACTTGTTGCTGGCGGCGGTTACGCCGAGCTCGTGGCGGTAGAGCAGAGCCACTTAATGCCAATGCCTAGCAACTTAAGTTTTAGTGAAGCCGGAGCTATTGCTGAGGTGTTTCTGACGGCTTATCAAGCGTTATTTACGCTGGGTAATCTGAGTTCCAAACAAAAAGTGTTAATTCATGCGGGGGCGAGTGGTGTTGGTTTGGCAGCTATTCAGCTGGCGGTGCAACAACAGTGTTTGGTTGCTAGTACGGCGTCGAGTGATGGAAAGCTTGCTGTTTGTTCAAAGTATGGCGCGGATGTATGTATCAATTATCATAGTAAGGGTTTTGTAAGAGAAGTTAGCAATCAATTGGGGGGTGTCGATCTCATTGTCGACGTTGTGGGTGGTGAATACTTGAACGACAATATCCGGGTACTAAACTTGGATGGCACCATTGTCCAATTGGCTATATTAGGCGGACGTTACACAAAGCAGTTTGATATGGCACTGATGTTATCCAGAAGGGCAACAATAAAGGCCTCGACATTGAGGAATAGAAGTCATGAGTATAAAACCCAATTAATCGAAGCCTTTAGTCATCAATTTTTATCCCACTTTAACGACAAAAAGTTAACCCCGGTGATCGATACAGTATTTCCTATCGAACAAGTCGCCTTGGCTCATGAACGGCTAGAAAAAAACGACTCAATTGGCAAGTTTGTCATTAATTGGTAGCGTTGAGTTTATGCGATTTTTACTGATCAATATAGCCTTTGTCAGGCGGAAGGTTTGATTGGTTAGCTGCTTCCCTCGCCAAGTCATCACATCGTTCATTTTGAGGATGACCAGAATGACCTTTGACCCAGCGCCATTCGATCGTGTGGCGTTTTACCTGTTCGTCGAGTTGTTGCCACAGGTCGGCATTCTTTACGGCTTTTTTGTTGGATGTGCGCCAGCCATTTTTTCGCCAATTATGAATCCATTGATTAATTCCTTGTTTTACGTATTGGCTATCGGTTGTCAGCGTAATCTTGCAGGGCTCATTTAGGTGCTTTAAGCCTTCGATAGCGGCAAGCAACTCCATACGGTTATTAGTGGTTGCTGAAAAACCGCCACTGACTTCTTTTGTATGCTGTTTATATTCCAAAACTGCGGCATATCCACCGGGTCCTGGATTACCTAAACAGCTGCCATCGGTATACATCTGCATTTCTTTCATATTTAGACTTATCAAATTTATTCACTCGTTGGTATTATATTAGAGCGCGTTGATCTTTTCTGTATAGGTTTTGTCCAATCAAGGCTTGTTTATACACGACAAGGGTCAATTTGCTTCAAATGACAATATACCGAGGATGAATAAAGATTTATGCGCCAAATTGTTCTAGATACTGAAACCACCGGCATTGACCCCAGACAAGGCCATCGCATTATAGAAATCGGGTGTGTTGAGTTAGTTAATCGACGATTAACTGGCAATCACTATCATCAGTATATTAATCCTGTGCGTGAAATAGAGGCAGAAGCGATAGAGGTTCATGGTATCACTAATGAATTTTTGGCAGATAAGCCTTTATTTAAAGATGTGGCTAAGGACTTCGTTGATTTTATACGTGGTGCAGAGTTAGTTATTCACAATGCGCCTTTTGACGTCGGCTTTATGGATCATGAGTTTAATCTCAACGGCTTTCCTAATGAAAAAACAGCGGACATGTGCACTGTTTTAGATACGCTTATGTTAGCTAGACAGCTTCACCCAGGGCAAAAGAATAATTTGGATGCCTTATGTAAGCGCTACGGTATAGATAATTCGCATCGAGAATTGCACGGTGCTTTGCTCGATTCTGAAATTCTTGCCGATGTTTATCTGATGATGACTGGTGGACAGACCGATTTGAATTTGTCTGGTCATGGTGGTGCTGGCGAAGGCAATCAAAGTGAACCTATCAAAAGGTTGTCTAGTGATAGAAAAGCGCTAAAGATTGTTCAGGCAACAGCCGATGAATTAGAACAACATGAACAGCGCCTTGATCTGATTGAAAAGGGCGGTTCTCAGGTAATTTGGCGTCATTAAACCATGCTCCCACTTTCTTTTGTTCAAAGAGTCGTTTTCTTTATCTTCTTCAGCTTATTTCTGAGTAAGAGTCTCTATTCGCAAGAACAAGATGCTCCTGTCATGTCGGTAGCAGAAAAGGAAAAGATGATGGCCAAGGAACAGATGGTTGATCGAACACCACTGGAAAACCTAGGATCTCAATATGAAAACAGCATTAAGTTGCTACAAAACCGGTTTCGTATTGACTATGAGGTTGACGAAATTACTATGGTGTTCTTTCGTCGTTTCGGTAGTGCGCCGGTTGTTTTAGTTAGACCTGACGGATCAAAAATATTTCAGGATGTTGGGGATAATGACCGAGTGACATGGTTTGACTCTGCGACATTCGACATGATCAACATAAAGAATCCAACACCAGGCCCTTGGCAAGCTGTTGGGCAGATATTACCCGACAGCCGGGTAATGGTTGTCAGCGACATTAAGTTACATACAGACCCTTTACCTACACTCTTATTTTCCGGCGAAATACTGAAACAAACGGCAACTTTATCCAATGGCGGTCAGGTTATTGATACGAGGCAGTTTAGTGACCTTGTTCAGCTGACGATTCAATTTGCTAGTACCAATAACCCAGAATTCAACAATTTTGGTATACAGAAGCAAGATATTGCTACCTTCACTGATAATGGATTGGGGATGGATGAACGTCCGCAAGATGGCGTGTATACCGGACAGTATAATCTCAAAGTTCCTGAAGGCGAGTGGCGCTCAGTATACACAGTTGCAACACCTATGTTCAGTCGAGAGCAAGTTGGAGAACCTCTGCGTTTATACCCTAACCCGATTAACTTAAGTGTTGAAAAAGGAGGAGAAGGTGAAGGGTATCATTACCTAAACATTGATGCTGATAGAGAAAACGTTGATATCAATAGTTTACTTATTGATGGTAAAATTACCTATCCCAATGGGGATGTACAAAACTTCTCTATGTCAGAACCTTCGAGTGAGGCGCGAGTTTATCAGGTAATCAACTATGAATACGGTATCTTTAGAGCCAAAGTAACTGCATTTGGTAAAACGCATGCTGGCCGAGATTTTATACTGGATGTGCCCGAATTCACCTTTCTAGTTGAAGAGCCGGAATTGGAAAGTGCGTTGGAAGCCCAAAATAATGAAGGTGTGGCGGATACTATTGATAGTGATGGCCTAACGGCAGAGGATGCATTGCCTGTTGAAGACACACCAGAAGTTGACAATACGAAGTACTATATCGTGATAGCTATAGTGAATGTCGGATTGCTGTTACTTGGTGTCGGTCTTATCTGGTGGTTTGTGAAAGGTCGGTCCCCAAAGTTACCTAGAGAGCCTGCGGGCGATTCACCTTCTTTCTTTTCGAGATTTAAAAAGAAATCTAAAGAGGCTAAAGGCGAAAACGCACAACCTGATGAGTCAGAGATTGCCGAACTGTCTATGCCTGATGATTAAAGGCTGTCTAGTCGAAATTTTTTCATGCCGATATATTGCTGTAAATAAAAAGGGGGGTGTTACTCAATCAGTCGATTGATGCACTTATAAATGCATTTTGAACATGGCAATTATGCCCGAGTGATTAATATCTCAGCAGTTAACACATTATTCTGTCATTAAACTGAAAAATAAGTTGACTCAATATAGGGGACGCCTTATCATCTGCGCCGCAGTTGGGAAGGGGCATTCAAAGCTACTTGTTAACTGTTTGAATTGATTGCGAAATCATGTGGAGTGGTAGTTCAGTTGGTTAGAATACCGGCCTGTCACGCCGGGGGTCG
>CAZXIN010000060.1:0-22001 GCA_964640795.1 uncultured Pseudoalteromonadaceae bacterium | reverse complement strand
ATTACCAATGGATAATGAATTATCTGCATTAAAGTGCATAAAATTTCCTTTGTGTCTGATTGACTTATAATTATCTATTCAAAATACCAACATAACCTGCAAATAATTTCAGGTTAAACTAAGACAAGTTGATTTTTGCTGCATGTATGTCGAACATAAGCCCATACATCGAAAATCGATATGCCCTAGATTCTATTCATCATTCAATGAGTATAGACAAAAGCCAAGTGAATAATGGTTATATCTTATGGTATTAATTAGTAAATAGTAAACATTCAGAGGAAATAATGGCGTTTAACGGTACAGATAATTACATTGCTAGCAAAGAGCTTCAATTAGCGGTAAATGCCGCTATAACACTTGAAAAGCCTCTGCTGATTAAAGGTGAACCAGGAACGGGTAAAACTATGTTAGCAGAAGAGTTGGCAAGTAGTCTCGGCGTGCCGCTTTTACAATGGCATATAAAGTCCACAACCAAGGCTCAACAAGGGTTGTACGAATACGACGCGGTATCTAGGTTAAGGGATTCGCAGCTTGGTGATGAGAAAGTAAAGGACATCAGCAATTACATTGTTAAGGGGAAATTATGGGAGTCGTTTCAAATGGAGCGGCGGCCGGTGTTACTTATCGATGAAATAGATAAGGCGGACATTGAATTCCCCAATGACTTGTTGCTTGAACTTGATAAAATGGAATTTTATGTTTACGAAACGCAGCAAGTTATTAAAGCAAGACAGCGTCCGATTGTTATTATAACGTCCAATAATGAAAAGGAACTTCCAGATGCATTTTTGAGACGGTGCTTTTTTCACTACATTCAATTCCCATCCAAAGAAGAAATGACAGATATCGTCAATGTACATTTCCCTGATCTTAAAAAGTCATTGTTGAATGAAGCGCTGGAATCCTTCTTTGGCTTGCGCGATATGCCTGGGCTGAAGAAGAAGCCGTCGACATCCGAGTTAATTGACTGGCTTAAGTTGCTTGTTGCTGAAGATATTCCTGCGGAAGTACTGCAAAACAAGAGCAGTAAAAAGAGCATACCCCCTCTATATGGTGCTTTGTTAAAGAATGAGCAGGACATCCAGCTGTTTGAGAAGCTGGCATTCATGGCGAGACGCTAATGTTAATCGAGTTCTTTTTTAAGCTCAGAGAGTATCGATTGCCGGTCACTATTAGAGAACTGCTTGACCTATTAGGTGCTCTTAAAAAAGGTATTGTCTTCGCTTCTACGGATGAGTTTTATTTTTTGTCTCGGCTTACCTTGGTCAAAGATGAAAGTCACTATGACAAATTTGATCGGGCATTTGCAGACTACTTTGAAGGTGTTGAAAGTATTGACTTGATAGGTGATGACATTCCTGAAGAGTGGTTGCGCAAACAGTTTGAAAAGAACCTGACTGATGAAGAGAAGGCTCAGATAGAAGCTTTAGGCGGTTTAGACGAGATCATGAAAGCTTTCCAAGAGAGATTGAATGAACAAAAGGAAAGGCATCAAGGTGGCAATAAATGGGTAGGTACTGGAGGAACTTCTCCTTTCGGTGCATATGGATATAACCCTGAAGGTGTCCGAGTAGGGCAAGATGGTAATAGGAGCTTTTCTGCCGTTAAAGTATGGGATAAAAGAACGTTTAAAAACTTATCTGGTGATGCGGAACTTGGCACGCGAAACATTAAATTAGCGTTACGTAAACTAAGACATTTTGCCAGAACAGGCGCTACTGATGAACTTGATATTTCGTCAACAATCTCAAGTACAGCAAGGAATGCTGGTTACTTGGATTTAAAAATGGTGCCTGAACGGCATAATGCCGTTAAGGTACTGATGTTTTTCGATGTAGGTGGTTCGATGGATGCACATATTCAAGCTTGCGAGGAGTTATTTTCGGCCGCTCGGGTAGAGTTCAAACATCTAGAATTCTTTTACTTTCATAATTGTGTCTATGAGAATGTTTGGGTTGATAACAAAAGACGCACAACAGAAGGCATTTCACTGCACGATATTATTCATAAGTATGGACGTGACTATAAGGTGTTATTTGTCGGGGATGCGACCATGGGGCCTTACGAAATTACTTACCCTGGCGGCAGTGTTGAACATTGGAATGAAGAACCTGGAGCGGTTTGGATGCAGCGTTTACTTAATCACTTCGAGCACGCAGCGTGGTTAAACCCTCAATTGCCACAATACTGGAACTACTATCACTCTATCAGCATCATTAACGAGTTAATGGAAGAAAGGATGTTCCCTCTAACATTAGATGGCATATCTCAAGCGATTAAAACAGTGCAGTAACATGAGTCATTAATGATGAAAAATAACCTTAAATTGGGTGTTTGCGACTATCCTGAACATATACCTCAAAGCTATTGGCAGCGTCATGCTGAGCAACAAAAGGGCTTAGGGTTA
Organism: uncultured Pseudoalteromonadaceae bacterium; assembly: GCA_964640795.1. Taxonomy (GTDB): domain Bacteria; phylum Pseudomonadota; class Gammaproteobacteria; order Enterobacterales; family Alteromonadaceae; genus M269. Next base: position 19,591 of record CAZXIN010000060.1, on the reverse strand, counting down.
TCTTATGTTCGAATTGCCGAGTTTGCATGGGCAAAAATAGAAAAGTTAGAAGGGGATTACGACTGGAAATGGTTAGATGAGGCTATTGCGGTATATTCCGCAGCAGGACTAGCTGTGATTTTAGGTACTCCAACAGCGACACCGCCAGCATGGTTAATTGAAAAGCACCCCGAAATTTTGCCTATTGATGAAAAAGGACTGGTTAAGCAATTTGGCTCTCGACGTCATTACGATCATGCGAGTTCAGTATATCGCCAATATGCTCGAAATATTGTCACTAAAATGGTCAAGAGGTATTGCGATAACGATGCCATTGTTGGTTGGCAGACTGACAATGAACTTGCTCATGAAGGAACCGGACAATCTTTTGGCGGTGCTAGTGCGGATAAGTTTCCTGATTGGTTAGCACAAAAGCATAAAACACTAAACGCACTTAACGACGCTTGGGGAACGATTTTTTGGAGCCAAACCTATACAAGTTGGTCACAAGTTAAACCGCCAATTCAGGTCGCTACAGGGCAGGCTAATCCCTCTCATTCACTTGACTATCGACGCTTTTGCTCTGATATGGTCGAAGAGTTTCAAGACGAACAAATAGCAATTATTCGAGAGTATGCGCCTCATCATTTTATTACACATAACTTTGTTATTTTTTCTGAAGAAACTGATCTTTATCGTTTATCGAAAAAACTCGACTTTGTTGCTTGGGATAGTTACCCCATAGGTATGCTTGAATTCTTTGCTACATGGGAGTCCGATGAAGTTAAAACAAAATATGCAAGAACAGGGCATCCGGATCTTATTAGTTTGAATCATGATATTTATCGTGGGTTAAAAAATGGCAAAGATTTTTGGGTAATGGAGCAGCAATGTGGACATGCAAACTGGGCGCAGTATAACCCCTTGCCGGCCGACAATGCTGTCGCACTATGGACTGCGCAAGCATGGGCACATGGCGCTGATTCTGTCGTTTATTTTCGATGGCGAGCAGCGCATATGGCTCAGGAAATTATGCATTCTGGTTTGTTAAGGCAAGATGGCACGCCTGATCGAGGTTTTGAAGAGGTTGGTCAGTTAAATACTGCCGACTTTCCTCTTACTGTGAACGACGACGATAAGCCACAAGTGGTATTGCTTCATGATTATCAAAGTTTATGGGCATATAATCATCAACCTCATCATCAAGGTTTAAGTTACTGGCATCAGTTTGCATTGTTCTATTCAACATTTCGGCGTTTAGGGATTGATGTGGACATCAGGCATCCAAAGGATGTGAATACGCGAGATTACAAATTAATTGTTGTACCAGCGCTTACAGTATTCGATGAAAACTGTATTGATTTGATTCGTGGTTCAGTTCAAGAGACTCAATGGTTATTTGGGCCTCGTTGTGGGTTTAAGGATGCAACGGGAAAAGTACCCCATCGAGGACAATTTGATGGTGTTGAGGATATTCTTGGTGTGCAAATGCTTAACGTTGACTCCTTGAGGCCTGGTTTGAAGCAAACAGTCACTAGCTCTAATAATTCTAATATAAAACATAATGCATCACTGTGGTGTGAGTCATATGAACTGAAAAGTGCGGTTGCTAAATATGTTTATTTCGGCGGACCACAAGCTAATAAAGCCGCGGTGACGAAAAAAGATAATATGACACTCGTTGGTGCTTTATCAGACACTTTGCTGACAGAGATTGTTAGCCTGTGTTTAAGTGAGCTAGGTATTAAGATGACTACATTACCTCAGGGGGTTAGGGTAACTCGAAGATCGGGTAAAAGGGTGTTGTTTAATTTTAATGAGGAAGAAGTCCAATGGCAGGGTAGTAAAGTTGCCGGTGTTTCTTACCAATTTATAAATGACTAGAGCGTGCTTAGCCTAACAATCGCAGCAATTAATATTGTTAGCTTGACTGCACTAGCGTGAGTAGCGTTAAATAGCTAGCGCGTCATATATTTAAAGCTGAATAGTCATCTAGCCGATAACAATATAATCTATAAATACCTAGTGATTATGAAATTGGTATTACTCATTAATTAGCTAAATATAAGGTTGAAGGTCGCATAACTAAAATAATATTGGCCAGTTATTATGTCAGATGTTGTAAATTTATTTAAAATGCTTTTCGATTCGTCGAAATTATCTATGTTGTTGATCAATGATCAGCAGATTTTGCAGGCGAATCAAGAATCACTCACGCTTTTTTCTCCGAAATCAAAGAAAAAGAAGAGTCTCGTAGATGAGCCTCTTAAACTAATTTGTGCGCATGAAGACGATTTCTTAAATCAGCTTCGAGCAACACAAATATCAGAAAACTCAAATTTTGAATGGATCTTTACTAAAACCGATGGTGAAGAGTTCCGTGCTAAGGTAAGTGTTGTCCCCTCTGATTATTTAAATGCGAATGGGTTTGTGATTCAAATTAAACCTATTATAAAAGCTGCTCGAATCCCTAATATTGCTTCATACCAACAGGCTTTTGAATTAAGTAATGAAGCTGTGATGATTGTTGATACAGACTTTATTGTGCAATATGTCAATTCACGCTTTGAAACTCGTATTGGTCTTAGCGCTGATTCACTGCATGATTCTTCCGCATTGACCTTAGTTAACAATCAGAAATGCCATTTTTCTAAACTGGATGTAGAAACTGGTTTAGATGAAAAGAATACTTGGTGTGCTGACCTGACAATATCTAATGAACGTATTGGTACAACTAAGTTTAAATTACAGTTTAAAGCACTGTTTGAATCGGGGTTGTTGTCTGGTTATCTGGCTACTTTAATAGAAGAGCCTAAATCTGACATTAAATTCGAGCAATCTAAGTTACACCACCTCGCTTATCATGATGAATTAACAGGTTTATCAAATCGTGCATTGTTTCAACAGATGCTTGAACATGAAATTAACCGAAGTCATCGACATAACCATAAGTTTGCCGTGCTGTTTATAGATTTGGATAGGTTTAAGCAGGTCAACGACAGCTTAGGGCATGATGCGGGTGATAAAGTTTTGTGTGAAGTCGCAGAAAGGTTGAGGTATGTTCTTCGTAAGAGTGATGTGATTGCTCGTCGTGGTGGCGATGAATTCGTTGTCATCCTTAATCAGCTGCAAGATTCCGAAGTTGTTGCAGGTGTCGTTGATAAAATCATTCGAGAAATTAGTAAACCCATTAGCATGGGAACTCAAGAGGCTAATATTGGTTGTAGTGTTGGTATTAGTTTGTTTCCTGACAATGGAGTCTCTAGCGATGCGTTGCTGCAACATGCAGATATCGCTATGTACCGAGCTAAAAATCAAGGTGGTAAAGGTTATTTCTATTTCAGTGATGAAATGAGTCAAGAGATCAGTGATCAGCTGAACCTTGAGAGCATGTTACTTGCGGGAATTGAAAATTCAGAATTTGTGCCTTTTTATCAACCTATTGTTGATGTTAGAACTGGTGAAACAACGGGACTTGAATGTTTAGCACGGTGGTGTCCTGAAGATAAAGGCATATTAAATCCCATAGAGTTTCTGCCTGTTCTTAAAAAGATGGGCATGCTACACCAAGTCTTTTTGCAGATAATGGAGAAGTCTCTGGTCGATTTGTGCAACTGGAAAGAGCAATATCATATCGATATTCCCTTATCGGTTAATATCTCAAGTCAGCAGTTTTGCGCACAAGAAACGTTTGAACAAATGGCTGCAATGATCCGAAAATCTGGGTTGAAAGAAGGAGCTGTTAATATCGATATTACGGAAAGTACATTGCAAGAGAATGGCAATTGCTTGATCGAGAAGCTACGTTGGGTACAAGATACAGGCTTTTGCGTTTCACTGGATGATTTTGGTACAGGTTATTCGTCAGTTAAATATTTGCAAGAGTTACCACTTGATACGTTAAAAATTGATAGATCATTTATTCGTAATATTGAAAATAACCCGCACGATAAAGTTATTATAAAAGCCATTATTCAATTATCTAAAACGCTAGATATTGGTGTGACTGCCGAAGGTGTTGAAACAGAGGAACAGAAAGAGTTCTTAGAACGTAATGATTGTTTCTCAATGCAAGGTTTTTATTTTAGTCCTGCCGTTGAAGCTGAGAAAATACCTCAGCTTGTTATCGAAAAGCACTTACAACGGGCTTCTTAAAGCCCGTTGAGTTTTATCAAAGTTATTTCTTGCCTAAAGATGGATGGTACTCCTCAACCCACATAGCTGTGGCGCCACAAATTGCCACAGGCATGACCAGAAAATTTATGATGGGGATCATTGCGAATACGGTCACAGCTGCTCCAAACGTGATGGATGTGCCAGTCTCTGCTTGCAATGCCTTTCTCATCGTTGGGAAGGGAACTTTATGATTATCAAATGCATAATCACAATATTGAATTGCCATCATCCAAGCGGTGAATAAGAACCAGATAATTTGACCAACAACAGGTAGTAAGAAAAACAATAATAAATAACCTATTGCACGGGGGATGTAATACATCAATTTAGTCAGTTCTCTGCCTAAAACTCTTGGCGTGTCCTTGATTAAGTCCATCCAACCACCGGAATCAATCGTTTCTCCGCGTAAGTGAGATTCAATTTTCTCAGCAAGCAAGCCATTGAAAGGGGCTGCAATCCAATTGGCTAGCGTATTAAAAAGGTATGAAAACACCAGCAAAATTATAATGAGTGCTAGTGGCCAAATAAAATAGCTGAGCCACTCGGTCAGCCAGCTGAGCCAACTAGGTATCCAATCGATAAGGGCTTGGATATATGTGTCGACTTGTTTTATCAAATAAGTAAACGCAAAGGAAAACAACACGAGGTTGACCATTAAAGGAATAAAAACAAAACGTTTAATTCCTTTAGTTTTGATCAAACTAAATCCTTGCATGAAATAGCTAACACCGCTTTTTTTTGACATAATTATTTGAAAAATATGAGTTTTATATGTTATTGATAGATATATTATATAAGCTGTTGCAGATGATTGAAAACGCCAATTGTTACAGTTGATGAGTTTTGATACATTGGATTCGCTCTGTTCATTATCACAAGGACTTTTGCGCTAAAACATGCGCTTAAAAAAGATTAAATTAGCTGGTTTTAAGTCGTTTGTAGAACCGACTAATATCCCATTTCCGCATGATATGACCGCAGTCGTTGGTCCTAATGGTTGTGGTAAATCTAACGTTATCGACGCGGTTAGGTGGGTTTTGGGTGAAAGCTCGGCTAAGAACCTACGTGGCGATGCGATGACTGATGTCATTTTTAATGGCTCATCTTCACGCAAGCCGGTGTCTCAGTGCACAGTAGAGCTCACCTTCGACAATAGTTCTGGCCGTATCCAAGGTGAGTTTGCTAACTATAATGAGTTATCGGTTAAGCGCCTCGTTAACAGAGATGCGCAATCAATCTATTACCTCAATGGCACTAAATGTCGCCGACGAGATGTGACCGACTTATTTTTAGGAACAGGTTTAGGCCCCCGAAGTTATGCCATTATTGAGCAAGGCACAATATCTCGTTTAATTGAATCCCGTCCTCAAGAATTACGTGTCTTTATTGAAGAAGCGGCAGGTATATCGAAATATAAAGAACGTCGCCGTGAAACAGAAACGCGTATTCGTCATTGTAGAGAAAATCTGGAACGTTTAGATGATATTCGTTCAGAGTTAGGGCAACAGCTCGATAAACTTCAACGTCAAGCTACGGCGGCTAAACGTTACAAAGAGTTAAAATTGCTAGAGCGCCAACTAAAAGGCCAATTGGCTGCAATAAGATGGTTAAAAGTCAGCCATAGGCTTAGTGAGTTAGATGCCACTATTAAACAACAGGAAAGTGATATCGAAGCTTTCATTGCTGAGCAGAGGGGCGGCGAAAAAGGCATTAACGAGTATAAATTAAGACAACAAGAGTTGCAGTTAACCCTCTCAGATACACAAAAACGCTATTATCAGCTTGGTACAGAGATAACGCGTGTTGAACAAAATCAGATTCATACAAAACAAAGGTTGCAACAGATTGCTCATGAACTGTCAGGCCTTAAAGTGTCTTTACAAGATAATATGGAGCAAGCAGGTGCTGACAATGACGTTTACGAGAGTGCACAGTTAGAACTTGAAGAAGTCATACCACAACAAGAAGAAGTTTTGGAACAAATTGCCTTGCTGGAAGAGCAGGTGAATGACGCTGAAGAGTGTTGGCAAGCAGATCAGCAACGTTGGCAGCATAAACGAGATATGTTGTACCAAAGTCAGCAGAAGTTGCAAAGCAAGCAATCGCAACTTCAAGCGACAAAAAGTTTACAAGTGAGAACCGAAGAAAGGCTTAATGAGCTCAAGCGCGAGCTAAGCGATATTGATTTGTCTGATGGTGATGCACAACTGGAAACATTAGTTGTAGAAACCAAGGAAGCTTTTAATCAACTCGAATTATCTAAGGAAAGTGTCTGTGCTAGTTATGACACCGTTGAGTTTTGCCGGACTCAGTTAGAGCAAATGAAAAACGACTTGCTTAATTTGCAAGGAGATATTCAAAATCAAAAAGCCAAGAAAACCTCTTTGGAAACGTTACTCATAGTAGCTGAAGGAGGTAATTCAGCGACAGAGGGTTGGTTACAGTCACTCGACATAGAGAGTCAGCATTTGTGGGCTCATTTAAAAGTGGTGCCAGAATGGCAACAAGCGGTAGAAACCGTCATTGGTCAATATAAGCAAGCGTTAATACTAGATACTCAAGTTAGTAAAAAGCCGATAGAAGGTATGCATCTGTTCTTCCTCGACGCGTTTACGTCGATTAAATCTGAAGGTTCTTTGTCGACTAAGCTACTTAATGAAAATGTGCCAGCCTTTATGAACAAAATTGCTGTTGTAGAGAATCAAGAGCAAGGTCAACAAATGTTAGAAAAAGGCTTCGACAGCGCGATAACTGAGCAAGGACATTGGTATGGGCAGGATTGGATCGTATTCGGGCATGATACACAGCAAACTAGCTTTTTGGTTACGGTGGACGAACTTGCCACTGTTGAATCTAATATCGTTGCATGCAATGACACCTTTATTGAGCTGGAAAGCCTTATTGCTAGTCAAGATAAAGAACTAATACAAGCCAAAGCACAGTTGAAGGAAGCAGAGATAAAACAACGAGAATATCAGTCACAATGGATGTCTACTGATAATAGGCGCCAATTGATTGAGCAACAACAAAGTCAGAAACAAGCTCAGAAAGTTAAATTACAGGCCGAAGTTGAGCGTCAAAAAAATCAATTGGAGCAGGAGTTTTTCCAGCTTGAAGAGCTTCAACTTGAAATAGAAACGCTAATTGAAAAAACTGACGAGCAACAATCAGGACTCGAGCAAATAAGTGATAACGAACAACAACAACAGCAAGCACTGCAAAGTCATCGGCAACAATTGCAACAATTTACGGCACAGAAGCATCAAATTGCCCTAAAACAGCAGACGCTCTCCAGCCAGTTACAGAATTTAAAACAAACCCAGTCTCGTAATAAGCAGCAGCAAGAGTCACTGCAGTCCAAACAAACACAATTGTTAGAAGAAACCCAAGAGCTCGAATTACCTTTGCAAGAACAAGCTGAACAGTTGGAAATTTGGCTACTGGAACGTCAAGAAATAGAAGAAAAACAGAATACACAACAGCAAAAGCTCAATGAGATTGATCATAAGTTACGAGAGTTTGAGATGGGGCAACAGGATGTTTTGAAGAAAGTCGAGCATATGAGAGCTGCTGTTCAAAGCCATAAGCTTGAATATGAAGGCTTCAATGTTCGAGCAAATAACCATATAGAACAATTACAAGATATCGAGCAGAGCTTAAAAGTGGTACTTGAATCTTTACCTGACGAAACAGACGAAAACGAATGGCAGCAAAGGTTAGAGAAAACAAGTCAATCACTTAGTCGGCTTGGCGCAGTAAATTTAGCCGCAGTAGAAGAATTTGAAGTACAGCAAGAACGTAAGCAACACCTTGATACACAAAATGATGACCTGACCGAAGCATTAGAAACGCTCGAACTTGCTATCAAAAAAATTGACAAAGAAACACGCACTCGTTTCAGAGCGACTTTTGATAAAGTAAATGATGACCTTAAGTCTTTATTTCCAAAGGTATTTGGTGGCGGTGCCGCCTATTTGGAATTAACTGATGACGATCTGCTTGATACAGGTGTAACAATTATGGCTCGCCCACCTGGAAAGAAAAACAGTACTATTCACCTTCTTTCTGGTGGAGAAAAAGCGCTGACCGCTTTATCATTGGTCTTTGCTATATTCAGGCTTAATCCTGCACCATTTTGTTTATTAGACGAAGTTGATGCACCGCTTGATGATGCAAATGTGGGGCGTTTTTGTAAGTTGGTTTCTGAAATGTCGCAAACAGTACAATTTATCTATATCACCCATAATAAAATTGCGATGGAGATGGCCACCCATTTGACTGGTGTAACAATGGCGGAACCTGGTGTTTCTCGCATGGTTGCTGTTGATGTAGAAGAAGCCATCGCCTTAGCTGAAGTTTAAAGAGAATAGTGTAGATTAGATGCAAGAATTACGAATCGTTTTTATCGTAGCTGGCGTTATTGCCATTTTAGGTATTTTGGTACATGGGTTGTGGAGTATTCGCAAGAACGCTCAAGTCAAGAAATCCCTTGCTGCTGAACTTTTGCCTCCAGAAGAAAAGGCCGATAACCTTATTGATAGTGACGATCCACTTTTGGACCAAAACATCCATTTCCAGCCGGTTTCTCGTGAAGAGCCTATTATTGATGATATTGAAGCCGTTGAAACAGACGATGATATTCATGAGGAATCGATTGTATCAGATAAGAACTATGACGATTTAGGCTTGGGCGCGGTGAGAGTTGTTAGCCAAGAACCAAAATCTGAAAGCGTCGAAGCTAACGCAAGTTATAACCTAAAAGCTGAAGATGCGGATTTGTCAGACAGTGTCGAAGACGGTAATCAGCCAAAATCTGACAAGTTATTCGAGAAAGCGCCTGAATATGATATGCGACTATCAAGGGCTGATAGAAACGATGAATGGGTGGAATCCAGTATGCCACCCCCTCCCAATTCTTTGTTAAAAGGTGAATCTGCCACAGAGACAGAACGGCCTGACATTCCGGAGGTGCCTGAAGATGTTATGGCTGAACCGAGTTTTGAAGCTGTAACCGCCACGCAGCCAGAAACTGTGCCTACCAAAGATAGCCAAATGAATACGCCGCTAAACAGTAAAACAAAGGTTGAAGAATCTGAGCAAAGCAAAGAAGAAGTATCGAATAAACCGTCTTTAGCGGAGCAGGCACGAAACCTCGTCAAACGTAAGAAAGCTGCATCAACGAAAAGAAAAGAGCCTAAACTATCTGACGATCAGATGAGCATTGATTTTGATGATAGCCCAGAGGTCATTGATGAGCCTGTCGCGGATGTGGAGCCGGCTGAGCCACCAGAGCAAGAAGTGTTAGTATTGAATGTAAAAGCAGAAGAAGGCGCACCGATTCCTGGTGCAGCTTTATTGCCTATGTTGCTGACATTAGGGTTTAAGTTTGGTGATCAAGATATCTTTCATCGCCACGTTAACAGTAATGGAAAAGGCCCCGTTCTTTTTAGTTTAGCGAATATGTTTAAACCAGGTGTTTTTGATATTGATAACCTAGAGAACTTCTCAACACAGGGAATATCATTATTTATGATATTACCTATCGAAGGTGATGCGCATCAGGTTTTTAATATGATGCATAATGCAGCGCGTAAAATTTCAGATGAATTCGGCGCACAAGTATTAGATGGCCGCAGAAGCCGTCTTAACAAGCAAAGCTTACAACAATACGTTGAAAAAATTCGAGAGTTCGAACGTAAACGTATGATCCGTAGACATTAATCCCAAAGCTGAGGCAAGTTTGCTTGCCTCAAACGCTATCTAATAACGAGAAATACACCATGTCAGGTGATGATACATTGGCAATACAGCAGACGATTAATCAGCTTATAGAAGAGCTGTCAGAACATAATTATCGCTACTATGTAATGGATGAACCAAGTGTTCCAGACGCTACTTATGATCGATTGTTTCAGAAATTGGTCAAGCTTGAAAAGCAATATCCCCAATTTGCCTCAGACGCTTCACCTACTCAGAAAGTCGGTGGGCGACCTTTAGCACAGTTTGATCAAATTGAGCATGAAGTGCCTATGCTTTCTCTTGATAACGCTTTCAGTCTGGAAGATTTAACAGCATTTGAAAAACGCCTTATTGATAGACTTAAAAGGCCATTGGATTTGGAGTTTAGTTGTGAACCAAAGTTAGACGGACTCGCTGTGAGTATATTGTATGAAAACGGTGTTTTGGTTCGCGGAGCAACACGTGGTGATGGACGAACAGGTGAGAACATTACTCAAAATGTAAAGACACTTGCAAATGTTCCGTTGCGTCTTCGTGGAGAAGGTTATCCAGCTCGACTAGAGGTGCGAGGCGAGGTCTTTATGACGCGCGATGGTTTTATTCAGTTAAATAATGATCAGCAAGCGCAAGACAAAAAAGTTTTTGCTAATCCAAGAAATGCCGCAGCCGGTAGTTTAAGACAACTAGATTCGAGAATAACAGCATCACGTCCTTTAAGGTTCTATACCTATTCTGTAGGTTTGGTTGAGGGTGAAGTGATTCCTCTGGCAGATAAACACGAAGAGAGATTGCAACAACTTAGTCATTGGGGCTTACCCTTATGCCAAGAGAATGGTGTGGTTACAGGTGCAGAGGCTTGTCATAAATATTATCAAGGTATTGAACAAAAGAGAGAAGCACTCAACTTCGATATTGATGGTGTTGTGTTTAAAGTTAATGACATAGCATTGCAACAAGAGCTTGGTTTTGTTGCAAGAGCGCCGCGCTGGGCAATAGCGCAAAAATTCCCTGCTCAGGAAGAGGTTACAAAGCTACTCGATGTGGAGTTTCAAGTGGGGCGTACAGGCGCGATCACACCCGTTGCTCGATTGGAACCTGTTTTTGTCGGAGGGGTGACGGTGTCAAATGCAACACTTCACAATGAAGACGAAATTAACCGACTTGGCATTAAAATTGGTGATACCGTCATTATCCGTCGGGCTGGAGATGTTATTCCACAAATCGTAAGTGTGGTTGAAGATAAACGCCCCGACGATGCTAAAGATATAGCGTTTCCCACGCGTTGCCCTGTATGTGACTCAATGGCTGTTAAAGTTGATGGGGAAGCTGTTAGCCGTTGCTCTGGTGGGTTATTCTGCATGGCGCAGCGAAAAGAGGCTTTAAAACACTTTGTTTCCAGAAAAGCGTTAGATATCGATGGACTAGGAGACAAACTGATTGAATTGTTGATCGATACTGAGTTGGTCACACAACCAGCAGATTTATTCAGGCTCTCAATCGACAAACTTGCTGCATTAGATCGAATGGGTGAAAAGTCAGCCGTCAACGTTGTTAATGCAGCTGACAGTGCAAAAGAGACGACATTAGCTCGATTTATCTATGCACTCGGAATAAGAGAAGTTGGAGATGCAACAGCCAGCAGTTTAGCGCAGTTTTACCTTACTTTGGATGCACTACGTGCCGCTGATGAAGAAGATTTACAGAAGGTTCCTGATGTTGGTGTGATTGTCGCACAACGCGTATTTAGCTTTTTCAGAGAACAACATAACATCGACGTGATTGAAGAGCTTCTTAACGAAGGGCTCACTTGGCCGGTTATTGAGCCTATTGAGAAGAGCGAACAACCTCTAGCTGACCAAACTTTTGTATTAACAGGTACTTTAAGTCAAATGGGGCGCAGTGAAGCTAAAGCAAAACTGCAACAGCTAGGAGCTAAAGTCTCAGGCAGTGTCTCTGCAAAAACACATTGCCTTGTTGCTGGTGAAAAAGCAGGTTCAAAACTAACCAAAGCACAGGAATTAGGCATTAAAATAATGACGGAAGATGATTTAGTTAACTTACTTGAAGAGCACGGAGTATAACTGCTCTCGGGGTTATCGGATTTTCATATACGATGTATTTAATGAGAGTAAATGAGGTTTAATTCGTTGAAAGGTTTATTTTACCTTGGCTTTATTATCTGCATTGTTGTGTTTTTTCAAAGAACAGCCTTTGCTGAAGCTGATGTTGACATATCGATTAAGAAAGCCAAAGGCATATGGCTTTTAACCTATTCTACGCAAGTGCCTGCAAAAAGAATTGCTTTTGTCAGTAACCCTGATGATTCGCGTACGGTAAGGTGGGCGCCTGTCAGCGACGCATTTGAGTTGGTTTACAATCAAGAACAAGAATATGTACAGCGAAAAGATGGAGGTGTTTTTAAGCGAGTGAGTTTGCAACTCACCCCCACCTATACAGCGTTACCTAAAGCCTATGCTCCTTTTGCCCCTTATTCTGATGGCGGTGTGTTAATTCACACAGGGCGCTTATTTGCATGCGCTAATCAGTGTGTCGATGATGCAAATGGTTGGTCAATAGATATTCAAGTCGAGGGCAACGAACAGATCATCGCAAATGGACATTTGACGAATCAAGAGAGTAGTTGGATTGGTTACGATAGTGGCCAATATGTTTACGTTGGGCAGCAAAAGCCCATAGAAACCCATTCTTTTTTAGCGTTAATTGATAACGGCTTACCAGATAAAATTAAAACGGCACTTAATGAGGCATTACCTAAAGCTATGATGTTTTTCGAAGCACATTTAGGGGTGGCATCAAGCGCAGTTAAACCTATGTTATTTGCTTCTTATTCGAATAAACCAGGGAAAGATATTCAAGGGGGCACGCTACCAAATCAAGTATTTATCCATTGGGATGTAGACAATTTGGAAGAAAGGTTAAACAAAAGTGATTTTGTGCATGATACTTTATGGACGTTTGCACATGAAGCAGCCCATTTTTATCAGTGGAGTAGTTTATTGATTAATGATAAGTCAGAAAGCTGGCTTCACGAAGGTAACGCTGAAAGGTTAGCAGCCTTAGCATTACTTGATCTTTATCCTACTAAAGTCATGAAAAGGTTTGTGGATGACTCTTTAAATGACGCCAAGTCAAGATGTATTGTTGCTCTCAAAAAACACGCTTTAATCAATGCATCAGAACACGGTGACTATCGAGCATATTATCAGTGTGGGTTTGTAATACACTCCTTAATAGATAAAAAAGCAAGGGAGTTGTCTGATGGTCAATATTCCATTTTTACCGTATGGAAAGATTTTAGAAAGCAAGCTGTTGATTCAGGAAAGAGCGGCTCAATTACATTTTGGCAAGCTGCCGAAAGGTATATTTCTCCTGACTTGCTGATTGGTTTGCAACAGTTAGTGAGTCATAGGTTGGACAACCCTGAGGAGTATATAGAACGACTAGTAAAGCTGTAATTAATGGCTAACTAAGTGGGGGAAAGCGCATGCACTGCGCTTGTTAATTATTGTGTACTATTTTCGACGGCTTTATCAAAGTAATACTTGATACTGATTTCACTGTCGTTAACTAAACGCTGGTAGCAAATACCTGCAAATGCATAGCTTTTATCACCATATTCAAGCACAACGTAAGGTGCTTTTTCATCGGACTGATCGTAGTGCCAACTACCACCTATTTTTTGCCTAAATATTTCACCGACATAGGCACCATAGATGTTACATATAGTGAAAACAGAATTGTCTTCGAGCGCTTTATCTTTGTACTTATCAATCCAACTTAAGATAACGTCATCAACCTGAGAGATACTTTCTGTGCTTCCATCTAATTCCAAATTAAACTCTCTCAATGTCGTTGAAATAGCGTCAGCAGCGCTATCGGCCATTAATTTGGTTAGTTCCTCGTTTGTCATGTCCATACAGGTCTCGCTAGCACTCTTTTGTTATTAGTTTTCTTCCACCATGAAGCTGTCAAAGCCTTTTCCGGTGCATTTTTTAATTTGACTAAACAGATACCACATTGCACCTATTAGTATAATCATACTAGGTACCATAATAACTGGGTAGCTTAGCGCTGTCATCTTACCTAACTCCTTACTATATTCTGTTGTGCCAGGTTGACTGATGAGAATAACCTTCGCTAATACATAGTTGAGGACAGAAGATAGAAAAAACGAGCTAGCTATGATGCTGGTGGCGACTTTAGTTTTCTTTTCGAAGAGTTTTGTATTGTTAGACTCTTCTAATGCTTGTTTAAGCAAATCTAGGCGCAGTAATTGATCATTAAGGATAAGAATCTTGACAACTGAATAGCGCGTATCTTGTGTGAAGAAAACACCAATGCCTATAATGGCAGGGATGGCGGCTTCTTTTATAGCGATATATTTAGGGTCTAGTTGCAGTAGGCTAATACCGCCAGTAAGAAACACACTAACAATACCTAAGATAGAAAAACCATTTACCTTACCCGATTGCTTTAAATCCCATAAGCCGTAACCAATTGGGAATGAGAGTGCAACGACAATACTCCAAACAGGGCCGAGGTATTTTGGATCACTCAGCATAGTCAACACGACCGTCGGAATGATGATATTAAAAATTAGATTGGCAAAAAAATCCCCGCCTTTTTGCGGAGCGACATCTTTTTCGTTCTCAGACATATCTCTTCTTTATAGTCGAATGTATTGAATGAAGTCTATACAATATTGAATAGCTGATTAGTATACAGCTGACCAGACCTAAGGTTTAGTCAATTCTGACATCTTAACCATGATTTTCGGTGAATAATATGAGCATTGCGTTAAACGTCTTTGGCCTGTTCGAACATTTTGGAATGTTTAATCGTTGATGGCGAAGGCAATGCGCGCCTATGTACCAGAACTAAATTAGTATAAAGTGAGAGTTTGTCTTTCACAGCAAGACTTAGGTCAATATTAACCTGCCAAAACTGTACGTGTTTGTCCAACTCATCAATTTTGTTTTGGTAAAAGTAAACTTTTGCTAAGAGAAGCACACTATTTTCTAACTCAAAACCTTGTTCAATGTTTTGTTTCACTAAACATTCTGCAGATCGTGCATCACCAAGGTCAACATAGAGCTGACTTAAAGCTGCTCTGACTTCTGGGTAATCGCTTTGCTTAGTGAGGGCATTCTTGAAATGGGATATTGCTGCTTGAGGAATACCATCCTCGAGTGCTTGAAGGCCTTGAGTAAAGTAATACTTAGCGGGTTTTTCAATACGAAAGAGTAAAAATACCAAAAGGGCAAGCCATATCCATTTCACATCAATACTCAAGAATGCGCTTTGTTCGAGGACCATTACCACTCTTTTTATATGCACGTTATGCTTTCATAAGTGGTAAGAGTCATCGATCATGTTAATAAGTTCATTCAAGACTGCTTTTATTTTTAGGGAATTAAGCTGCGGATCTGTTTGAGTGTATTTGGTGTTACTTTTATTCGTTAGTGGGGTTGGTGAGAAAAGCGTCGCTAAAGAATGTAATGGAGAGAGTTAATATATCCGGCTCTTTTTAAACTTGCCCAGATGAAAGGCCTGATAAGCTAACAAGTCTTATACGGGGGAAAATCTCCCCCGTGTCTCGTGAGGCGGATTTATTTTACTGACTATACTTGTTCATGATGCTGGCATATTCGCCATTGTTTTTAATTGCTAACAAGTGCTTGTTGAATTGTTTTACTTGGTCTTCACTAATACTCTGTTTGCTAAACATAACATAGGCATCGCCTGTTTGGATGGTAATACCGTGTGCGACTATATAATCAGATAGCGCTTTTCTTCTTAGCAGTGATGCTCCGACAAAACTGTCTTCGAGAAACCCATCAATATCGTGATCGAGCAGTCGCGCAATGTTTAATTCTCCCATTATACCTGGTGAGAAATACTCGGAAGTGACTGAACCTTCCAGCAACATTGAAACTTCTGGCCCGTAGTAATAATCCTCAACAATACCTATACGGCTACCGTTTTGAATAAAGTCGCTGACTGATGTCCAATTAGCATAAGAGTCGTCTTTACGAATATATAATGAAAATTCTTCCATCCGGTATGGATCGCTAAATAAAGCGAATTGCTCTCGCTCTTCGGTTTTAGAGGCTCCGAGTAATATGTCTATTTCACCTGCTTTTAAATCATTTAAAAGTTTTACCCAAGTGTCTTGTCGATAAGAGACAGCACAGTTCATTTTTTGGGTGACAGCTGAAACGAGTTCGATATCCAGCCCAGCAGTTCTGCCTCCGACGTCGGCATATTGATAGGGTTCCCAATTATCAAATCCGAGTGTTAAAGAGCATTCGCTGCTGTTTTCGTTGTTGTGCGGTAATTCTGATTGTTGGGAGGTTGTAGAGGCCTGATTTTGCGTTGCCTCGTCATCTGACGAGCCAGGTGTACAGGCGTTAATGACTAACAGTACTAATGATATTGTGACTAAACGGCTTATAATTTTCATAAAGTGCCCCTTAATTTTCCAACCTGTGGTTGCTAAATTAAGTTTAAGACACAATTGAGAATTTGCGAGTTTGTTATTTTCAGATAAAGCACCTAGTGAATTAGGTGCTTTGGTTTGTTAACTGAGCGTGTTTTAAATATGACTAAGAAGACTCAGATGTTGACAAGATGTAATTAAGCATCTTTTTCATCTCTTCTTCTGACTTGAATCCATAAGCTAGCTTGTATTCGTCGCCAGTGATCATCACGTAAGCGGGAGAGCCGACTATTTTTAGCGGTTTGCCATTTTTATCTTTAAGATCTTTAAATTTGTGATTACCTGTAATGTATGACGTATGCTTTACGGGTAAGAACCGTTCATTTAATAACTTAGCAACAGCAGGCTGAGAGAAGACCTCTGCTTTCATTGCTTGGCATGTGCTACAAAACTTCATTTCTCCGAACACAAAAATAGGTTTGCTACTATTTTGTGCTCTGGCATCTTCATAATCCAACCAGTTAATTTCCGTATCAGCTAAGCTGAAAAAAGGGATGAGTAACAACATTAAGATAACTTTCTTCATACCATTTCCTTTAAAGTTTGAAATCATACCGTTACTGACAATCACTATTATCAGTTTTTCAGTAATTACTGGAATTTAATCATTTCGGAAACCATATTACTATGATTTGAATGTAAAATTTGATGAATCTAAGGTTCGCTATGTTTACGTTGCGAATAAAGTGCCCAAGCCAGAGCGAGTATAGTCGTTAACCAAGACCACAGATCGCCAAAATGACGATAAGGTGTTGAGCCTGAAACTAAACTAACGTTGTCGGTTAAAACAGCCGATTTAAATTGTGGGATTTGACTTTGGATATGCCCTGATTCGTTGACAATAGCCGTATACCCATTGTTTGTTGCTCTCAATACTGGCAGTCCAAACTCTTTTGCTCGCATTTGAGCGATTTGTAAATGCTGTGCAGGACCATGCGAACGCCCAAACCAAGCATCGTTGCTTAACGTGACAATGAATTGTGTCTTGTTGTTTATGTTGGCTCTTATTTGTTGAGGGAATATAATTTCATAACAAAGAGCAGACACAATAGGCATACCTTTCACGATGAGATTCGCTTGTTGATAATCACCGCGTGTGAATGATGACATCGGTAAATCGAAAATAGGTGCGAGTTCTCTTATGGCGCTTTCAAATGGAACAAACTCTCCTAAGGGCACCAAGTGATTCTTGACGTAGCGGTTATTATGCTGATAACGGTATTGAGGCTGAGTTGAATCATCGTGTCGCAAACCTAAGCCTAACATAGTGTTGAATGCTTCACGAGTGTCGAGATTGTAGTTCACGATACCAGTAATTAACCCCGTATTTGTTTCTAATGCCTTTTGATCAAGGCGTAGCAAATAATCTGTGGCGAAAGGCTCTAACTTAGGGACAGCCGCTTCTGGCCAAATAACAATATCTGATTCCCAATGTGCTGACGTCATGTCCCAATATTTTTGCATGGTTGGCTGTTCTTGTTCGGGTACCCAGCGCATTTCTTGTGCGATATTTCCTTGAACTAAGCTGACTTTTGCTGTTTTTTCCGTTGGCGTTACCCATTGATGTTGGTTAAGCACGACTCCACTAATGAGGAGGGTTGCCGTTACCACTGCCGGGGCCATTAATTTTTTCTGAGGAATATAGACAGCGGCACTTGCACAGATCAATATGACAAGAGCAGATAAGCCTGTTTCACCTATAATAGGTATCCATCCTGAGAGTGGGCTTTCGAGTTGACTGTAGCCGATGGATAGCCAGGGAAAACCTGTAAATAAAGTACCTCTTAGCCATTCCGTCACTAACCATATGACCGGCATAGCGAGTGGCCAGTAGGCACTACGTATGTATTTCTTGCTTAAAAAAGCAAATAAAGCAGGATAAAGTGCCAAATAGGCTGCTAGCGCAGCCATCATCAACAGTGACGCTATTAATGGGATACCACCGAAATCAGCGATGCTGACATGAACCCAGCTTACACCAGCGCCAAACCAACCAAAGCCAAAAGCAAAACCTGTTTTAAACGGTGAGTTTGACTGCTGCAAGTGCCATAAAAATAGCGACAAGCTAACAGGTAAAATCAACCAAAAAGAAAAAGGCGCATAAGCTAGGGTCAAGCTTATGCCTAGCAACATGGGCACCACCCATTTCAATACAGCGTTCAGCACGGTCTAGCTCTTATTCTTTGGTAATAATACTTTTAGTTGAATAAGGCGCCTGTTATCAGCATTTGTGACTATGAACTGTATATCGTTAATCGTTACAGTTTCATCTTTTTCTGGTAAATGACCAAACGCTTTAAGCACGATACCACCAATAGTATCGGCATCTTCTTCATCGAAAGAGCTTTCGAAAAATTCGTTAAAATCATCCAAAGGTGTGAGTGCTTTAACTGAATACGTTGATGTATTTAGTGGACGGATATATTCATTATTACTTTCTTCAACGTCATGTTCATCTTCTATCTCGCCGACGATCAATTCTAATATATCTTCAATGGTAACAACGCCTGAAACACCGCCATACTCGTCGACTACGATAGCCATGTGATATCTATGCTGTCTAAACTCTCGCAGCAAAATATCAACCCGTTTGCTTTCAGGTACTATAATAGCAGGCCGTAAAATGTCAGTTATCTTAAACGTTTTCTCGTTATTGAAAGCAAACTGAAGTAAATCTTTGGCAAGTAGTATCCCTTCGATATGATCCTTGTCTTCATTGATGACAGGGAATCTAGAGTGGGCTGACTCGAGTACAACAGGTAAAAACTCTTTCACTGTCTGCTCGATATCGATGGTGACCATCTGCGCACGTGGGATCATAATATCCCTAACTCGCATTTCACCAACTTCCATAACGCCTTCGATCATTTCCTTTGTTCCATGATCAATGACATCGTTACTTTCTGCTTCGTTGATGAATTCTACAAACTCTTCACGGCTTTTCGGTTCTCCTGATATTGCCTGAACAATTTTCGTCATCCAGCTTTTACCACTAGAACCGCTAGTAGAGTGGGGGTTGTCGTCGCTCATACGCTCCAAACTTAATAAACCTTATGGTCCTTTTTGCGGAAAATTTAGGCTTATGTGATTATTGAGTGAGTATCATTAATGATCTAGATAGGGATCGTCAATTGATAATTTCGCCAGAATGGCAATTTCTCGTGCTTCCATTGCTTC
>CAZXIN010000059.1:0-22822 GCA_964640795.1 uncultured Pseudoalteromonadaceae bacterium | reverse complement strand
GACCAATTGATTAAAAGTCAACTGCTCTACCAACTGAGCTAACGACCCATTTCAATGATATGTTCTCAGCGATTTTCCTCTTAGTTGAAGAGGACGTCTGTTGAGAAGCGCGCATTTTACACAGTGATTAGAATCCGTCAACAACTAAATACTAAATCCCCTTTTGACTGACTAAAAAGAGTACAAATGCGCAGAAAAACTTCCAGTATGAGGTTAGAGACAACACCAACTTGCCTAGACAAATAATGATAAATCTTTAATCTAAGTTTACTTTTCACCATCAGGAAGGCAAGAATAATGAAAAAGCTAGCACTCGCCAGCGTATTTGGTGCGCTAACAATGCTTACTGCATGCGAACCCAGTAAGCCACAAACAGAAACAACGGCGGTCCAAAATAATCAGCCAAAACCAGTAAAAACATTTGATTACCCTAAAACTCAAAAGACGGATGTGGTCGACACCTATTTCGGAGAGCAAATCGAAGACCCTTATCGATGGTTAGAAGATGATCGTAGCGATGAAACAGCACAATGGGTGAAAGCTCAAAATGACATTACCCATAGTTATCTCACTAAAGTGCCCTACCGAGAAAAAATAACCAAGACACTTAGCAATTTAATCAACTACGAGAAAGTGAGCTCTCCTTTCAAGGTAGGTGACTACACCTACATTTATAAGAATGATGGCTTACAAAACCAATTCGTACTTTATCGTAGTAAAGGTGCTCAACAACAAGACCAAGAGTTAGAAGTTTTTATCGATCCCAATACCTTTAGTGAAGACGGTACGACTTCCATGTCTAACGTATCTTTCTCTCAGGATGGTAGTCTGATGGCTTACCAAACATCCAAAGGCGGAAGTGATTGGCGTGAAATTGTCATACTAGATACTGAAACAAAACAACCACTCGAAGTTCCTCTAAAAGATGTTAAATTCAGCGGTATCAGTTGGATGGGTAGTGATGGATTCTACTACTCAAGTTACGATAAGCCAGATGGGAGTGAATTGAGTGCGAAGACTGATCAGCATAAGCTTTATTATCATAAACTCGGCACACCTCAATCTGAGGATTCAATTATATTTGGTCAAACTAGCGAGCAAAAACATAGATATGTAGGCGCTCAAGTCAGTAGAGACAATCATTACCTATTTATCACAGCAGCTATATCAACATCAGGTAATAAACTCTACCTTAAAGATTTGAAGAAATCAGACTCTGAATTAGTAGTCATTATTGACAATACAAACTCTGATACAACTCCGTTGCTAACGTCTGGAGATACGTTATATTTTAAAACCAATTTAAATGCGCCCAACACAAGAGTTGTTAAAGTAAAAGTTGATAGCCCAACCCCCGAAAATTGGCAAGACTTGATCCCTGAAACACAAAACGTGCTAAACCCTTCAGTAGTCGGAGAGTACATTTTCGCACGTTATATGATTGATGCCATATCTCAAATAAAACAGTACTCACTGTCTGGAGAAATCATACGTGACATCGAGTTACCTGACGTAGGTTCTGTTAGCGGGTTTAATAATAATGGCGATGTTAGAAACATTATTTTTAATAGC
The DNA here is from genome assembly GCA_964640795.1 of uncultured Pseudoalteromonadaceae bacterium. Classification (GTDB taxonomy): domain Bacteria; phylum Pseudomonadota; class Gammaproteobacteria; order Enterobacterales; family Alteromonadaceae; genus M269. Next base: position 21,250 of record CAZXIN010000059.1, on the reverse strand, counting down.
GCTCATAACAATGAGTCCACTTTTTTTAATTTCACTAATTACAGTACGCCTTCAACCCATTATTCCTTCAATGTAAACACAGGAGAAACAGCACTTTTCCACGAACCACAAACAGCCTTTGAACCTGACCTTTATGTCTCAAAACAAGTATTTTACTCGTCTATAGATGGTACAAAAGTACCCATGATCATCACCCACCACAAAAATACGGAACTAAACGGTGCTAATCCAACGATCCTCTATGGATACGGTGGCTTTAATATCAGCTTAACACCTCGCTACAGTTCGACTGTTGCTGCTTGGTTGGAACTCGGTGGTGTATATGCCGTAGCTAACATTCGTGGTGGGGGGGAATATGGTAAGGAGTGGCATGACGCCGGTACACAATTTAAAAAGCAAAATGTTTTTGACGACTTCATTGCCGCAGCTGAATATCTTATTGAGTCAAAGTATACCAGCCGTAACTATCTGGCATTACGAGGTGGTTCAAATGGCGGTCTATTGGTCGGTGCGGTAATGACACAGCGCCCAGACTTATTCCAAGTCGCGTTACCTGCCGTCGGTGTACTCGATATGCTCCGTTATCACACATTCACAGCTGGCGCCGGTTGGGCTTACGACTACGGTACGTCTGAGCAAAGCAAAGAAATGTTCGACTACCTTAAGGGCTACTCCCCCGTTCACAATGTCAAAAAAGGTACACGCTACCCTGCCACTTTGATTACTACAGCAGATCACGACGATCGTGTTGTTCCTGCACACTCATTCAAGTTTGCAGCAGAACTGCAAAGTAAACAAACAGGTAACAACCCAACCATGATACGCATTGAAAGTAATGCGGGTCATGGTGCAGGAACGCCTACAGCCAAGGTAATCGAGCAATTTACCGATATATATGGTTTCACGTTATATAACATGGGTATTGAGTCTCTGTAACTGTCCATCACAGTAATCTAGAACAAAAGCGCCGGTCAGCTTACTCAAATATAATCCGGCGCTTTTGTCATCACATATCTAGCCTGCTATCCTCTTCCTAGCATTAAAAAAACAGCAAAGTACCTTAGAGCTCAACCATGCAAATTAGAGAAAACGATCCAGCGTTGCTTGAAGACTTCATTGCTTTGAATGAAGCTTGGATAAAACAACATTTCGCGATCGAAGCCGCTGACAGAGCTTTGGCTGCTCACCCATACAGTGTTATAGAAGAAGGAGGATATATCTTCAGTATCCTCTCTGACGATCTAACTGTGCTAGGTGTATGCGCGCTATTCAACAAAGGCGCTGGTGAATTCGAGCTAGCAAGAATGGCTGTAGCAGAAGAAGCAAGAGGTTTAGGCTATGGCAGCATATTGATTGACACATGCTTGTCAAAGCTGAAAAGTATCAATGCAAGCAAAGTTTACTTGGTATCCAATATCAAATTAGAGCCTGCTATTAATTTGTACAAAAAACACGGTTTCAAAACAACATCATTAGGCCAACACCCTGTTTATGCACGCGCCAATATTGTTATGGAAGCTAAGCTAACATCTGATGAAGAGTCATCATGAAAACAGCGATTAACGACGGCACGGTATCCACAAAACAAAGTGTGTTTGTGTACACCATCATATTCTTGTCTCTTATGGTTGGTTGGCTCACACAAAAACCCAGTGACCAAGCTTACATGAGTGACGAACCGACACAGTTTTCACAAACTCGTGCACTAAGCTTATTAAAAGAAATATCTACCCACCCTCATTACACAACGTCAGAGCACCACAGCGAAGTGAGGGACATTATTTTAGCTGAACTGAAAGACATGGGGTTGAATGTCAGCGTCCAAAACACACTCGCAGTATCTTCAAAGCTTTTTCGTTCAAATGAGGTCAGCAATATTATTGCTGTTTTACCAGCAACATCCAATGAAAACCCAGAAAGAAAGGCGCTTGCTTTAGTTTCACATTATGACTCACGCACGCATTCGTCACTTGGAGCGAGTGATGCTGGAAGCGGTGTCGTCACCATTATAGAGTCACTTCGTGCTTATATTGCTACGGAACAACAAAGGCAAAATGACATTGTTGTTGTCATCACTGATGCTGAGGAGCAAGGGTTAATGGGAGCGGAGGCTTTCGTTAAAGAATCCCCTTTAGCAAAAAATATAGGCTTGGTCCTAAATTTTGAGGCAAGAGGTTCAGGCGGCCCCGCTTATATGTTCATGGAAACAAACCACGGCAACAAAGCACTAATTAGGGCTTTTAAAGCAGCGAGGGTTGACTACCCACAAACCAATTCATTGATGTACAGCATCTACAAAATGTTACCCAATGATACTGATCTAACTGTTTTCAAAGAACAAGGAGACATCCAAGGATTTAACTTTGCATTTATTGATGATCATTATGATTACCACACGATACAAGATAACGTCGAGCGTCTTGATAGATCGACATTAAACCATCAAGCTAGTTATCTCACGGCGATACTTCCTATATTCGCCAATATGGATTTGGCCAGTCTATACAATGATGTTGATCAGGTTTATTTCAATGTGGCTAACTTGGGCATCGTTGACTATCCCTTCTCATGGGTCCTGCCTACCGTTATCCTCGCAACACTGATATTCGTAGCTTTAATTAGTATTGCATTAAAACGTTATCAAATATCAATCAAACAGGTTTTACTTGGTTTCATTCCTGCTCTTGTCTCCTTATTCGCTGTGGCCATCACCAGCCTTTATGGTTGGCAAGGGGCAGCCTATTTGTTTCCTTACCTTACCGAAATGCCACACGGCTTTACATACAATGGTCACTGGATCATTGCTTTTACAATTCTATTGAGCTTACTGCTAACTTTAACTATTTATCGGGCATTTAATCGCAGATTCAGCTCAATTTCGACTATTGAGCTTCTCGTAGGCCCTGTCGTGATTTGGCTAATGATAAACGCTCTTATCGCAACTTACCTTGTAGGCGCGGGTTTCTTTATAGTTGTACTATTCGCACCACTACTACTGCTTTCTCTTTTTGTTTGGGATCCAGATAAGTATGCCAAACTGCTTTGGCTTGTCGCTCTATTTATATCAATCGGTGTACTCATTGTTGCTCCTCAAATACCCGTCTTCGTCATTGGTTTAGGGTTATCAAACCTGATTATCGCGGCAATTATTACGTCACTCTTACTCATTTTAGCTATACCGATATTGCTAAAACTTAAAGGACAGTTCGCTCTAAATATGATTCTAAGTGTGGCATTGGTATTCAGCATCACAGGCATTGTGGTGAAATCGGGGTATGACGAAAATAATAAGAAGCCCAACAATATTAACTATGTTTACGACACCGAAACTAAACAAGCATATTTATTCAGCTATACAAAACAGCTAGATACTTTCACTCAGCAGTTTTTTGATCAACAAGATACAGACAGTCAGCACTTGAAAGACATTTACCCAATCAATCGATGGCGCTTTCCATACTATACAAAGCCAATCCAATCTATTGACTTGAGCCCGGCTGGTTATAACGCAAATATCATGAACATAGACGATGAAGAACATCATTATCAATTGGATATAACGTTAACCCCAAATAGACCTTTGAACATGTTGCAGTTAACCAGCAGCCAGCCTTTAATGATAAATAAAATGAGTATTGAGGGTAAGTTAATAGCAAAAGCTAATAAACAAACAAGGCCAGGGTTTATCTTTAGTCACCTTGTCACAAACGATATGCCGATCTCAGTCAGTATACAATTTGAATCAAGAGTGACTCCTGAGTTTCGCTTGATCGAGACCAGCTTTGACTTAACTAGCCAGTTAGAAAACTTTCAACCTCGTCCGGCTTCATACATGCCCTCACCTTTTCGACAGACAGATACGGTTATCATCAGTCAACCTATCGTGATGAGTTACGAAGAGGATTTGTAACTCACTACAAATACAAATCCTGACGGGCAACAACAGCCTATGGCTTCCGTTTAGCTGTTGCTTTAAAGAAGCGATAGCTATATATGCATCTATTTCTGCTTCACCTCACTGCAATAACAAGTTTCAAGAATTCAGACTGAGTAAAGGTCCAATAACGGCAAAAACAAAAATACCAATAACAAATACCAATTCAAGAACCAATTAATCTTAACAGTTCACCACATCTCGTCACTCAATCTTGAAAACATCATAAAAAGATATAAATAATTGTTTTATTTATATTTAAAGCTAACGAAACGATATAAATGATGCTCAGTGTTTCATCTAAAAATCCCAGATAATGCTTAAATACGTAAATAACAAGTTAATTAACTTGTAAATGGAATGTAAATTGGATTAAAGTGGTATTTGAAATTGGTAGTCAATATCGGTAGCAATCAAAGGTAGTAGCAAAATAAACCCTGTTAAGGCTAAGCGAGGTAAGCGAAGTGAGAATAAATAAAATAAGCAAAGCAGCAAAGCACATACTAAAGCAAGCAGATCATTCAGCTTTATTGAAACAAAAACTAAACTGTCAAGAAAGCTTGGACACAAGCTATTTACCAAGAAAAAAGACAAGATTTAATATTTCCATGATCGCAGCCGCTGTAATGTCAGTATCAGGAATTACCGCTGTTAATACTGCTTACGCTCAGGAAGCCGAAAAAGAAAATGCTGAGAAAGATATTGAAGTCATTCAGGTATCAGGGATCAGAGCCTCTCTATCAAGTGCCCTTGAAGAAAAGCGTTCAGCAGACAATCTAATCGAAGTCATCCAAGCACAGGATATTGGTAAACTACCTGATCAAAATTTGGCAGAAGTACTTGAAAATGTCACTGGTATACAAATTACCAGAAATGCAGGGGTTGGCAGCGCAGTTCAAATCCGCGGAACAGACGAAAACCGTATAGAGATAAATGGTATCACCACAGTAGGTTCTGGTGCTGGCCGAGGAGGTATTAGCTTCGAAGACTTATCCTCTTCTATTATCTCTTCTGTAGAGGTTACCAAAGCCCCCGAAGCTGGAACAATAGAAGGTTCTGTTGGCGGTACAATTAACTTAAGAACCATTCGCCCACTCGCAATAGATAAAACACTCGCCTCTTTTCGCGTACAAGGAGAGGATAGCGACCTTTCGTCAGAAGGTGGGATTGCACCAAGGTTGTCAGGTTCACTCGGAGATAGCTGGGAAACTGACAATGGTAAATTCGGAGCTGTGGTCAGTGTTAGTTATGCAGAACAAAACGTTACAGCCTTTAGGCCTCGTGTCGACCGCGACGGCTTAGTGACTCCTGATCAAGACATTCCTGCTGCAGAGGATTTTCCCTTTCTTCGTATTCAATTTTTCGACCAAGACCTTGATAACTTTGAATTCGAGACATTTAACTTCGTAGGCTCATTTGAGTGGGCTCCTAACGACAATACAAAATTTTATTTTGATGCACTGATTAACGATCAAGAACGCAGACAGGAAAGCTCAAGAGTTCAACTGTCAGGCGTATCTGATGCAACGGTCGTTGCAAACACTGATAATCAATCATTCGAAACTGTTAATTTAGGGGCATTAAATGGTGAAGATGGACGGAGAAATTTAGGCACCATACAAGCCGTAACATCTGGTATTCTTTTTCCAAATCAAACTAACCCTGACTTTGATCCTAACTTACGAACGTCTTCTAACACAGGCGCACGTTTGACCGATAGTCAAGTATTTAGGTTCGGTGGTGAGTGGCAAGGTGACAGGTTATTCATTAGTGCTGAAGCTTCTCTTTCAGATTCCGATTCTGTTACGCCAAGCTTGAATACGAATCTGGATTTTATTAACCCCAATACAGCGCAACCAGAAGGTAATTCTGAAGATAATGCAGTACCTGTCGCATTTGATTTAACTGGCGGAGCTTTAACTTTTGGTATTGCACAGGGTCTAGACTCAACCCCCACTGTCGCACAGCTACTTAATCCAGCTAACTATGCTATCCGTGATATTGATGTCGATCGAGACATTGTTGAGAATGAGGAAATCGCATTTCGTACAGACTTCTCATACGACATATCCGATTTAAACCCTTTTATCACGTCTATTGACGCAGGTTATCGTTACAATGAAACATCAAGTTTCAATGATGAAACCAGTAGCCGAGCTGATTTCAGAAGTGTAAGCAGACCTACCGGCGATCTGTTCTCTGATTTACTCGTCGCGGGACCTAACAATTTTAATGCTGCAGATGGTCGAACGTTGTTCATTAGGGATTTTCTAGTCGTGGATCCAGAAGAATCATTTTCTAATCCAGCGGGGGTATTAAGTGCATTTAATGCAGCAATTACTGCACACAATGCAGCGACAGGTGACTCTATTGCTTTAGTTGACGATGCTCAGCAGCTAGCAACTAACTTTTTCGACATCGAAGAAGAAACACATGCCCTATACGCCCAAGCAAACTTTGAAAAAGGCATTTTCAGAGGTAACTTCGGTTTTCGCTATGTGGAAACAGATTTAACTTCTCTTGGTAACTCAGAGCAAGAAGTTGACACCGACGGAGACGGGGTCACGGACACAACAACGATAGAGAGACGTGTCGAAACTTCGTCTTACGACTTCTTTTTACCGAGAGTTAATATCGTAGCCAGTGTATCCGACAGTGTCATTATTCGAGGAAGCTACAGCAAAGATATTAACCGCCCTGATTTCGACCAACTATCTACATCACTAGAATTCCCGAACTCATCAAACGACGCTGTGACAGCAGGTAATCCAAACCTCGTCCCTGAAGAAGTTGAATCATTCGATCTTTCTGCAGAATGGTATTTTGCTGAAGCCGCCGTTGTTAGCCTTGGGTTCTTCCATAAAATACGGACTGATCTATTTACGGAGATTACTGAAGAGCCTGCAGCAAATATTGGCACAGATGGCTCTGTGAACAGAGACATAACGGATCCTTGTGAACAGGGTGGAATATTCAACCCTGTGGCTGATAGAGGTGTTAATAGCCAAGATAATAGTTCACCATTTGGCATCTGTGTACCTTTCCGTTCCACATTTAATGGAGAAGGAGATACAACGCAAACTGGTATCGAGGTCGCGTTTCAGTATGACTTATCAGCGTTTGAAGACAAGTTGGGCTGGGCATCAGGTTTTGGTGTCATTACCAACTACACTTACCAAGAGTTTGATGCTGGCGATGACTTCTTAACTGTCAATGGTGGTAGTAGGAATATCTTCAATAATCTAGACCCCTTTGTTCAAGAAGATTTGAGCAACCTCACCACAGAGAATATCCTTCGTAACCTCTCTGAGAACTCGTATAACATTACTTTATTCTATGAAAAGTATGGCCTTACAGCTCGGGCACGTTACACGTGGCGTGATGCGTTTAGATCAAGTGATGATGACTTCTTTGGCTTAGATATTGTAGAAGAAGCTCGTGGTCAACTGAATGCCAGCATAAACTATGCTATCAATGATAATTTCACTATTGATCTACAAGGTATCAACCTCACACAGTCTGATGCGGAGCAATCCTGTATTAATGAAGGCGCGCTATTATGTTTCCAAGACTTAACGGATCGTCGCATTCTCCTTGGTGTTAGTTACCGCTACTAAAACACCACACATAGTGACAAGCTCGACGCCTCTGAGCTTGTCACCTCAACACCCTCCCCCTTCATATAAATAAACATTTCGCGACATAATTTAGGGCACGTTGATCTTTGCTGTACAGTTTTGCGGCGAGCTGTTTTTTATTTCAGCAAAGAAGAGACTGTGTGGCTTATTGATATAAACGAATTGGCCCTGATGCCATATCAATAACAAACAAATGCTGTCCAAAGGCCCCGTCATAAAAGCTTATTACTCTTTGTTGCCTACTTTTAATTTATATCGATAGGTCTACAAGTACGCGCCGCAATCAAAACGCCTTTACTTAGAGTAAAACCTATACGGCAAAGACCGACTGGTCTAATAAGCTCAATTCAATAAAACCATAGCGCTCTCTGTCAAATAGTGACAACATAATAAAAACGGTGGTTGTGGCTTATCCTCTTTATATCGATAGTAAGAGATCATATATTGAACAAACGATTGGCGTTAAACCTTTAGATTATGGGGACTTTTTTGATTAGGCACATTGGAACCCTCCTTTTTATCATTACCACTAGTGCCAATATTAGTGCTCAACAAGCTGTGACTAAAATCACTTACCCCAATGCTCTTAGCGAAAACGACATTCGTCAAGAATACTTCGTTGAGTTACTCGATCTAGCTCTCAAGCAGAGTGAGAAAGAGTATGGCCCCTATGAACTGACCATTTCAGAGAGCGTTCTTCCATCACCAAGAGTGCCTCAAATGATGCTTGAGAGAGACTTAATTAACGTTATGTCCTCCCCAGAAACCAAGTCGTTAAACGATAGGTTGTTAAAAATACCAATCCCCTTACTTATGGGCATTCAAGGATTGCGGCTTTCGTTTATCCATAAAGACAATAAAGCCTTGTTTGAAAATACCCTCGAAGCGGAAAGCTTAGAACACGTTATTTTTGGACAAGGCAACGGCTGGGTAGATACTAAAGTGTTGAAAGACAATAGTCTTCAAGTCCAGACAACAACTATTTATGACAGTTTATTCGGTATGGTTGCACAAAAGCGAGTGCATGCATTTCCTAGAGGTTTAAATGAGATATATCGTGAATTAGAAGCATGGCAAGAGCAATACCCAGATCTTTCTGTCGACCAGCATATGGCTCTTTATTACCCACTCCCTGTAAATTTTTATGTTAACCCTAAAGATGAATCACTAAAAGAACGCTTAATGGTAGGGTTAAACAACGCCAAAGACAGCGGCAAGTTTGATCAACTCTTTCATCAATACTTTTCAGAGACTCTAGAGAAAGCTAATATTGATAATAGAACTATTTTCATTTTAGACAACCAATATATCCCAAACCAGTTTTCACCTGAATATACACGACATCTGCTTCCAGCAATTCAAGCACTGCTGAGAAAACAAACTAAAAAGACTTTGTGAGTTTATTTGATAGCAGCTTTAAGTGCTTGTTTGCGCTTTTCACCGATATCATTCCAGTGCATATCAGATAATGCCCCTTCAAAAGAATACAAATAGTAGCAAACAGCTAAAACTTCATTAGGATGTTTTTCACTAATCAATTGATGTGCTTTGGCAGGGCCAATAAGGCGTAATTCTTCTTCAGAAAAAATGCCAATTTCGTTTAAACGTCCAGCTATCTTTCTACCAATATTCATCAACTCAATAAGTTTTCTATTCTGAACCATCAGTCATTCCCAGCTCTAAACCATCCTGCAATAGAGTATCGCTCGCGTTGGGCGGGCAACACCTCATGGGGAAACTCTTCACTTAAAAATATCACTAAGGTTCCTAACTCAGGAAGGATACGTTCAATCTCTTTGCTCGATTCGTCATATAATACAAGCTCACCACCGTCTTGTTGTAACCAATCATCATTAAGATAGGTAACGGCAGATAAAATACGATTCCCCTGCCCGACAAACGCGTCCTTATGTTTTTTGTAGAAGTCCCCTTTGCCGTAGTGCGCAAAATGACTCTCGAAGTCATTAAGCCCTAGAAACAATCGCCTGTTCAGATATTGTTTGAGTGACTCTGTCCACCTTAGCCATGTATCTCCAGCTTCGCTAGTATCATCTATCCAACATATTTGATCACTCCTAATCGAGTCATCTAAAATATGTTGAGATTGTCGACCAATACCGGCTTTCTTAAAGTACTGGGCAGGTTTATGCAAAACTTCTTGCGCTAATGATTGCGCAAGAGCAAAGGGTATAGCATCGGAGCAGACGCTATACCCTTTTGTAGAAAGATCATTAGCTATTGCTTCGAATAGTAAATCAGTTTCTTTTTGGTTATCTTCTGGAATCACAGAGACAGCTATTCAGGCTGGGGAATACGTACATTCCCTTCCATTAGTACGCGTGCACTGCGGCTCATAGAGACTTTGTTAACAGACCATAAGCCATCATTACATTCGGTCTCAGCACCCACGCGTAACGTACCCGATGGATGACCAAAATTAACAGACTCCAAATGACCACCACCGGCCGCCAAGTTGACCAAGGTTCCAGGTATTGCTGCCGCAGTGCCTATAGCAACAGCAGCTGTCCCCATCATGGCATGATGCAATTTCCCCATAGACAATGCACGGACTGATAAATCAATATCTTCCTTATCAATTTCCTTTCCACTTGATGCAGTGTAATCATTTGGTTTAGCAACAAATGCCACTTTAGGGGTATGTTGTCGAGCTTTAGCTTCTTCAATATCGCTAATTAGCCTCATTTTCTTAGCACCATAAGCTCGAATGGTTTCAAACTTTTCTAGTGCAGCGGGATCAGAGTTAATAGCATCTTGTAGCTCGGTACCTGTATATCCAATATCTTCAGCATTAAGAAAAATCGTTGGAATACCGGCTGAAATCATAGTGGCTTTAAATGTTCCTACTCCAGGAACTTCCAACTCATCAATAATATTCCCTGTTGGGAACATGGCTTCATCACCATCGACAGGTTGCACAAAGTCAACTTTGACTTCAGCCGCTGGAAAAGTCACACCATCAAGTTCAAAATCGCCAGTTTCTTGCACTTCACCATCGGTTATAGGAACATGAGCGATAATAGTCTTCTTAATGTTGGCTTGCCAGATACGAACAACGGCTACACCGTTTTCAGGTACGCGACTAGCCTCAATTAATCCGTTGCTAATAGCAAACGATCCAACTGCTGCCGTTAAGTTTCCGCAATTGCCACTCCAATCAACAAAAGGCTTGTCTATAGCGACCTGTCCGAATAAATAATCAACATCATGATCTACTTCAGCACTGTCAGATAGAATCACAACTTTACTGGTACTCGATGTTGCACCTCCCATGCCATCAGTATGTTTACCGTATGGATCAGGACTACCAATAACCCGTAAAAGTATGCTGTCTCTAGCTTCACCAGCAACCTGAGCTACTTCTGGTAGCTCATTTAAACTGAAAAATACACCTTTACTCGTTCCACCACGTATGTAGGTAGCTGGTATTTTTATTTGAGGTTTAAATTGCTTCAACTTCTCTCGCCTATGCTTTGTTTGATTCAAGAAAGTCTTGAGCAAAACGTTGTAATACACCGCCTGCTGAATACACAGTAACTTCTTCTGCTGTATCTAAACGACATGTAACAGGAACTTCAACAACCTCACTATCGGTGCGCGTAATGACAAGAGTCAAGGTCGCTCTCGGTGATGGCTGTCCGATAACATCATAAGTTTCCGTCCCATCAATATTCAGTGTTTTACGGTCCGTGCCCTGCTTGAATTCCAGAGGTAAAACGCCCATACCGACTAGGTTTGTCCGGTGTATTCGTTCAAAGCCTTCAGCCACAATCACTTCAACACCAGCTAAGCGAACACCTTTTGCAGCCCAATCTCTTGAAGAACCTTGCCCATAATCAGCGCCAGCAACAATAATAAGGGGTTGTTTGCGTTCCATATAGGTTTCTATGGTTTCCCACATGCGCATGACGTTGCCTTCAGGCTCTAAGCGAGCAAGTGAACCCTGCTTGATATCGCCGTTTTCCTGCACCATTTCATTCAATAATTTAGGGTTAGCAAAGGTTGCTCGTTGCGCCGTTAGATGATCTCCTCGGTGTGTCGCATATGAGTTAAAGTCAACTTCTGGAACCCCCATTTTATCGAGGTATTCACCCGCAGCGCTGTTCATTAGAATGGCATTAGAAGGCGACAAATGGTCTGTAGTGATATTATCTCCAAGTACAGCCAAAGGACGCATACCTTTCATTGTACGTTCACCAGCAAGCGCACCTTCCCAATAAGGAGGACGGCGAATGTAAGTGCTTTGAGGACGCCAATCATACAAGGGGCTTTCAGCCGGCTCGAAAGAGCCTAAATCGAACATGGGTGTATAAATCTTTTTGAATTGCTCTGGTTTAACAAACTCATTAACGATAGCGTCAATTTGCTCATCTGTCGGCCAAATATCTTTCAACGTAATAGCGTTACCGTCTTGATCATAGCCGAGTGCATCTTTCTCAATATCAAAACGCATCGTACCAGCAATGGCATAAGCCACCACCAAAGGAGGAGACGCCAAGAAAGCTTGCTTTGCATAAGGGTGTATACGACCATCAAAGTTTCTGTTGCCTGATAACACAGCCGTTGAATAGAGATCACGTTCAACGACTTCTTTTTGAATAACAGGATCTAATGCACCACTCATCCCATTACAAGTGGTACAGGCGTAGGCAACAATACCGAAACCTAGCTTCTCCATCTCAGGTAGCAATCCTGCTTCTTCTAGATAAAGCTTGGCAACTTTGGACCCAGGGGCAAACGATGATTTAACCCAAGGCTTACGAATAAGGCCTAACTCGTTTGCTTTTTTAGCAACTAAGCCTGCTGCAACAACATTTCTGGGATTACTGGTATTCGTACAACTGGTAATGGCAGCGATGATAACGGCACCATCAGGTAATTCCCCTTCTTTTTGTTCTATCGATTTTGCGATACCACGCTCAACGAGATCTGTTGTTGCCAGACGTCTATGTGGATTTGAAGGACCAGCCATGTTGCGACCTACGCTAGATAAATCAAATTCAAGTACACGCTCATATTCAGCCTCGACTAAATCGTCAGCCCATAAGCCTGTGTGCTTAGCATAGGTTTCTACTAGATCAACTTGCTCAGGTTCACGACCCGTTATCTTAAGGTAATCAATTGTTTGCTGATCAATATAAAACATGCCAGCCGAAGCACCATACTCCGGCGTCATATTTGAAATAGTTGCTCGATCACCAATGGTTAAGTCAGCCGCACCGTCACCAAAAAATTCCAAATAAGCTGAAACGACTTTTTCATTACGCAAAAACTCTGTAATAGCTAATACGATATCAGTTGCTGTGATCCCCGGTTGCCGATGACCTGTTAGTTTCACACCCACAATATTAGGTAACCGCATCATAGAAGGGCGTCCGAGCATAACTGTTTCAGCTTCCAAACCACCGACACCTATAGCAATAACCCCTAATGCATCGACATGTGGAGTATGGCTATCTGTACCGACACAAGTATCAGGGAAAGCCACACCGTCACGCAATTGAATCACTGGAGACATCTTCTCCAAGTTAATTTGGTGCATGATGCCATTACCAGCAGGTATCACATCAACATTTTTAAAAGCGGTCTTTGTCCACTCAATAAAATGGAAGCGATCTTCATTACGCCTGTCTTCGATTTCACGGTTTTTATCGAACGCATCGGGGTCAAAGCCCCCATGCTCCACTGCGAGAGAGTGATCAACAATGAGCTGTGTTGGCACAACCGGATTAACCTTTGCAGGGTCACCACCTTGATCAGCGATAGCATCACGCAATCCTGCTAGATCAACTAGTGCTGTTTGCCCTAAGATATCGTGACAAACAACACGTGCAGGATACCAAGGGAAATCCAACTCTTGTTTGCGTTCGATAAGCTGTTTTAAGCTCGCAGTTAAATTCTCTGGTTCACATTTACGAACAAGTTGCTCCGCTAATACACGAGATGTGTAAGGTAGCTTCGCATAAGCGCCTTTACTTATTTCTTCTACAGCACTTCGCGTATCAAAATAGTCGATATGAGAACCACCTTGAGAATAGCCAGGGAGTGGTTTGCGATAATCATAATTCATAAAAAGAGATCCAAAATATTTGATACCAATAAGACCTAGTGTCTGATTGGCATAAGTTGCTTGCTCAACAGTCATCTGCTTTTGCAGAATAAAAAAGCCAATAGAGTTCCCCCTATTGGCTATATTGTCTTGTAATCGTTTTATCTTTCGCTAATGGGTGTCACTTTTCTGGGCTCAGCACCAATATAGTCAGCACTTGGACGAATAATTCGATTATTCGCACGTTGTTCCATCACGTGAGCAGCCCAGCCTGTTAAACGTGAACAAACGAATATTGGTGTAAATAGTTTAGTGGGGATTCCCATAAAATGGTAAGCAGATGCATGGAAAAAATCTGCATTACAGAATAATTTTTTGGTATCCCACATAAACTCTTCACAAGCGACTGAAATATCATACAAAGAGGTATCACCAAACTCCTGAGCTAATTTCTCAGACCACGCCTTAATAATGACATTACGAGGATCAGACTCACGGTAGATTGCGTGACCAAAGCCCATAATTTTCTCTTTGCGAGCAAGCATCCCGGCCATTTGTTCTTTTGCATCAGCAGGTGATGTAAATTTCTGGATCATATCCATAGCAGCTTCATTAGCACCACCATGTAATGGGCCTCTAAGAGAGCCTATAGCACCAGTAATACAAGAATACATATCAGAAAGTGTTGATGCACAAACTCGTCCCGTAAACGTTGATGCATTAAACTCATGCTCAGCATACAAAATTAACGACACGTCCATAACACGTCTATGTTGCTCTGACGGTGTTTCATCTAGCAACAGCTTAAGGAAGTGTCCACCAAGAGAATCCTCATCAGTGACACAATCAATTTCAACATTGTCATGACTATAGCGATACCAATAGCACATAATTGCTGGGAAGGCCGCTAACAAACGATTAGCCGCTTTATTCTGCTCAGAGAAATCTACTTCTGGCTCAACATTACCCAAAAAAGAACAACCGGTTCTCATCACATCCATGGGGTGAGCATCAGCAGGAATAAGCTTCAACACTGTTTTTAGCGCTTCTGGTAAATCTCTCTGCGATGCTAATTCAGACTTATATGCATCAAGCTGTGTTTGATTAGGAAGCTCACCATTAAACAAAAGGTAAGCAACTTCCTCAAACGATGCATTATCAGCCAAGTCAGACACATCATAGCCACAGTAAGTTAAACCAGAGCCTGATTTACCAACAGTACAAAGTTTTGTTTCACCTGCACTTTGACCACGAAGGCCCGCACCACTTAGCTTTTTCTCAGCCATAATCAAATTCCTAAAATATTTATATCGTTAAAATAATCTGTGCAAATAGCGACATCCAATTGGAGGTAGCTATTATTTATTTTTGCCTTCAGCAAATAGGCTATCTAGCTTCTGTTCATAATCGTGATAACCAAGGTAGTCATACAAATCCATACGTGTTTGCATTGTGTCTATCACGGCTTTTTGGTCGCCATTTTCCAAGATTGAAGTGTAAACAAGTTCAGCGGCTTTATTCATTGCTCTAAAAGCACTCAATGGGTAAAGCACCATAGCGGCTCCCCACTCACCTAATTGCTCTTTGTTCCAAAGTTCGGTTTTACCAAACTCTGTAATATTAGCCAAAATCGGTACATTTAGCGCTTCCGAAAAAGCACGATAATGTTCTTCAGTTTTTATAGCTTCTGCAAAAATACCGTCGGCACCAGCAGCAACATAAGCTTTTGCTCTTTCAATAGCTGCTTCTAACCCTTCCTGAGCAAAAGAGTCAGTACGTGCCATAATGAAGAAGTCAGGATCAGTACGTGCATCAACGGCGGCCTTAATGCGGTCCACCATCTCTTCAGTTGAAACAATTTCTTTATTAGGTCTATGACCGCAGCGTTTTTGAGCAACCTGATCTTCCATATGAACAGCTGCAGCGCCTGCCTTTTCCATATCACGAATGGTCTTAGCAATATTAAAAGCGCCGCCCCAACCTGTATCAATATCAACCAATAATGGTAGATCACAAGCGGCGGTAATACGTTGAACATCAGCAATAACATCATTTAATGAAGTCATGCCCAAATCGGGTAAGCCATATGACGCATTTGCCACACCACCACCTGATAAATAAATAGCTTGATGGCCTATTTTCTTCGCCATAATCGCTGAGTAAGCGTTAATCGTACCAACGACCTGAAGTGGCTGATTGTCAGATAAAGCCTGACGGAATTTTTTACCTGCACTCATGTATTCTCTCTCTTATGAAATCTATAAGTAAATAACGCAACAATTACGAACGATTGATTAATTTTAGCTCAATGTTGCTCTTTGAATATAAAATGTGACGACGCATAAGCATTTCTGCTAACTCTCCGTCTCGATTAGATATGGCTTGAACAATATGCTTATGTTCATCGAAAGCTGTTGTTACTCTTGGCCCCGTCATGCCTAGCTGCACACGGTACATACGAACAAGATGATAAATCCCGTCTGTTAGTAATGATATGAGATGGTTGTTTTTACTGCCTAAGATAATGCGATAGTGAAAGTCCACGTCACCGGCTTCTTGGTAATAAGAGTCACTCCCTTTGACTTCCTCAAAATGCTCGTTCAATAGCATATTTAAATCGGCAATTTCTTCATCAGACATATGACTAGCAGCAAGCCTGGCTGCCATGCCCTCTAACGATTCACGAACTTGATAGAGCTCAACTAAGCCTTCAGGAGTTAATGAAACAACACGCGCACCAACATTAGCCTTGCGTTCAACAATATGACATGACTCTAGACGATTAATCGCCTCACGGACTATAGCTCGGCTCACGGAATACTTTGTCGACAGCTCAGCTTCACTTAGCTTAGAGCCGGATGCTATATGACCTTCTACGATATCTTTTCTTAACTGGAAAAACGTTTTATCAGCATTAGTGACTGGTTTTTCAGAAAAGAATGTCATCGACTTAAGGTACCTACACAACAAAATTGTCGACAATATAGACCAATATAAGGTTTTAGTCAAAAACCATAGCCATTATTGTCGACAAAAGTGTAAGGAAATACCGTGGTATTCTAGAAACGTTAGCGATTCAGGGCAGATCGCCAACGAATACAAGAGACTTTCCTAGTGACAAAAAGCTTTATTGCCTGTCTCTGATATTACGTAATTTAACATCACCAGAACTGTCTCTAGCCAGTTTAAAATCCCCTGCTCCATTAATACGTATATCACCGGAGCTATCACTGACAGTGACTTTTCCTGCCGCTTCTTTAACGTAGACATCACCTGATGAGTCATCTACCGTTACATTGCCTCCTAAGCTTTCTAGATGAATATCACCGGAACGGTCATCAACAATGACATTGCCTCCTAAATCACGACCAGTCACATCACCAGATCGATCTTCAATTCTAATATCGCCACGAATATCATTCAGTTCAATATCACCTGAACGATCATTCACCACTAATCCAGACTCCAATGAGCTAACCGTAATATCACCTGATCTATCATCTAGTTCTAATGCTAAAGAAGGTGGCATACTAACCATCAGATCTATCTTCACTTTTTTATTTTTATAAGCTTTGTCGTCAGAGTTGGAGTGCGCTTCAAGGTAAGCCTTGCTCCCTCTCTTTTTCAAAACTAAGCGGTAATCGCTTTCGTCAATACCATCTCCATATATACGCGCTTTGACTTGAATTTCGTCAATACCTTTTTGGCCTTCAATATGGATGTCACCTGCACCAACATCGACTACAAATCGACTCAAACCATCAGGAGCTAGAGTTAATTCAGTTTCCTTAAATAGTGAAGCACTACCCCAACCTGACAGTGCTACTTGACTAAACAGAAGCGCCGTTGCACAAATTGTAGTTAATACCTTCGTTTTCATCGTAACTTTCCTCTCGTTCGACCAGTATCCAATAACTTTTAACTAAGTCGCTTTAAAAATGACAAAGGTTTAAACCTTATATGTAACAATAATTAAAAAGTAGCTCACCCAAGGCTTATTATGTTGCTCATGGTGTTTATAGTTTGAAAAAGCCTTAGATGGATTGTACAGAGCTAGCGCTAGAGTATTTGCACTTAACCAAATTTCTCCAACGGTAGCTAGCCCAAATCTGTCACCATGAGTTGCACCGAAAACCAAATACAAGATCCAATAGGCTGCCAACAATAAGTAAAGGTGGACAATGCAAGCAAACATAGGCACTGAACCGTAAACTTCCAGTATTTTCGTTATTACATGGCTCTGTTTGAACAAATCAAATCAGGCTAGTAAGAACATGTCTATGCCCAAAGTTATCAGAATATAATGCAGTGATGGAGGATATTTTGTATCCAAACATGTTCAACAAGTCTAGTGCACCGATCACTTTGTCATTCAATCGGCTAACCAACGACAAGCCAATCATACTCACGCCAATAGCCCACAGAACTTGAAGCCAAATAGTGATCGCAATGGTATCTATCCAAGCAAGGTAATATAGAACAACGTCAATCAGTATGAGTACTAACTCACGTTTCACTATAAAACGGGTAAGAGATCGATAACTGTCGGTATTCGGATGCGTATACAGCAAAGATCAACACGTTATAGTAGAATCTATAGAACGCCGTTAAGTGGTATCGACAAAGTATTCCCTCCTTACGCAAAAGAATTGGTGAAGAACTCCTCGTCAAATGGATTGTCGACATGAGATCTCTTTTGAGATATTAGTCTCAGTGAATGTTCTAACCATTGTGTCGCTTGAAAGAAAGAAGCCTGTTTCAGGCTCCTTCGTTAGAACATGTGTTTACAATGAAATGACTTCAGAATCTGAAGTCTGCAGTAATACGACCATTAACTGGGGTACCAGGCTGTACCCACACATTTGCGAAAGAATTTGTAAAATGCTCTTCGTCAAATAAGTTATTAACCTCAGCCCTTAAGGTTATAGAATCAGTTACATTATAGCTTGCTGCAAGTCGTACAGTCGTGTAGCTAGGTAGTCTGAAACTTTGATCCACAAAGAACCCATTCCTGTCGTCGACATATAGTAAGCCTCCTATCAAACTAAGATTTCTACCGTAAAGGTCCATATCTTTCGTAACTTGCAAGCTCAGCTGGTTCTCTGGGATATTAATAAGATCTGAACCAGCAGGGACTTCAGTACCGAAGTCAGGGTCGTTAAAGTCATTTTTAGTTTCAGCATCCACGAATGAGTATGACAACCAAACACGAAGTGTGTCAGTAATGTAGCCGCTAAGGTCCACTTCTAGCCCTTTGCTACCGGCTTCACCGAGTGCTGTGGCATTGAAATCTGCATCTACAGTAGAAATATTCGATTGTTCAACATCAAAAAATGTCACTGTCCCGCTCATATTTCCATCAAACAACTCAAAATTCACACCAATTTCAGATGATTCTGACTGATTGGGTTCCAAACCGTTATCGTCAGTAGCACCGGAAAGAGGACGGAAGTTTTCGCCATAAGAAGCGTAAAGTGAAACACTATCGGTAACCTTATAAACAGCACCGAACTGAGGACTAATGCGCGATTCCGAAAATTCTGACACGGTATCAAAGCGGCGATTAACCAATTCTTGTTCATAGTCGTCAAAACGCGCGCCAATACGAATATCCAGCTTATCCGTAATACTTATCTGGTCTTGAATATAGAAGCCGACGCTTTCTTGTACCTCAACCATATCGAGATTACCGTTAACTTGAGGATCGAGTGGAGGTAATTGAACTGTTCCAAACACTGGGTTGAATATATTAATGTCTTGATTAGTTGACCTATCACGAAGTGCGAGCTGATCATTCTCAAACTCATCAGAGTCAACACCGATAATAACACGATGTGCTAAATCGCCTGTATCGAAGCTACCTGTTAACTCTGCCCTGAATACTTCATACGATGCATTATAATTGCGAAACCTGAAGAAACGGCCAAAGTTTCCATCTGCATCTGGATCGGCAAATCCATTTTCTGTTGCATTCCCTCTGAGCGTCGTGCCACGCGTATTAAAGCCGACGAGAGCACTCCAAGATTCATTGAAGTCATGTAGGAGTTCTACTTGGTGACCGATAACATGTGTCTCAATCGGCCCGTCTCCGGGTTCGCCAAGGAAACGACTTTCGGGAATTAAACCTAACTCACCTCCGATCGCAATAACGCCCCGATCGAAGGGTATTTCCTGATCACTGTACTCCAACTCATAGACAAGCTTAGTGGTATCACTAAATTGAAACGCAATTGACGGACTGAGACCTTGTTTTCTGGTCTCTATGGTATCGCGGAAACTTTCTGCATCTTCGTAAAAGCCCACTAAGCGAATAGCAACAATCTCAGACACGGGTGTGGTGTAATCAAAATCTGCTCGATAGGTATCAAAGCTACCTGCTGAGATACTGACTGCGCCCGCCGTTTCAAATGTAGGGCGCTTGGTGACGAGGTTAATAGTGCCGCCAGGTTCCCCACGCCCGAATAGCGCTGCTCTCGGCCCTTTTAGTACCTCAACTGATTCTACACCCGAAATATCTCTTGGACCGCCAAATCCTCGCCCGGCATTAAAACCGTTCACGAGGAAGTTACTGGGAAGATTACCGTCCCCCACAAAACCGCGTATCGCGAAACTATTCCATAAACCACCAAAATTATTTTGCCTTGAAACAGAGGAAGACAAATCTAACGCTTGTACAAGATTAAGTGCTCCAGCATCTTGTAAAAACTCGGCATCAATGACCTGATTGGCTTGTGGTGTTTCTAAAGCTGAGAAATCGCCTCGATAAGCTTGACGCTTGCCTAATATTGAAATTCTCTCTACTTTGCTCTCTTCTTCCTCTTCTTGAGCAAATACGATATTTTGAGTCATCGCCATGACGACAGCAGCAGAAACCAATTTTATTTTATTCATTATGCAACTAACCTTTTTATTATTTACACAACGTTTCATTCAGTATTTCAAGTACTAAAAGTAGGTCGTTACTCTTACACCAATTGCTCTTTACTATGAGTGCAACTTAATAGGCTCACCTAAAATGTGAATTCACCTGTAAAGAGAATTGAGTTTGAAGACTCCAATAACGCATGCAATCCATTTCAAAAACTTCATGAACGGCATTCCTTGGCAAAACGCATACATCAAGTGAATAAAAAGAAAGGCGCTATAATTATTTTAATAAGTATGAATCAACATATAAAACGTTATAACATCACAATATTATAACGTTATAACATCACAACTATCAATGACTTTGATGCCTAATGTACCAATTCCAGTAATCAATTAATCACATTTGCTCACTCCCTAGAATACAGGTTTATTACCTATTGGGAGTACAGGCGTTGGCAATGTCTTCATACGAGATACAAGAATGTCATCCAAATCGACTTCACAGGTTAAAAACATTTTGGTTTGGAGAAGGACTTTACTGTGAAACCGTCTTTAGTTGGGATATTTATGGTAAGCAACATACCTCAAAGCTGTCGAGAAACCGGCCGTATAATTAGTGTGTGATTGGAACAAGACAAGGAGCGTTGTAGGGAATGAAGCTTGGAGTCGAGTTAAATACCCATACACCAGAAACAACAAAGCCCGCATAGAGCGGGCCTGTCTTAATAGAAGCCTGGCGGT
>CAZXIN010000058.1:22784-24470 GCA_964640795.1 uncultured Pseudoalteromonadaceae bacterium | reverse complement strand
TTCTTGAGCTTTTAAAGCAGCCAAACCCGCAAAGGCTTTGCTAATGGAGCCAAGCCTAAATATAGAATGCTCATTAGCTACTTCATTCGTTTCTATGTCACGAATACCCATAACCTTCTTAGTGACGAGCCTCCCATTACGCACCAGTACAAAGCCCACTGCAGGTACATTGTGGCGTTCCTGAATCTCCCGAACTGCCTCTTCGATTTCTAATTTGGATTGAGAATGAACAATAGTAGTGACAAAAGCTAGCAGTATAAATACGGACTTATGGATTGCATGATACATAGATCAACCTAGAGGGCGATTCAGAAAGGGACAGTCTAATGGAGTTGTTGTAGGTACCGTTTAATTGCGACACTTTATTACAACTACTAGTTACTTAGATTAACAGAAGTATATTTTCACCAACAGAATAGTGTAAGCTTATGATTTAAAATGATTTTTAAGTGAAGGGGTTAACAAAAAGGGATGATTAAAAACCACCCCTTCCGAACATTAACTTAATTAGCTTGAGAATTTAAATATCTAAGTTTGCAACTTTAAGCGCGTTATCTTCAATAAATGCTCTTCTAGGTTCAACTTGATCACCCATTAGCGTTGTAAACAGCTGATCTGCACCAATGGCATCTTCTATGGTTACTTGTAGCATCCGACGCGTATCAGGGTCCATTGTAGTCTCCCAAAGCTGATCAGGATTCATCTCACCCAAACCTTTGTAGCGTTGAATGTATTGCCCACGTTTAGATTCCGACATTAGCCAAGTCAGTGCGTCTGCAAACTCTTCAATAGGTTGTACTTTTTCACCACGCTTAACATAGCCACCTTCTTCAACTAAACCGTTAATAGCTATGTTGAGCTCTCTAATGCGCTCATACTCAATTGACTCAATAAAACTATGGTTAACGTCATACTCGGTATCAATACCATGTTGACGTACGATTATGGTGAAATACCAACTATTGCGCTCGTCGTCTTTACGTACTTCATAACTATATAAGTTGCCATCTGCTTCTTTACTTTCGATGTGCTCTACCAATATTTTGGCTTTCTTATCGAGCTCTGATTCGTTCGTAAGATCGCTAAGTTCTAGAGGTGCTGCATAAACTAAAGTTTCCAGAATATTCCTTGGGAACAAGCGGCTCTTTCTATCGATCATGGTCTGAGTGCGTTGATATTGGCTAACCAAATTTTCCAATGCCACACCTGTAATCCCTGGTGCACTCTCATTGACATGTAATGATGCATTCTCCAACGCGATAGATGTTAGGTATTCTGTTAAACCCGGATCATCCTTTATGTATCGCTCTTGCTTACCTTTTTTTACTTTATACAAAGGTGGCTGTGCAATATAAATATATCCACGCTCTATGATTTCTGGCATTTGACGATAAAAGAAGGTTAGCAACAAAGTACGTATGTGTGACCCATCAACGTCCGCATCAGTCATAATAATAATACTGTGATAGCGTAGCTTTTCAGGGTCATATTCATCTCTACCAATACCACAACCTAAAGCTGTAATCAGTGTTGCCACTTCTTGAGACGAAAGCATCTTATCAAAACGCGCTTTTTCTACGTTGAGAATCTTACCTTTTAGAGGAAGGATAGCTTGGTTTTTACGATTACGCCCCTGTTTGGCTGATCCACCCGCAGAATCACCCTCCACAATGAAAAGTTCAGCGC
>CAZXIN010000058.1:0-22774 GCA_964640795.1 uncultured Pseudoalteromonadaceae bacterium | reverse complement strand
CTGCTAAATCAAGTGCACCTTTACGACGAGTCATTTCTCGCGCCTTACGAGCAGCTTCTCTAGCCCTTGCTGCATCAATAATCTTACTTGCGACGATACGGCTTTCTGTCGGGTTTTCTAATAGGAACTCGTTGAACTTTTCATTCATTGTTATTTCTACAGCTGGACGAACTTCCGAAGAAACAAGTTTATCCTTTGTTTGGGATGAGAATTTTGGATCTGGAACTTTCACCGAAATAACAGCTGTGAGGCCTTCTCTGGCATCATCGCCAGAAGCGTTCGTTTTAGCTTTCTTGTTGAGGCCTTCTTTTTCAATATAACTATTGAGTGTGCGCGTTAAAGCCGCCCGGAAACCAACTAAGTGACTTCCACCATCTCGTTGAGGGATGTTATTAGTAAAGCAAAAAACATTCTCTTGAAACGAGTCATTCCATTGCATGGCAACTTCTACAGCAATGCCGTCATCACGCTCAGTGTCAAAATGGAATACCTTCTGATGGACAGGTGTTTTCTTTTCATTCAAGTATTCAACAAAGGCTTTTATACCACCTTCATACATAAAATGATCCGACTTACCATCTCTCTCATCATTGAGTTTTATGGAGATACCTGAGTTCAGAAACGAAAGCTCTCTAAGTCTTTTTGCCAAAATATCATAGTGATACTCTGTTTGGGTGAATGTATCCCCACTTGGCCAAAACCTTATTGTAGTTCCAGTTTTTGAAGACTCACCTACATTTTCCAAAGGAGATTTAGGCTCACCATGATTGTACTCTTGCTCAAAAACGTTGCCGCCTCTGCGGATGCGCAAGTGAAGTTTTGAAGATAAAGCGTTAACAACTGAAACGCCTACACCGTGAAGACCGCCTGAAACCTTGTAAGAATTATCATCAAACTTACCGCCGGCGTGCAATACAGTCATAATAACTTCGGCTGCAGAGACCCCCTCTTCTTCATGAACTTCGGTAGGAATACCACGACCATCATCGCTGACAGATACTGAGCCATCTGTATGAATTATTACATTAATTTCTGAGCAATGCCCCGCAAGAGCTTCATCAATAGAGTTATCGACGACCTCAAAAACCATGTGATGCAAACCTGTTCCATCATCTGTATCACCAATATACATGCCTGGTCTTTTGCGCACAGCATCTAGCCCTTTAAGGACTTTAATACTAGACGAGTCGTAGTTTTGTTCTTCAGACACTAATAGGTCTCCTCGTTAACTTCACCCTGTTCCACGTGGAACACTTTCTTATTATCGTATTGATAAAACTCGCCAAAGTCGGCTTTATCAATGGCTGACACAATCAGTTGTGACCCCAACTGTGTAACAGCTTTCATAAACACGCTTCTTGCTTTGCTATCTAGCTCTGCACTCAAATCATCAATAAGTAACAAACAATTAGTACCTGCAACATCTCTTAAAAAATGCGCTTGGGCTAACTGCAAGGCCACTGACGCTAACCGGAGTTGTCCTCGAGATAACACTTCAGTAATTGACATTTTATTACTTTTAAAACGGATGTCTGCCTTGTGTGGGCCGCTTTGCGTAAATCCGAACTTCCTGTCCTTTTCAGTAGATGCAACTACTGAATCACGTAAGCTTTGGGCAGCGTCCCAACCACTGTATAACTGGATATCTATATCAAAGGCCTTCAAAAACTGTTTTAAATACCGATCAATATAGGCTGAAACTCGATGAAAATGCTTCTGTCTATGAGCGTCTATCAACTGCCCACTTTCGATGTATTCATTCGTCCAGAAATCATGCTCTATTCTACCTGATTGAGAGCTTTTAAGTAAGGCGTTTCTCTGTGATAAGGCACGTTTAAAGCGCGTGTAATCACCCAGATAAAGATGTTCCACGTGAAACAACCCCCAATCCAAGAAACTACGCCTTATGCTCGGAGAACCCGTTAGAAGCTCTGTACTCTGCGGTGTATAAAGTTGCATCGGACAAAGCTTGACCATATCTGACATGCGTTCAACATCTTGGCCATCGACTCGGATCTTCGTCCTCTGATCTGAGTATTTCTGAAGACCAATAGGAACAGAATTGCTTTCTCCGCGAAGCCTTCCATGAACAGTAAACATTGACTCTTCATAGCAAATCACACTTTTCGGTTTACGGGTTCTAAACGAACGGCCAAAGCCCAGATAGTGAATGGATTCTATAAACGATGTTTTACCACTTCCATTGCTTCCGTGAATTAGGTTAATTTCCGGATGGAGTTCGAGGGAAACAGATTTCAGGTTGCGAAAATTCTCAACCTGAATCTTTTCAAGAAACATAAATGATAAGTTTAATTAACGTTATTTCAACTCTATATTTAATTTAGAGCCTCATCGGCATAATAACGTATAAAGCGCTATCGTCTGCTGCATCTTCGATAAGTGCACTACTATTAGAATCTGACAAAGAAATCTTAACTTGATCGGAGTTGATATTATTCAATACATCTATTAGATAGGCTACGTTGAAACCGATTTCTAAATCGTCACCTTGATAATCAACATCAACTACTTCGTAGGCTTCTTCTTGCTCGGGGTTATTTGCAGTAATGCGCACTTCACCCGAAGTCACATTCAATCGAACACCTCTAAACTTCTCATTAGACAATATGGCTGCCCGGACAAACGCATTCTTTAATACTTGTTTGTCAGCAATAATCAGTTTATCACCGTCTTTAGGTAAGACGCGCCTATAATCTGGAAACCGACCATCAACTAACTTACTGGTGAAGATAAAATCATTAGAGAACAGGCGTATGTGATTACTGCCAATTTGTACTTTAACCTGGCGATCGTTATCTTCAACTAATCGAGAAATTTCTAGTACACCTTTACGCGGGATAATGACTTGTCTCACGGGTAATGTATTGGCCGTATATCCAAAACGACAAAGCGCTAGTCGATGTCCATCTGTTGCTACAGAGCGAATAAGATTCTCTTCCGTTTCGAGGGACATACCGTTCAGGTAATAACGCACATCTTGCTGTGCCATTGAAAACTGTGTGCTCTCAATTAGCTTCTTCAGTTCGCTTTGCGAAATTTCAAACTCAACCTCACCCTGCCAATCTTCTAGATTAGGGTAATCTTCTGCTGACAAAGTAGATAAAGTATATTTACTGCGACCCGACTTCAAAATAGCTTTATTCGTATCTACCGTGAATTGAATATCACTGCCCTCACTAAAACCTTTGACTATATCAACAAGTTTCTTAGCGGGGACCGTAATTTCACCATCTTCGAATTCACTTTCAAGTTGTGTGCTAGAAATCAATTCAACCTCTAGATCCGTACCCGTCAGCCAAAGTGCGTTCTCACTCACTTTAATTAATACGTTGGATAAAATTGGTAAGGTATGACGTCTTTCAACAGCTCCAGACACCAATTGCAATGGCAATAAGAAGTTCTCTCGGCTTATGTTAAATTTCATTTTATCTCTCGTATTAAGATGTCAGGGTACGGATTAAATTCTGATAGTCTTCTTTTATATCGTGACTTTCTTCTTTTAGCTGCACAATTTTACGACAAGCATGCAGTACTGTTGTGTGATCTCTTCCACCAAACGCATCTCCAATTTCAGGTAGGCTACGATTAGTCAACTCTTTAGCTAATGCCATTGCCATTTGGCGTGGTCTTGCAACACTGCGACTACGCCTTTTAGACAATATGTCCGCCAACTTGATTTTATAATATTCGGCTACCGTTTTCTGTATGTTATCTATGGTAACCAATTTTTCTTGTAAGGCTAGTAAATCTCTTAGCGCTTCTCGAACAAAATCAATAGTAATAGGTCTACCAGTAAAATTAGCATTTGCAATAACTCGATTCAATGCCCCTTCCAATTCGCGTACATTTGACCGCAATCTTTTAGCAATAAAAAAAGCAACTTCATCGGGTAAATGAATTCTGTTCTCGAGGCCTTTGCGTTTCAGTATAGCAACGCGAGTTTCCAATTCAGGAGGTTCTATTGCTATGGTTAGTCCCCAGCCAAACCGAGACTTTAATCTGTCTTCAACGCCATCAATTTCCTTAGGATATCGATCAGACGTTAAGATAATTTGCTGATTACCTTCTAACAAAGCATTAAATGTGTGGAAAAACTCTTCTTGTGAGCGATCTTTATTAGCAAAGAACTGAATATCATCTATTAATAAGGCATCAACAGAGCGATAGTATCGCTTAAATTCTTCGATAGCATTATTTTGTAGCGCCTTAACCATATCCTGAACAAAGCGTTCAGAATGCATATAAACAACGGTCGCATCTTTCTTCTTATCCAGAATTCCATTTCCAACAGCATGCAATAAGTGAGTTTTACCTAATCCGGTACCACCATATATAAATAACGGATTATAAGCACCGCCTGGGTTATCGGACACTTGGGTTGATGCTGCGCGAGCAAGCTGGTTCGACTTACCTTCTACGAAATTATCAAACTGATAAGTTGGGTTAATGTTACTTTTATGTGCAACAGCAATTTTTGGTGGGCTTTTAGCTTTCTCTGCAACCTTAAGTCCCTTTTTCTCTGTTAATGATGATCTAGTATGAGTACTTTGAGAGCCTAAATTGGCTGTCCTCGCAGTACCAACATCAAACATTAGTTGAGGTGCATCACCATCTGTTAATTCTTCAAACAAAGAAGTAATAGTAGAAATATACTTTTCTCTCACCCAATCCAAAACAAACCGATTAGGTGCTAACAAAGTAACAACATCATCCTTAATAACGGCTTTCAGAGGCCTTATCCACATACTAAATTGTTGAGTTGGTAAATCTTGTTGCAGCCGATCGAGGCACTGCTCCCACAATGACATAACTATGTCCCTTTCAATACCCCATTTTTATGCAGTCTAAGAAGGTGTAAACAACCAATATGACGGTGAGAGGTGTAGAATGAATGCTAATAAATAAAATACGAAAGCAACAACAATGTCCCTTAGCGTAATCAGTAAACTCCATTATTCTTTGTTTTATCCACAAGCGCAATGCCACAGAAAAAAGAATTTCTAAAATGACTAAAAATCAACGCTATCTATTTGTTTTAAATGGTTTTTAATACTTATATTATGAAGTTATAAAAAACAGATTATCCTTGTTAATTTTAAGGTCTCGAACAAACAACTGTGGATAAATACAGTTAAGTATAAAAGTTACTAACAATTAAAGAAAAGTCTTTTAATAAATATTCAAAAGATGAATTGACAAACACCGCATTCCTCTCTAGAATTCGCCGTCCTTTTAGCACCAAGGTGCTTTTTATTTACTCTTTAACGATGGACTAGGTCATGAAAAGAACATTTCAACCAAGTAACATTAAGCGTAAGCGCAGCCACGGTTTCCGTGCTCGTATGGCGACAAAAAATGGCCGTAAAGTTCTGGCTAGTCGTCGTGCAAAAGGCCGTGCACGTTTATCTGCTTAATAAAATAAATGATAAGTGGGTGAGCAATTCACTAGGGAGTTAAGACTTTTAACTCCCAGCCACTTTAAATTCGTCTTCGACGATGCTATTCCTGCAGTATCTCCGCAACTTACAATCCTTGCTAGACAGAATTCCCTCGATTTTCCGAGACTAGGCATTACTATAGCCAAAAAAAGAGTTAAGCTAGCACACGATAGAAATAGAATTAAACGGCTGATTAGAGAAAGTTTTCGCACGAACCAACTTGAACTTCCTAAAACAGACATCATTGTTATAGGTAAGCATGGTTTGGACAAACTCAGCAATGAAGAAATATTTAACTTATTAAACAAGTTATGGAAAAAACTCAATCACCGTTGCAAGTAATCTTCATTGGTTTCATCAGGCTATATCAGCGATTTATTTCGCCAGTGCTTGGTCCCCATTGCAGATTCCAACCAACATGCTCTCAATACACTATACAAGCCATTGCACATCATGGCGTGTTAAAAGGGTGTTGGCTAGGAGCAAGAAGAATTGGCAAATGTCACCCTTTACACCCCGGCGGACACGATCCGGTGCCGTTAAACAAATCTGGTAATAAGTAGTTATTTATGGAATCTCAACGCAGTTTTCTTTTTATAGGTTTAGCCTTGATAAGCTTTTTGCTATGGCAAGAATGGCAAAAAGACTATGGTCCTAAACCACCACAAGCTATAACACAAGAGTCATCCACTTTGTCGGATACACCTGTTGATGTACCAACAAGTGATATTGCAGGTGCTGCCGATGTACCGAGTGCACAAGGGAATGCCCTACCGACAGTAAGCCAGACGTTGAGTAATCGTGCGCTTATTCATGTTAAGACAGATACTCTCGACCTACATATCAACCCTAAAGGCGGTGATATAGTTAATGTCGACTTGGTCAAGTTCCCAGTAGAACTGGATTCAGAAGAGTCATTTAATATTCTTAGCAATGATCCACAACTTGAGTTTATCGCTCAAAGTGGGCTAATTGGTGCTAATGGTACTGACGGCGCACAAGGAAGACCTACTTTCTTAGCAGAGAAACTTGAATACGAATTAACAGGTAACACTCTCTCTGTGCCACTGAGATACACTACAACCGAAGGTTTAGTCGTTACAAAGACTTTTACTTTCTCTCAAGGTATGCATTCGGTCGATGTAAGCTATGAGTTAAGTAATACCAGTCAGCAAAACCTGCAGGTTATACCCTATGCACAATTAAAACAGAAAATTCGTAGCTCTGAAGGTTCAGTATTTATGCCAACATACCGTGGTGGCGCATACTCAACTGAAGAAGAACGTTATGAAAAACTGAAGTTCGACGACATTTTTGATGACGGCTTAAGAGAAAAAACACTAGGCGGTTGGGCAGCAATGATAGAACACTATTTTGTCGCAGCCTGGGTGCCTCCACAAGATCAACAGAATACTATTTATGCTCGAGGATTGGGCGAAGAGTACGCACTGATAGGGTTTACGGGCCAACCCGTTGATATATCTGCAGGACAATCAGCAACCATTAACAGTGTTATGTATGTCGGGCCCAAAGATCAAGACAGTTTAGCACTCATTGCAAAAGGCTTAGACTTAACTGTTGATTACGGTATTTTATGGTGGATTTCACAACCACTCTTTAGCTTACTCCAATTTATCCATTCTTTAGTCAATAACTGGGGCTTTGCTATCGTCGTTATTACCATACTGGTTAAAGGTGTTATGTACCCTCTAACTAAAGCTCAGTATAGCTCCATGGCAAAAATGCGAGCATTAAAGCCTAAGATGGACGCACTAAAAGACCGCCACGGTGATGATAGACAAAAGATGTCACAAGGCATGATGGAGTTGTATAAGAAAGAGAAAGTCAATCCAATGGGCGGCTGCTTTCCTCTGTTATTACAAATGCCCATCTTCTTAGCGCTTTATTGGGTGTTGCTTGAAAGTGTTGAGCTCCGCCAAGCTGAATTCATCTTGTGGATTGCTGATTTATCAGTGAAAGACCCTTACTACGTGTTACCTGTATTGACAGGTGCTAGCATGTATCTGTTACAGAAATTACAACCCATGACAGTGCAAGATCCAATGCAACAGAAGATCATGCAACTCATGCCTGTCTTTATGAGTATCTTCTTCTTATGGTTCCCTGCCGGCCTTGTACTTTACTGGTTGATCAGTAACTTGATTACGTTAACACAAGCAAAAATTATATATTCTCAAATGGAAAAAGCAGGGACAAAGGACAAATAGCATGCTTGATAAAAGTGCCGTTATATTAGTTGTAGGGCTAGTCCTGTCTAGCCCCTATTCCCAATCTGATACCTTGTATAAAACCAAGGGGATTATTGACGGCACAGGCAAACTTCTTAAGCAAAAGGATATTGTCGTTGATGACCAAGGAAATATTCAAAAGCTTGGTAATGGACTTAAAATCAGTGGCACAAATAGCAAAACAGTCGATCTAAAACACCTATACGCCATGCCTGGTATGATTGATATGCACACTCATATTACCTACGGTATACCAGGGGGCTCCAAAGGCGAAGCTTGGAGTGAGTTAGGTCAAGTCAGTAGTGAAGGTCGCAAACAAGCCGCACTAGACAATGCTCGAAAAACTGTAGCAACGGGCGTTACCTCAATTAGAGATTTAAACGATGGTAGTGGTTTAGATCTCGCCTTAAGAACTATCTTTAAAAAGCATCAAGAGATTGGCCCAAGGCTTTATGTTTCGGGTGGCGGAGTTCATCCAAGTAGACCTACTGAACCATTAGCTTATGCAAAATCTCAGATAGCCACAGGTATTGATTGGGTTAAGATATTTGGTACCACAGGCAGTGCAGATGACCTTACCAGTGAAGCTTACTACGATGATGCAACTATCCAGAGTATAGCTGATGCTGCGCACAAAGCCGGTAAACGCATCACATTACACTCTTATGGGCCAGAAGCTGTCGATTCAGCTATTAAAGCCAAGGTTGATTCTATAGAGCATGCTGTGGGCATGAGCATCGCACAAATGATTGCCATGCGAGACAACAATATCACTTACGTTCCTACCATAGACCATAATCGATATTATGCTGATCATCGTGAAGAATATGGTTATTCCGAAGAAATCGATAGTAATCTTAGGGCTTTTGTTAGAAAAAATACACAAGCCGTTGCAGGGGCTCATAGTGTTGGCGTCAAAATAGCTATGGGTTCGGACGCGGTATTTTCTGGTTTCGGAGAAAATACTTGTGAACTCAAACAATTTAAAGCAGCCGGACTAAGTCATCCGGATATTATTCAAACCGCGACAATTAATGGCGCAAAATTGTTAGGTGAAGAGTTACACCTAGGGCGCATCAAAGAAGGTTATATTGCTGATATTGTCTTCTTAGATGGTAATCCTTTAAAAAATATTGATACGCTCTTTGACGGCATTAGATTGGTACTAAGAGACGGCAAGGTAGTCCATGATGCCCGCGATAGCGAGCCTTTTAAAGTCCATTGCGGATAACCTCAAATAGCTTATAGGGAGCAACACCATGCCATCATTTGATATTGTTTCAGAAATAGATCTAGTCGAAGTCAGAAATGCGACAGACAATGCCAATAGAGAGTTGGCCACTCGTTTTGACTTTCGAGGTGTAGAAGCAAGCTTTGAACTGCAGCAAGAGAGCGTTGTTATGTCCGCAGATTCAGACTTCCAACTGCAACAAATGCTCGATATTCTGCGTACTAAATGTGTACAAAGAAAGGTTGATACAGCAGCTATCGAAGTCGACGACATTCAACATGTAGGTAAAATCTACAAGCAAGCCGTTAACTTTAAACAAGGTATCGAGCAGCCTATATCGAAGAAAATAATCAAACTCATCAAAGACAAGAAACTGAAAGTACAAGCGTCAATTCAAGGCGATCAAGTCCGTGTGACAGGCAAAAAGCGCGATGACTTACAAAGCGCAATGGCTACCATAAGAGAAGCGGCTTCTGATTTAGGACAGCCGTTTCAGTTTCAAAACTTCCGCGACTAATCATCACTGTAGTTTAACATGAATCAAGACACCATCATTGCCCAAGCGACGGCACCTGGAAAAGCTGGTGTCGGTATTGTACGTATTTCAGGTTCTCTTGCTTCTGGTGTTGCTTCACAACTGCTAGGTAAAGTGCCTGCTACCCGTCAGGCTGAGTACCTTCCCTTCTATGATGCTGACGGTGGCGTTGTCGATCAAGGCATTGCACTGTTCTTTAAAGCGCCAAACTCATTTACCGGAGAAGATGTCCTCGAACTTCAGGGGCATGGTGGTCAGGTACTGATGGATATGTTGGTAAAGACTTGCTTGAAGACCACCGACATTAGATTGGCCCGTCCTGGTGAATTCAGTGAGCGTGCTTTTCTCAACGACAAGCTCGACTTAGCTCAAGCAGAAGCTATCGCTGATTTAATAAATGCAGATTCAGAACAAGCTGCTCGTTCCGCATTAAGATCGATGCAAGGCGTATTCTCGACACAAATTAATTATTTGGTTGAGCTTATTATTCATTTACGCATGTATGTCGAGGCCGCAATTGACTTCCCAGACGAAGAAATTGACTTCCTTTCAGACGGCAAAGTGACGCAAGATTTACAACAAATCATCGACGCAATGAATGATGTCAGACAACAAGCAAAACAAGGTCGGCTATTGCGAGAAGGTATGAGTGTGGTAATAGCCGGTAAACCAAATGCTGGTAAATCTAGCCTTTTGAATAAGCTTGCAGGCCATGAAGCAGCCATAGTGACAGACATAGAAGGGACAACTCGTGATGTGCTAAAAGAGCATATCCATATCGATGGTATGCCATTACATATTATCGACACGGCAGGACTAAGAGACAGTGCCGACAAAGTAGAGCAGATTGGCATTCAACGGGCATGGAAGGAAATAGAACAATCTGACAGAGTTTTATTATTAGTCGATGCCTCATCAACTTCTCAAAAAGAAATAGATGATATGGTTAAGGACTTCGAACAAAAGTTACCACAACGTGTTGGTTTAACATTGGTAAGAAATAAAATTGATCTGACGAACGATAAACTCGGTTTGCAGGCAGACAATATTGTCAACATCTCAGCCAACCAAGGTACTGGTGTTGACGAACTAAAGAAACACCTAAAAGCCTGTATGGGGTTCGAAAGTAACAATGAAGGGCAATTTATTGCTAGACGCCGTCATATTGATGCACTAGAAAATGCAAACGAGCATATTCTTATCGGACAACAACAATTAATGGACAGTCTTGCTGGTGAACTACTTGCTGAAGAGCTTAGGCTTGCTCAACAATACCTCAACGAAATCACTGGCGAATTCAGCTCTGACGATTTACTTTCACGTATTTTTTCTTCGTTTTGTATTGGTAAGTAATAAGTCATACTAATTATTTTAATAATGGTAGTGAAAAAACACTACAGATTAAATATCATTGCATAAATTATGCTGCCTAAAATAATATACCTTTTTATTATAAAAAATCTGATTTAGATTTTATATACCTGAATATATAAAAAATCTATTTCTATTATTATTTATAGTAATCAAATAGTTAACAAGCCTTCTATATTTCATATTGATAATTAATAAGTTATAGTAAAAATATAATCTACATATTTGTTATATGTATTTACTTTAATCCCATTGATTGTTTTTATACCCATAAGTAAAGTCCCGAAAAATTAAGACCCATATATTTATCATTAAATAAAGTTTAATTTAAAAAGGATGACTATGTTTATTCGTGTATTTTCGTTCAAATTTGTAGCCATTTTACTTTGGTCTCTTTCTACGCCAACACAAGCAAGCTTGATTGGGTTTTCTGACGTTGTTGTGGAGTTTTTTAACAGTGGTAACGGATCTTCTACTACCTGTACAGGCCCTGACGCCGCTACAAATCCAGTATGTCAGGCTGTAAATATTACCGTTGGTAATAACGGTAGCTTTTTCCCTATTACATCGGGCTCATTTATAACATTAGGTTTCTTAGATGAATTCATTCTTGATGGCCCAGGTAATGATATTTTCATTAGAGAGATTGGAAACGGCTTTGAATTTGCTAATATTTTCGTAAGCTCCACTCTGTCAACAGATTCAAATGACTTCACCTTTTTAGGCAGAGCAAATGGGAATACAATATCTAGCTTCGATTTAGGCGCCATCAACTTTACAGACCAAGTTAGAGCCGTAAGAGTATCAAGCCTATCAAATGGCGGTAGTGCACCTGGGTTTGACCTTGCTAGTGTTCAAGCGCTTCAATTTGTACCAAGTCAAATTCAGGTTTCAGAGCCATCAAATCTTTTTGCGATTTCCTTTTTAGTCATGGGCGTATTGTTGTACAACAGAAAACGAAGAAGTTAACTTTCCATATATCCATATAATTGTGCCACCCAACATACTTAAAAGTTGAGTGGCCTTATTCTCCTTTCATAAAAGTATGTTATCCATCTTATGTACAAGCTAACTCAATATCTTCAATCCGAGTAATATAACTAATATCCATGCTCCCCATCTGAAAGCCCTAGAATATATTCTTTCTTTACCACTTCGCAAACCAAAGACACCAACTAGCTCACCCAAAAATCCGACATTCCTAGCTATAAAGTAAGTACATACACAGCCTATAACAGTCGCAAGAATAACAACCATTACTTCCATTGTTGCACCAAGCTTATAGGGTGTTAAATAGAAGCATGCTGCTATGATAATACTTTGATGAACAATGTAGCTGGGATAAACGGCTTTCGACCAATGATGCAAACTCCAATGGTACTTATTGAGATAAGTTGCTGCATAGGCGCACACTGCCAATAGAGAAAACCAACGATTGGTATAAACAAACAGCTTTTCGATAACTGCACCCACTGCATTAAGCGGTTCTTCGCGTCCAAGCCAAACCAAACCGTAGTAACTTAAAAATATCAAGCTCGTTACAATCGCCATCGATAGCAAAAGTCTTCTATTTATGACCAAACTACTCCACCAGTTTGCGTTTTCATGAATCAGATAACCTAAGGCAAGAAAGCAGAAGCCACGTGCGATACGCTGGCCTTCTTCTGAATCTGGGAAGAGTAGAAAATCTAAGCAAGCCAACAACAAAGGAAATGTACAAAGCAACAATCCTATATTTGGATTCACCAACACCTTATCCAAAAGAATCTTGATGGAGACCATTTTCAATACCGGATGACAGACAATTAGCACGAGCGAAAACTGCCATAGTTCACGCAAATACCATAAATGATTTACATCAATATGAGGAAGAATCCCAGATTGATAGTCTGCAAATACTGGGTGATTTAAATTAAAGAATATTTTATAGAAGTGGCTCACACCAAAATCAATGACACCGGCAGAACGCATTTCGACGAATAATTGAATAGGCACTATGGCGACAACGCCAAACAACAACGGCAACAATAAACGCCAAGTTCGTGATATTAACGTTTTGGAAAGGGCTTTACTTTCCAGCACGTAACGAATTGCAACCCCAGAAATAAAAAACAGCAATGGCATACGCCACGGATTCAATACTAACATCACATATTGTAAGAGGTTGCTTTGATACTGACTTTTATAATGAAACCCCCAATCAGCGACATACAACATACCCGTGTGATAAAAAATCAGTAAGCCAAAAGCAATTACCCTTAGCCAATCTAGATCGTATCGACGCACCACCTGCTGCATATATCATTCGCTCACCTTGTTTCAATAAGAACAGAATCAACATGTATATCAATAGTTGGAAGCGACATATGACCAAAGGCACCAAAATGTGACAAGCGGAGGTTAACTGGGATGGTTTACTGCTAGTGCTGATATCATCAGAAATTGCTGTCGGCAAAGAAGCTCAAACCCTTATTAAGGTACAGCAGTATGATGTACAATAAGCCAAAATAAATTAGAAAATCAGATATGGCCAAGTTTGAAATTATTGTCGGCAGTGTTTTAGGTGCTAGTGAATATGTTGCTGATGCGCTGTCAGACAAACTTATAGAATCAGGGCATCAGACTCATATTCATTTAGAACCGAATATTGATGATATTGACCTATCTTCTATTTGGCTTATTTGCTCTTCAACACATGGAGCAGGTGATCTACCAGACAACATTCAACCTTTTGCAAAACAGATGGAAGGTCGTGATTTAAGCCAAGTGTCATTCACTGTGGTTGGTTTAGGTGATTCAAGTTACGACACTTATTGTTTTGGTGCTATGACGCTTGAGCGATTAATGCTTGAAGCAAAAGCAATAAAGATAACACCTGTTATTCATATTGATGTACTACACCACCCTATTCCTGAAGAGATTGCTGTTGAATGGCTCAGCAAATGGTTAGCCGAGTCACCCTTTTGAATCCAGCCGAACTTGAAGCACTAAAAGGTCCTATCAGTAATGAAGCACGTGTACTTTATTGTTTAGGCTTACGCCCGATAACACAAAATCAGACTGGTCTGACAGAGCCACTACACTACAAAACATTACTAGCACTCTTGAATGGTAAAGAAAGGATCGTCACGCTAGGTCGGCAAATTAATCGTTTACTCAGTGAGCTTGTCGAAGCCGGTTTAATCAGTGCTACAGTTGAAATAGAACAAAACCTCAGCTGTAACGGAAAATCGCTCGTTTTACCTTTAGCTGCTATCGATGTAGACGACTATGCGAATATGCATACACAGTGGATGACAATGCAGTTAGAGTGGAAACCACATACTCATTTGTATCAAGATTTGGCCAAACTTGTTGGTATTATTGATAAAGAATACAGTGAAAACGAGCTCGGTGATTTTATTGCTTATTGGCTTGGCAGGCCTGAGTCACAACACACAATTTTTCAATGGACACAAAAATTTGTGTTCTTTATCAAAAAACAACGCCTTGCCTTAGGTTATAGTGATAAAAAACGTGTAGGTAATCAGGTTGTCACCAAAAAAGCTGGTATAAAAACCGACAGCAATACAAAGAAATTAGTAGAAAAATATCATGCAAAATATCAACGATAAAATTGAACAGCTAGCGAAACAACTCGGCAAGCCGATAGTCACCGGCCCAGTTGACGATTACAAATCTATTCGTCAAGAATATCAAACATTAGCTAATCGTGATGTTTTACAACAACAGAAAAACAGCAAAAAACAGCGTATTGAAGCAATTTATGGACGGTCTGATCTCAATCCTAAATGGACATTCGATAATATTATTCAAGACTCGCCTGATGTCATTGAAGCGGTCAACATAGCACAGTCATTCATTGCAGCACACTCTGATATCAATTGGCGTAAGAGCAGCGCCAACATGATGATTTTTTATGGTGACTATGGTCGCGGGAAATCGCATATAGCAGGTGCTATGGCACAAGAACTCATCAATGAATACGAGATATCCGTGTTGTACCGCCAGTTGTCTAGCCTACTGGAAATGCGCTTTTTCTCTTATGATTATTCTGCTCAGGACAGCATTGGTGAAAAATTCAGACAAACACAACAAGAGTTGCTTGATGTTGATTTGCTGATACTTGATGAAGTCTGTGTTAATGAGACTGTCTTAAAAAAGAATACACAAAGTTGGCTTGGTAATTTGTTGCGCCAACGTTTGGCTGATAACAAAAACTGCATCCTTATCACTAACCATAATCTAGCAGAATTAGAGAATGCACTAGGACGCTATTGTTATGAGTCAATCAAAGAATACGACACGTATAAAGTCTGCTTCTCTGGCCCTAGCCGCAGAGCAAATGTCTCTGATGATGAAATAGCCGAATCAACGAGTGAACAAACTGCAACTACTTATACACACAAATCAGGTTATGTTCCTAATCAGGTCAAATAACATCAATAAATAATTTCGACATCCTTTAAACCTTTCCTATTCTTTACACGACATACTATCAAACAGTGGCAAGACTCATTAGGAAATGGTTATGTATTTAAACAAATTTCGTCATCCAATCTTTAAATCAACACTTTTGATCAGTGCGTTAGCACTAAGCAGTTTAGCGTCAGCAAAAACTATTGAAAAAAGCTTTGATGCTGACGAGGGCGATACATTAACAGTAGTAACAGATGCTGGCAGCATACGCGTCGAGACGCACAACAAAGAAGAAATTGAAGTCTTTGCTGAAATAGATGGAAGAAATGAAGATGATTTTGAAGTCACTTTCAACCAAACCAGCAATGGCTTAAAGATCCGAGGCGAAAAGGAAGGAAATGGATGGAGGAATTGGAACCTCAGAGTCAAATTTGTGGTAACCGTGCCCAAAGATTACAACGTTGATCTCGATACCGCTGGTGGCTCTATTAGCGTTGATGATTTAAACGGTAACGTGGATGTAGAAACTTCTGGTGGCTCAATTAAAATGGGCAATATCAATGGCGATGTCGATGCACACACATCTGGTGGTAGTATTAGAACAGAGGACATTGATGGCAACGTGAATGCACATACATCTGGCGGTAGTATAAAAGTTACGATGACAAAGCAAATTACTGAAAGTGCATCATTAACAACGTCTGGAGGTTCTGTTACTGCAAACCTTATAGATGACATCAAGGTCGATATTGATGCTTCTACCAGTGGTGGCCGTGTGCACTCTGATTTTGACGTTGACGGCGTAAAAAGAAAGCGTTCGATCAAAGGTGAAATCAACGGCGGTGGCCCAAAAC
This sequence comes from uncultured Pseudoalteromonadaceae bacterium, assembly GCA_964640795.1. Classification (GTDB taxonomy): domain Bacteria; phylum Pseudomonadota; class Gammaproteobacteria; order Enterobacterales; family Alteromonadaceae; genus M269. Next base: position 6,656 of record CAZXIN010000058.1, on the reverse strand, counting down.
TAAAACTTAGAACCAGTGGTGGCAGCGTACACATTAACTCAATATAACAAATGCCTATCGACATCGGCTGTGATCAATCAGCTGATGTTGATCCTCTTATCCACACCTTCTCTATACTATTTACTCTTTGATCATAGATGATCACAAGTTATCAACAGCAAGATCACTTATTATCATTTTATGTGTATAGATCTGTGATCAAAGTGTATTAAACCGTTTGTTATCACCTTAATAACTTTTTTAGTTTATTGATATGTGGATAACTAAGCGAGTTAAACCCAGCTTATACGTAGCTTCAGCGATCTTATTCACAGCCTTTTATTCACCATAACGTATTGTTAAATATTAAGAAAACGGACTTATCCAGATCAAAAGTGATCCTTAATAATAGTAATAATAAGATCAGATCATTAAGATCAAATAAATAATAACGTGATCAAAACACTCTAAATAAGATCACAATCAATCGATGATTGATCTTGGTATTACATAGAAAGATCGATAAAATACGTGCCCCTTTTTGATCAAGGATATGTATGTACTATCAACAACAATATGACGTCATCGTAATAGGTGGTGGTCACGCAGGCACCGAAGCTGCACTTGCATCTGCACGCATGGGTGTAAATACGTTGTTATTAACACATAACATGGAAACCTTAGGTCAAATGTCATGTAACCCCGCTATTGGTGGTATAGGCAAAGGTCATTTAGTCAAAGAAATTGACGCGCTAGGCGGCACAATGGCTCACGCTATTGATAAAGGTGGTATTCAATTTAGGACTCTAAATTCTAGTAAAGGACCTGCCGTAAGAGCAACAAGAGCGCAAGCAGACCGAACTTTATATAAGAATGCGATCAGAGAGACATTGGAGCATCAACCTAATCTTTCGATATTCCAACAATCTTGTGATGACTTGATCGTTGAAAATGATCGAGTCGTCGGTGTTGTAACACAAATGGGGTTAAAATTTCGCGCCAAACGCGTTGTATTGACTGTAGGCACCTTCTTGGGTGGCACGATACATATAGGCCTTGAGAATTATAAAGGTGGCCGTGCTGGCGATCCTCCGTCGATCGCATTAGCGGATCGTCTTAGGGATCTACCTTTCCGCGTTGATCGCTTAAAAACAGGCACACCGCCTCGATTAGACATTCGAACACTCGATTTGTCAGTGATGCAAGAGCAGCCGGGAGATACACCTACACCAACTTTTTCGTTTATGGGGAATGCTACTCAACATCCCCGGCAGATCCCTTGTTACATCACTCATACTAATCAACAAACGCATGATGTGATCCGTGGTGGTATGGATAGATCGCCCATGTATACTGGGGTGATCGAAGGTATTGGTCCTCGGTATTGTCCTTCAATCGAAGATAAAATCGTTCGTTTCGCTGATAAATCATCACACCAGATTTTTGTTGAACCTGAAGGTTTAAACAGCATTGAAGTCTATCCAAATGGTATCTCAACCAGCTTACCATTTGATGTACAAATTGACTTAGTGCGTTCTATCAAAGGGTTTGAAAATGCACATATTATTAGACCAGGCTATGCGATCGAGTATGACTTTTTTGATCCGCGTGATCTTAGACAAACACTTGAAACAAAGTTTATTCAAGGTCTCTTTTTCGCTGGTCAAATCAATGGTACAACAGGTTACGAAGAAGCAGGGGCTCAAGGCTTAATTGCCGGTGCAAATGCTGCATTACAGGTTCAAGAAAAAGATCCGCTCATTTTACGTCGTGATCAGGCTTATATGGGCGTTTTAGTTGATGATCTGGCTACTATGGGGACCAAAGAACCCTACCGGATGTTTACCAGTAGAGCAGAATACAGGCTCCTACTACGTGAAGATAATGCAGATATTCGCTTAACAGAATTAGGCTATAGGGCTGGGCTGGTTGATGAATCACGCTGGGCTGCGTTTAGCCAAAAAGTTGAAATGATTGAACTGGAAAAACAGCGTTTGAAATCTCAGTGGATCCACCCAAAACATGAAGCCACAGAGCAACTCAATGTTTTATTGAAAAACCCGATAACGAAAGAAAATTCTCTGCAAGATTTAATTCGTAGGCCTGAGATGACCTATGAACAGTTGATGGCAATAGAAGGACTAGGCCCTGCAATTGCAAATAAGCAAGCGGCTGAACAGGTTGAAATTCAAATCAAATACGCTGGTTATATTGAGCGTCAGAGTGAAGAAGTTGAGCGATCGCTTAGGAATGAAAACACCATTTTGCCGTCTGATTTGGATTTTAGTCTAATATCTGGCTTATCGAATGAGGTTGTTGCCAAATTGACAGATGCAAGGCCAGAAACAGTAGGTAAAGCATCACGTATTTCAGGTATTACACCAGCGGCAATTTCGTTGTTACTTGTTTATTTAAAAAAACAAGGGCTTGTTAGAAAAGCAGAGAGACAAAGCGCTTGAGTATTCAGGTAGATCATCAATTGGTTGCTCAACTTAAAAAGTTGATCGCACAATCTGATCTTAACGTATCAGATGATCAAATAACCCTATTAGTTGCCTTTGTTGAGCGAATACATAAATGGAATAAGGCGTTCAATTTAACATCTGTGAGAGATCCTCAAGCTATGTTGGTTAAACATATTATGGATTCTATCGTTATTGCTCCCTTTCTTTCTGGGAAAAATTTTATTGATGTAGGGACTGGCCCCGGACTACCTGGAATTCCTCTGGCTATTATGCGCCCAGATTGTCATTTTGTTTTATTGGATAGCTTAGGTAAGCGTGTTCGCTTTATGAAACAAATGGAATTTGAGTTAAAAATGCCCAATATCGAACCTGTCCATAGCCGAGTAGAAGAGTTTAATCCTGTTGAAAAATTTGATGGGGTTTTGAGTCGCGCTTTTGCCTCATTAAAAGATATGTTGCACTGGTGTCAACATCTGGTAGATTCCAAAGGAAAGTTTCTAGCATTAAAAGGTGTGTTGCCTGAAGAAGAGCTGGCCAATTTGTCTGATGATTTTAAGCATATCGAAACAGACAAGTTAGTTGTCCCCGCTCTTGAAGGTGAACGCCATTTAGTCACCTTGATAAAAGCGGAATAGCACCATTGGGTAAAGTCATCGCCATTGCTAATCAGAAAGGAGGAGTTGGTAAAACAACGACTTCTGTCAATGTTGCCGCCTCTATGGCAGCAACCAAACGTAAAGTTTTACTGATCGACCTTGATCCTCAAGGCAATGCCACTATGGGGAGTGGTGTTGATAAATATTCTGTTGACTCAACAGCTTATGAACTTCTGATTGAAGAGCATCCTATTGATGACGTTATTGTCAAAGAGACGTCTGGTAAATATGATTTAATTGCAGGTAATAGTGATATCACCGCCGCAGAAATTAAATTGATGGAAGTCTTCGCACGAGAAGTGCGCCTTAGAAACGCACTGGCCTCTGTTCGAGACTATTACGATTATATTTTTATTGATTGTCCGCCTTCACTTAGTCAGCTAACGGTCAATGCAATGGCTGCAGCTGACTCGGTCTTAGTTCCGATGCAATGTGAATACTATGCTCTTGAAGGCTTAACTGCGTTGATGGATACAATTAAGAAGTTAGCTTCGGTGGTTAACCCTGAATTAAAAATTGAGGGTGTGCTAAGAACTATGTACGACCCTCGCAATCGACTAGCCAATGACGTATCTGAACAACTTAAGCGTCATTTTGGGGACTTAGTGTATCGGACGGTTATACCTCGTAATGTTCGACTGGCCGAAGCACCTAGCTTTGGTGCTCCGGCAATGTACTACGACCGCTCTTCGACAGGCGCTAAAGCGTATTTAGCGTTAGCGGGAGAGATACTCAGACGCCGCGATAAGAAAACGCGGGCTGCCGTTGATTAGCACTTTTGGTACACTCCGAAAATAGAACAATAAAATGCCGTAAGGCAATTGAAGGATAAAAGGCAACATGTCTGCAAAGAAAAGAGGTTTGGGTCGTGGCTTAGATGCACTGCTTGCAACCAGTCAAATGTCTCAACCTAAAGCGAGTGATAAAAGCGAATCACAATCGGGTGAGCTTCGTAAAATACCCATTGAGTTTTTAGCACCTGGCAAATACCAACCTCGTAAAGACATGTCTCCTGAAGCATTAGATGAATTAGCCTCGTCTATTCGTTCACAGGGTATTATTCAGCCTATCGTTGTTCGTCAACTTGACGAAGAGTTGTTTGAAATTATAGCAGGCGAACGTCGCTGGAGAGCTTCTCAGTTAGCCGAGTTAGACGTTGTTCCTTGCCTTTTAAAAAATGTTGCTGATGAAGCAGCTGTTGCCATTGCTTTGATTGAAAACATTCAACGTGAAGATCTCAATGCGATGGAAGAAGCACAAGCGCTAGAGCGTTTAATGACTGAATTTGAGTTAACCCATCAAGAAGTGGCTACCGCTGTGGGGAAATCAAGAACAACAGTGACCAACCTTCTGCGCCTGAATAACTTAAATGACGATGTGAAGTTGTTACTTGAACACGGCGATATAGAAATGGGCCATGCTAGAGCATTATTAGCTTTGGATGGTCAATTACAAAACGACGCGGCCAAAACAGTGACTGGAAAGGGACTTACTGTTAGGGATACAGAGAATTTAGTCAAAAAGTTACTGAATCCTGTTGAGCCTAAGGAACCTGTGAAACCCGACCCTGATGTACAAAGATTACAAAATCAGCTATCTGAAAATATTGGTGCCCCTGTGAGCATTGAACACAATGCGAAAGGTAAGGGAAAGCTGGTTATTAATTTTTCCAGCTTAGATCAACTGGATGGTATTCTTAATCATATTAAATAGTATAAATAACTTAACCTACGACCCTCTCTCACTTTTATAGAATAAACCTGATGTTGTATGTTCGGTAATCGTTCGTCGTTCACTACAAAATGTGCACAATAGTTGTAAATTGTGAGCATTAAAGTATAATTTTGGCGCTTTTTGTGTAGCTTTGAACGTGTAGAGGGATCAATTGATAATTAGTTTGATCCAAGAAGGCAGATTACTCGCCAGAAAGGTTTTAATTTCTCAGAGTATAATTGCAGTCTTTTTAAGCCTTTTTTACACTGTTTTTTTCGGGAAAATAGACGGGATATCAGCACTTTATGGTGGGTTGATATGTGTTTTCCCTAACTTTGTATTTGCTCACCTTGCATTCAAATTCGCAGGCGCTAGCCAAAATAAGCTAGTTGTTCGCAGTTTTAACAAAGGGAGCAAGTTGAAGTTCTTTCTTACAATTATTTTGTTTTCAGTGGCTTTTCAATGGAATGAATTGGCCGTTAAACCGCTAATGATTAGCTATGTCGTCACATTATTTACGCAGTGGCCAACAATTATTTTCATTCATCGCGTCAAGAAGAGACGAGATGAAACTATAGATTCTTAACTTTATATTTTTGGATGGAAAAATGGCAGCATCAGGTGGCGAACAAACCGTAAGTGGTTACATTCAGCATCACTTGACCAATGCATCAGTAGGTGAAGGTTTTTGGACTTTCCATATTGATACATTAGCGTGGTCAATTGGTCTTGGGTTTCTCTTTATTTTAAGTTTCCGTGCAGTAGCAAAGAAAGTCACAACAGGCGTTCCGGGGAAATGGCAGGCTTGTGTTGAACTTATTGTTGAATTTGTTGATGACACTGTAAAAAGTACCTATCACGGTAAAAGCCCTTTAATAGCGCCGCTTGCACTAACGATATTTGTTTGGGTTCTATTAATGAACTTAATGGATCTTGTACCTGTTGACTTTTTACCATCGTTTGCGCAGTTTGTAGGTGGCTTGATGGGGTATGATCCTCACCATGTTTACATGAAGGTCGTGCCTACAACTGACGTTAACATGACGTTTGCCTTGTCCTTAGGTGTATTTGCACTAATGATTTTCTATTCTATTAAAATCAAAGGCATTGGCGGGTTCATGAAAGAACTTTATGCTCATCCATTCAATACGCCATGGATGTATTGGTTCAATTTCATTCTTGAGTTTGTTGGACTTATAGCTAAGCCTTTGTCGTTATCATTACGTTTGTTCGGTAACTTATATGCGGGCGAACTTATCTTTATTTTGATTGCAGGCACGATTGGATTATGGCAATTGCCAATTCACTTTTTGTGGGCTGCCTTCCACTTGTTGGTTATTCCATTACAAGCCTTTATTTTCATGATGTTAACCATCGTGTACTTAAGCTTGGCGAGTGAAAAGCACTAATTTTTCGAAAGGGAACTTACAGCAATAGCTGATTCGGAAGTTAAAGGCAGGATGCCTGACATATTAATTTTTGATGTATTACTTTTTTTAAACTTTAACTTTAAACACATAAGGTGAAAATCTATGGAAATCTTAGGAAATCTTTATATCGCAGTAGGTATTTTGATCGGTCTATGTGCATTGGGGCCAGCGATTGGTTTCGGTCTTTTGGGTGGTAAATTTCTAGAATCAGCTGCTCGTCAGCCTGAACTAGCGCCAACACTTCAAGTAAAAATGTTCATTGTTGCGGGTCTTATCGATGCGATCGCGATGATCGGTGTTGCTATTGCTCTGTTCTTATTGTTCGTTGAAAGCGCAAAGTTTGCTGTTTAAGCACCATACTCATTAACGAATAAATAGGAGGAGCGGTCTTGAATATTAACGCCACTCTAATT
>CAZXIN010000057.1:0-25425 GCA_964640795.1 uncultured Pseudoalteromonadaceae bacterium | reverse complement strand
TTAAGAGAGGCAACTGAACAATGAACAAAGAAATTTTGTTAGTAGCTGAAGCGGTGTCCAATGAGAAAATGGTGCCCAGAGAGAAAATTTTTGAAGCTTTGGAGTTCGCGATTGCAAGTGCAACTAAAAAGAAGAATGTTGGAGAAATCGAAGTTCGCGTGAGTATAGATCGTGAAACAGGTGATTTTGATACATTTAGGCGCTGGTTGGTTATCGAAGATGATCAAGAGCAAGAAAATCCATTTGCTGAAATTACATGGTCTGCTGCACAAATAGATGAACCTGAGATTCAGTTAGGTGATTTTGTTGAAGAACAAATAGAGTCTATTTTATTTGACAGGATAACAACGCAAACAGCTAAACAAGTTATTGTTCAGAAGGTTCGTGAAGCTGAGCGTGGTCAGATGATAGCTGAGTATCAAGACCGGGTTGGTGAACTAGTTACTGGCGCAGTTAAGAAGGTCAATCGTGACAATGTTCTCATTGATCTTGGTAATAATGCTGAAGGCGTTATCTATCGAGATGACATGCTACCAAGAGAGACATTCAGGCCTGGCGATCGCGTTCGTGGATTATTGTACGTTATTCGCCCAGAAGCGCGTGGTGCTCAATTGTTTATCAGTCGCACACACCCTGACATGTTGGTCGAATTATTCCGTATCGAAGTACCCGAAATAGCTGAAGAGACACTTGAAATTAAAGCTGCCGCTCGTGATCCTGGTTCTCGCGCAAAAATTGCAGTTAAAACGAACGATAAACGCTTAGATCCTATTGGTGCTTGTGTTGGTATGCGAGGTTCTCGTGTGCAAGCAGTGTCAGGTGAATTGGGTGGTGAGCGTGTAGATATTGTTCTATGGGATGACAACCCCGCACAGTTTGTTATCAATGCTATGGCGCCAGCAGAAGTTGCGTCTATCGTTGTTGATGAAGATAACGGCACAATGGATGTTGCTGTAGAAGCCGACAATCTAGCACAAGCAATTGGGCGTAGTGGTCAAAATGTTCGTTTGGCAGGCCAATTGACTGGCTGGGATTTGAACGTAATGACACTTGAAGAAATGAACGCTAAACATGAAGAAGAAACGTCTAAGGTTCTTCACGTTTTCGTTGATGGACTTGATGTGGATGAAGAGTTCGCAACCATGCTAGCAGAAGAAGGTTTCACCTCGTTAGAAGAGTTGGCCTATGTACCAACGAATGAGTTGTTGGCTATTGATGGTTTAGATGAAGATATGGTTGAAGAGCTTCGTAATAGAGCGAGAGCGGCGTTAACCACACAAGCATTAGCAACAGAAGAGTCGCTTGACAATGCTGAACCAAAAGAAGAGTTGTTGAACTTACCAGGATTGGAGCGCCATGTTGCGTTTGTACTGGCTAGTAGAGGTATCATCGACCTAGAAAGCCTTGCCGAGCAGGGTGTTGATGAAATAAGTGATATTGAAGAACTTGACGAGAAAACTGCGGGTGAGCTGATTATGGCTGCGCGTAATATCGTTTGGTTTAATGAAGAATAAGGTCAATGGGGAACAGTAACAGATGGCAGATGTATCAATAGAAAAATTAGCCAATGACATTGGCACCGCTGTTGACCGACTCGTTCAGCAGTTTGATGCGGCAGGTATTAATAAAAAGGCTGGAGATCAAGTCACTGAAGATGAAAAGCGTACATTGCTTGAGCATCTAAGTAAGCAGCATGGTGGCGATGGTTCAGGAGAACCTAAACGTATGACTTTACGTCGTAAAACAACGAGTACGTTGAGTTTAGGCGGTGGTAATAAAGGGAAAGCCGTTAAGGTCGAAGTCCGTAAGAAACGTACTTACGTTAAACGCACTGATGTTGAAGAACAGCGTTTAGCAGAAGAAGAAAAAGCACGTTTAGAAGCAGAACAACAAGCTAAACTGGAAGCTGAGAAAAAGGCTGCTGAAGAAGCGAAGAAAGCTGCTGAAGAGAAAGCGCGTAAAGCCGCTGAAGCAAGAGCAAAAGCAGCAGAAGAGAAAGCCGAACGTGAAGCCAAGGCTAAAGCACAAGCGCAAGCCGCAGCGCAAAACCAAGATGATGGCTTAACTGACAAAGAACGTGAAGAGAAAGAACAAGCCAGAGCTGAAGCTGAGAAGTTAAAGCAACAGCAAGAAGCAGAGAGTCAGCGTAAACTCGAAGAAGAAGCGAATAAAGCCGCTGAAGAGGCTAAGAAATTAGCTGCTGAGAACGAACGTCGTTGGAAAGAAGAAGAAGAACGTCGTAAAAAAGCTGAAAACGAAGAAGTCCACATTACAACTAACCGCTACGCTATGGAAGCTGAAGATGAAGAAGATATTCAGATTGAACGTGGTGGTCGTCGACGCAATAAAGCTAAATCTAAGAAAAACGCAGGGTCACATTTGAAGCAAGCATTTAACAAACCTGCGACGCCAGTAGAACGAGTTGTCAAAATTGGTGCAACGATTTCTGTTGGGGAATTAGCAAGCCGCATGGCTATCAAAGCGACTGAAGTCATCAAATCAATGATGAAGTTAGGCGAAATGGTGACAATTAACCAAGTTCTGGATCAAGAAACAGCGGTATTGCTTTTGGAAGAAATGGGCCAAAAGTATGAGTTGGTGAATGACAATGCACTTGAAGATGAGTTGATTGCAGATGCAACAGATTCTGATAAAACAACCAGAGCGCCTGTTGTTACTATTATGGGGCACGTTGACCATGGTAAGACATCGCTACTCGATTATATCCGAGCGAGTAAAGTAGCTGATGCAGAAGCTGGCGGAATTACACAACATATCGGCGCATACAGTGTAGAAACTGATAATGGCCGTATTGCTTTCTTAGATACACCTGGACACGCCGCGTTTACAGCTATGCGTGCACGTGGTGCAACGGCAACAGATATCGTGGTATTAGTTGTTGCCGCTGATGATGGTGTTATGCCTCAGACAAAAGAAGCTGTTCAACATTCACGTGCAGCAGGCGTACCTTTGATTATTGCCGTGAACAAAATGGATAAAGAGTCAGCTGACCCTGATCGTGTTAAAACAGAGCTCTCTCAGCTTGAAGTTATTTCAGAAGAGTGGGGTGGTGAACATCAATTTGTTTATGTATCTGCGAAAACAGGTTTAGGTGTTGACGAACTACTAGAATCAATTTCGTTGCAAGCTGAAGTACTTGATTTGAAAGCTGCTGCTAACGGTCCTGCGAGAGGTATCGTCATTGAATCACGACTAGATAAAGGTCGTGGCCCTGTTGCTTCTGTATTGGTTCAAGAAGGGCAACTTAAGCCAGGCGATATTCTGTTATGTGGATATGAGTATGGCCGTGTTAGGGCGATGAGAGACGAGAATGGTAAAGATGTTGCCATTGCTGGTCCATCAACCCCTGTAGAGATATTAGGTTTGTCAGGTGTTCCAAACGCAGGTGAAGATGCACTCGTTGTTAAAGATGAGCGTAAAGCACGTGAAGTGGCGAATAAACGTCATGTTAAGCAACGTGAACTTAAGTTAGCTAAACAACAAAAAGCTAAACTTGAGAACATGTTTGCTGATATGGAAGCTGGTGACGTGAGTGATTTGAACATTGTTATGAAAGCAGATGTTCAAGGATCTGTTGAGGCAATTACTGAATCACTTGTTAAACTTTCAACGTCTGAAGTTAAAGTTAACATTGTTGGTAGTGGCGTTGGTGGTATCACTGAAACAGATGCAAGCCTTGCAGCTGCTTCTGGCGCTATCGTTGTTGGTTTTAATGTTCGTGCCGACGCTACAGCACGCAGAGTCATCGAGAGTGAAGAAATCGATTTACGCTACTATAGCGTTATCTATGATTTGATTGATGAAGTTAAGCAAGCCATGAGTGGTATGCTTGCGCCTGAATTCAAGCAAGAGATTATCGGCTTGGCTGAAGTACGTGATGTCTTCAAATCACCCAAAATTGGCGCAATTGCTGGTTGTATGGTTACTGAGGGTGTTGTTAAACGTAATAACCCAATTCGTGTCTTACGAGAAAATGTCGTTATTTATGAAGGTGAACTAGAATCTCTACGTCGCTTTAAAGATGACGTTCAAGATGTTCGTAATGGCATGGAATGTGGTATCGGTGTTAAGAATTACAATGATGTTAAAGTAGGTGACCAAATCGAAGTCTTCGAGACAGTAGAGGTTGCTCGTAAAATCTAGAGCACATTAGTTTACACAACTTGGGCAGGTTAGTGAGGTTGATTTATCAAGAGCGCTAACCTGCTTTGTGCTTTTTAGTACACATCATTATTAAGAATAGTAGAGGGTATTATGGCCAGAGAATTTTCTCGTACAGACAGAGTCGGCCAACAGATTCACAAAGAAGTCGCCAGCATATTTCAAAACGAATTTAAAAATCATGATCCTCGATTGGGCATGATAACGGTTGCTGGTGCAGAAGTTTCTCGAGACTTGTCTCATGCAAAGATATTTGTGACATTTTTTGAAAACGACAAAGAAAAACTCAAACTCAATATGGAAATATTGGAAGATAGTAAAGGTTTCGTTAGGACTTTACTGGCTAAAAGAATGAGAATGCGTGCCGTGCCTGCATTGAAATTCGTCAATGATAGTTCATTAGTTGAAGGGGTGAGAATTTCTTCATTAGTGAGTGAAACAATCAAACAAGATGAAGAACGTGCACGAAAAGCTGGACGTGATATAGAGGACGATAGCGAATAAATGGCCCGTCGTCGTAAAGGTCGAGTGATTAATGGTGTTTTATTGTTAAATAAGCCCATTGGTGGCTCATCGAATCAAATATTACAACGTGTTAAACGCCTATATTATGCGTCTAAAGCTGGGCATACTGGAGCTTTAGATCCTTTAGCTAGTGGTATGTTACCTATATGTCTTGGCGAAGCGACGAAGTTCTCACAATTCCTACTAGATGCTGATAAAACTTATCAGGTTACGGCGACACTTGGTAAGCGCACAACAACATCAGATGCTGATGGCGAAGTTGTTGAAGAACATCCAGTGAATATAAGTCAGGAAGTATTAGAGAGCGCATTAACAAGCTTTAGAGGACCAATCAAGCAAGTACCATCGATGTTTTCTGCGTTAAAACATAATGGCCAACCTTTATATAGCTATGCTCGACAAGGAATAACCATTGAACGAGAAGCCAGAGATATTGAGATATACTCGCTTGAGCTACTTCGTTTTGAAGGTGATGAAGTCGATCTGAATGTCCATTGCAGTAAAGGGACGTATATCCGTTCGTTAGTCGACGATCTAGGACAATTATTGGGGTGTAGTGCTTATGTCAGTATGTTGCACCGCTCACAAGTAACCGATTATCCAGCAGATAAAATGATTAGTCTGGAGCAATTAGAGGCAATTGCGGAATCGAGTAAAGGCGATTTTGATGAACCTGCTGATGCAGACTACACGACATTAGATGATTTGCTTTTGCCTATGGATACCGCGGTATCTAAGTTTCCAGTTGTTGCATTAGATGAACAGCAAAGTGATTACTATCATCATGGACGTACTATTCAATTAACATCTAAAACAACAGGGCTGCATCGAGTATTTGATCAAGAGAGTACTCGGTTTTTAGGGGTTGGGCATGTCGATGAGCTTGGTGTATTAAGTACCAAACGGTTAGTCGTTTACCCAAATTAAAGCGATGAGCAAAAGTACTTGATATAACCTATTTCCTCGCTATAATACGCGTCCTTTCTGGCTTGGCTGAATTAGTGATCGGCAAGCCTTAATTCACTAGGAGAAAATTATGTCACTAAGTAAAGCAGAAACAGCTCAAATTATATCAGATTATGCGACAAAAGAAGGCGATACAGGTTCTTCACAAGTTCAAGTTGCATTGTTAACGCACAACATCAATAAACTACAAGGCCACTTTGCTGATCATAAGAAAGATCACCACTCTCGCCGTGGTTTGTTGCGTATGGTTAGCCAACGTCGTAAGTTGTTAGACTACCTTAAGAGCAGAAACGTAGAAAGCTACCAAGAATTGATCAAACGTCTAGGTTTACGTAGATAAGATTATTTCTTTATCGAATTACTGACAAAAGGCACTCAATTGAGTGCCTTTTTTGTTTATTATATATGAATAGTTCATCGTTAGAACATCAAGAAATATTAGACGCGGCCATTGCATCCATCTTGAATAATCATCCGGATGGCTTGAGTGAATATGATTTAATACGTGCCCTGTCTAAGGAGCCGTATTCGCTGCTGAGTACTCAGGCATTTTCCAATAACTTAGCACTATTCAAAACGCATTTTGTTTTATTTAATGCATTGTATCGTCTACAGCGTTTTTATCAGGTTAACAAGATTGCTCAACTTGATATTGTTGTTACACATATAAAGCTCACCCATTGGTCGCCAAATAATGTCTCCTCGAATGCCGACAATAAACTATGCGACTATTACTCAGACTGGACACATTACGAAAATACCTCATTGGAAGAAGTTGATGATCTTATTGATTCATTCTGGGAAAAAATGGGCACTAAAGCCATTCCATTGACATCTTCAGAAGAAGATATTGAAAGAGCTTGGAAAGTGTTTGAGCTGGAACCATTTAGTACGACCAGGAAAGAGCTTAAACGTCGTTATCATCAATTAATGCGTAGTCATCACCCAGACAAAGGTGGCGACACTTCCTACGCACAATCTCTGTCAGCAGCCTATAAATTGCTTATTAGTCTCAAGTTTATATAGAAATCGATAAAAAATTTCGAACAGTAGGGCTGGATTGTTAAGGCAAGACTGTGCAACGCCGCTGAGATTAGCTAGCGTCACTATGTTCTTTGATAAAGTCGGTAAAGTTATCTTCAGGTAGGGGTCTACTAAAGAAATACCCTTGAATTTCATCGCACCCAAGCGATTTTAATATTTCAAGTTGTTCTTGTTCTTCAACGCCTTCTGCGATTAATTTAAGCTCTAAGTTTCTGCCTAAATCTATGATGGTACGTACTATCGATTCGTCAGCTTTTTCTGTTTGTATATGCCTAACAAAAGATTGATCAATTTTGAGCTTGTCGATATCAAACTTCTTTAAATAACTGAGCGAAGAGTAGCCAGTACCAAAGTCATCTATAGCAAGCATTACTCCAAGCTTTTTGAGAGATGCGAGGGTTTGGATTGTTTCTTCTTCGTTATAGATAATAACACCCTCTGTTATTTCCAATTCTAGGTTTTGCGGCGGCAAGCCTGTTTCTTCAAGGACTTGTCTCACTGTATCAAGAAAATCACTACGGCCAAATTGTTTAGGAGATATGTTTACAGCAATGACTAAATCTTTAAGGCCTGCTTCAATAAGTTTCAATCCTTTCATGCAAGCTGTATGTAATATCCAATTACCTAATTTTACTATAAGGCCAGAGCTTTCTGCCAAAGGGATAAACTCACCAGGTGATACCCATTTACCTTCATTGTTCCAGCGAATAAGAACTTCTGCACCAATCACTCTTTTGGTTTTGAGAGAAAGCTGTGGTTGAAAGTGCAACTCAAAACCTTCATTCTCCATGGCTTCTCGCATATCAATGATAAGTTTTTGCTCGTACTCTAAGCGCGCTCCCAATTCAGGGTTAAATAAAACCTGATTAATATCATCATTCCTAGCGGATGTATCCAGAGCAGTTCTGGCATTCTTTAGAATGTGCGTATAGCTTGAGCCATGCTCAGGAGCAAAACCGAAACCGTAATCCAGTTGAACTTGTGATTGACACGCAAACACCGTTCCAGATATCTTTTTGTTCATATCATCGACAAGTTTATAAACACTCTCGTCGTTAAGATAAACTGTCGTTAGAAAAGCAAAGCTTTTCTCCCCTGTATGATAGATACAGCAATCTTTAGGACACATAGCCAGCGTGATTTGTTCTAAAGACCTCGATACTTCTTTGGTAACTTGTATTGCTGTATCTATGCCACGCCCTGCAATTAACTGACTAAATGACCTTATTTCAAATAACCCGAGAGTAAAGTTTACGTTTTTTGCATAAAGAGCATCAACATCTCTAGCCAGTTGATATTGATTTCTCAACTCGGTTTCAGGGTTATGAAAAGCTAAAAAGTTGAGCTCGCTTTCTGCTTTCTTACGGTCCGTGATATCCGTTAAGTGCATATCCCATTGATTTTGGTCTGCATGCCAGTGCAACTCGCATTGAAATTCGAAGCTTTTAATTTTTAATTGAAAGGATTCGAATGTCTTTTTGTCGCTCCTCAGGATATTAATTTGATATTGTTTTAAATCTGGAGCAAGTAACTCAACGGCTTGTTCTTGAGACATGCCCAGTTTTTCCAACAACTTCTCAGATGCAGGGTTTTTGAAAGTAATATTGTTTGCTTTATCAATACTTACAATTGGGTTAGGGTTCCGCATCGGAAATAATGCAAGCCTTTGGCTGATTGCAGAGCTTGATAAATAAGCTTTAAAAGCCTTAGCGACGGCATAAGCAATAAATAGCGTGAGAATGCTGTAACCTACAACAAATAATCTGACGAGTTCCAGATCATTAAGAATAGAACCTTCAGACTCTGCGACAGATTCACCGGTTATTGTTAATAGCAGTTCTATTTGCGGCAATGCTTCCCTACGTACCTGAGATATCTCTTTTAGTTGCTCTCTTGCTTTTACCCACTTTCCTGCCGTTGAAGTGCGCATATTTATACTAAAATCCATGCCGACTCTATTGATTTTGTCGGAAGCCGTTTTAGTTTTCATCAAAGGGTCAATATCGCCAAATTTTTCGAAGAGCTGACCTAACAGTGAGTTGATGTTGAACATCATATCCTGAAATTCATCAAGACGTTCTGTCTCTTCATCCGCATAATATTCATAAAGAATACGCTCCTGTTCAGTCATGCTATTTGATAGCGTTCGGAGCAACTCATAACTGGGTATTTCTTCTGTAATCAGCTCTCTTGTTTTAGATGCGACTTCAATCCCTCGCCAATAAACTAAACTGCTAAAGGCAACACCAATAACCAAAGTTAATGCAAAAATGTAATTAACTCTTTGACCATATTTAATCTTTATGTTTTTCATTAAGTTGGAAAATAGCCTTTGTAGGTTAAGGTTCGGTGTTGGGTTAACTTAAAGCGTAGCCACAGCATGATTTCATATATAAAAAATAACTAACGCATATAATCAAAGAGGCCATAAATCACTCATTAATTTTATGGACATATTCAAGATTTTTCCAGAGTTGATTAAGCCCTGTTAGAATAAAGTGACAACATTCAAGCACCTTCAGCTACCCAACATACTTTTTAGAAGTTAATCGCTTAAAAATCAAACACTTTTTATATTAATTTTGAAACATTTCTACAATCGACAAAAAGTACTTGCCTTAGTTTCTTGAGACTGATAAAAAGTCAACCAAGCATAAGAAACAGTTATGCTGTACGTGTCAATGCATGGTTACAGTGTTCTTTTAGAGCAATATCAGAACGAAACATTCACTTCGGTACGTCATCCACTTCATTTTAAATTTTTATCAAACTATTCAGGTATTTAAAACCATGTTGCGCGATTCAATTAATAATATACATATTTCTTCAGAGAGCATTTTAATTACTCCTGAACAACTACAGCGAGAGTTGCCGGTAGACGACAACGCATTAAATAAAATAGAAACTGCCCGTAATACGATTTCGGATATTGTACACCGTCGTGATCACCGATTACTTGTGATCAGTGGGCCATGCTCGATCCATGATATTGAAGCCGCTAAGGAATATGCGTTAAAGCTTAAGGAACTGCATGAGTCGTATAAAGATACATTGTATATAGTCATGCGAGTATACTTTGAGAAACCACGAACAACCATTGGATGGAAAGGACTTATTAATGATCCTCATATGGATGGAACATTTGATATTGAAGCTGGCCTTAGGAAAGCTCGGGAACTACTAATATGGTTAGCAGAGCTTGAATTACCAGTGGCAACAGAAGCATTAGATCCGATAAGCCCGCAGTATCTAGGAGAATTATTTAGCTGGTCTGCTATTGGTGCGAGAACGTCAGAGTCACAAACGCATAGAGAAATGGCCAGTGGTTTATCGATGCCTGTTGGTTTTAAAAATGGTACAGACGGCAGCCTAGGTATAGCCATTAATGCACTTCAATCTGCAGCGAATGCACATAGTTTTATGGGCATCAATAAATCAGGGCAAGTAGCCATTATTCAGACACAAGGTAACCCCGACGGACACATTATCCTACGCGGTGGTAAACAGCCTAACTATGATTCTGTGTGTGTTTCTGATTGTGAAACAGAGCTTAAAGCAAATGGCTTAAGTGCAGGGTTAGTCGTTGACTGCAGCCATGCGAACTCAAGTAAAGACTATAGGCGTCAGCCACTAGTTGCTCAGAATGTCGTTAACCAAATTTTGGAAGGTAACGAATCAATCATTGGTATGATGTTGGAGAGCCACATCAATGCAGGTAACCAAAGTAGCAATGGCAAACAATTGAAAGATCTTGAGTACGGGGTGTCTATTACTGATGGTTGCATCGATTGGGGGACAACCGTTGAGCTGTTGAGTTTAACCCGCGACAAACTGATAACTGTGTTACCTTTACGCCTTAATCGTATGCAAGATGAAGGAGTTGAATGAAAGAAGAGTCGAACACCCCAATTGACTTAAATACTTTACGTCAGGGAATTGATGAGATTGACAGTGAGCTTGTTTCACTTTTAGCAAAGAGAGCAAGCTTAACAAAACGAGTAGGGCAATATAAAAGCCAGACAGGTTTACCTATTTATGTCCCGGAACGAGAGGCTGAGTTGATCGAAAAGCGCCGCCAGCAAGCGTTGATGGTTGGCGTGTCTCCGAGTTTGGTAGAAGATTTGCTACGTAGGATCATGCGTGAATCCTATCAGACGCAACATGTTATCTATAAGAAGCAAAGTGTTTCAGTTGATAATGTGGTGGTTATTGGTGGGGAAGGTGCATTAGGTAAAGTCTTTGTTGATATGTTCAGGCGTAGCGAATATGCAGTCGAAATCATTGAAGAAGATGATTGGGAACGTGCGCCTAATATTTTTGCTAAAGCTGGTTTGGTGATTGTTGCTGTGCCAATCAAAGTGACAGAAAGTGTCATTCAACAGCTAACATCGCTTCCTAAAGACTGTATCTTAGCGGATATAACCAGTGTTAAAAATAAACCTCTTAACGCCATGTTGGAGGCTCATGCTGGCCCTGTTGTAGGGCTTCACCCAATGTTTGGTCCTGATGTATCGAGCTTGGTTAAACAAGTTGTTGTAGTTTGCCACGGCCGACATCAAGACCAGTACCAATGGTTATTGGAACAAATAATAACTTGGGGCGCTGTACTTAATGAAAGCAATGCACAGGTACATGATGATGCTATGGCATTCATTCAGGTCATGAGACATTTCACAACTTTCGTCTTTGGCGCTCATCTCGCAGGTGAAAACCCAGATTTAGAACATTTAATAAAACTTAGCTCACCAATCTATAGACTTGAATTGAACATGGTTGGTCGTCTATTTGCTCAAGACCCTTCACTTTATGCTGAAATCATTTTTGGCAATAAAGACAGTGTAGGTTTATTAAAACGATTTAGAGATCATTTTGATCAAGCGCTTATATTGTTAGAGAACGGGAATAAAGGCGACTTTATCAAACAATTCTTAGCGATAGGGCACTGGTTTGGTCCATTTGCTAAACAGAGTTTGTTGGAAAGTAAAAAGTTGCTCCAAAAAGCAGATGATGACAGGCAGCTTAGCAATTAGCTTGTATGGTTGATCATTTTTGTAAGTGGTTTGGATATATTTAATATACCCAAACCGTCGTATTCTTTTTATCCTTCTTGCAATGCTCTAGCCGCTGCAACCTTCGTTGGCATTACCTCTTCAGTTGGATAACAACCAAGGATTTTGCAGTGTCTTGTCATGCCTTTCAATTGCTCAACAGCTTCTTGCATTGGACCATCGTCGATATTACCTATGACATCGAGATAAAACATTTCTTCCCAAGGATTACCGTTTACTGGTCTAGATTCCAGTTTGGTCATATTGATATTATTGTTCTTAAGGACTGTTAAGGCATCTACCAATGCACCCGGGGTTTGCATGGTGGACATAACGAGTGTCGTCTTAGCAGGGATTTGTAATGGCACGGTAACCGCGTTGCGTGCAACAACAATAAATCGGCTATGATTTTCTTTCTGATTTGCTAATTGGCTACGTAATTCATGTAAGCCGTACAATTTGCCCCCAGCCTTGCTCCCTATGGCCGCAATATCGTTCTGCTTGGCTTCGCTGACATGTAGCATAGCTGATGAGGTACTATCACAAGGTTTTACCTCTACATCTCCCAATTCAGCCAAAAAGTGGCTACATTGAGAAAACACTTGAGGGTGAGCATAAATAACTTTTATCTGACTGATCTCGGTATTCCCTGATACCAATAGCGCATGTTCTACAGGATGTGTAAGCTCTCCAACAATACTCAAGTGAGTATGTTGCAGTAAATCGAATACTTCATTAATACTACCAGAGCTTGTGTTTTCTATCGGTAACACTGCATAGTCAGCTTGATCTGTTTCTACTTTGTCAATGATTTCATTAAAGCTTTGACAGCCTATTTCGTGTATTTGATTTGTTCTTCTGGTGAAGTACTTTCTTGTCGCTAGATAACTATATGATCCGCGGTCTCCCAAAAAGGCGATTCGATAAAGTGGGTCTTCTGTTTTTGGGTTTGCACGTTCAGCCAGTAGGGCTTGCTGATTTAAAACGGACTCTTCGATAATGACATGAAAAAGTTTGGTAATAAAATGGGCATTGAGGCCTTTAGATTGGCCATTTTTGATTAACTTAATCAATAATTGTTCTTCGCGATGTTGATCGCGTACCGGTATTTGAGCCTTAATCTTAGCTTCAGCAACAAGGTCTGTGCACTTTTGTCGCTGAGTAAGGATATCAAGTAAATCGCTATCCAGTCGGCTGATTGTTTCTCGTATTTTTTTTAATTCCGTATTAGTCACTGCGTGCCCTTAAATAAAAAACCTCCGCTTGGGAGGTTTTATAAGTATTCACTATTCAACCTCACAATTTAATGTGATGTAAAAAAGTCAATGCCTGATTTGGTATTTTTCATATCGTTGACTGTAATTATTTCTTTACCTAAAGTCAATTTGAATTTCATGAAATTGTGAGCTTTTTAAACCCTATGTACCAAGTAGGTAGGTAAAGCTTTGATGAATCAATCTAAACGTGTTTTGAGCGAAGAACAGGTTTGAAGACATCATGAGCTAAGTCAACAACTCGCTGCAAGACTGTACAGCAAAGATCAACATGCTCTAATCCTCGATAAGCAATTTGGTAAACATATCTTCGAGACCGTTATGTTTGATTTCGTAAATCAACGCCATTTGTTGCCCTAATTTTCCTTCAGGAAACCCCTCTCTTTTGAACCAAACTAAATAGGGAAGAGGGAGTTTTAGGAGTTTTCTTCCTGCATATTTGCCAAATGGCATGGTTTGGTTAACTGCATCTTGAATAGCTTGCTTGTTGCCCATCTGTTTAATCAACTTTTTCTGATGCTTGCTTCTGCTGAGTTAACCACATTGAAGAATACAGCCCTTCTTTATTCAAAAGCTCCTCATGTGTGCCTTGCTCGACAATAACACCTTTGTCCATAACCAATATATTGTCAGCATCTACAACAGTGGACAGTCTATGAGCAATGACAAGGCTAGTGTGTCCTCTAGCAAACGCTTTCAGGGCGTCAAGGATAGCTTTTTCTGATTGGCTATCGAGGGATGATGTGGCCTCATCAAATATCAATATAGATGACTGCTTTAGTATAGCTCGTGCAATAGATACGCGCTGCTTCTCTCCACCAGATAGCTTTAACCCTCGCTCACCGACCTTAGTGTTTTCACCATCAGGTAAACTGTCAATAAAATGCCTTAAATGAGCTAGATTTATCGCATCTTTAACCTCAGCTTCGGATGCAGAAGGGCGGCCGTATCGAATGTTCTCAATGATGGTGTCGTTAAACAATACTGTATCTTGAGGAACGATGGCTATTTGTTGTCGTAATGAGCTTTGTGTTACATCCGAAATAATTTGGTTGTCAATGGAAATACTGCCTGCAGTGACATCATAAAATCGAAATAACAGCTTAATTAATGTCGACTTTCCTGCGCCACTTTCACCAACGACAGCTACTTTCTGACCTGACCGAATGGAAAAATCAACGCCTTTAAGTATGGGGCGTTTGTCATCGTAACTAAACTCTACTTGATTAAAGGATATCTCGGCCTTACTCACAGATAAATTAGGCGCGTTCTTCTTATTTTGAACAGAAGGCTGTTTGTTCAATAACGAAAACATATTCTCGATATTTGCTAAAGACCCTCTAACTTCTCTGTAAACAAAACCTAGAAAATTAAGCGGCAAAAATATCTGCATAGTAAAAGCGTTTATTAAGACAAAGTCGCCTATCGTCATGCGACCTTGAGTTACATTCATTGCCGCAAGCATCATCATCGATGTCATTGCTGTAGCTATGATTAGGGCTTGACCACTATTTAACGCGAACAAGGTGAGGCGATTTTTCTTGCGAGCAGATTCCCAATCAGCCAAATCGGTATCGTAACGTTGCGCTTCAAATTGTTCGTTGTTGAAATACTTAACTGTTTCATAGTTGAGTAAGCTGTCTACTGCCCGAGAATTAGAACTTGAGTCAGCTTGGTTAACTTCTCTTACAAACTTCGTCCGCCAGTCTGTTGCTTTAATTGAAAAGCCAATATAAAGAATAACAGCGCTTAAAATGATAACCGCAAAAGTAAACCCATACTGAGAATAAAGTAAGCCAACAACGAGCAGGATTTCAAATAATGTCGGACCAATGTTAAAGATGAGAAAACGTAATAAAAAGCTTATCCCCGTTGTACCACGTTCGATATCTCTTGAGAGGCCACCAGTTTGTCTATTGAGGTGAAATTTAAGATCTAATGCATGCAAGTGTTGAAACACTTTCAAGCCAATACGCCTCATAGCCCTCTCGGTAACGCGACCAAACAGCGTGTCTCTTATTTCACCTAACAAAACGTTGGAAAAACGCACTGCGCCATATGCAATGACTAAAGCAATAGGCACTACAAGAGCTTGTTCTGCAGTGGTTTCGATATTTAGATCATCGACAATATGTTTCAGTATAAAAGGTAAGCCTACACTGGCTAGCTTCGCTCCAATCAAACACACGATCGCTAATAAAACACGGCCTTTATATTCACTGAGATAAGGAATAAGTTGAAGAAAAACACGCCAACTGAAAGGCGTATCATTATTGACTGGAAATCGGTTTCGGCGCATGAAATAAATAGATAGGTGATAGAAAAGTCATTCTAACGCTTAATGATGCGAAAAGATCACCGCGTATAAGGAAAAAGCCAGAAATACTGGCTTTTCTACCGATTCATCTTTTGAGTGCTACTCAAATGTGTAATTTTCGAACGTTTTCCTAATAGCTAGTTTGTTTAGTTTACCAGTTGCGGTATGAGGTAGCTCTTCAACAAACTCAACACCATCTGGAACAGATAATTTATGCAGAGACTGCCTCATAAATTCAAGGATACTCTCTTCAGTTAATTCGCTTCCTGAGGCTTTTACAACAACGAGCAGAGGTCGTTCAGTCCATTTAGGGTGATACCGGCCAATAACTGCAGCTTCAACTATTTCTGGGTGGCCAACAGCCGCATTTTCTATCTCGATAGAGCTAACCCATTCACCCCCGGTTTTGATAACATCTTTGGTTCTATCAGTAATTCTTAAATAGCCATTGCTGTCAATACTAGCGACATCTCCAGTATCAAACCAACCGTCGACATCAACCGGACAATCCGGATCACCAGGTGTTGCAGACAAACCATAATAGCTGCTACTCACCCATGAACCTCTAACTTTTAACGCGCCACTATCTACACCATTCCAAGGGAGGCTATTATTGTGCTCATCCACTATTTTCATTTCAATGCCAAAGATCCCGCGACCTTGCATGGATTGCAGATCGGTTACTTGATCAACGTCATAGTCTTCCATGCCAGCTTTAAGGCTAAAGATGGTCCCTAATGGGCTCGTTTCTGTCATCCCCCATCCCTGGATGACCATCGCATCATAGCTGTGCTTAAACCGTTCAATAATACTTCTTGGACAAGCAGCTCCGCCTGTACTGATCCTTTTAACTGTTGGGATTTTTTTACCTGACTCATCAAGGTAGTTAAGTAATGCCATCCATATCGTTGGAACCCCTGATGCAAATGTAACACTCTCTTCAGCCATAAGCCGTTGCAATGTTTCTCCATCGGCCATTTTGGGGCCAGGCATGACCATTTTTGCTCCCACCATTAAACTGGCAAAAGGAATACCCCAGGCATTCACATGGAACATAGGAACAATGGGTAATACGACATCGATAGAACGGGGGCCTGTTGCGTCTGAAAAAGAACCCGCATAGGCATGTAATAAGGTTGAACGATGACTATAAAGCACGCCCTTTGGGTTACCTGTAGTACCAGAGGTATAACACATACCACTGGCTGTCTTTTCGTCAAACTCAGGCCAATCAAATACATCAGACTCTGCTGAAAGCAAGGTTTCGTAGCAATGCACATTATCGATTTGAGTATCAGGCATGTTTTCTTGTGTTGTCATGACAACAAAGTGTTCTACTTTAGAAAGATGGCTTTGAAGCGCTTCAATCAAAGGCCAAACAAGAATATCAACAAATAAGACATGATCTTCTGCATGATTCACGATATAAGCGATTTGTTCAGGAAAGAGCTTTGGATTAATGGTATGGCAAACCATGCCTGACCCCGAAATGGCGTAGTAAAGCTCTAAATGCCGATAATCATTCCAAGCTAATGTACCAATTCTGTCACCGAATTCTGCCCCTAGAGTCTTTAACGTGTTAGCTAAGCGTCTCGTTCGACTAAAACATTCTCTATAAGTGTAGCGGTGACTTGGGTTATCAGCAGTAAAGGATACTATTTCTCGTTCAGCAAAATTACTGTCAGCAAAAGTCAAAATTGATGAAATCATCAATTGCCTGTCCATCATTAATCCATTCATAAGATCCCCATACCTTTATCTATATTAATTTGATGCTCTAATAGCGTATTTATTAGAAAGCAGTAACTCCACCGTCAACAGCAATACTTTGACCGTTCATGTAACTGTTTCCGGGAGACAACATAAGCACCATTGTATTGACGACTTCTTGTGGTTCTGCCAAACGTTTCATTGGGCAGCCTTTCGCTAGAAAAGCTCTGCTTTCTTCTGTGTCATAACCATCGACATCCAAAATAGCTGTAGGGCTGTAAAAAGGGCATATTGCGTTTACTCTAACGCCATGTCTCGCATACTCAATTGCGGCTGTCTTAGTTAATCCAATAACGGCATGTTTAGCTGCACTGTATGCACCACCTTTAGGAGCGCCTCCTATTCCAGCCAATGAACTGACATTCAGGATATGGCCGCCTCCCTGACTTAGCATAGCTTGAATTTGATATTTCATTCCTAGCATAACGCTCTTCACATTCACATCCATTTGCCTATCAAAAGTCTCTTCATCTAATTCATGGCTAGGCATTGGTGTATGAGCTATTCCAGCGTTGTTTATTGCCATATCGATTCGACCAAATTGTGACATCGCTGTATTCGTCAAGTTCTTAAGATCTTGTTCTTTCGCAACATTAGTTTGTATCGCTTTGACCGACACACCTTTTTCTATCAATGACTGCTCAGTGGCTTTCAATCCTTCTACATTGATATCTCCAATAACTAGCTTGCAACCTCTGCGACCTAACTCATCAGCAAGCAACTTTCCAAAACCACTAGCAACACCAGTTATCGTTGCCACTTTGCCGCTAAAATCTAATAATGAATCCATTAATAACACCTTTATAAAAACAGTAATGCTTCAAGCCAAAGGGTTGGCTGTCGTGAATTGAATAATGATATCGGCAAGCTCTTCACCTTTATCTTCTTGGACAAAATGCCCCCCGTCTTTAATAACGGTATGTGCTTGCCCGTTGCACCCTGGAATCATTTTTTGCATATATTTGTCGCCGCCAGCTGTGACAGGGTCTGAATCACTGAAAGCTGTTAAGAAAGGCTTATCAAATTGTGCTAATTTTTCCCAGGCATGACGGTTGGCTTTTGTTTCAGGGTTATCCGTCGAGACGGGCACTAACACGGGAAATTGGCGCGCACCTTCTTTGTATGTTTCATCAGGAAATGGGGCATCGTATGCTGCGATCACTTCTGCTGTTAGTGGATTGACGGTCGCTCCCTTAATGATGCCAGCAGCAGGGAAATTAGGGACCTCTTGAGAGAATTTTTTCCAATTTGAGAATGCATCACTCGGCGCAATATCACCGGTGGGTAAAAAAGTGTTGGTGGCTAATACACGCGCATATTGATCAGGGTTTTCAGCCAAGATTCTTAAACCAAGTAATCCTCCCCAATCCTGACAAACCATTGTGACATTTGATAATTTGAGTTGTTCAATCGTCTCTTTTAACCAATTTAAATGTCGTATGTAAGTATAGTCGCTGCGCTTAGTTGGTTTGTCTGAACGACCAAACCCTATTAGATCAGGTGCTATAACACGGAAGCCTTGCTCAACAAGTGCTGGGATTGTTTTACGGTAGAGATAACACCATGAAGGTTCCCCATGAAGAAGCAGAATAACCTCACCATCACTAGGCCCTTCGTCTAAATAGTGAACTCTTAATTTTCCACTTTCGGTATCATCGACATATAAGTAATTTGGCGCAAAAGAAAAACCATCTAGATCAATAAATTGACTGTCTGGTGTGCGTAAGTATTCCATTAAGGCTCCGCGTCGTATTAAATCAGATTAAAATATTTACTTGTTAAATAAATGTTGGTTCTTTTATTAAGAGAATCAAAATCGTTGCTTAAAGTCAAACAGAATATATTCCCTAAAACCTTAATGATAATGCGCCTTTAAGGTGTACTAGGTCTTAAGTTAATCTATTAATAAAACTTATTCGTTACTATAAAACCAATAAACTTGGTTGATTTGTAGGTCTGTTCTAGACTGCTTCCATTAACAAGTTTTCAACAATAACGTGGCGAAGAAAGCATATGACTCAAACAAATACCGCTGTAGTCGACATGATTCAACTGTCAGGCGTTGCACTGATCAAAATTCAAAACCCTCCTGTCAATGCATTATCAAAACCTGTAAGAGTGGGGTTGATTGACTGCGTTAATAAAGCATTAGCAGATGATTCAATAAGTGCGATTGCAATTTCATCAGAGCAATCTTTGTTTTCTGGTGGTGCAGATATCTCTGAATTTGGTGGTGAAGCATTGGATTCTCCTTTACCTCAGGTTTTAGAGGTTATTGAACAAGCAACTAAACCTGTATTTGCCATTCTCAATGGCCCTGCCTTTGGAGGCGGTTTAGAAGTTGCCTTAGCATGTCATTATCGGATAAGTTTCTCTGCCAATAAGGTAGGGTTGCCGGAAGTGAATTTGGGTATTTTGCCTGGTGCAGGTGGAACACAGAGATTACCCCGTTTAGCCGGTGTTGCGAAAGCGCTTGATATGATTGTGACAGGGAAACCTACGTCTGTCGCTAGTTTACCAACAGTGTTTGATTTCATTGTCGAGAATCCAGCGGATTTACTAGAGCAATCACAAGCATTTATCAAAAAGACACTGGAGGACGGTGGCAAGATCAAAAGAACCTGTGACTTAAATATTGACGCAGATTCTGCTCCAGCTGAGTTATTTGCGCAGTATCGACAAGGTATTGCTAAAAGTGCTCGTGGCTTTTTCTCACCTGAGCGCTGTATTCAAGCAGTCGAAGCTGCGGTTGAATTACCTTTTGTAGAGGGTTTGCAGAAAGAAGTTGAACTGTTTATTGAGTGTATGAAATCTTCAGAATCTGAAGCTCAGCGTCATGTCTTCTTTGCCGAGAGGGCTGCTGGGCATGTCAGTGATTTTGACAAATCTACAATTACTCGTGATGTTAAATCTGTTGGTATTGTCGGTGCTGGAACCATGGGTGGTGGTATTGCAATGAACTTTGCTAATGCCGGTATCCCAGTTACCTTGCTTGAACTCAAGCAAGAAGCATTGGACAAGGGACTCGCGCTTATTCGGCGTAACTATGAAAATTCAGCAAAGAAAGGCAAGTTAACCACAGAGCAAGTTGAGCAACGTATGCAACTTCTGCAAGGTTCGACGAATTATGAAGATTTTGCGGATGTCGATCTCGTTATTGAAGCGGTATTCGAAAAAATGTCAGTTAAAAAAGATGTATTTAGCCAGTTGGATAAGATTTGTAAGCCCGGCGCTATTTTAGCAACCAATACATCGACATTAGATATCAATGAGATTGCTGCTATCACCGGTCGTCCGCAAGATGTGATAGGTATGCACTTCTTTAGCCCAGCTAATGTCATGAAGTTGTTGGAAGTCGTCAAAACAGACACTACGTCTGCTGACGTTATTAAAACAGTCATGAAACTAGCCAAAAAAATCAAGAAAGTCTCTGTTTTAGTCGGGGTATGTTTCGGGTTTGTTGGTAATCGTATGATTGAAACCTATGGTAGAGAGTCGAATCGATTGATGTTAGAAGGTGCAACTCCTGAGCAAATTGATCGTGTGATATTTGGTTGGGGCATGCCTATGGGACCATTTACTATGGGCGATATGGCAGGTCTCGATATCGGTTATTTTGTGAGGGAATCTCGCCGCGGTTTTATAGAGCATGATCCGAGTTATTGCATTGTCGCTGATAAATTAGTTGAACAAGGCCGGGTAGGGCTTAAGTGTGGCCGAGGCGCATACCTTTATGAAGCTGGTCAAAGGAAACCTATTCCAGATCCCGAAGTTATCGAAATAGCCAAGCAAGAAGCTAAACGATTAGGTATTCAACAGCGCGAGATTAGTGATCAAGAGATAGTTGAGCGGTGTATATACCCTTTGATTAATGAAGGTGCAGATATCCTCGCAGAAGGTATTGCCGCCAAACCAAGCGATATTGATGTTATTTATGTTTATGGATATGGATTCCCTGTTTATCGTGGTGGACCTATGCAATATGCAGATCAGATAGGCATCCAAGAAATATATGACACCATGTGCCGTTACCAAAATGACTTAGGTGATTATGGACAGTCGTGGTTTAAACCTTCACCGTTATTGAAGAAATTGGCGGAAGAAGGGAAGCAATTTTCAGATTTGAATAAAGGGTAGTGACCATGAAAGAAGCCGTTATAGTATCAACAGCAAGAACGCCTATGGGTAGAGCTTATAGGGGTGCATTTAACGATCTAGAAGCGCCCACACTTGGCGGACATGCTATCAATGCAGCTGTTGCTAAGTCTGGATTAGCCCCTGAGTTGTTCGAAGATGTCATTATGGGTAGTGCACTAACTCAAGGTACAGGCAGTATGAATATCGGCCGGTTATCTGCGTTAGCAGGCGGTTTGCCAGTAACAGTTGGAGGGATGACCTTAGATCGTCAGTGTTCATCAGGTCTGTATGCTATTGCCACAGCTGCCAATCAAATTGTGAATGACGGTGTTGGGCCGATGGTGGCGGGTGGTTTGGATTCAATCAGTCTAGTTCAAAATAAAAAGATGAATACACATCGTATGATTGATCCTGCGTTGGTTAAAAAACATAAAGATATCTACATGCCCATGCTGCAAACAGCAGAAGTTGTTGCTAAACGCTATGGTATTAGTCGCGAGGCGCAGGATGAGTATGGTTACCAGAGTCAAATGCGTACCGCAGCAGCACAAGCTAACGGTATTTTTGACGACGAAATTATATCGGTAACAGCTAACAAAGTGATTGTCGACAAAGAAACCGGTGAGCAGAGTCACCAAGAAGTCACGCTAGTCAAAGACGAAGGCAATCGACCTGAGACAACATTAGAAGGTTTAGCGGGACTAAACCCTGTGATTGAAGGCGGTGTGATTACTGCTGGTAACGCGAGTCAGCTTTCTGATGGGGCATCTGCTTGTGTCATAATGGATGGTAGGTTAGCTGAACAAATGAACGTGGTACCACTGGGTGCATATAGAGGTATTGCTGTAGCTGGTTGTGAACCTGATGAGATGGGGATTGGACCTGTATTTGCTGTGCCTAAATTGCTTAAGCGCCATGGCTTAACAATGAATGATATCGGGTTGTGGGAGCTGAACGAAGCTTTCGCTGTTCAAGTGCTTTATTGCCGTGACAAGCTGGGTATTGATAACGACAAGCTTAATGTCAATGGTGGCGCTATCTCTATAGGCCATCCTTATGGTATGAGCGGTTCAAGAATGGTTGGTCATGCATTAATGGAAGGCAAAAGACGTGGTGTTAAATATGTCGTTTGCACTATGTGTATTGGCGGTGGTATGGGCGCTGCGGGGTTATTCGAAGTTTATTAGAGTGTGTTTATTTGAATTATGCAGTTTAAATTGATCTGTTTAAGACACAGAGATTTTTAGTAAACGCGTTATCTATAGTTATTAAAATTTTTAAGATTAAGAAGTTTAAGAGGTAAAATATGGAAGGGTTTAAGGCTCCAGTAAAAGACGCTTTGTTCGTCATGAATGAACTGCTAGGTTATGAAGAGCATTATGCTAAGTTGGGGTATGAAGACGCTTCCCAAGATATGGTGCAAGCTATCTTTTCAGAAGCTGCCAAGTTTGCCGAGAACGTACTGGCGCCTATTAATGCCAATGGTGATGAGGAAGGTTGTCAATGGAAAGATGGTGAAGTCACCACTCCGAAAGGCTTCAAAGAAGCTTATCAACAGTATGTTGATGGTGGATGGACAGGTATGGCTCAGCCAGAAGAGTTCGGTGGTCAGAACTTACCTTATTCATTGGCGAGCACCATGGCTGAATGGTTTTCTTCAGCTAACCATTCTTGGGCAATGTACCCAGGATTAAGTCAAGGTTGTATGGAAACGCTTAAGGCTCATGGTTCTCATGAGCAGCAACAGATGTTTTTGAATAACCTTGTTGCCGGTCACTGGACAGGCACAATGTGTTTAACGGAACCACATTGTGGTTCCGATTTAGGTATGCTGAAGTGCAAAGCAGAGCCTAATGCAGACGGATCATACAATCTTACAGGTACAAAGATATTTATCTCTGCTGGTGAGCATGATATGTCGGACAATATTGTTCATATTGTTATTGCACGTTTACCAGATGCACCTGCTGGCACTAAAGGTATCTCACTATTTGTTGTGCCTAAATTTAATGCCGGTCCGAACGGAGAAAAGCTTGATAGAAACGGTGTTTCTTGCGGTTCTATCGAACATAAAATGGGCATTAAAGGCTCAGCGACCTGCGTTATTAACTTCGACGATGCTAAAGGTTATTTAGTTGGGGAAGAAAACCGAGGTTTGAACTGCATGTTCACCTTCATGAATACGGCTCGAATTGGTACGGGACTTGAGGGTTTATCAGCGTCAGAAGTCGCTTTCCAAGGAGCGCTAGCATACGCTAAAGATCGTATTCAATTCAGGTCAATGTCTGGTCCTAAGAACCCTAATGGTCCTGCAGATCCTATTATTAATCACCCTGATGTACGTCGTATGTTGTTAACACAAAAAGCATTCGCAGAAGGTAATCGAGCACTGGCAATATATGCTATGCAGCTTGTTGATATTTCTCACGACGGTCAAGACGAAGGCGAAAAGCAGCTAGCGGAGGCAAAATTAGCGTTGCTAACACCGATTGTTAAAGCCTTCTTGACAGAAACTGCCCAAGAAAGCACGAGTTATGGTATGCAGGTATTTGGTGGCCACGGATTTATCAAAGAATGGGGTATGGAGCAATTAGCTCGCGATACTCGAATTTGTACCATGTACGAAGGGACAACCGGTATTCAAGCAATTGATTTGTTAGCAAGGAAAATTGCCGGTTCTAAGGGCGAATTACTTAAAGTCTTTACTCAGGAAGTAAAAGATTACTGTTTAAGTATTCGTGGTGAAACACAATTCAATGCTTGGTCAAATAGTATTGAAAAGCATATTGATGAATGGGGACAAGTTACTGGTGAAATTATGCAACGTGCGTCTAAGAATCCTGAAGAGCTTGGTGCTGCATCTGTCGATTATTTGATGTATTCGGGCTACGTAGTTGTTGGTTATTTCTGGTTAAAGATGGCTGTTACAGCCCAACAGAAATTAGACAATGGTACTGATGATGCAGAGTTCTATAAAGCGAAGCTTCATACTGCTAAGTTTTACTTCGACCGGCTGTTAACTCGAACACGTTCATTAGTCTCATCTATGGAGTCTGGTGCAGAAAACCTAATGTCGATAAGTGAAGAGCAATTCAATATCGTGTAGAACTATATCAATCAACTATTTTAAAAGGCGAATTTATATTCGCCTTTTTTGTTCTCAATTATTTCGTGAGGATAGGCCAGTGAAACATAAAACCGTTAAATTAACACAATGTGAAATGCACTATGTTGAGGCAACTCCTAGTCTTGGAAAGGAAACTCAAACGTTAGTTTTTTTGCATGGCTTCCCAGAAGCTTGGTTTGCTTGGAAAAATCAAATTAAGCATTTCTCTAAATTATACCGTGTTATCGCACCAGACTTGCCCGGATACAATCTGAGTGAAAAAATAAGGAATGTTTCTTTTTATCAAGTACCGAATCTCATAGCGATAATCAAAGAGTTCGTTGACGCTATTGCTAACGGTCAAAAAGTTATATTGATCGCTCACGATTGGGGTGGGGCAATTGCTTGGCCCCTAGCGGCATTTCATTCAGAGCTATTCTCAAAGTTGATCATTCTAAATGCCGCTCACCCTAGTACGTTTACCCGCGAGATGATTAATAATGTAGAACAACGTCGAAGAAGTGACTACATACATCAGCTAATTGACGATGACGCAGTGGTGAAATTAAAAGAAAACAATTTTTCCTATTTGCAGAAAACAATATGGGAAAGCATGTCTAGCAGTGGCCTGACATCAGGTGATAAGGAGCAGTATATAACGGCATGGGGAGAAGAAGGTGCATTAGCTTGTATGCTTAATTACTATAAAGCCATGCCTCAGCTTGCACCGTCAGTAACCTCAAGCGAAAGAAGGGTATCTGAAGTCACTCAAAAAATGACAATACCCAATATAAGAGTGCAGCTACAAACACTTGTTTTGTGGGGAGAGCAAGATAAAGCCTTTGTTGTTAATGTATTAGATGATTTAAACACTTATGTACCTGATCTTGAGATCAAGAGATTTAGGAGTGCGACGCATTGGTTACATCATGAGATACCCGTTGAAGTCAATCAGGCTATTGAAGATTGGTTAAAAGTAAATAGGTTTTAGACAAGTTTTGGGTGTCCAGAAATGGAAAAAGCGGGCTTTTTACAGCACCGCTTTAGGAAAGCAAC
>CAZXIN010000056.1:0-25873 GCA_964640795.1 uncultured Pseudoalteromonadaceae bacterium | reverse complement strand
AATAATTGGATTATATTCCATTATCAAAGTGTCCTGTTTGATTAAAGCAGATCAGTTATACAATGATTCATATTGAGGTCAGAACGATTGAGCCACTTGAAGCACCGATACCCATTACTGACACGGGTTATAAATCAATTTTCATTCCCGAGCCTGAGCTAACGCAATATGGAGGTGCTGTTAAATATATAATGGCTTGCATTGAGAGTGAATCCAAAACGAAAGAATGGAAAAGCAACGTGGAGAATCAGAGGCAGTTAATGCTTTTTTGAAAATAGACGTGCTTACTATTAGGTAATCAATTTTATTTGTAGTGCTTACCTGTAGGTTGACAATTGTTGTTTAATCTGTATGCTTATAGGTAAGCAATTTGAATGTTTGCGAAAGTGCTATGAACATGAAAACTATCGTTATGAAACAATATAGAGAAAACATTCATCGAGCAAAAGTGAAGCTCGATGGTTTGTTTATGCCCTCAGAAGGATGGCTGCGTACTGTTCGCAAAGCTCTTGATATGTCAACTGCACAATTGGGACGAAGGCTTGGTGTGACTCGTGCGGCTATCACCAAAAATGAAAAAGCCGAACGGACAGGCAACATCACTATAAACACGATGCAAAATATGGCGCAAAGCATGGGATGCAAATTTGTATATGCCCTCGTGCCTGAAACTGACATTGAAGATATTGTCTATCAAAGAGCAAAGGAAAAAGCGTTTCAACAAGTCAGAAATGCAAGCGTTCATATGGCATTAGAAAGTCAGCTTGTCAGCGATGAAAAACTAAAAGCAGAAGTAGAAAGGCTTGCAAAAGAAATGATGGAAAAACACAGTTCTAAATTATGGAATGACAATGAGTGATGTTTTTCATGAGCCAGAAGGCGCAACCCCACTAGACCCAGACGAGACAGAAGGGTTACGCTTTTCGCATGTGCAAACGCGTGACCAATTGAATGAACTTGAACAACATAATATTCAAAGTGGCTTGCAGTGGTTAGCGAAACAGAAGAAGCCTGATGTGTTGAGTGAGGAGTTTGCCCGAGAGCTTCACAAACGATTATTCGGTGAAGTGTGGCTTTGGGCGGGTACATTCAGGAAAACAGAAAAATCGATAGGGATTGACCCGATTTATATTGGGGTTGAGCTAAAAAAACTTTTAGACGATACAAAATATTGGATTGAGAACGACACCTTCTCACCAATAGAGCTTGCAGCTAGATTTCATCATCGTCTTGTTTACATCCATTTATTCCCGAATGGCAATGGACGACATGCACGGATTATGGCTGATGCCATATTGACGAAATTGTGCAACCAACCTTCCATTGATTGGGCGGGTGGATATGCGCTAGAGGGAATGAATGAAAGACGCAAACAATACATTTCTGCACTTAGAAAAGCAGACGGTCATAACTTTGATGAATTGCTAAAATTTGTCGGGCTATAGGCTTTTCTTTTCGGTAGAATACCGCGCTTTTTCGATTTTTGATAAGCGTAAATTAAACAAACAAGTACAAAGTAAGGTTTTGAAGGTATGAGCGATAGCAATTTTGTCAATGAAATTAATAATAGAAGAACGTTTGCTATCATATCTCACCCTGATGCAGGTAAAACAACTATCACCGAGAAGGTTTTGTTGTTTGGAAATGCTATCCAAAAAGCCGGTACAGTAAAGGGTAAAAAGTCAGGTCAGCATGCTAAGTCTGATTGGATGGAAATGGAGAAAGAGCGTGGGATCTCGGTAACTACCTCTGTGATGCAATTCCCCTATAACGATCGCTTGGTTAATTTGCTAGATACTCCTGGTCACGAAGATTTCTCTGAAGATACTTATAGAACGCTCACCGCAGTAGATTCTTGTTTGATGGTTATTGATGCTGCAAAAGGGGTAGAGGCGAGAACTATCAAGTTGATGGAAGTTACCCGCCTTAGAGACACACCGATTATTACTTTCATGAACAAACTTGACCGCGACACCATGGATCCCATTGACCTGATGGATGAGGTTGAGAGTGTATTGAATATTAAATGTGCTCCTATTACTTGGCCTATCGGTATGGGTAAAGAATTCAAAGGTGTTTATCATTTATTAAGAGACGAGACCATTTTATACCAAACGGGTCTTGGCCATGAGATACAAGAAAAGCGCATAGTGAAAGGCCTCGACAACCCAGAACTTGATGAAGCTATTGGCCATTACGCTGAAGAGCTTCGCGAAATGTTGGATCTCGTCAAAGGCGCTTCTCATGAATTTAACCATGAGGAGTTTATTCGTGGAGAATTGACTCCCGTCTATTTTGGTACCGCACTAGGAAATTTTGGTGTTGACCATATGCTAGATGGATTGGTTGAGTGGGCACCTAAACCGCAGGGAAGAGCGTCCGATGAACGCGAGGTTGATCCAGAAGAAGCCAAGTTCAGTGGTTTTGTATTTAAAATTCAAGCTAATATGGACCCTAAACATAGAGACCGTATTGCGTTTTGTCGAATTGTGTCTGGTAAATACGAAAAGGGCATGAAGATGCACCAAACGCGTATTGGTAAAGATGTGCGTATTTCTGACGCTGTGACTTTTTTAGCCGGTGATAGATCGGCAGCCGAGACTGCCTATGCAGGTGATATTATTGGCTTGCACAATCACGGTTCAATCCAAATTGGAGATACTTTTACTGCTGGTGAGAAGTTCCGTTTTTCAGGTATTCCTAACTTTGCTCCTGAGCTATTCAAACGTATTCGTTTGAAAGATCCCCTGAAACAAAAACAATTGCAAAAAGGCCTCATTCAGTTGGCTGAAGAAGGAGCTGTGCAGGTATTTCGACCATTAACGAATAACGACTTGATTGTTGGTGCTGTCGGTGTACTCCAGTTTGATGTAGTTGTTGCTCGTTTGAAATCAGAATATAACGTTGATGCAATTTATGAGCATATTAGCGTTGCCACAGCACGTTGGGTGTATGGTGATGATAGAAAAGTCGACGAGTTTAGGCGTAAGGCAGAACAAAATCTTGCTTTGGATGGCGGTGACAATCTAACTTATATTGCACCGACTATGGTTAACTTGTCATTAGCGCAAGAACGCTACCCCGATATAGATTTTAAGACAACGCGCGAACATTAGATAAATATATACTTAAGTTACTAGGAGAGCGGTTAATCAATTCGCTCTTCGAAGAATATGGGTATCGAAGAGACAGTATGAATATTCAAGCTTTATTAGTAGAACGTTTCAAACAAGCCATGTTAGAGATTGGAGCACCTGAAGACGCTCCGACACCGCTGACTCGCAGCACAAAAACAGGCTTTGGTGATTATCAATTTAACGGGGCTATGGCGTTAGCTAAGTCGTTACGTCAAAAGCCACGAGATATCGCCGAAAAGCTGGTTGAGGCAGTTAAGGTTGATGATATTGCTCAGCAACTCGAAGTTGCTGGCCCTGGTTTCATTAATATTCACTTAAACAGTGCGTGGCTTGCCACTCAGGTTGAGCAAACGTTATCTGATACGCGTTTAAATATTGATTTGCAGCAACAGCAAACTATGGTGGTTGATTATTCATCTCCTAACCTCGCCAAAGAAATGCACGTCGGACATCTACGCAGCACCATCATCGGCGATTCTGTGGCTAAAGTGCTGGAGTTCCTAGGCCACACGATTTTGCGCCAGAATCATATGGGTGATTGGGGAACACAATTTGGGATGTTACTCGCCCATTTGAACGACAAATTAGCGCATAATGAAGTGGCAGAAACGGCGCTGTCTGATCTCGAAGACTTTTACCGAGAGGCCAAGGTACGCTTTGATAATGAAGAGGGTTTTGCGGATCGAGCACGAGACTACGTGGTTAAGTTGCAAGGAGGGGATAAAGGTTGTTTAGCCCTATGGCAACAGTTTATTGATGTGTCTATCACTCATAGTCAAGATGTTTACGACAAACTTGGCGTGAGTTTAACGCGTGAACATGTGATGGGAGAAAGTGCCTATAACCCTGATCTCGTGAACGTTATTAACGAATTGAAAGCTAAAGATTTACTTGTAGAAGATCAAGGTGCTCAAGTGGTTTTCCTCGATGAATTGGCTGATAAGGAAGGCAAACCAGCAGCCTACATTTTACAAAAGTCAGGAGGTGGTTATCTCTATTCAACAACTGACCAAGCAGCTATTCGTTATCGAAGAGAGAAGCTAGGCGCAACGCGTACCTTGATTTTTACTGATGCACGTCAAGCATTGCACTTTAGGCAAACCGAATTAGTAGCCCGTAAGGCTGGCTTTATTGCATCCAATGAAATCTATCAGCATTGTCCATTTGGTATGATGCTTGGTAAAGATGGTAAGCCTTTTAAAACACGCTCAGGAGGCACTGTTAAGCTTGTTGAGTTACTTGATGAAGCAGTCGAAAGAGCTGAGAAATTGATTGCTGAAAGAACGGCTGATTTATCAAGCGAAGAGCGTAAAATGATTGCCAGTAAAGTAGGCATTGGGGCGGTTAAATATGCGGATTTAAGTAAGAATCGCACAACAGATTACATCTTTGACTGGGATACTATGCTCAGCTTTGAAGGTAATACAGCACCATACTTACAATATGCCTATACGCGTGTTAAGAGTATTTTTCGCAAAGCCAATACTGATATCGATACTATCAAAGCCGATGTTGTTATTTCAGAAGTTCAAGAGAAAGCACTGGCTGTTAAGCTTTTACAGTATCAAGAGCCCATTACACAAGTCGCAAGCGAAGCAACGCCACATGCTCTTTGTACGTACATCTATGAACTCGCTAGCTTATTTATGACATTCTATGAAGCATGCCCAATACTGAAAGAGGGTATTGAACCTCATGTTAAGGACAGTCGACTAGTGCTTGCTGCACTGACAGCTAAAACGCTCAAGTCAGGCTTAGATCTGCTCGGTATTGAAACCATGGAAAAAATGTAAGTTATCTGGGGGGCCTTGCTGCAAAATAGACAGCAAAGCTTAACAGCCCCAAGAACAGCAAACTTAATTTACTCTTTTGGACCAGATTCATCGTTTGAATCTGGTCTTTCATTTTGAGCGTTCTTATTTTTAGGCTTTCTTTTAAAAAATGCGTTCTCTTTGTCGATTTGCTTGTTAAGTACTTCTTCTAATTGTTCAACGTAGTCATCACTTTTAGGAGCATCTGACTGTGTTTCAGAGTGATTTCGATGCTCAAACAAATTAATAAAGTCGTCCGTCTTGCGCCCAAATTGCATGAGTGACTGAAAGTAAACTGATGGGTTGTTGGGGTGAGTGATTGCTCCGTAAATTGCAGCTATCATAGCGACAGGACTTAGAATAATATCTCTGATACCATCCAACGCTAATTTACCCTGAAATACCAGCACATCACGCAGTAACTTTTTCGTGTTATCAGGCTTTTGGGGTTTTACACTCAATTGATTATCCATTTATTTTTTTGCCTTTACCTGATGTTATGTCAACGCGCATAATTCAACATAACTATTTCTAATGATGCTCCTAACTAGAGTGTCGCACAAGATGAGGAATCATTCATGACAAAGATTTTAGCGTTTGCAGGAAGTACTCGCAGAGACTCTTTCAATAAGAAGTTAGTAAAAGTAGCAGCGAAAGGTGCTGAAGAAGCGGGGGCCGAAGTCACCTACATTGATTTGGCTGACTTCCCAATGCCTTTGTTCGATGAAGATTTGGAAGCCGAAAAGGGTATGCCAGAGCATGCACAGAGATTTAAAGATCTAATGAAAGCGTCTGATGGCTTTCTTATTGCGTCACCAGAATATAATGGTGCCTATAGCGCTGTATTAAAAAATGCGATTGATTGGGCATCACGTGGCGCAGAAGGTGAACCTATTCTTGCTGCTTTTAAAGGAAAAACGGCCAGTATCATGGCAGCGTCACCTGGCGCTTTAGGAGGCGTGAGAAGTTTAAGTGTTTTAAGAACACTGCTGAGCGGTATTGGCGTTTTAGTGCTTCCAACACAAAAGGCCGTGGGTAAAGTTCATGAGAAGTTCAATGAAGATGGCTCAATGACCAGTGACAAGATGCAAGAAAGTGTAATGGCAATGGGGGCTGATTTGGTATCTACAATTGATAAACTGAACGCCTAGCAGTGGTGTCATGAAAATAGCGGTCCGATAATGCACGGTGAATACATGACCTGACAAGGCGTGTTGATATAGAGTGTGTAGGGCCGCTTTTTGGTGGAGCTTGCGAAAAAGTATTGTCACACCAAAAGAGAAAGTATTGCTACACAGGTTTTGGACTACCTAAAGTTGCCAAAAAGCGATTGCTTTCATCGATAGCCTACACATTAGCCAATGTGAGACCTATAAAAGCCTTACAACTCGTTCTTACTCTTCAAAATTAGCTCATTTGCCAGTGAGTGTGTGGCTCATGATAAATCAAACAATGTATCTGCTAACGATTTGCCTAAAAAACCACACTTAAGATAGCACTAATAGTAAAGCCTATTAAACCAATTAGAGTAATCATCACAGTCCATGTTTTAAGCGTGGTTTTTTCATCGAGCTGGAACAATCGGCTGACCAGCCAAAAGCCAGAATCGTTAAGGTGAGAAAGTACGCTTGCCCCACAGGCAATGGCAATTACGATTAAGCAGTGGTCAATGCTCGAGAGGCTTTTATCGGCAGCAATAAGGGGGCCAAGTAGGGCTGCTGTGGTAGTTAGTGCAACAGTCGCAGAGCCTTGAGCAACGCGAATACAAGTTGCAATGATGAAGGCTACGAGTATTACTGGTAAGCCCATTGATTGCATACTGTTGGACAGCGCATCTCCTATACCTGAGGCTCTTAGCACGCCACCGAACATACCCCCTGCGCCAGTAATCAATATGACACTACAAATAGGTTTGAGTGAGGCTTCACACAAGTCTTGTAACGTCTGCAAACTGTAGCGCTGTGAAAACAGGACGAGGCATACAGCCAGTGTGATCAGTAATGCGATGGGCGTATTACCCATAAACTGTAGTGTATTGGTGATTGCTGAATTGTTTTGTATGGTGCCAGCGGCAATGAGTGTTGAAATACCGGTATTTAAAGCTATCAAGGCAATGGGTAACAACAAGATGAATAAAACAGTCATAAGTTTAGGTTGCTCATTATCTGCAACCGAAGCGGTAGGGGAAAATAAGGTGTTTTCTAGCTCAACCTTAAACTTTGAACCAAGGTAAGAACCAAATAAATACCCTCCTAAGTACCAGGTAGGTAGGGCTACCAACAACCCTATCATGAGTAGCAAGCCGATATCTGCATTTAAAAACTGAGCAGCAACGACAGGGCCAGGGTGAGGGGGAACGAAGGCATGCATCACGGCTAGTGCGCTAGCGACAGGCAAGGCATATATAAGAATCGGGCCTTTAAATCGGTAAGCGACACTAAATATAATTGGCAACATAACAATGAGGCCTGCGTCAAAAAAGATGGGGAAACCAAATATCAGTGAGGTTATTCCTAAGGCAAAAGGTGCTCTTTGCGGCCCAAATCGACCGATTAATGTGTCGGCTAACACTTGTGCGCCTCCCGAAACTTCGAGTATTTTTGCGATCATGGCACCTAAACCAACCAGTAGGGCGACGGAGGCTAGTGTGTTACCAAAGCTGCTTGTCATGGTTGGAATGACTTTCTCACTAGGTATGCCGGCAGCAAAAGCCGTGACAACACTAACCACCAATAGTGCTATGAAGGCATGCACTTTTAACCTGATAATAAGGATCAGGAGTAAGGCAATTGCCCCTACGGTGACTGAAAGGAGGAACGGCGTATTAGCCGCGTTGATTAATTCGGGCATGATTCTTATTCTTAGAGCAAACGGCTAATCACTAGTTTGTATAACTTAGCAGAATTAGTCCAATATAATCACTGAATGCCTATCTAGGCGCTGGGTAAGAAAGTACTTTAGGTCCATAGCTGAATGATCGACTTGCATAAAACATGTTTAGGCTGCACAAAATTAATTCAACAAATATCGTCAAGGTATAGTCTATCAAATGCAGTAAAAATCCGTTAAAATCCGCGCCCTTATCGTTTTATCAAAAATGCCGATTATGTTCGAAATTAACCCTATTCAAAATGGAATCACCGATGTTAAGGAGCGTACTGGCCTCCTGAGGGGGTACCTTTGACTACGATCACAAAGCTGAACGGTTAGAAGAGGTTAATCGGGAGCTTGAAAGCCCGGATATTTGGAACAACCCAGATGACGCTCAAGCGTTGGGGAAAGAAAAAGTATCTTTGGAGCAAGTTGTTGAAACTATCGTTCAGCTTGAGCAAGGTGTTGAAGATGTTGAAGGTTTGCTTGAGTTAGCTGTAGAAGCTGAAGACCAAGACACCTTTGATGAAGCGCAAGCTGAATTAAATGAGCTAGTTTCGAAGCTTGAGTTGCTTGAATTCAGGCGTATGTTTTCTGGTCCTAACGACAGCAATGATTGCTATCTTGATATTCAATCAGGCTCTGGTGGCACAGAAGCACAAGATTGGGCGAATATGTTACTACGCATGTATCTGCGTTGGGGCGAAGAGCACGGTTTTAAAACAGAACTTATTGAAGTGTCTGACGGTGATGTTGCTGGTATTAAAAGTGCCACTATACGCTTTGGTGGTGAGTACGCCTTTGGCTGGCTTAGAACAGAAACCGGTGTTCACCGACTCGTGCGTAAATCACCTTTTGATTCAGGTAGTCGCCGTCATACGTCATTTGCTTCTGCTTTTGTTTATCCTGAAGTGGATGACAATATTGATATCGATATTAATCCGTCTGACCTTCGAATCGATACTTACCGGGCGTCGGGTGCTGGTGGGCAACACGTTAATAGAACCGACTCTGCGGTACGTATTACGCACTTGCCAACTAATATCGTTGTGCAGTGTCAGAATGATCGCTCACAACATAAGAATAAAGATCAAGCATTTAAGCAATTAAAAGCTAAGCTTTTCGAATACGAGATGCAAAAGCAAAATGCTGAAAAACAACAGCTAGAAGACAGTAAGTCGGACATTGGCTGGGGGAGTCAGATCCGCTCCTATGTATTGGACGACTCACGTATTAAAGATTTACGAACCGGCGTTGAAACGCGCAATACACAAGCTGTTTTAGACGGTGGTTTAGATAAGTTTATTGAAGCTAGCTTAAAGTCTGGCCTCTAACATTAAATAATTTGGATGATGAACGAGAAATCCCATGAGTGATAATCAACAAGATGAAAATAGACTAATTGCAGAACGTAGAGCGAAGCTTGAACAGATCCGCGAAAACTGCAAATCTAATGGTCATCCAAATGACTTTCGTCGCGAACATTACAGCGGCGATTTAGATGCACAGTTTGGCGAGTTTGATAAAGCTGAATTAGAACAACAGAACAATGTTGTCAGTGTTGCAGGGCGTATTATGGCAAAGCGCGGCCCATTCTTGTTGTTGCAAGATATGAAAGGCCGTATTCAGTCTTATGCATCTAAAGATACCCAAAAAGACATTAAAGCGCGCTACGGCAGCCTTGATATTGGTGACATTATCGGTGTAACAGGGGCGTTGCACAAATCAGGTAAAGGTGATTTGTATGTCGATATGGCAGAATACAAACTGCTGACTAAATCGTTACGCCCGTTGCCTGAAAAGTTCCACGGATTAGCCGATCAAGAAACGAAATACCGCCAACGTTATGTAGACTTGATTGTGAGTCCGAAGACACGTGAAACCTTCCATATGCGTAGTAAAATAGTGAACGGCATTCGTAACTATTTGACAGAACGCGATTATATGGAAGTAGAAACACCCATGTTGCAGGTTATTCCTGGGGGTGCAACGGCTAAGCCTTTTGTGACCCATCACAATGCAATGGATATCGACATGTTCTTGCGTATTGCACCAGAACTTTATCTTAAGCGCTTGGTTGTTGGCGGTTTTGAGCGTGTGTTCGAAATTAACCGTAATTTCCGTAATGAAGGGTTGTCGACACGTCATAATCCTGAATTTACTATGCTAGAGTTTTATCAGGCATACGCTAACTTCAACGATTTAATGGATTTGACAGAAGATATGTTGCGTACACTTGCTCAAGATATCCTAGGCTCAACTACCATAATTAATACTGTTCGTGATGCGGATGATAATGTGGTTGAAGAAAAACATTATGACTTCGGAAAACCATTCCAGCGTTTGACGATGAACGAAGCGGTTATTAAGTATTATCCTGAGGTTGATGCTGACATTATTAACGACCCAGAGAATAATCTTGAAGGCTTGAAAGCGATAGCTAAAGCGTTGCACATTAAAGAGCCTGAGGTTGAAGGTATTTGGGGAGCAGGTAAGTATTTGACTGAGATTTTTGAAGCGACAGCTGAAGAAAAATTAGATCAACCAACCTTTATTACCGCTTACCCTTGGGAAGTATCGCCATTGGCTCGGCGTAATGATGATGATCACTTTATTACAGATCGATTCGAATTCTTTGTGGGTGGTCGTGAATTAGCCAATGGCTTCTCCGAGTTAAATGATGCTGCTGACCAAGAAGCACGCTTCAACAAACAAGTACAAGAGAAAGATGCTGGAGATGATGAGGCAATGCATTTTGACGATGACTATATTCAAGCACTTGAATACGGTTTACCGCCAACCGCAGGTGAAGGGATTGGTATTGACCGTTTGGCTATGTTGTTTAGCGATAGCCCGACGATTAAAGATGTTATCTTGTTCCCACATATGAAACCTATTGCTTGAATAAACAATAGAAAATCATAACGTTTAACGGCTCCTAATTTGGGGCCGTTTTTGTATTTGCCCTGTTTTACAGTTGAGAGCTATGACGGCTTTCTCATTGCCGATAAACGTACTATTCATCGTACTTATAAGCTATCAACACGAGTTTATAGTATGCGAAACCCTATCCGTGATGTAACATTAATTTAACAATTAGCCTTGCTTGAGTGTCCAATGGAAGAGTTATCGGGTTTAGATGCATCATTTTTATATTTGGAAACACCAAAAATTCCTATGCATATTGGAGGCGTAGTCGTTCTCGAAGGTTCTCTCCAATTTGATGATTTTAAAGCATTTATTAACCAGCGATTGCATACGGTTCCGAAGTTAACGCAAAAGCTTATTACCATACCGTTAAGTTTAGATCGTCCTTATTGGGCGGAAGATCCCGATTTCGACTTGAGTATGCACCTGCACAGGACGGCACTACCTAAGCCAGGAAGCTGGAAAGAACTGCGCTATTTAGCATCCCGTTTGTTTTCACAACAGTTGAATAGAGATCGCCCTCTTTGGGAGTTCACCTTTGTTGAAGGTATTGACAGTATTGATCAGGTACCTAAAGGTTCTGTGGCATTGATAACCAAAGTACATCACGCAGGTTTTGATGGGAAATCAGGCGCTGATTTGATGCAGATGTTGTTTGATGTTTCACCGACACCACGAGAGGTATCGCCACCTGTACCTAAGATTAAAGAAGACATTCCAAGTAATGTTGGACTCATGGCTAAAAGCGCTTATAACTTTATGACGCGACCCGGTAAGCTGC
This sequence comes from uncultured Pseudoalteromonadaceae bacterium, assembly GCA_964640795.1. Taxonomy (GTDB): domain Bacteria; phylum Pseudomonadota; class Gammaproteobacteria; order Enterobacterales; family Alteromonadaceae; genus M269. The sequence goes on along the minus strand of CAZXIN010000056.1, from coordinate 14,345 downwards.
CTGGTTTACTTTGGGATGCAGGTAAAGCGACAGTTAAAGCGGGTTATATGACAAGGGTACAGGGCATTAATATGCCGACCATGCCTTTTAAGGCGCCTAAGACAATTTTTAACGATGTCGTTGAAGTCGAAAGGCGTTGGAATTCAGCTATTTTAGATTTTAAACGTGTGAAGGCACTACGTAAGGTTGTGGAAGGTGCCACAGTTAATGATGTGATTTTGGCTATCTGTGCTGGCGCATTGCGACGTTATCTATTGGAAAAAGATGAACTACCAGATAAGCCTCTTGTTGCGATGGTGCCCGTCTCTACGCGCACTGACGAAGAAAAGAACGCCATGGGTAATCAAGTGTCGGCTATGTATATTCAGCTGGCGACAGATATTGATGATCCGATTAAACGCCTGAAAAAAATTCACGTTAACACCTTGATTGGTAAGCTCTATCAAGATGCTATTGATGCTCGTAGTTTAATGGGATTTGCGGAACTTATTCCATTTGGCTTAGCTGGCGTTGCTGCAAGGTTTTATTCGCGGGCGGCAATTGCTAAGCGTCACAATCCTTTTTTCAATTTGGTTATCACCAATGTACCAGGTCCTCAAGTTCCTCTTTATTTGGCAGGACATAAGCTTTTAGCAAATATGGGGACAGCGCCAATATTTGATGGTATGGGGTTGATTATGCCGGTATGTAGTTATAACGGGACCATATCGATAAGCCCAACGAGTTCATCTAATTTGATGCCTGATTTGGATGTGTTTACGCGTTATATCAGGGAATCAGCGAATGAAATGGAAGAAGCCGTTGACGAACGGTTAAAAGGACAAGCGGCATTGAAAAAGCTTATGGAAGAATAATGGGGGTGAGTTGCTATGTTCGGTTTTTACTTTTATGAGGTGCAGTAATGAGTGATGAATTAACGAATGATGTTATCGCTAAACCTAAGCTTCGTCATATGCTGACGGAAGGTAGAACATTATTTGAGTTAGGGGCTACTAGCCTATTGATACCTGCTCTTATGCAAGCACCTAGAGGTGATGGTCACCCAGTTATTGTGTTACCAGGGTTTCTTGCCAGTGATATTAGTACAAAACCTCTGCGGACATTTTTGAACAGTAAAGGCTACAAAGCCTCTGGTTGGGGGTTAGGTCGCAACTTAGGGACACATATCCAAGCACACAACAATATTGTCAGTGATGAGCTACTAGATAAAGTGTTAGAACAGTATGTTAAACATAACCAGAAAGTGAGCTTGATTGGTTGGAGCCTTGGTGGAATCTTGTCCAGAGAGATTGCACGCGTTGCCCCTGAATGTGTTCGCCAAGTTATTACATTAGGTAGTCCTTTTAACGGCCCTAAGGGTGCTGCTCCTGTTGCAGCTAAGCTCTTTGAGATGATTAACGGCAATATTGCTGAAAGGGAGCCTGAACTTATGCAACGCCTATTGTCTCCGCCTCCTGTGCCTAGTACCGCTATCTATTCGCGTTCTGATGGAGTCGCTCATTGGGAGTCTTGTATTGACAGTGAACATAAAATGCATGACCAGTCTGAAAACATTGAAGTTAAAGGCAGCCATATGGGACTTGGGCATAATGCCCATGTTATTTGGATTGTGGCTAACCGCCTTGCACAAGAACAAGGCGCTTGGCGACCCTATAATGAGAATAGGACTCGGCAAAGTGGCTTTGTTAAGTTATCTGAAGTACAAAATATTTAAGTGAAGCGGCTAAAGAATCCGGTTACGCCACGCACTATCCATCTGGGGTAGTGCTTAGCCCATTGTACTAACATCTTGTTTGCAATCTTATCGACAAATATCACGTGGTTGTTCATGGCTGCTGCATAGGCATCTGCTGCGAGGTCTTGTGGATTGGCCTTGAGAAAGTTAGGAATGTATTTCTCTATGCCGTCTGCATGGCTCAACATATCTGTTTGTGTGATACCAGGACAAACACAAGTCACTGACACACCATTATCCTTTAACTCTTCAGCGATACCCTCACTAAACGACAATACAAAGGCTTTACTTGCGCCATAAACGCTGAAATTAGGCGTCGGCATAAAACTGGCTATAGAAGCAACATTGATGACTTTACCATGTCCTCGGTTAATCATGGGACCTACAAATAGTCTGGTCATATTGACTAGGCTATTTATATTGAGTTGCATCAATGAATTCATGGTATCTATATCTGCTTCGTAGAGCTTTTCGACTTGCATCATACCGGCGTTATTAACCAGTATATCGATACTCATTTGTTTTTCAGCAAGCTGCGTAAACAGCTGCATAGGTGCATCTGCTTTGATTAAATCAAAAGGCAATGGCGTTACAGCCACTCCATATTTAGCATTTAAGTCAGTGGCTATAGCGGTTAACTTATCTTCGCTTCTTGCGACTAACACTAAATCATGTCCCTTCTTAGCAAACTCATTTGCGAAGCTCAGGCCAATACCTTGTGATGCGCCTGTAATCAGAACGGTTTTGTAGAGAGACATAATGCTTTACCTGTGGTTGTGTGTTGTTGATGCACTTTCATATGAGCTTAGCACTTGCCGTGGGATAATCGTTGTTTTTTGGGATCCCAATAGTAAATCTGCTCCCGGCCAAAGGCGTAGCCACCGAGCCATTGTTGTGCTTGGTAGTCTCTTTGCCAAAAAGTGGGAACGCTCAAAACCTTTCGGCCTTGTGGTGTCAACGTGAATCTATCACCATTCTTTTTGATTAGTTCTGGAGCATCTTTGCTTAATTGTTCTAGATACCAAAAGAAGCCCATATCTCCGTGAAATGCAGCCTTTTCTTGGCTGTTATATGCCCTGAAAATGTCAACGCTTGTCATGCCTTTTTCGTCTGAAGAGCTGTCCAATAGCTTGAAGATACTCTCTTCAGTCTGATTTAAACCCGTTTCAGGCGAAGGGAGTTCAGCTAATGTTCTCAATAGTGCGTCTTTTAAGTGTGGTAAAGTGCTTAAGTCATGCTGCAGGCACTGGCTTAGCTTCTCTGGTGTCGATTGGGTGAACGCATGCCATACGTCAGTTGCAATGGTTAATTGGGGTTGGCTTACAGCTCTTTTTTGGGCTAACAAATCGGGCACTTCTTCGACGGTGTGATAGCCAAGATGTTTATCGGGATTAATTAAAGCTAATTTGGTTAGTATGGGTGTCTGATGATTAAACCAATCAAGTAGCTGCAAGAGTTGTAACTGATCGTAGAGGTCATGCTCAAACCACAACAAGATGTGATCATAGTGTTCAGCACCTTCTAACACCGTATCTCGTTGCTGGAAGTCTTTTATTAAGACATCTTCATTTCCCCAGCTTAGTGATGCCAAAAATGACGCTCGAATCAATGATAGCGCTTGTAATGTATGACCCGATGGGACGGGGCCCATATGTAACACATCACGCCAGGGTAACATATCCCCTTTTACGTGAGCGGCTTTCAATAACTCTACTGTTGAGTCGCCATTAGTAATGTGTAGTGTCGACATTGATTGCCCTTACTGTGATTAATATCAATCACGTCATGAGATATGATTGGTATGAATGAAAAGTATACATTAAAGAACAGTGGAGACAGTATATTGTCTTGCGTCAGTACATGACTGAATGACAGAAGGATTGTATATTAATCACCATAAATTATTCCAAGCAATCACTATTCTCACCTGACGGAAGTTCACATGTGATCGAAGGTTTATATGTTGCAAAAATTCATAGTACTGATTAACACGCCCCAGCTATCGTTATTGACAGTAACACCCTTTAGCTTCATGCACGATAGTAGCTCCCAAATACTCTGAGACTAATGCATGTTTAAAGACGCGCTCTACAAAGCTGTTAGAAGAGTCGCACGATAATCCGGCCGAGTAGGGGCCCATGTAGATAAGTTCATTTTTGTCGTTGAATATGACAACCGCTGGGCTAGAGGGGATAAGGTCGGTAAATTCTTGATAAGGCAGTGTTTGTGTTTGGTAACCTGCATCCGCAAAAGCGCCAATATTTAAATCTTGCCTATGTTGTTCACTTATGTCGTTACATCGGCAGCTACTATCCAGCAAGTGGTAAACTTGATTCTGTGTTGGTAGTGAACGTTGATTAAAATAAGAGACCACATCTTGATCGAAAGACATATTTTGCGATAAGGATGCTAAGTCGTCGTTCGGGTCAAAAAGAACCAAATCATTTGAAGCAAAATAATAAAAAGCTATAGCTAGCCAAACTAACCAAATGGGTAGCAATAGCGTTATTACATTATGGCTTACCCATTTGGTTAAACGGTTGTTTAACATTTAAGGTGTGAAACTTCCTCATTTACTTGCATGGCAGCGCCATCAAGTTCCTCAGCTTGCTGTTGTATTAACGCTACCTGAGAGTTCTCGTCAGAAGATAGTTGCCTAACATGCTGTATAGCAGTTGCCATATCTGCAGAAGATTTAGCCTGTTCGTCCATAGCTTTGGCAACAGCATTATTTAAATCGGCACATTGTTTGATACTGTTATTAATTTTAATGATGAGCTGATTGGCTTCATCTGTTTGTTCATTGGATTGCCCAACGCGCTCCACCGATTCATTCATGGATGTTACAGATTTTTTAGCTTGATCGAGCAGTTGTGACATCATCGCATCAATCTTACCAGTACTCTCTGTCGTTCTTTGTGCTAGTTGCCTTACTTCATCTGCAACAACAGCAAAGCCTCTGCCATGTTCTCCCGCTCTAGCGGCTTCAATTGCAGCATTGAGCGCCAGCAGGTTAGTTTGATCTGCAATGCCCGATATATCACCCAATATGTTGGTGATTTCTTCGCAGGCAGATGAGAGTTCGTTTATGTTTTGGCTAGCGACAGTAATACCGCTTAAAACTTGCTGATTGGTATTGTTTGCGGCACCGATGATAGTCGATGCATTCGAGGTATCGTCCGCCATAGAAGACATTTGTTCACTTGCATCATTTGCGGCACCTGCGGCACTGATTACACTGGAAGAGAGGGATTCCATGACATCAGCAATATTATCAACCTCAGTAAAAGAGTGCTTTTTTATATCGTAAAGCTTACTTGTGAGCTGGTTCATTTGCTCTGATTGGTTATGCAGATTCCCACTTAAATTACCTATATTTGAAGATAGGCTCTGCATGTTATCAAGCAAAGAATTGAATCTCTGAATATAGACATTGCCTTCAATAGCATTAGCTCTTTCCGTCAAATCTATGTAGTTGCCGTTTTCAGAAATACGGATAATCGTATTGGAAATATTCGATGATGCCAGCTCTGCTTGTCTATTCTGATGTGACACATAGCCAACCATCAAGCCTTCAATCACGGCATAAGCAGCATGAATTAAGAATATACTGACGCCAATTCGGTCGGTTTCAAAGACAAAAACAGGCACGGAATTGAGCTGCATAATGAAAAAAGACAAATGATGTACGGCAATAAAAAGGACCGATGAAAGTAGAACTTTCCAATTAAGGTATAACACCAACATAGCTAAAATGACAAAAAAACCAAAGTGCAATTCGGTTAAGCCGCGAGCTTGCTGCAAGTGCAAGGCGACGAAAGCTAACATACTGATTGCAACAACATGGTGAGTTAATTCGGCCCAAGGTTTTGTTTTTAACAAAAACAATGGAAATGCTAAGCAAGGAATACCAATGAAAACCATTTCTAGCCATGCGTCATAGGCAACGGCCAATCCCAAAGTCATGAGAAATAAGAAAACTAATAAACTACCAAAAAGCTTATTGGCGTTGTCGATTTTAGTCGACTCAGATGAAGTGTGACTACTACTCATATAATGCCTTACATAAAACTAAATAAATGAGTCCATCTAGAAGAGCTTTTGGAACTGGGCCGTTGCCTATATTCATTGCCGCCATTTGTTGCCAGTGGTTTTGAGTATAGACATGTCAGTATTTAATCTTTCTGCCGTCAATATGAGTAAATAAACGGTAGTATAAAAAATAAACTCTAGGCCATCTTGCATAGTAAGTTTGTAAACTTATTATGCAACACACTTCCTTTGCCATAGAGTAATTTTAGGGTTTATTTGATGTCCCTGCAATGCCCATTTTTATTGGCATAGTGCCGTGTTGTAGAGGTTAAAAATAAGACCCTTATTTTGTGTTAGTGTTGGTGTTCGTCTGTATCTTCAATACCGTGGACATGACCATGAGCAATCTCTTCATCCGTTGCATCGCGCACATCCAGTATTTCAACATCAAAGAGTAACGTTAAACCGGCCAGTGGGTGGTTGCCATCGACAATGACTTCTTCTTCGGTTACTTCTAGGATAATGACAGATTGCTCTCCATCGTCTGTGCTTGCTCTGAACTGCATGCCTGGTTCCACGTCCATTCCCTTGAACATATCTTTAGGAACGGCTTGCATGAGTGCTTCTTGCCTTTCACCATAGGCCTCTGTGGGTTCAACTGACAATTCGAATTTATCACCAGGCGCTTTACCCAACATGGCTTTTTCTAGGCCATCGATCAAATGTCGGCTGCCTTGCAAATACACCATGGGTTCACCTTCTCTCGATGAATCTATTTGTGTTTTATCTTCGCTATAAACGCTAAAGTGCATAGTCACCACTGAATTAGGTTCTATGATCATCTATTTATTCCTCTAGAGAGTAGGGTAGTGGTTGAACTTCAAAGAGCGCATTAGGTTCATCTTTCAGTCTCAAAACATCGCTCATATTCGTATCGTTGGGGAGTACAGCAAGTATCCACGTTTTGCTGTTATAGGTTGATGATGATAACACGGTTCCCCCTCTTCTCCAGTTTTCTCCTACTTGGCGTTCCAACAAATCTCCATTTTTGATATCCACTTTTTCGCTAGTCATTAATATGAAACTGGCGCGTTTGTTTTTGCCTAGATATTTATTTCGAGCGATGGTTTCTTGTCCCATATAACAGCCTTTGGTAAAGCTTATGGCGTCTAAGGCTTGCAGGTTCATCATTTGAGGAATGAATTCGGCAGAGGTTTGGTTATTAATATGAGGGATACCTGCTTGAATATCCATTAACTGCCAAAGCTTGTTTTCGACAGGTATTGCAGCTTTTCCTATTTCCAATGTGTTAAATACTTCAGAGGATAGTGCCACTAGGTAACGAGTTTCTGGTTGATCGAAGCGAATAACGAATCCAGATTGGTTTGATAACACTTGGTGTTCGGTGGGTAGTTTCGCAAAAATATTAGAAACAAGAGCTTCTGTATCTAGCCCTTTACCACCAATAAAAACCCATTCTTTACTTTTGTTCACAATGTCTGTTTTCGCGAATACACCGAACTTTTTCAACGCTTCGAATGAAGCTTCGAAGCTGCTTTCGTGCATAATCATGAGCAGAGAGTCTTGCCACCTAAGCGTATTAAATACACTCAGTGTTTTGCCCTTTGCATCACAGTGGCAGCCTAACAGTGTGTTGCCTGTCGATAAGGTATTTATGTCAGCAGAGACTTGTCCCTGAAGGTATTCTGTACTTTGTTCTCCAGACAAACTTATGACACTCAAATGAGAAAGCTGGCAAAGGAAAGGAGGGACTGAGATATTGTCGCTGGTCGTGTTTAGGGTAGACATTAAAAACGGTCACTAGGTGGTTTAACTCTTCATAACGAGATACTAACCCGAACAAGCGAAATGATTAACCCGAAACAAGCTAAATGTGCGGAATATTGTTAAGATAGCAGGCAAACAAATGATTGTAATAATAAATGGTGATTAATTCATGTTTAGTAAAGCTCGGTTTTCAAGGCTTAAGTGGGCTTGTCGACGCGGTATGTTGGAACTCGATGTTCTCTTTATGCCTTTCGTCGAAACAGGCTTTCATGAGCTAAATGAGGACCAAAAAGTTATTTTTGAACGTTTACTAACAGCTGATGATCCCGATCTATTTGCTTGGTTTATGGGACACCAAACCTGTGATGACAAAGAATTTGCCGATATGATTGAGTTAATATTGAGTCGTGTCAAAGTATAGAATTGTCATTGCTCCCTCTCGAATACGACAGGCATTTGTGGCGCTGTTTACTCTCCTATGTATAGTGCCAGTATGGCTTGTTACTAGTGATGTCTACTCTGTCTCATGGTTTTTTCAATGCTTGCTTTGTTTGAGTCTGGTGGTTCTTGCCTGGCAGCAAATCAAAGAACGTCAAGTTGAGAAGGTTGTCTCAATTGAAGACAACGGTGCTTGGATTCCACTGAATGAAAGCGACGTTAATATTTGGCAAGTCGCTGCAGGGTCAAGGGTTTCAACTTTTTTATTATGGATTGAATTAACACCGCGAAGCCTTTCTAAGAAAACCAAAAGTCAATGGTTATGGGTGTTTCGTGACTCAGTGAATCAGCAAGACTTTAGGCGTTTAAGCCGCATTATTATTCGCAGTCAACGAATAGCAAAGGAAGTTTCTCATTATGGATAAACAAACAATATCAATAGAACCTAAGGCTCTACCTAACACATTGGCACTCTTAGGGCGGGCAGGTTTAAAGCGAGCTATTGTCACAACCGAGCCTAGCTTGCCTGAAACCGTTATGCAGTGTCAGGGTATGGTAATACCTGAGCAAAAACTGGCGCAATTTAACCGTTTAACAGAATGGCAAAATAGTCAGCACCTACCACCGACTTTTATTCATTTGCTCGCTTTTCCTTTACAAATGTCTTTGGTCTTAGAAGAAGCTTTTCCATTTGCGTTAATGGGGCTTGTTCACATAGAAAATATGGTTCAACAACATCGCCCTGTGTACGCAGACGAGAAGCTAAATTTGACCTGCTACCTTTCAGATTTAATGTCGCATAGGCGAGGGTGGCAGTTTAAGATGAACTCTGAAGCTTATGTCGGTCAAGAGCTAGTCTGGCGCTCAACTAGCACTAATTTAGTTCGGCAGAACAGCACAGTAACTAATGACAAAAAATCACCTGAAGCTAAAACATTTTCACCTAAAGGCGTTATCGAAGAGTGGGCGTTACCTACAGGTTTAGGGAGAAGTTATGCCAAAGTATCGGGAGATTATAACCCTATTCATTTATATGCCTTGACAGCTAAATTATTGGGTTTTCAGAGACATATTGTCCATGGCATGTGGAGTAAGGCAAGGGTGATGTCTGCTTTATCCAGTCATTTACCAGATACCTATGAAGTAAAAGTTAAATTTAAAAGGCCGGTATTGTTGCCGACACAGGTTGTATTCTCTAATCAATCCGATGAAAGCGATGGCCGATTTACGCTTTACTCACAATCGCTAACGCAGCAACACCTCAGTGGAAACTGGAAAAGCCTGACCAGCAGTTAAAATAAATCTGTTGAGGGTAAACCTCAGGCTTTTCTCTTAATTCCCGGTTAAAACCGGTTCCACAGGTTGGACTTTGTATCAACGGTTTGTGTGATTTAACGTATTAGAGATGGTGTTGCGCTTTTCTTTTATTTTCAGCCAGAGCTGGTCCCATAGAGCCGCTTTATTATTCTCTGTTTTGTGGGACCGAATGTATTCGGGAAGTTGGTTGGTTTTTTAAATAGCGCTAGCTTAAAATCGATTTTGTAAAATGATATTAAGGTTCATTATTGGGATCTAAAATCGTTGGCTGTGAGTCCTCTTGTTGTTCAGGGTAATCAAGATTGTAGTGTAAACCACGGCTTTCTTTGCGCTGCATGGCGCACTTGACGATCAATTCTGCAACTGTGACTAAGTTTCTTAATTCTAATTGGTGGTTACTGACCCTGAAAGCTGAGTAGTATTCTTGTATTTCTTGTTTTAATAAATCAATACGCCTTAGTGCACGTTCAAGCCTTTTATTCGTTCTTACTATGCCAACATAATCCCACATAAACAGGCGTAGCTCGTGCCAATTGTGTTGGATGACAACCGCTTCATCTGAATCAATGACCATACTTTCATCCCAGTGTTTAATCGGTTCTTCTTGGGTTGGCTCAGATAGCCGTTGTGAAATGTGTTCTGCGCAAGCATGAGCAAAGACAATGCATTCGAGTAATGAGTTGCTCGCCATTCGATTAGCGCCATGCAATCCGGTATAGGCAACTTCACCAATGGCATAAAGGTTGTGCAAATCTGTTTTTCCATTTAAATCGGTCACAATGCCTCCACAGCTATAATGAGCCGCAGGGACTACCGGAATAGGTTGCCGTGTAATGTCTATGCCTAACGAACGACATTTTCGATAGATTGTAGGGAAGTGTTTGACAATAAAATCCGCCGGTTTGTGGCTAATGTCAAGGTACATGCAATCAGCGCCTAGGCGCTTCATCTCAAAATCTATGGCTCTGGCAACAATATCGCGTGATGCAAGCTCACCTCTTTCGTCAAACTTATGCATAAAGCGATGGCCATTGGCGTCAACTAAATACGCACCTTCACCTCTTAACGCTTCTGAAATTAAAAAATTTCTTGCTTCTGGATGATACAAGCAAGTCGGGTGAAACTGATTAAACTCCATGTTGGCCACACGGCAGCCAGACCGCCAAGCCATGGCAATGCCATCGCCGCTTGAAACATCGGGGTTAGAGGTATATTGATAAACTTTACTGGCGCCGCCGGTGGCTAAAGCGGTAAATCGACTACGAATAACCTCAACTTTCTCCTTTGAACGATTCCATACATAAGTGCCGACAACATGGTTGGAGTCGTTTTGACTTCTAATTAAATCCAATGCGTTGTAACGCTCGAATAAATGAATATTGGGATGTCGTTCCACAGCTTCGCTCAATGTTACCTGAACAGCTTCTCCAGTTGCATCCGCGGCATGTAAGATACGACGGTGACTATGGCCACCTTCTTTGGTTAAGTGATAGTTGAGCTTCCCGTCTTCACTCTTTTCTTGATCAAAGGGCATGCCATGCTGGATAAGCCACTCCATGCAGGGTTTCGCTTGCTTTGCAGTATGGTAAGCAACTTGTTCATCACAGAGACCATCACCGGCTCTTAATGTATCTTGGACGTGTTCAGTAATGGAGTCTGTTTCATCAAATACCGCTGCAATACCACCTTGAGCGTAACGTGTGGAGCCTTCAGACAAAGTGCTCTTACTTAATACGATAACGTTGCAATGGTCAGCTACCTTTAACGCTAGACTTAGTCCCGCAGCACCGCTGCCGATAATCAAGAGATCGCATTGGTGTTGTAACGCATTGTTCATTATTAATTCATTTATTACTTTCTAAAATCAAGTTTATACATAGTAATGAATAGGCGATAGAATAGGAATCAGAATTATAAATCGCGCTGACTTTAATCGTTTTATAAATAATTTAAAAAAAATAGAACTTTTTAAAAATGCGGCAGTCTATGTATTGCGTGTGAGAGCCATAAGCAGCATTTGATAGATGTTTAAAATGAGGAATTGGCTCGAATGAGCGAGCAGTTAACTGATCAACAGATAGTAGAAAAGGTACAACGAGGAGATAAAAACGCATTTAACCTATTGGTGGTTAAGTACCAACATAAAGTTGCACATTTGGTGTCGCGTTATGTTAAAAATAGCGGTGATATTGCGGATGTTTCTCAAGAGGCTTTTATTAAAGCTTACAGAGCATTACCCAATTTTCGCGGTGAAAGTGCGTTTTACACATGGCTTTATCGTATCGCGGTGAACAGTGCAAAAAATTATATAGTTGCACAAGGGCGAAAGCCGCCAGCAAACGATGTGGATGTTGATGAAGCAGATTATTACGATGGCAGTGACGCTTTAAAAGAAAGCAACTCTCCAGAAAGGAGTTTAATGTCAAGCCAGATGGAAAAGTTGTTATTTGCAGCTATGGATAAGCTACCAGAAGATTTAAGGATGGCGATTACATTGCGAGAGCTTGAAGGCTTAAGTTATGAAGAGATTGCTAAAGTAATGGATTGCCCAGTAGGTACGGTGAGGTCACGGATATTTAGAGCTCGTGAATCTATCGATAAAGTTATTCAGCCTCTGCTTCAAGCATGAGTGCAATTTTTAAAGTGATGGTTAGGAACAACGTTTTATGACGCAATCGAAAATCGAAAAGTTGTCTTCATTAGTTGATGGTGAATCTATAGATGAACAGTTAATTGATGAACTGTCTACCGATTCTGAACTGTCACAAAAGTGGCAAACCTACCACTTAACACGTGACATCATGCGTAAAGATGTCCCGGATGTTATAAATTTTGATATTAGCGAGCAGGTTGCTAAAGCGATCGCTGAAGAACCTGCTATTGTAGCTCCTAAGCCGCGTCGCTGGGAGTCATTACCGCTTATTGGTAATGTCGTTCCTTTAATTCAACAAAGTGGGCAGTTTGCTATCGCCGCATCTGTTGCTGTTGCTGTTATTATAGGCGTTCAACAATATAATCAGCCTTTGCCAGATGAACCTTATGTTACTACTAATGCTCGTGGTGACTTTGGAACTTTGGGGGTGGCTTCGGGTGTTAGCTTAGAGCAAACTCGACCTATTCAAGGACAACGTTCGGATGCTCAAGAACAGCGTCGTCGAATTAATGCATTACTAAGGGATCATCAAAATCAAATGCGATTGAAGCCTCAAGCTGTAAAGGTAGAGTCTACAAAGCAAGAAGATGACACAAAAGTAGTCGATGAAGAAGCAACGGAACAAAAGTAGTCGATTGTCTTCTTATTTAAGAAAAAGCCTAACATTGCTGGCTCTGATATCATGCCTATCAGTGTCAGCCAACTCCTTCAATAACCCACAAGCTTGGCTACAAAAGTTATCTCAAGCCACATCAGAATTAAATTTTAATGTATCTTTTGTTGTCTTAAAACCTAACGCCGATGTTGAGCCTTACGTATGGCGCCACGCGATTGTTAATGGTGTTGAGTTTGAACACTTAAATTTGCTTAATGGGCCAGGTCGGGAAGTCGTTAGAGTAGGGCCGAACATTAGTTATTTTGAGCCTTACACACCACCTTATACATTGCAGTCGTCGTCGATTAATGGCCCAGTCCCTTATCAACTTATTAAGAATTACGAAAGCTTACTAGGCTCTTATAATTTTGTCTTAGTCGGACGCTCTCGTGTTTCTGGACGCGCAGCGCAGCAGATTAGGATGGTGAGTCACGATAAAAATCGTTACGCCTACAATCTATGGTTAGACCAAGCGAGTGGTTTGATACTAAGATTAGATACACTCGATCTTAATGGTCAGGTGGTTGAGCAGTTACAAGTGACTTCATTAGAAATTACAGAACAACCAGATGCTTATTTTGCCCGTATAGAGTCGTCAGAGTTGCCCCGAGTGGCTGCATTAAATAACAGAACAGATTCCGCATTGAGTTGGCAAATTAATTGGTTGCCTTCAGGCATGAAAGTTATCAAGAAAGATGTACGTCGATTGTCAGCTAATGATGGTACGGTTGAGTATATGATGTTGAGCGATGGGATGGTTGATATTTCGGTTTACTTGCAACAGTTGCCTAACGGTTTATCTCAACAAACAGCATTAAAACATCAAGCAAATACCTTGGTCACCATGCAAAGAGATTCGCTTGCAGTAACTGTTATTGGTAAACTACCCGCGAAAACTGCCGGGGCTATCGCCTCATCTATTGGTATTATTCCTCAGTAAGGTTGTACGTTGATCGAAGAGCTAGGTGTTGTAACAGCGGTATCTGCTGAACACATATGGGTTGAAACTCAAATAAAGACAACTTGTAGCGGTTGCGAGCAAAATACTCATTGCGGAACTGGTATGGTGGCTAAGACGGTTGCGAGTAAATCCCAAACAATCAAACTTGTTTGTCATGAGCAAGCTGTTGTGGGACAACAAGTTAAGTTAGGCTTACCCGAACAAACCTTAGTTGCTGTATCTGCTTTATTCTATTTGTTTCCACTGTTTATGATGATTCTCGTTGGCGCTATGGCTGAATTTTTTGCTGCTCGATTAGGCTTAATGAGTGAGCTTTGGGTCATCGTATCCTCTCTCTTAGCGTTACTTGGGAGTTTTTATCTGGTAAGCCAGTGGCTTAGAGGAAAAAAGAGTGAGTCTTATCAACCACAGCTACTTTCTCTTATTCAAACGCAACAGGCTGATATTCCAGTAAAATTGGTATAACAAACGAGTGATTTCAAACGATTTGGCTTATATACTGCTGTAGGATTAATAAGTTCATACAAATGATTGTAATAAGCAGATCGCAAATTAGTCTGTAAAGCGTTAAAATCCCCGCCCATTATATTGACACAGAGTGTTTGTTACATTGAAGTGTGTATTTTTTACAATACTTGTATTGAGAAAAGTTGACACCTCAGTGGTTAATAGACCTTAAATAAAGTGTGTTTTATGGCCACTTTATGCAACCAGAAGTAGATATCAGAACGAACTATGCAGCATAAGCACATACGTAATTTTTCAA
>CAZXIN010000055.1:0-25912 GCA_964640795.1 uncultured Pseudoalteromonadaceae bacterium | reverse complement strand
TGTTGTTCGGCGTTGATGGATGTATTAAAGCGTAAAAATTCAGGAAGAAAAATAATGAGGCTGATACTTAGGTATTAATTTAAATACGATAAAACATTCGAGGGTGTCGATCTTTGCTGTGTCAGTTGTATTCTAAGTAAAGGCTTTTGAGGCCTGTAAATATAAGCTAAAGGTATACAACAAAGATCAACACGTTCGAGTATTTGACTCAATTGAAACAGTCATTCAAGTTATCAAAAGATCAATGGGATTTACTCGAAGGAGTAAAAACTTTGGCAACTTCAAGCAGTTGCTCTCTCATCCAAAGGTGTGCTTGGTCAAGGTCTGCACTGACATGCCAATACAAATAGTATTCCAGTGGATCGATATCAAAAGGAACTTCATAAATTGATAAGTCGAAATGTTTTGCAAAATGGAAGGGTAGGCAGGAGATCAAATCCGTTTTAACTATTTCACTAGGTACAGTCATAACATGCTGACTACGCATAACAACACGTCGACTTAATCCCATTTTATTCAGTACCTTGTCAACATGACCTAATCCCTTAGGGCGTTGTGACACATTAATATGGCCTAATGATAAAAAGGTATCTAAGGTTAACCCTTGTGTCAGTGCTGGATGATTTTTTCTGGCAACAACAATGTATCTATCCTGTGCGATAAGCTGCTTACATAAATGTGGGTCAGTAAAATTGACGCCGTCAGCATGGAAGTCAAGGTGACCACTGGCCATTGCACTAACAATCTTGTCTCTAGAAATAAGATGGTTTGTTAAACTGATATTGGGAGCCGTTTCCTGCAATCGATTTAATAGCCTTGGGATAAAGCTCGCTTCCAATAGATCTCGCATGCTGAATGAGAAATTCTTTTCAGTTCCTTTAGGATCGAACTTGTGGCTCTCTTGAACACTTTGACGAAGTGTTTTCAGTGCTTGTCTTGCCGGACCAATAATATTTTGTGCTGCGGGGGTAGGCGTCATTGTATGGCCGGTTCTAACGAAAAGCGGATCATTCAACATTTCTCTTAGTCTTGACAATGAATTACTCACCGCAGGTTGTGTTATACATAAAACGTCAGCGGCTTTGGTTAAACTACCTGCGGTATATATCGCATCAAAAACGGCGAATAGATTCAGGTCAATTCTATTGATGTTCATTGTCTACACTCTTCCTACAACGCTCTTTAAAAACAACTAGCGCCTCTTATAAGTTTTATACATCTCTATTTATCATAACCAAAACTGATTAAAAAGGATAAGTCGCATTAATTTGGTAAATACAAAAATACTTGTTAATGTCATGTACATATGAAACATAAAATTAACATATGGTGTTGAAGTAACCATGACTGCTTTATATACCGATTACTGAGGAGAACATCGTTTGGCTATCCCGATTCAGAATTTGGCCATAGGTCAACAACTTGAAAACAGTGAATGGGTCTTAATAGCGCAAGAAAAAATTGATGCGTTTGCAGATGCAACAAGTGACTTCAATTGGATACATATCGATTCAGAAAAATGCAAAGAGGAGAGTCCGTTCGGCACAACTATTGCGCATGGTTTTTTGTCAGCAACACTCTTACCGGCACTTTTTTATAAGATGGTCGAGATTGACTTTGATAAATACACGATACTGAATTACGGCGCAGATAGCATACGATTTATTGAACCAGTGAGATGCAACGATTCTATTCGGTATTGTTCTCAGTTAGTTGAACGAGAAATTAAATCGTCAGGTACATTATTAAAGTTCGACTGCACGGTTGAAATAAAAGGTCGAGATAAACCAGCAATGATAGGGCGTTACCTTCTTTTACTTGTTGAACGCTAGAGCGTGTTGTTACTGACAGTTTATTTCATTTAAGGAAAAGCTATGCAAAAAAATAACAATCAAGCGATCTCTGCTAAGAGAGCATCTTTTATTCTCATTGTGCTCGCGCTGATTAATATGTTGAATTTTTTTGATAGGACAATCATTGCTGTCGTATTTGAACCAATAAGGCAGGAGTTCGACTTAAATGATTTACAACTAGGTATATTAGGTGCTGCCTTTACCGTTATTTATGCTATTGCTGGTATCCCCATAGGTAGAATGGCTGATACGCAGAGCAGGAAGAATATTTTAGGTGTTGGCTTAACTGTATGGAGCTTACTGACAGCAGCGACAGGCTTAGCTTGGAATTACGTGAGTCTGTTTCTCGTCAGAATGGGTTTAGGGGTTGGTGAGGCTAGTTGTGCTCCAACAGCTACATCTATGATAGGCGACTTATATAGTACTGAAAAACGCTCGCGTGCGATGGGTGTGTTTATGTTAGGGCTACCTTTAGGTCTTGTGCTAGCTTTCTTTACAGTAGGACCCATTGTTCAAGCATTCGACAGTTGGCGCGCGCCGTTTTTTGTCGCTGCAATACCGGGCTTAATTCTAGCGATAATTGTTTTTTTTATTAAAGAACCTATTAGAGGCGCTTCTGAAAAACATAATGTTGACCAAATTAACGTTAAATCACCTGTTAAGAAAATCTTATCAATAAAAACTATGTGGTGGATTATTCTATCGGGCGTTTCTGTGAATTTTGCTTCATACGCTGGAAATGGTTTTCTAGTTGTATTGCTGCTGAGGTATTACGAACTGCCCATCGCTGATGCTTCTATTATTACAGGTCTTATTGTTGGTGTGACCGGTTTAATAGGCTTAACGTTAGGTGGCTATGCGTCTGATGCCATACATAAGCGAAGTAACACAGGGAGATTAAAATATGGCTCAATTTGTCTAGTCATTGCTTCTGTTGCTACTGCTGCTGCTTTGATGCAAGGGCGTGATGCTTTGATTGTTTTTAGCATATTGTTCGGAATAGGGTGGTTAACCTACTACAGCTACTACACAACCGTTTACCCTGCATTACAAGATGTTGTTGAGCCAAGGTTGCGGGGAACAGCTATGGCACTTTATTTTGCAGGCATGTACTTATTAGGCGGCGCCTTCGGCACCGTTGTTGTTGGTGCTCTCTCTGATCATTTTGCGAATGCAGCCATGCTGGCAGAAAACGTGACAACAATGACAAATATTCATAGAGCAGTTGGGTTGCACGATGCAATGTACCTTATTCCCATAGCTATGTTTGTTACGGCTATTTTCGTATTTCTGGCGACACTTAGTTTTAAAGAAGACCATCAGAGAATGATAGATGGTTTAGATAAAGGTCCAGGTTCTTTGTAGTAAGGGCATCAATAATTAGGCTTTGTTTAGTGACTCGTTAATGCAATAGAGGCAGGTTTGCTCTAGTCTTTTTTGAGTGATGTTTCCTACTCTAGTTTAAATATCGCTTGCACACGATGCCCTTAGATCGATGGTACTTAATCGCTGAGGCTGTTATATAGTCTGAACTCGGGATATAGAAAACGCGTTGATGCATCATATAGAAACAAAAAAGCCGGCTGTGGAGCCGGCTCTCATCATTATATAATGTTTCTTTAGAAACGTTTTTGAACAGTAACGCCAAAGGTTCTAGGTTCAGCAAAGTAGGATGCTAAACGCCCGTCTTGAATAGGCACGTCGAAAGTTGTAGTACCAAACCTTTCTTTGTCAAACACGTTACGTCCCCAAAGTGTTACGTCTACGTCAGCGTCTTCAAAGGTAAATCCAACACGGATATTCGTCAGCCCGAAACCACCTTGTACTTTCAATGGATCAGCATTCCCGTCGAGAACAGTGTCAGATTGAATGTTGTTTTCATATAAGGCATAACCATATACGCCATTAGAGAACTCAAAGTCCTTACGAATTTGAAGGGTTGCTGTGTGCTCAGGCGCTCCTGAAAGTGTGTCACCTGCACGACTACAGAATGGGTCATCTGGATTCTGACGACCAGGATCTGGTTGTCCGGTTTGGAAAGTAAAGCCGATAAAACATGAACCTTGATCAAATTCTTCATAGGTCGCATCAATATATGCGTAAATAAGATCGAAGCTCCACGTGTCTGTTGGTCTCCAAGTAACTTCCAATTCACCACCTGAGCTTTCTAGTGTACCCGCGTTTTGAAGGTTAAAGCCTGTACCTTGGAACGTATTAGCTTGGAAGTTATCAACTTCGGTAATGTGAACCGCAGCATTTAAACGTACAGCTTGATTAGGAAAATCTTTCTTAATACCAAATTCAAGTGTTTCAGATGTTTCTGGTTCAAAAACAGGGTTGAAGCCATTTGCTATTCTGTCTGTATTCGTACCACCTGACTTAAAGCCTGTGCCGAAAGAGCCGTAAATCAAGGTATTTCTGTTAGGCTGATAGCTAACTTTTAATGTACCTGTTGTTCTTGAGTTGTTGATAGAAGTATCAATATCAGGTCTTGGTGAAGACGTTGGAGATATCAATGGGAAGCCAAACCCATCACGTTGGAACGGTGCTAAAGCAGCAAGTCGCTCTGGTGTTGGTGGTAAGCCAGCTGCCAATTCACCCAACGCCTGACCGGCAGCACCAGCAGCACCTATAATTGAAGGTCCATCGTTGAGCAAGATATCAAGTGGTTGGCCATCAGGGCCAAAATCTTGGAACTGACTTAGAATATCTTTATCTTCATCGGTATAACGAAGACCAGCTGTAACAGTCCAGTTTTCAGCGAATTGATAATCAAACTGAGCGAAAACCGCATAACTTGATTGATCTTGTGTTGAGAAATTAGGGAAGAAGAAACCTTCGCCAATAGCATTGCCAGCAGGCGCTATTAATCCACCTGTAGCGGCACTTAACCCGTTAATTCCACCAATAATAGGGTCAAATGCAGCTAACGCACCACCGATAATAGATTCAAAATCAGCCCCTGATCTTAAACTATTAACCAAATCCAAGTCTTGCTCAAAGTAATAGAGTCCACCTATAAAGTGAAGCTTGTCGCCGTTGTAATCAATACGAAGCTCTTGCGAGAATGAATCAGTTTCAGCATCGTTCGTTGTTTGAATAAGATCAGCCGCAGAGAAATCACTATCTATTTGGTCAAATGACTCAAACTGTCGAAAAGCGGATATCGAGGTGAAGCTATACTTCTCATTGATATCGTAATTTACTTCAACTGATATACCACTATCATCGTTAGTCGCGATAGGTAGTGAGTTTAATGAGATTGTTCTGTCAAAAAATTGATCGCCTGTAAAGAAAGGAATACCTTGCGCAGCAAATGCAGCATCAGTACCAAATTCTCCTGTTGCCGGCGATTGGAAATTACTAAAGCGGGTCGCTGCGGCACAACATATCTCGTCGATTTCTGACTTATCAATGATGACTCTAACTGAAAGATCGTCATTAGGTGTATATAAAGCTTGCAGTCTTACGCCGAACCTATCTCTGTCGTTTAACACATCATCGCCAAAGTTAACGTCGTCAACAAAACCATCTCTATTACTGGTAAAAGCGGTTATCCTGAAAGCTAACACGTCTTCTATCGCAGAAATATTTGTCGCACCAGAAAAGTTACGTAAGTTAAAATTACCTAATGTGGCTTCTACGAAACCATCAGCGCCGTCATGGTTAGGGGCCTTTGTACCCACACTAATAGCACCCGACGGTGTATTTTTACCAAACAGAGTACCTTGAGGCCCACGCAGTACTTCTACTGAGTCGATATCAACCAAGTTATTAATAATTGAGTTTTGACGAGATCTAAAAACGTTATCAACATATAAACCAACGGATGATTCCAATCCAAAGTTCTGTGATGAAGTACCTATACCACGAATTGCGAAACTTGATTGTGTGGCACTTTGACTCTGGAATGTCGCTAAACTAGGGACATTTGTCCTTAAGTCAAATACATCTTTAATGACTGATTCAGCTAACTCAGAACCGTTGATAGCTGTAACAGCTACGGGAACTTCTTGAAGGTTTTGAGCTCTTTTCTGAGCTGTGATGATGATGGTTTCGAGGTTGCTTTGTTCCTCTTCTTCTTGTTCTTGTGCGCTGACAAATCCGGTACTCATACTGATAGATAATGCTATCAGTGCCGCTAAAGGCTTACGTTTAAAACTTGGCGATTTTATATTCATATAATGTTCCCACTTTACAGCTTTAATAATTATTGTTCTGCCAATTCATATCCTATTAAACAGGACACGAAATGAAAAATGTTAATTCGTTGTTGTTATTATTGTGAATTTTGCATCTCATCCTACCTGTTAGTGTATCTAAGCAAATAAAAAACCAAAAGTAAATGAAATGTAAACATGGGGTAATGTATCTAAACGTTTCATTGTTTATCTTTGGGCATTAAAGCAAGGAAAACAAAGGGCTACTCATCAACAACTTTTATGTTAATGATATGTATTATTTTGTTTGATACATGCTCATTCACATATTTAATTATGAATACTTGCCTACCCACACTAGCATGAATTACTTATTTATTATTGGAACTTAAAGATGTCAGAGGTTTATCTGGTGAGACATGGTCAGGCGTCATTTGGTGCCAGTGATTATGACCAACTGTCTGAACTTGGTTATCAACAAGCCGTTTGGTTGGGTGAGTATTTTAAAGAGAATGACATTCAATTTAGTCATGTCATGCAAGGCAAATTGAAAAGACATAACCAGACGACAGAAGGAATACATCAAGGGCTTGGGTGTCAATACACGAGTGACATTCTGGATGGACTCAACGAGTTTGATTTTGAAAACTTGTCTCGAAGCTATTTGAAACAAGACCCAAAAGCGAAACCCGATTCAAATGCGCCAAGAGCGGAATTCTATCGTTTGCTAAAAAAAGCGATGTTTGCGTGGATGAATGATGATCTTCCGCACGACGAAATTTCTGAAACTTGGTCTATGTTTGAACAACGTGTGAGAGATGTTCAGCATTATATACTTAAACAACCAAAGGGCAGCAAAATCTTAGCCGTCAGTTCAGGCGGGGCAATCAGTATGTTTATCGCTCTCGCAATGAGTATGCCGAGTGAACAAGTCATCAATTTAAATATGCAAACTAAAAACGCTGGTTTCAGTCGATTTTTTGTTGGAAGAGACGCTTTTCATATGAGCAGCTTTAACAACGCACCACACCTAGAAACACCTCAGCGTCAATCAGCTGTAACTTACAGCTAAAGGAAACGACTATGAATTTTGAGTATGACGATAAGACCCGTCAATTAATGAGCAAATTATCGGACTTTATGGCGGCGCATGTCTATCCGATTGAACATGAATACATTGAGGCTGTAGAAAATAATGTCGATGCTTGGACAACTTTGCCAATCATGCATGAACTGAAAGCTAAAGCTAAGGCCGAAGGTCTTTGGAATCTGTTTTTACCCGAAGAATACTTACCAAGAGGAGCGGGGCTGTCAAATTTGCAATATGCACCGCTATGCGAACTTATGGGGCGAGTGCTTTGGAGTAGTGAAGTTTTTAACTGCAGTGCACCTGACACCGGTAATATGGAAGTTATTGCACGTTACGGTAACGAAGAGCATCAGAAACTGTGGTTAGAACCTCTAATGAATGGTGATATTCGTTCAGCATTTGCGATGACTGAACCTGCCGTGGCTTCTTCAGATGCAACCAATATAGAAACTTCAATTAAGCGCGAAGGTGATGAATATGTTATTAACGGCCGTAAGTGGTATACCAGTGGTGCAATGAATTCGAATTGTAAAATCATGGTAGTCATGGGTAAGACAGACCCCAGTGCTCCTCGACATCTACAGCAATCACAAATATTAGTTCCGATGGATACACCGGGCGTAAACATCGTTAGGCCAATGTCAGCAATGGGTTATTTAGATAAGCCAATCGGGCACGCAGAAATCCACTTTGACAATGTTAGAGTGCCAGCAAGCAATCTACTTGTTGGAGAAGGAAAAGGATTCGAAATTGCACAAGGTCGATTGGGGCCGGGTCGTATCCACCACTGTATGCGTTTGATTGGTTGTGCACAACGTGCTTTGGATTTAGTGTGTGAGCGTGTGGATCAACGCATTGCTTTTGGTCAACCTTTAGCTAAACAGCAATCAGTAAGGGAATCTATTGCGCAAATGCACTGTGACATAGAGCAAGCGAGACTGTTGACATTAAAAGCGGCTGATCAAATGGATCAATACGGTAATAAAGTGGCTAAGAATTTAATTGCAGCAATTAAGATAGTCGCACCCAAGATGGCATGCAATGTTATTGATCAAGCTATACAAATGTTTGGTGCTGCAGGCACAAGCCAAGATACAGCGCTAGCCGCTATGTACGGCTATGCGAGAACTATTCGTCTGGCTGACGGCCCAGATCAAGTTCATATGATGCAGCTTGGTCGTAACTTGATTGCCGAAAAAGCGGCGCAATGAAAGTAGAGGAGATATTGTGTCTAACAACATCGCGCAACTTCCTTTAGATAAGTTACTGCCTTATCTAAAGGAGCATTTACCTGACGTTGGTTCAGATATTAGTGTAACCAAATTCTCAGGTGGCCAGTCTAATCCAACGTTTAAGTTGAGCACTGAGCTTGGCGAGTTTGTACTGCGGCGTCAACCTCCAGGCACATTGCTAAAATCTGCTCATGCTGTAGACCGCGAGTATCGTGTAATAAACGCCTTATGGGATACAGACGTCCCTGTCCCTAAAGTCTTTCATTTGTGTACGGACATCAATGTCATCGGCAGTATGTTTTATGTGATGGAGTATATTGACGGCCGTATTTTTTGGGATGGTGCAATACCACAAGCTGCCAACAATGAAGAACGTAGTACGATGTATGATCAGATGAATCAGGTACTTGCCGCGCTTCATTCGGTAGATCTCGAACGTTCCAGCTTACTGGACTATGGGCGACCAGGGAATTATTTTGAACGTCAGCTTAGTCGATGGACAAAACAATATAGAGCAGCTCAAACGGAGGACATTGCTGATATTGATCACTTGATCCAATGGCTAGAAACCAATCTCCCAGAAGATGATGGCAAAGTATCATTAGTACACGGTGATTTTAGAATCGACAACATGATCTTTCACCCGACTGAACCTCGCATTATTGCTGTTTTAGATTGGGAATTGTCGACACTGGGGCATCCTTACGCTGATCTCGCTTATCAGTGTATGCAATTAAGGCTTCCCGCCACAGTTGGTCATGTGAAAGGTTTGTTGGGTGTTGATCGTGCTCAGCTAGGAATTCCCTCTGAAGAGGAATATGTCAGAAGTTACTGTGAAAAAATGGGAATTGAGCGCATTCCAAATTGGAATTTTTATTTGGTGTTTAGCTTTTTCAGGATGTTGTCTATTGTTCAAGGCGTTGTTAAACGGGCACTTCAAGGGAATGCTTCTAATAAGCAAGCATTGGAATTAAAAGACATGATTAGACCATTAGCTGAATTAGCGATTGAATTGATAGATTAAGAGAAGAATATGAAAGCGATAGTATGTGAAGAATTTGCTGGTGTAGAAAAGCTTCAATATAAAGATGTCCCTGATCCAATAGCAGGTAAAGGTCAGGTAGTCATTGATGTAAGTGCAGCAGGGGTTAATTTCCCAGACGGTTTATTGGTTCAAGGTTTGTATCAAATGAAGCCTGATAGACCTTTCGTACCTGGCAGTGAAGTAGCCGGCGTTGTCAGTGAAATTGGTGAGGGTGTCCCTCACTTAAAAGTGGGGCAACGCGTTATTGGTATAACATTACTTGGTGGTTATGCAGAAAAAGCCGTTTGTAATGCCATGCATACTATGCCAATTCCCGATCAGATTCCTGACAACGAAGCCGCAGCATTGGTGACAGCGCATGCGACCGCTCATCACGCCTTGAAACAACGAGCAAACATTCAACCGGGTGAAACACTGGTCGTGACCGGTGCTGCCGGTGGAACAGGTTTAGCAGCGGTGCAAATAGGTAAGGCCATGGGAGCTAAAGTCATTGCTGTCTGCTCGACTCAAGAAAAGCTTGATGTGGCCAAAGCGAATGGTGCAGACATCTTAATTAACTATAAAGAGCAAGATCTAAAAACCGCGTTAAAAGAAATTAACGATGGCAAAGGTGTTGATGTTGTCTACGAATGTGTTGGTGGCGATGCATTTGAAGCGTGCAGTCGCTGTATGGCGTGGAATGGACGTTTATTGGTGATTGGCTTTGCAAGTGGTGAAATTCCTCAGTTCCCCGTTAATTTGTCCCTAGTTAAGGGCTATTCTGTTGTAGGTGTTTTCTGGGGCTCTTTTACAGCGCATCAACCAAAAGACTTTATGCAAAACATGCAAGAGCTTGTCGGTTGGTACTTAGCAGGTAAAGTGAAAGTCGTTATCGATGAAACCTTTGCTTTGGAAGACACACACAAAGCATTAACCAAAGTGATGGGCCGAGAAGTCAAAGGAAAAGTTGCTCTTATTCCTTAATCAATCCCTTAGTTGTTGTATCCAAGGAGTCATTAGTGACTCCTTGGAGTGCCAAATTCTTTTAAGCAGGTATGATTCTTAAAAAGAGTTACAGTATCGTTGAGCGAAACATTGAACATAAAACAAATAATCAAATGGCAGTCCATATATGGAAGCTACTGATTAAATACGCCTTCCTCCGTGTCATTTTTCTTATTTTGTGATAAATCCCTTAAGCATAAACTGCATTAATATGGTAAAAAGCTCTTATGCTATTAAGCTACATAGTGAGTAGGTAACTGCGTCACGTTTAAACTAACTCCGAGCTCTAACGTCTAACATGCCATTTCTTAACCTGTGCATCATGATGTTTTAGCCGTGGCCTTGGTCACCTGGGTTGTGCGAGAAATCAATCAGCCTCCCGGAACACACGCTATTTGTGTTCAATTTGGAAAGGCGTTAACAATGCAACTTGAAGATAAGTTTGGCCGTAGGTTTTATTACTTACGCCTATCAATTACTGATGTCTGTAATTTTAAATGCGAGTATTGCTTGCCTGATGGTTATGAATCAGGTGGTGATCGCAGCTTTTTGTCTGTACCCGAAATTAAGCAAATAGCGACATCTTTTTCTAATCTAGGCACTAGCAAAATTAGAATAACGGGCGGTGAGCCGTCGCTACGCAAAGACCTGCCTGAAGTTATCGCTGCGTGTGCTAATACACATGGCATTGAGCACGTCGCTATAACAACGAACGGCTATAAGTTACCAGAACATATTGATAGCTGGGTCGATGCTGGATTAGATTCTATGAATGTCAGTATTGATAGTTTAGATCCGCGATTGTTTAATAGCATTACCGGACATGACAAACTTAAAACCATATTAACAGGTATAGACAGAGCATTAGCCTTAGGAATCAAAGTGAAGGTTAACGCTGTCTTGATGCGCCAATTTAATCATGGAGAGTTAGATAATTTCCTGAATTGGCTCAAAACAACGCCTGTTACCTTACGCATGATCGAATTGATGGAAACAGGTGATAATAATACGTTTTTTAAACAGAACCATGTATCTGGCGAGCCGATAAAGCAGCAACTATTGGCTCAAGGCTGGATACCAAAAATACGTGAAAAAACGGCTGGTCCAGCACAAGAGTTTTATCATCCTGACTTTGCAGGAAATATAGGGTTAATTATGCCTTATAGTAAGGACTTTTGTAGCAGCTGTAATCGACTTAGAATTACAGCTAAAGGTAAGTTACACCTTTGTTTATTTGCTGATCAAGGTCTAGATCTCCGCTCTATTATTCAGCAACAAGACAGTGAGCTGTTGGAAAATGAACTTGTTGCTCTGCTTGGCAATAAAGAAGCCACTCATTGGCTACAAGATGGTATGACGGGTGCTACTAAACACCTTGCCATGTTAGGCGGTTAAATCCGATAAGCTGATAAAATGCAGGCTGAAGCAATAAAAAATATTATGGGTGTTATTCTCGTCGGCGGAAAGTCAAGTCGAATGGGAACAAACAAGGCCCTTATCTGTGTAGATGGAGATTCCTTTTTAGGCAGAACGTTAGCAACGCTTAAACAACTGCATTTTGATGTCATCACCTTGATTGGCAAACGCTCTTTAGACGAACCACTAATACCAGACGTGATGCATTTATCTGACTTGTATGAAGGGCTTGGTCCTGCCTCAGGCATTCACGCGGCTCTGCATTTTGCTGCAGAAAGAAACGCGACATGTGAGAACAAGATAGACGGTGTATTGATTGTCCCCATTGATATGCCCAATTTAACACCAACTCTTTTGTCACTTTTGGCTCAACAAGGTCAACAGGCTGGAACACCCGCCTTTTATGAATCAAACGGCGAAAAGTTCCATTTTCCGCTCTATATGCCAGTTGATATGCATTTTATTGCAAGGCTTGAGGGTTTACTTGTTAATGCATCAAAAGATAAAGCGGAAAAACGAAACAAACACAAAGGATTATCGCTCAAGAATATATTGAGCAGTCATACTATTAAAAGCATCCCTACAAATGACCAACAAGCATTTGTTAATATTAATACTCTTGAAGATTTAAAACGTTTTAAGTCTCTAAAATTAACAGTAGGTAATTGAATGGCGCATCAAGAAAACACAGTATTTAAACCACTGAACATTACTGTATTAACAGTCTCCGACACGAGAGATGAAAGTAACGACACATCGGGTGGTTTTTTGGCAGATGCGTTGGAAAATGCAGGGCATAACCTGATCGAAAAGAAAATTGTCAAAGATGACAAATATCAGCTCAGGGCTATAGTCTCACGCTGGATTGCTTCCGATGATGTTCAAGCTGTCCTTGTAACCGGTGGGACGGGTTTTACAAGTCGTGATACAACACCCGAAGCGTTATCGGTACTTTTCGACAAACAAGTTGAAGGCTTTGGTGAGCTATTCCGCCATATATCTTACCTTGAGATCGGAACATCAACTGTGCAATCAAGGGCGCTTGCAGGGATGGCCAATGGCACGGCAATATTTTGTATGCCTGGTTCAACTGGTGCCTGCAGAACTGCATGGAATGGTATTCTGAAAGAACAACTAGACGTAACGCACAATCCTTGCAATTTTGTCATGCATTTAAAGCAAATTGATGAACAATGTGAGACGAGAGGATAATAGAATGTCACAAGAAACCTCGCTGTCTCATATAGACGATAAAGGACATGCTAATATGGTAGATGTCACTGAAAAGTCAGTGACACAAAGACAAGCTATTGCTGAAGGTTATATCAGCATGACGACTGAAACCTTGCATATAATTACCGAAGGTAAGCACGCTAAAGGCGATGTATTTGCGGTTTCTCGTATTGCAGGTATTCAGGCAGCGAAAAAGTGTTCTGATCTGATACCACTTTGTCATCCTCTGATGCTCAGCAAGGTCAAAGTGGATTTTGAACCTGATCTCGACAAAAGCCATGTGAGAGTTGTGAGTTTATGTAAATTAGCAGGGCAAACCGGTGTTGAAATGGAAGCATTAACGGCTGTGTCAGTCGCTGCATTAACTTTATTTGATATGTGTAAAGCAGTTGATCCTGATATGTGTATTCATGGTATACGCGTACTTGAAAAGAAAGGTGGTAAAACTGGGCACTGGAAAACAGCTGCGAGAGAGGAAGAGAGCAACAAATGATTAATATTCTATTTTTTGCACAATTACGCGAAGTGTTGTCGTGCAGTAACTTACAGATTGACTCTGTGCCTAGAACAGTTGGAGAGCTTAGGCTTTTATTAAGTGAAAAAAGCGAATTGTGGGCTGAATGGTTGTCATCAGATAAAGCTTTGTCTGCGGTTAATCAAACTATGGTTGATGACAGTAAAGAACTTAAAAGTGGTGATGATATTGCTTTTTTTCCACCGGTTACAGGCGGTTAGTGATTCCTTTCATTGAGATAAAGCATGATGAGTGATAACACCAATGCGTCGCTATTAAATACTATCAGTGTTCAAGCAGACGATTTTGATCAGCAAACACAATACCGGTTGCTAACAGAGAACAATGAGCAAGATGGTGCAGTAGTGATTTTTGTTGGATTAGTGCGCGACCGAAACGAAGGTAGGCAAGTGATATCGTTAACGCTGGAGCACTATCCCGGTATGACCGAAAAGAGCCTGAATGATATCGCCAATCAGGCAAGAGAAAAGTGGGGAGTAGGGCAGATACGCATTATTCACCGGATAGGGACACTGGCTTTAGGTGAACAAATTGTTTATGTTGGTGTCGCTGCAAAGCACCGCAAAGCGGCTTTTCATGCTGCTGAGTTTGTTATGGACTTTTTAAAAACCCGTGCACCTTTTTGGAAGAAAGAGCGAACAGTCGATGGTGAGCACTGGATTGAAGCCAAAGATTCAGACCAAGCAGCCGCAGATAAATGGTCTTAGCGATCGCGTGAGATCTTTCTTAATCAGTGTATTTGTTGCACTCAGCTTGGTCGGGTGCGGTAACAATAATGACCAATCCACGCGTTTAAGGATCGCCGTCGCATCTAATTTCCAGGTGCCTATGACTGCGTTGATCAGTGAGTATAGAAAACAACATCCGCGAGCAGATATCTCTGTATCAAGCGCATCATCAGGTGTGTTATTAGCTCAAATAAAAAGAGGGGCACCTTTTGAGCTCTTTTTTTCCGCTGACAGCGAACGACCTTTAGCGCTGGCTAAAGAGTTAGATCTAACTGACAAGGTTCATACTTATGCTATTGGCCGGTTAGTCTTATGGGCGCCCAATGTTGATGGTGTTAATTTAGATTCCATTGCTCAGTTCAAACGTAAAATAGCGATAGCAAAGCCCGAATTGGCACCTTATGGCTTAGCGACAATGCAGACGCTTGAGAAAAATAATCTATGGGAAAATACCCAACACACTGCCGCTTATGGTAATAATGTGACACAAGTTGAGCACTTTGTGAAAACAGGCACCGTGTCCGCAGGCTTTTTATCTCTAGCTCAAGTGATGCATTCAAATGCAAATATGCGTCATGTATGGATTGTACCTAAAGAGTATCATGAGCCTATCGAACAGAAAGTCATTCTCTTAAACCAGAAGGGAGAGACGCCACTTAGTCTAAGCTTTTTGGATTTTGTATTGTCTGATAAAGGCCAAGCCATCATTAGTGAATTAGGCTATGGCAGGCATAGTCGTTAGTAAAGAAGGCTCATTATGATATTGGCAATATGGCTCAGTATAAAATTAGCAGCATTGACCACAATTATTTTGCTCGTTATCAGTATTCCATTGGGATGGTGGTTAGCAAAAACTAAGTCGCCGCTTAAACCTGTGTTTGATGCGCTAGTTACACTGCCGCTTATTTTACCACCAACCGTATTAGGCTATTACTTATTAGTGGCATTTTCACCCAACAATTCTATTGGTCGATTGTGGGAAAACTTATTCAATCACACATTAGCCTTCTCATTTTCTGGTTTGTTAGTCGCTTCAATAATTTACAGTTTGCCTTTTGTTGTCCAACCTATACGTGATGGGTTTAGAATGTTAGACGACGATCTTCTTGATGCCGCCAAATGCGCTGGAGCTAATTCTTGGCAACAGTTTAGAGATGTTATTTTCCCGTTAACACGGCAATCACTGTTAACGGGCATTATCATGGGGTTTGCACACACAGTTGGGGAGTTTGGTGTGGTGTTGTTGATTGGTGGCAATATTCCTGATGAAACTCGCGTGTTATCTATTGCTCTCTATGAATTTATTGAAACATCACAAATAGATAAAGCAAATAGCATGGCGTTAGGCATGCTCGTATTTTCATTTATCGTTTTATTCTCACTCAGCTACCTCAATCAAAAACGGCATTCTTAAATACTAGACTTGCTGTATAGAGGTGTTGTCACTAATGAGTTGCTCCTATCCAGCGAAACAATAGATCTTCAACAATGATGCAGATATAGTGCTGATAGACAAAGCGGTATTGATCTGCGCAGCATCTGTTTTGCAGCGAAGGCCAATAAGCTCTGGAACCTCTATAAAAATGTCTATATCCGAAGGTTTATATGAAGAAAACTTACTTAAAGCGTGCAAATACTATTGCATTAGCTGCTCTTGTTTCATCAGCGTTATCGACAACGGCAATAGCTGCCGATGAGTCAAAAGATAAATGGGATATCACCAAACCACCATTTCCATTGTCTTCTGTCTCAATCAATACCAATGAAACAACTTGGTCGAACCTAGACGTAGCACCTGATGGTAAAGAAATGGTGTTTGATATGTTGGGTAACTTATTCACTGTTTCAGTTAACGGTGGAACAGCAAAAGCGTTAACCGATGATTTTGCTTGGGACTTACATCCGGCAATCAGCCCTGATGGTAGTCAAATTGCCTTTATCTCCGACAGAGATGGCGTGTCTAACGTTTGGGTTATGGATAGAGACGGTGAAAACCTAAAACAGGTAACCAAATCAAAAAACGATATTATTCATTCACCTAAGTGGAGTCCAGATGGTCAATACATTGTTGTTACCAAAGGGATTATGTCTCGTCGCAGTATTCCTGCTGGAGAAGTATGGTTGTATCACGTTGCTGGCGGCAATGGCATACCCATAAAAAAACGGGTTAATGGCGAGCAAGATCAGAAGAATATTGCCGACCCTGTATTTTCTGCAGATGGCCAATACATTTATTACACGCAAGATGTTACCAGTGGTAGCGTATTCAGTTACAACCGAGACCCACTTAAGAGCCTCTTTGCTATAACACGTTATGACCGTGAAACAGGCAAAGAAGAGCGCTTTGCTGGCGGAAGTGGAGGGGCAATTGTCCCAACGCCGTCGCCCGACGGCAAAAGTGTTGCTTTTTTAAGGCGTGTTCGCGAAAACACTGTTTTATTTATTAAAGATCTAGAAACAGGTAATGAGAAGCCACTTTTTGCTGGTATGGAAAGGGACATGCAAGAAGGCTTCGGTAGCGAAGGTTATTTTGCCTATTTCGATTGGACACCTGATTCCTCAGAAATCGTTTTTTGGACAGGGGGGAAGTTCCATCGTATTAACGTTGCTGATCAATCCTTAACAACGTTAAATGTGAATGTCAGCACCGAAATGCAATATGCCGATGCGGTTCGCTTTGATGTAGATGTTGCGCCTGATGAGTTCGATATCAAAATGATTCGTTGGCCTCAGAAATCACCCGACGGCAAATCTATCATATTTCAAGCATTAGGTAAGTTGTATGTGCATGATATGAAAACAGGCAAGCACAAACGTCTAACTAAACAGAATGATCATGACGAGTACTTCCCTCGTTTTTCAAACGATGGTAAATCTATCGTGTATACGACATGGAACGATAAAAATTTAGGTAGTGTAAGAACTGTGTCGGCTCGAGGTGGCAAAGGTAAGGTCGTTACACAAACTCCAGGGCATTATGCTGAGCCAAGCTTTTCGATAGACGGTAACAAAGTCACTTATCGTAAATTCACTGGCGGCTACTTGCTAACACCAGAGTATTCAATCAATCCGGGGATCTATGTAGCGGACCTTGATTCCGGTATAAACAAGCGAGTTGCTAAGAGCGGCATGCAACCACATTTTGCGGGTGATAGTGACCGCGTGTATTACACAGATTTTACGCCTGGGTCATCTTCAACCAAACGTCAACTCATGAGTGTGAATCTGGATGGGCTTGAAGAACGTGTTCATTTGACTGGTAATCGTGATGCGATCGAGTTCAGGTTATCTCACGACAAGAAATGGATAGCGTTTACCCATCAATACAATGCTTATATTGCTGCTTACGCTGATTCAGGTAAGCCAGTAGACATTGGCCCTAATATGAAAACGCTACCCGTCAAACAAGTGTCTAAGCGAGCAGGGCAGTATTTGACTTGGAGCGCGGACAATCAATCATTAAGTTGGCATCATGGTGCACGTTTCTTCGAACGAGATCTGAAAGACAGTTTTGATTTTGTCGAGGGAGCAACTGATGAATTAGCTGACATGGATGGCGAAGGGATTAATCTGTCGTTTAAAGCAAAACTTGATAAACCCACCGGTGTTAAAGCACTTGTTGGTGGTCGTGTTGTCACCATGAGAAATGCATCGACAACAAAAGAAGTCATTGAGAACGGTGTTGTTGTGATAGAAGGCAATAAGATCATTGCTGTTGGTAAAAGCGGAGATGTGTCCATACCTAAAGGCGCACTATTGGTTGATGCTAAAGGTAAAACCATTATCCCAGGCTTAGTCGATACTCATGCTCATGGTGGTCAAGGCAGTAGCCAGATTATTCCAGAGCAGAATTGGACACAGTATTCGAACCTTGCTTTCGGGGTTACGACTATTCATGATCCATCAAACGACACTGGAGAGATATTTTCAGCGGCTGAGTTACAAAAAACAGGGGACAGAGTCGCTCCAAGAATATTCTCTACAGGAACTATTTTGTATGGCGCCGAATGGCCAGCGTTCAAAGCGATTATTAATAGCTATGAAGATGCAAAATTCCACCTTCAACGCATGAAAGATGTCGGCGCGATTTCGGTCAAAAGCTATAACCAACCACGACGAGATCAACGTCAACAAATATTGGCTGCCGCACGAGACTTAGGGTTAATGGTTGTGCCTGAAGGTGGTGGTAAGTTTCATCAAAATATGACAATGCTAGTTGATGGGCATACCAGTCTTGAACACTCTTTACCTATCGCTCGAGGCTATAATGATGTGACATCTTTATGGAAAGAAACTGAGTTCGGTTACACGCCGACTTTTGTAGTCTCTTACGGCGGATTATCGGGTGAAGTTTATTGGTACGATCGTACAGAAGTGTGGAAAAACCCTCGCCTGATGCGTTATACACCACAATTCATTGTTGATGGCCGCGCGATTCGTCGTCCAACAGCGCCTGACGAGCAATACAATCACTTTGAAGTTGCCAAATACGCGAAAGAGTTAAGCGATAATGGTGTTTCTGTTCATATTGGCGCGCATGGTCAACGTGAAGGCTTAGCGGCACATTGGGAAATGTGGTTAATGGAGCAAGGTGGGTTCAGTGCTTGGGAAGCCATTCGAGGAGCAACAATAGATGGTGCAACTCATTTAGGTATGGGCAAACAAATCGGCAGTATTGAAGTAGGTAAACTTGCCGATTTAGCTATCATCGACGGCAACCCTCTTGATAACCTTCGCCGTTCTGAATACGTTTCGTATACTGTAATCAATGGTCGTATTTATAGCGCTGAAACCATGAATGAGTTGGGTAGCAAAGACAAACGTGCGCCATTCTTCTTCGAAGAATTGAACACTATTGCTATGCCCCCAGAAACACAGGCAGCTATTGAAGAAAAGCAGCACCGTTATCATTGGAGACATTGATATAAGTGTTTTAACCAGAAGGCCGTTATTACGGCCTTTTTTTGTTGAATAAATCGTCATTACTCAGACAACGTTTGACACCATAAGCTAAACGCGTTTCACTGATTAAAATTGTTTATTTATTTGGTCTCTTTACTCTCAATGCCCCTGATAAAACCACTGACTCACACACAAATCACTGCAAAGCCTAACCGTCGACTCATAAATCAAGCGCTCAAAGATGAAAACGCGCTTATGTCGACTTTTATTGGTCAAGAACGTGCAAGAGAAGCGTTAAGCTTTGGGTTAGGTATTCATTCCAATGGCTACAACCTCTATGTTATGGGAGAGCAAGCAACCGGTCGTTATACATTGGTGCACGACTATATAGCTGAACATGTTAGAAACGGGCAACCGCCTTTCGATTGGAGTTACATTAATAACTTTGATGATGAACGAGAGCCTATTGCTTTAAGATTACCGCCCGGTGAAGTGAAACAGCTTAGTAAAGATATAGAAGCGCTTATTGATGAAATTCTAGACACTTTCCCTGCGGCCTATGACCATCCAAGTTATCAGCGTAAGAAAGCAAATTTCAAACGGGATTTTGAAGCTCGCTACGATAAAGCGATTGATGAAGTGGAAGAATATGCGTTAACGAAAAATGTCACCTTAAGCGAAGAAGATGGCACCATTAGTTTCTTACCTATAATTGATGGGAAAACGCTCGACGAGAAAATGTTTTCGACCTTAACGGACGAACAACGACAGTCACATTATCAACTGATCGATCATTTAGAAAAACACTTAAGCGAAAAGCTCATTGAGTTACCAAGATGGAAAAGAGAGTCATCAGAAAAACTTAGGAAACTAAAAAAAGATACCGCAGAGCAGGGGATTACACCACTTCTAAAAGATCTAGAACACAAGTATTCGTCGAATCTGGCTATCTTAAAGTTCTTTAGACAAATGAGACCACACTTGGTTGAAACCATAGTGGAAGTGCTAGACGAGGAAAACAAGGACGACAAGCAAGACGAGTACGATAAGCGCTCTATTTTTGAAGAGCAGTACTTACCAAATACGTTAGTGTCCAACGATGCTAGTAGCGGCGCTCCAGTTATATTTGAACCAAACCCAACCTACCAGCATTTATTTGGGCGTATTGAATATTCGAACTTGCAAGGCTCCATGTATACCAATTATCGAATGATTCGTCCTGGAGCATTGCATAGAGCCAATGGTGGTTACCTTCTGCTAGATGCAGATAAAATGATCCAGCAGCCTTATGTTTGGGAAGCTCTCAAGCTATCACTGAAGAGTGGCGAACTTCGGTTAGATTTTCCACAACAGGAAGTTGGTATGGTGAATTCTATGACGCTTAGCCCTCAAACGATCCCAATGAATATCAAGGTTATTCTATTGGGGTCTCGAGACCTCTATTACGATTTGCAAGATTATGATGAAGAGTTCCATGAGCTATTTAGGGTGTTAGTCGACTTTGATCATGAAATTCCCCTCGACAAAAAGACGCTTTTTGATTTTGTCGGCCGTATAAGGCTACAAGCCAGAAAAATTGGGATAGAGAATATCTCAGCGCAAGCAATGTATAGGTTAGTTGAATACAGTTTAAGAATGGCAGCACATCAGCATCATTTTTCAGCTAGGTTTGCTGAGGTTATTGAGTTATTGAACGAAGCATTCTTTTATTGTCAGAAATCGTCGACAATCGACTTGGATGTTATTCATATTGAAGATGCATTGGACGCCAAAAAGCGGCGTTCAGGAAGAATAAGTCAAACACTATTGGATGATATCAAAGAAGGACAGATACTCATTGCAACTGACGGGATGGCCGTGGGTAAAGTGAACGGCTTAACAGTTCTAGAAATTGGTGATAGCGTTTTTGGCACGCCAGCACGTATCACCTCGACAGTATATGCTGGTTCGAATGGTGTTATTGATATTGAAAGGGAAGTGGAGCTCGGCCAACCTATTCATTCCAAAGGGGTTATGTTACTTACGGGGTACTTAGGCAATAAATTCGCGAAGAACTTCCCATTAACGCTGTCTGCAAACATTGCACTAGAGCAATCTTATGGACATATTGACGGGGATAGTGCGTCATTAGGTGAATTGGTGGCGCTTATATCGGCATTGACGGGCCTTGCTATCGACCAATCTCTCGCTATTACAGGATCTATTAACCAATACGGCCAAGTGCAATCAGTTGGTGGTGTTAACGAGAAGATAGAAGGCTTTTTCGAGCTTTGCACTCATAGAGGGCTCACCGGGCATCAAGGCGTTATTATCCCTAAGTCCAACATGATTAATTTAATGCTAAACAAAGATGTTGTTAGTGCCGTTAAAGGAAATGATTTTCATATATATGCTGTTGAAACTGTTGATCAAGCCTTAGAGCTTTTAACCAAGAAAGATGCTGGTGAGCAAAACTCTAAAGGACGCTATCCCAAAGGCTCTATTAATGCTTTAGCATCGGATAGGTTATTACACATAGCACATCTAGTGAATGGGCATGATGAAGATTAAATACTGTTAATCGTTGTTTTTGTTTACAAATTTACCAATATACTTATGTCTAATGGTTATACTATTGACAGTTTATTAACGTTTGAGTCTTCCGTATTGATTAAAACCAATGGTGATGAGTATGAGATACGTCCATTTAATTCTTGGGAGTGACTATGAATAACTGGTCAGTTAAAAAGAAATTTACTGTTTTATTATCTGCATTGGTTGTCTTGGTGTTATTTAACATCATTGGCATGGTTGAAATTGCGAAAACCGGTTACTTTACATACTTAGAGCGTCAACATTTAGTCGGGCTTGAAACGGTCAATACGAATATCGAAAAGTTAGAACTCTCTGCTGATAACAGTGACTTTTCAACCATACTTAGCCGTTCCTCAAGTGACTACCGTCAACAAGGGATGACTCAAGGCTTTCAATTTACCAATCAACAAGCTGAAGCTTGCCTAGATGCTGTCATCGGCATTGAGGTGTTGTTGTTTAGAATACTAGGTTTTGGAGAAGCGATTGATATTTGTCACCAAGACATCGAAGTGAATGCGCAGGGTCTTAAATTAATTCAACAATTAAAAAACGGTAGTATCACTAAAGAAGAGTTCTTATCTAAAGTTAAGCCCATTCAAAATAAACTGGAAGGATACTCTGTTAGATTTGCTGAGCTAATACCAGAGATAAGGGAGTTTATGGTGACATTGATCATTACCATGATCATTATCTTGTCCATTGCCTTGATTGGTGCATTTGCTTATCTACTTAAAATGCTTCAGGGGAATCTAACTCATTTATCTGTTGATATTGCTGAAGTTGAACAAACGAATAACCTCAACTATGTTGTGAGTGATTTAGGTCAGGATGATGTCGGGATCGTCGCTAAATCTTTTAAATCTTTGTTAGGTAAATTCGCAGCTATTATTAAAAACATCTCAAGTTCAAATGCAACCGTCCTAAGCGAAAGCTCAAAACTTAAAGCTTTAGCTTATGACTCAAACGCTAGCGTTGAACAGCAGTTTGAAATGACGCAACAAGTGTCTGATGCTGTCAGTAAAATGATCTCAGCAATAGAAAATGTTGGAAGTAGTATTGAGCGAGTCGCAACTGATGTAACCGAAGTTAACAGTGCAGCAGAGAATGGTCAAACAGTCATCAATGAGACTATATCGTCATTAAAAAATCTAGGGGATGAGATATCAAAAGCGGCTCTTGTGGTCGACAAACTAGCCACTAGCGGCGAACAAGTCAGTAATGTTCTGGAAGTCATCACTCAGATTGCCGATCAAACCAATTTACTCGCATTGAATGCCGCTATTGAAGCCGCTCGTGCCGGAGAGCATGGAAGAGGTTTTGCTGTTGTGTCAGACGAAGTCAGAACATTGGCTAACAGGACACAAGAATCGACACAAGAAATCAACACCATTATTTCCGAGTTTAAACAAGGATCAGAAGCAGCGGTTATGGCTATGCGAAGGAGCGAAGAACAAGCTCAAGAGACCATTAAAATGGCCGACGGTGCGGGTAATTCATTGATCACAATTGCTGGCCTCTCAAGTAAGATAAACGAGGCCACATCTGTTGTTTCTGACGCTTCTCAAGAGCAAAATACGGCATTGAACGGTATTCAAGAGAATATTTCATCGCTGAGTGCCTCTGCTGAACAAGCAAAAACTGTCGCGCATAAAACACAAGATGCTGCCAAAGTCCTAGGTGACAATGTTAACTCAATGAATGCGGTAGTTAGCGAGTTCAAAGTGTAGAAAATTGGATAATAGGCTTTCTACGTTCTTATAGTGATGTATTTAGCTCTAGATTTTTGTATATTCTTAACTTATATTTTTAGCTCACATAGGGATAACAGACATGAATGTGTCCCTTGGTGTTATATTTAAGTTGAATGTGAAGAATGATCTATCATTCTTAAATCGGAGTTGTGTTTTGAAAGGAAGCTTATTTTTAATCGTTTATATTTTCTTATTTCTTTATAGCTACTTTGCGTATTCTGATGAGCTGCCAGTAGAGAGCTTTAGTCAATTACCGAGTTATACCAACCCTAAATTATCACCTTCTGGGAGCAAGATTGCTTTTATCAGTAACTTCCAAGAACCAGCACTCGCTTTGCTAACAACGATTGATTTATCAGATAGAGAGACAAAGTTTTTAGTTAAGTCAGATAATGAAAAAGTTAAGATTAATTGGTTCCAGTGGGCAAATGAAAAAACGTTGATTGTTAGCATCTGGTTCGCTAGCCATAGAGGTGGTGTTGATACGACAGAAACACGCTTGTTAGCTATCGATATTGATGGTGAAGAGGTCGTAGAGAGAGCACTTATAACCCCAAGGCGCTATGAGAATCACTTTTCTCAATTTCAAGACAATGTCATTTCTTTTTTGCCAGATGATCCTGACCATATTCTCATAGCGCTTGACAATGAATTGGCGAACAAGCCATCGGTTTACAAAGTAAACGTCAATACAGGACGTAAGAGTAGAATCGAAAAAGGTAAGTTGGGTATTCGGAATTGGATTGTTGATCAGCAAGGTGACCTAAGGCTTGGTTTCGCCTTAAATTATGAGACGGGCGAAGCTCTGAGTCGAGTACGTATAGGTGATGATAAAAAGTGGCATAAAATTTTTGAATACAACGCGTTAACTGATCCAGCTATTAAGCCTCTTGGTTTCGGAAAAGATCCAAATATTCTTTACTACCGAGGGTACAAAGAAGATAAGTTGGCATTATATACCATCAATCTTGAAACTAGAGAGAAACAGCTTGTTTTTGAAGATGAAGACTATGATGTCGATGGTAGTTTAATCTATTCAAGAAAAAGTCATGACGTGATTGGCATTTATCACCGAAATAGCGCTGACGGTCGAATCTACTGGGATGAGTCGTTTGATAATTTTCAAAAAAGCATCAACAAAGTACTACCTGATACCGATAATTACCTCGTAGATTTTAGCGCAGATGAAGATACCTATTTGCTGTATAGCGAAAATGACTTCACACCCGGCGTTTATTATTTAGGTAAGCGAAAAAGTAAGAGCCTCGATTTTATTTTTGCTCAGTATCCTGCACTTGTTCCTGACGTACTGACCTCTCATCAATTTGTTAAATACAAAGCACGAGACGGCTATGAAATAGAAGGGTATTTGACGATCCCCAAAGGAAGTGATGGTAAAAACTTACCAACAATATTGCACCCACATGGTGGGCCTGGTGCAAGAGAGAGTTCAGGTTTTGACTATTGGACATCATTTTTTAGCAATCGAGGGTATGCTGTGTTTAGACCGAACTTTAGAGGTTCTACTGGATATGGCTACGACTTCGCTCAGAGTCAAATGAAAGGGTGGGGGTTAACGATGCAAGACGACCTGACTGATGCAGCGAATTGGCTTATCGATAATGGCGTTGCAGACCCTGAACGCATGTGCATTGTAGGCGCGAGCTATGGAGGTTATGCAGCGGCGATGGCTGCCGTCAAGACACCTGACTTATTTAAGTGCGCAGTAAGTTTTGCTGGTGTTTCCAACCTTAAGCAACTTGTGTCTGAAAGCAGAAACTACATTAATACAAAATTCGTTAAGAATCAGATTGGAGACAAGTCAAAAGACTTAAAAGAGCGTTCGCCTTATTATCAAGCCGAAAAGATCAGTATTCCTATGCTCTTTGTTCATGGAGAGTCAGACAGAGTTGTTGATGTAAAGCAAAGTCGCATGATGGTCAAAAAAATGGAGAAGATGGGTAAAAAAGTTGAATACATTGAGCTTAAAGACGGTGATCATTACTTATCTATTCAACGAAATAGACACGCTACCTTAGCAGCAATAGATCTATTCTTGAAAAAGCATTTAGTATCTACAGAGTAGATGATTGATAGTTGCCTATAAGCACCTTATTGTTTGATAGATGCTTATAGACATTGGAATTACACTATTTAACCCGGCTTGGGATAAGCAATACCTTTAAACAAGCCATTTTTGTCCCTTTCTGTGATACTCCTAACGGGTTTAGAATGACTAAACCTCGCGACTCACGCCTTGATAGGAAAAAAATAATAATGTTTACCCAAAATTAACCTTAACTCATTGATTTAGCATAGCTTAACTCATTTATTTGACTATGCTAAATTTTCGATGGTCGACATTCCTTATCCCGTATATGGACTCCACCGATTTAGCAACAATAAAAT
>CAZXIN010000054.1:0-28006 GCA_964640795.1 uncultured Pseudoalteromonadaceae bacterium | reverse complement strand
AGGCAGCATTCTACAGTCAAAGAGCATTGTGTCAACCGTAAAAACCACCATTTTTGCACCTATTTTCAATAATTTTGTTCAAACGCTCTTTTTTTATTCACCTGTGTTTTTTGGCGTCGATGTCAAGTCATTCCATGCTGCTTTTATATAAATAAACATCGACCAAAAAGTAAGCGCTGTAGCAATATAAAGTAAAACGTAGCCAAGCCACAAAATAAAGCTGTTGGGTTGCCATAATAAACCTATTAAGGCGAGCATTTGTGCAATTGTTTTATATTTACCCACATCTGACACAGCAACCACATTTCGATTACCGAGCTCGGACATCCATTCTCGCAAAGCAGATATCAATATTTCACGACAAATCATAACCAAAGCTGGAACAGTTATCCAAACAGATTGGTAATCATGCACAATGACCACCAGTGCGGCTGCGACCATTAACTTGTCTGCAACTGGATCTAAAAATGCGCCAAAAGGTGTCGATTGTTCGAGCTTTCTGGCTAAGTAGCCGTCAAGAGCATCAGTTATTGCTGCTAACCAAAAAATAAAAGCGGCACCAAAATGAGACCAAGCAACGGGTAAATAAAACAAAACCAAAAATACCGGGATTAATACAATCCGGAAAACGGTCAAGATGTTAGGAATGGTCCACATCAAATAAAACCTTAGTCATGTAAATGTTCGTATATGATGTCAGCGAGTTCGGTACTAATACCGGGAACTTTTGCAATTTCATCTTTACTAGCAGCTAACACTTCGTGTAAGCCACCCATGTATTTCAGCAGGCTTTGTCTGCGCTTGGCACCTATCCCTGGTATAGACTCAAGTTTAGAAGTACGCTTAACTTTTTGTCTACGTTGCCTATGTCCAGCAATGGCAAATCTATGTGACTCATCCCTAATATGCTGAATAAGATGCAATGCACCAGAGTCCGACTGCATGGGAATGGTAGCATGATTACCGGCCAATATGAGTGTTTCAAGACCAGCTTTACGGCTTGTACCTTTCGCTACACCAATTAATAATGGTTTTCTCTCATGAGGCCAAGTGTCGAAATGCGACTCAGCTTGCGCTAACTGCCCTTTCCCACCGTCAATAAACAGAATGTCAGGGATCTTGTCTAAATCAGCACTGTGCTTAAATCGACGACTTAATGCTTGCCCCATAGCCGCATAGTCATCACCCGGCGTTATACCTTCGATATTGTACAAGCGGTAATCTGTCTTATAAGGCCCATCTCGATTAAAGACAACACACGATGCAACTGTTTGTTGGCCCGATATATGGCTGATATCAAAACACTCCATTCGTTTTATAGGTTGTTCGAATTCGAGTATTTTTTCTAACTCTAGATACCTTCCCAAAACGGACTTCTGATCCGCTTGTTTCGCCATCAATGCCGTTTCTGCGTTGGTATTGGCAAGCTTTAAATAACGTTTGCGTTCATCTCTTGCCCCCAAATAAAACTGCGCCTTGCCGCCTTCTCTTTGCTCACTCAATAGCAATTCAATGTCTTCTTGCTCTGGGAGCGCAAATGGAATGACTATTTGCTTAGGAATAACTTTATTCCCTGCTAGGTAAAACTGTAGCAAAAAGGACTTAAAGATATCTTTGTCAGATAAATCCTTAGGAATTTTAGGAAAGAAGCTCTTACTACCCAATAATTTGTTGTCTCGAATAAATAAAACTTGAATACTCACCAAGCCATTACGCGAGGCAAAACCAAAAACATCCATCTCTTCTTGATTGCCACTCACCCACTGCTGTTCTTGTACTTTGCGAAGGTAACCTATCTGATCTCGATATTGTGCCGCTTTTTCGAATTGTAAGTCTTGGCTGGCGGATTCCATCTTATCGACTAAAGATTGAATAACTTCTTTGTTCTTACCTTTTAAAAACAGCCTAGCGTATTCGGTTTGCGTTTTATAATCCTCATCAGAAACCAACCCTTCGACACAGGGGCCAGCGCAGCGTTTGAGTTGATATTGTAAACAAGGTCTTGTTCGCGCTCTATAGTAGGCGTCTTCACACTGCCTGACAGGAAATAGTTTTTGCATGAGCCTGAGTGACTCTCGCACAGCCCAGCTACTTGGATAAGGGCCAAAGTACTCGCCTTTTGCCTTTTTAGCACCACGATGCATAGCAAACCTAGGGTGTTGGTGATCAGATAAAAAGATGAAGGGATACGATTTGTCATCCCGCAGCAACACGTTATATCGTGGCTTATATTTTTTGATAAAGTTATTTTCGAGAATGAACGCTTCGGTTTCAGTATGAGTGACCGTCACATCCATATTGGCAATCTGTTTGACTAGTGATTGGGTTTTAGCGCTATCAACATTTTTACGAAAATAACTCGAAACACGCTTTTTAAGGTTTTTGGCTTTACCAACATAGATAACATCTTCATTGACGTTATACATGCGGTAAACACCAGCTTGGCTTGTTAAGTTTTTTAAGAATGCGCGATAGTCAAACAGCTGACGGTCACTTTCATTATCTTTATCGGGTGCGTTGGTCACAGCACGCTCTAGATTTTATCTGAGCCGATGAGGTTATTACGCAGTGCCATATGGGTTAACTCAACATCATTGTTAACCTGCAATTTTTCGAACATTCGGTATCGATATGTATTGACGGTTTTGGCACTAATATTCAGATTGGAAGCTATATCTGGCACTTTGGAACCTTTCGTAATCATCATCATGATTTGCAGTTCACGTTCTGATAAGACAGCAAGAGGATCTTCCTCTGCTAAGTTCATTTGTCCTAGGGCAATAAGCTGAGCTATCTCGGGTGCAATATACTTTTGCCCCACAGCAACCTTTTGAATGGCTCTGACCATTTCTGTGGGATCGGCGTCCTTAGTAAGATAACCGAACGCACCTATTTGCATCACTTTGGCGGGGAATGGATTGTCTTTGTGCATTGATAAGACAATGACACGTACGTCATCACAGTACCGAAGAA
Source organism: uncultured Pseudoalteromonadaceae bacterium (assembly GCA_964640795.1). Taxonomy (GTDB): domain Bacteria; phylum Pseudomonadota; class Gammaproteobacteria; order Enterobacterales; family Alteromonadaceae; genus M269. Next base: position 25,033 of record CAZXIN010000054.1, on the reverse strand, counting down.
TTTGCTTTGTCGCTTCCATTCCTCCTATTCCCGGCATGCTAACATCCATCAGCACAACGTCAGGGCTGTTTTTACGGCAGAACTTAACGGCTTCTTCGCCTGTTTCTGCTTCTCCTACTATGGTAAACGTTGACTCTTTTTCAAGTATTAGGCGAATCCCTCTGCGCACGATGTCATGATCATCAACTAATAATATTCTCGTCAAACTAACTACTCCGAGCACTTTCTATTTTTACATACTTATTTTTAAAATCAGTATGTTATGGATCTACTTGTAGATAATTGGGATAGGTTTTCCGTTTATCAACACTATCGATAAAAATGGTTACTTAACCTGTTCCATCCCAAAATGACATCTTCAAGGCCTTGACCAATATTACGGGCAAGGCAGCTTTCAACTTCACATTCGACAATCCATCGATCGGTGCAATGTTCTATAGGTCTCGGTTCTTTCGGATTACCACCACATCGGCATTTTACTTTAGTTGACATTTTTTCATCGACAACATTGCTAGACATGCGTTATCCGTGAACTTTAGAGATGTTGCGCATAATAACGCGAAAAAGCCTAGCTGCAATGCTTAATCAAAAAACTTTTTAATTTGGTTGGTGTGTATCACTTCAATCGACCATCATTTAACCAAAAAATGCAGAAGCCTTATTGCTCTATGTTGGATATATGAGCAACAACGACTTCCGTCAATAGCTCTGATTTATCATTTATCTTCCATACAAAGTATGCCATGACGAAAACATGTTCAAAAACAATCACTGTTGTTGGAAAGCCTAATAAGCTATCACCTTATGATTCAACATTTAATAGAGGTACGTGCTTCGTGCAAGCATTTGATCGGATTAGGTATTATATTAACTAGGCGCATAATCAGCATTCGACAATACCCTTACTTTGGAAAGCCCCATGACTGACATTTTACTGCTGACTTTTTTATTTCTAGTATCAGGTGTTATTGCCGTTCCAGTTGCAACCAGATTAGGGTTGGGCTCTGTGCTTGGGTATCTAATCGCGGGGATTGTTATTGCTCCACTCCTCTCCTTTTTGCACGTCGATGTTATTTCGATCCAACATTTCGCTGAGTTCGGCGTTGTTATGATGTTGTTCTTGGTCGGACTTGAACTAGAGCCCAAAATGCTTTGGTCAATGCGATTTGAGCTTTTGGGTATTGGAGGTGGTCAAGTCGTACTAACGTCAATAGTGGTTATGGGTATTGCGATGCTACTAGGGGAAACTTGGTCTGTCGCGTTGGTCATTGGGCTTATCATGGCGCTTTCTTCAACGGCTATCGTTTTACAAACACTAAGCGAGAAAGGATTGTTAAAAAGCGATGGGGGTAAATCTAGCTTCTCGGTTTTGCTATTTCAGGATATCGCCGTTATTCCTATGTTGGCATTAATTCCGTTACTTGCTCTACCTGAGTTAATTGACACCATCACTCATATCTCGACAACTGCTGCAGAACATGAGGAATCGTCCCTCAATTTGGTTGACGGAATGTCTGGATGGTTAACTGCGTTAATTACTGCGGGTGCCATCGTTATTGTTGTTGGTGCAGGAAACTATCTTACTACTCCCATATTCATGTTTATCGCAATTGCAAACCTTAGAGAGCTCTTCGTTGCAACAGCTTTAATGATGGTTATTGGTATCGCGTTAGTGATGTCTCTTGTTGGCCTATCTCCGGCTCTGGGAACGTTCCTTGCTGGAGTCGTTTTGGCGAAAAGTGAATACCGGCACGAGCTAGAGAGCAATATTGCGCCTTTTAAAGGCCTCTTGCTTGGCCTTTTCTTTATGACTGTTGGTGCTGGTATTAATTTTAGCTTGCTGTCTGATAACCTTATGTCGATTTTAACGTTAACGCTTGGTTTAATCGCAATAAAAGTCGCTGTACTTTATGTTTTGGCTGTCATATTCAAAATAGGCGGCGAAAATCGTTGGTTATTCAGTCTAGGATTAGCACAGGCTGGAGAGTTCGGATTCGTTTTACTTTCTTTCACTGTCTCTAACGGCGTAATACCAACAGATCTGGCGGATCAACTACTACTCGTTGTCGCTTTATCCATGTTGCTTACCCCTGCTCTATTTATTCTTTATGATCGTGTTATTGCCCCAAGGTACTGTCAAACAGAGAAAAAGGAGATGGACACAGTTGATAACCAAAGCCCAGTTATTATTGCTGGCCATGGTCGCGTCGGGGGCATTGTGAGCCGCATTCTACGAGGTCTCAATTTGTCTCCTACTGTCATTGATTTTAGTTCGGATCATCTCGAAATACTCAAGTTGTATGGTGTCAATGCGTATTATGGAGACGCAACGCGTCAGGATTTGCTGCATGCAGCAGGCATTGATGAAGCAAAGTTGTTTGTCATCGCTATTGATGAAAAAGAACAAATTACACTGTTGGTCAAATACCTGCGTCATCACTACCCTAATTTGCATGTTGTCGCTCGGGCAACTGATCGTAATCATGTCTACGACCTTTGGCATGCAGGGTGCCGAGACATTATTAGAGAAACTTATGATAGTTCGTTACGAATAGGCCGATCGTCCATAGAAGCACTTGGCTATTCACGTGAAAAAGCTGAACGTATGATAGATGAATTCAAACAGCTGGATCGTGAGAACATGTTAAATGCTGCGGAACACTATGATCCAACCATTCCTATTCGTGAAAACGACACTTACACTGGGTTAATTCGAGAAAATCGTGGTCAGTGGGAAACTGAACTCAAAACACGAATAAAAGCCATTGTTGATGAGCATTGATCAACTATTTCATGGAGCTACAATCGGCATCTCGCTTTGAGTATACAAGCAAATTCTGATTGGCCTTACCTTGAAGAAGGTGCTTTTGTTCAGGGCGATTGAAATTTCAAAATGAAAAACTTTAAGCAATAAAAAACCCGCAACACTGTGCGGGTTTCTTGAATGTGGCGGATAGCGAGGGATTCGAACCCCCGGTACGTTTGACCGTACGTCTGATTTCAAGTCAGGTGCATTAAACCGAGCTCTGCCAGCTATCCTCATTTTTTCAATTCTTAATACGCAAGCTAAACTTTGTTTTGCTGCCTCTCCGAATCGAGGTGCGCATATTAATGAGGTTTATTTTTGTTGTAAAGCCCCTTTTTCAATTTTTCTTTCGATTGTTGTAACTTTAACCATAATCTGTTGTCTATTTAATCAATAGGCAAATCATTTACGATTTATAACAAAATTTAGTTCTATCTCATTAAAAAACAAATGATTTAACTTGAAAAATTGAGCTAAACCCCATACAAATGGTGTATAAGAATTAAATTTGTTTTCGAACGTTAAACTATAGTCCGGAGAATCACATGGAACAACGATCATCTTTTAGCAATACAGGCCAAGCATCTGTTTTGCAAACTAACAAGGTATTACGCAATACCTACATGCTACTGGCAATGACATTAACGTTTAGTGCGATATGTGCAGGCATTACTTCAGCAATGAATATTAGCCCTGGTATGGCACTGGGTATGAACCTAGCTGCACTAGTAATGATATTCTTTTTAAATAAAGCCTCACAAAGTTCTGCTGGTATTTGGTTCGTTTTTGCTTTTACTGGTTTATTAGGCGGGTCTTTGGGCTACACACTAAACTATTATGCAGGCTTCCAAGGTGGTACTGAATTGATCATGCAAGCCTTTGGTATGACAGCTTTAGTATTTTTTGGCCTGTCTGGCTATGTTCTGACAACGAAGAAAGACTTTTCATACATGGGTGGATTTTTGATGGTCGGCTTGATTGTCGCTATTGTTGCGTCAATCGCTAATCTCTTCTTGGGTATTCCAGCGCTAAGCCTTGCTGTTAGTGCAGCAATCGTATTTATTATGTCTGGTTTTATTTTGTTTGACACAAGCCGTATCATCAACGGCGGCGAAACAAATTACATCAGAGCAACAGTTTCTATGTACCTTAACCTATATAACTTGTTTACGTCGATCTTACACCTTCTTGGTGCTTTCGGCGGCGACGATTAATTATTAATCAATGTTAGTAAGCCTCGTCTTCGTACGAGGCTTTTTATTTTATGCCGTCATTTACACTACTTGTAACTTCTTCTGCTTTTGACAGCCAGTCTTCTCATACGGCTTATGAGTTCTGTCGTGCTGCACTCGGTAAGAATCACCAAATACATAGCGTATTCTTTTACCAAAAAGGGGTGATGAATAGTAATGCTTTTCTAACAAACCATAGTGATGAACTTAATTTACATGAGCTATGGAGAAGTCTTGCATTAGAAAATACCTTAACGTTAAATGTCTGCGTCACAGCTGCCAATAGACGTGGAATTATTACTGAACAAGACGCTGAAGACTTAGATATCGACAGTTTTAACCTCAAGGCTCCTTTTGAGTCTGTTGGTTTAGGTGAACTCATATCTTCACTAAACGCATCTGATAGGTTGGTACAGTTCTAATGCCCTCTATCGCCATCATAAATCAATCAGCACCATACGGTACAAGCCATGCCTCAGAATCGCTTGACCTAGCTATGATAGCCGGTACATTCGGCCAAGAGATAAGCTTGTTTTTTATAGGTGATGGTGTATTTCAACTTCTGCGGGAGCAAAACCCTGAAATAAAAGGGGTGAAGAATTTAAGTAAAGTGATGAAGTCTCTTGTCTTTTTTGAAGTTGACAAGCTTTATGTGTGCGAACACAGCATGCATGAGAGAGGATTAACACAGGATAATTTATGCGTCAGTGCTGTCCCCTTAACACAAACTACCATATCTGAACATTTGTCATCACACAGCCGTATTATGGTGTTTTAATGGTTTTGCATTTAATCAAGCACAGTCCCTTTGATTCTAACGCTTTAGAACAGTGTATTAGGTTAGTCGGGCCAGGCGACGGGGTATTATTGCTTGAGAATGGGATATACGGACTGATTTGGCAACCTGACGCGATGCAAAAACTCAGTCAATCACATCAGCTTTATGCTTTAGAATCTGATGCAAAAACACGAGGCATTTCAATTATACCTGAGCACTTTAACACGATAAATTACGATGGTTTTGTCGATCTCGTACTGCAATTTAATTCATCAGTAAGTTGGTAATATGACAGCAAGTTATTCAATTACATTTAACGACAGGGCAATAGTTACTGACAAATCAGGTTACTTGTTAAATGTCGACGACTGGTCTTTAGATTTGGCTCAAGTAATCGCTGATATTGAGAATATTGAAATGACGGATGAACACTGGGAAGTTGTTCATTTTGTGCGTGAGTTTTATCTTGAATTTAATACCAGCCCTGCCATTAGGGCTTTGGTCAAAGCTATGCAAATGAAATATGGGGCGGACAAAATCTCTAGTCGTTATTTACAGCGTCTATTTCCCAAAGGGCCTGCCAAGCAAGCAACAAAGGTAGCGGGTTTACCCAAACCCGCTAAATGTTTGTAACAGTTAGCTAAGCAACACCACCATATACCGTTAAGAACACTTGCCATGCAATATATAGCACGACAGCGACACCTGCTCCTATACCAAGCCAATAAACGCATTTCATTATAAATTGTATGTCAGAGTTTTTCTTGGCCACAACAACACCGCCTTTAATCGATAACACTTATTCCATTCATATAGGGTAGCAGAACTGCTGGTACTTTCACGGTTCCGTCAGCTTGTTGGTAATTCTCAAGAATAGCAACAAGCGTTCTTCCAACGGCCAAGCCTGATCCATTCAACGTATGAACAAGTTCAGTCTTTTTAGTTTCAGGGTTACGATAACGTGCTTGCATGCGACGTGCTTGGAAATCTTTCATATTTGAGCATGACGAGATTTCTCTGTAGGTATTTTGCGCAGGTAACCACACTTCAAGGTCATAAGTCTTACTTGATCCAAAACCCATGTCGCCAGTACAAAGTAGCATCTTGCGGTATGGAAGCTCTAAGAGCTGCAGCACACGTTCTGCTGAGCTCGTTAACTCTTCTAACGCCTGTTCAGAATCTTCTGGTTTTACAATCTGCACTAATTCAACTTTATCGAACTGATGCTGACGAATAAGACCACGCGTATCTCTACCATATGATCCTGCTTCACTTCTAAAACAAGGTGTATGGGCTGTCATTTTAATCGGCAAGTCATTAGCAGCAATAATTTCATCACGTACCAAGTTTGTTAATGGTACTTCTGCTGTAGGGATAAGTGATAACCCCTGCCCTTCTTCTGTTGCAGGCTTAGTGTGAAATGCGTCTTCTGTAAACTTAGGGAATTGCCCTGTCCCATACATACTCTCATTATTTACTAAATAAGGTACGTAAGTTTCTTCGTAGCCATGTTCATTGGTATGAAGATCTATCATGAATTGTGCAAGTGCACGGTTCAAGCGTGCTACCTTGCCGTGCATAACAACAAAACGTGAACCACTTAACTTTGTGCCGCTTGCAAAGTCTAACCCGTTGTTGAGCCCTTCAGCGACATCTACATGATCTTTGACGTCGAAATCAAAGCTTCTAGGTTCACCCCAGCGACTAATCTCTTGATTCTCATCTTCGTCCTTACCAACAGGTACAACGTCATCAGGTATATTTGGGATTTGTAAGCTAATATCCTTAATAGACTCAAGTAACCCATCTAATTCGGCTTTTGCTTTATCTAACTCGCTACCCAGCTCACCAACTTGTGCCAATATCGGCTGAATATCTTCACCAGCGGCTTTCATTTTTCCGATCATTTTAGAGCGTTTATTACGCTCATTCTGCAAATCTTGTGTGCGAATTTGGATATCTTTACGCTTTTGTTCCAGCTCGTTAAGGGACGATACATCTAACGCAAAACCTCTTTGTGCAAGTTTCTCAGCAGTTTGCTCAATGTCAGCGCGTAAATACTTCGGATCTATCATGAAAAAAATCAACCTTTAACAATTTGCATGCCTAACCAGGCAGCGAATAAACAAAAAATAACATTAACAAAAACGTTTACTATACTCTTCACCCATTCCCCTTGTTGCAACAGCATAACGGTCTCAACAGAAAACGTTGAAAACGTTGTTAATGCACCAAGAAATCCAACACCTACTAGCGAACGCCAAGGAATGGTTTGAAGCTGTCCTTGCTCAATTAGGGAATATAATAACCCTAATATGAATGAGCCTAAAACATTAACTAAGAGTGTACCAAAAGGAAAGCCTTTACCAAACAGTTGGATGGCCATCTGGGACAAGAAAAATCGCAAACATGCACCAGCAGCTCCCCCCATAGCAATAGACGCATACAATCCAAAGCTACTCATAGCGTTTCCATGAGCTGTTAGCATCTAAATTTCTGAGGTAATCTAGCTTATCGCGCATTTGTTTCTCAAGCCCTCGATTAGTAGGTTGATAGTATTCTGCAGACTGCAGTGCTTCAGGTAAATAACAATCACCCGCTGAATAAGCATTCGGGTAATCATGAGCATATCGATAATCGGCACCAAACCCTTGCTCTTTCATTAATTCAGTCGGTGCATTACGCAAATGTAGAGGCACCTCAAAATCAGTTTGATGTGCGACATCGTGCTTAGCTTGATTAAACGCTTTATAAACAGCGTTACTTTTCGCAGCACACGCACAGTATATTGCGGCTTGGGCAATTGCTCGTTCACCTTCAGCTGGTCCTACTCGATTAAATATATCCCATGCATTAAGCGTAACCTGAAGCGCTCTTGGGTCTGCATTACCAATATCTTCGCTAGCAATAGCCAATAACCGTCTTGCTACGTATAAAGGATCACCACCAGCAACAAGAATACGCGCATACCAATATACCGCAGCATCTGGTGATGAGCCTCTCACTGATTTATGAAATGCCGAGATAAGATCATAATAGTGATCCCCACCTTTATCATAAGTCGGTACTTTACCGCCAACAGCTTCAGAAACAACGTGTGTGGTAATGACACCGTCGTCAGTAAAGTCGGCACAAAGCTCTAAGTAATTCAGCAAACGCCTTGCGTCACCACCACTGAGGTCAAGCAACTGTTTTCGAGCATGTTCCTCTAATGACAAATTCAATGCACCCAAGCCGCGTTTGTCGTCGCTTAATGTCTGATGAATAACTTTTTCTAAATCACTTGTTTCCAATGGTTTGAGCACATAAACACGTGTTCTCGACAACAGTGCTCGATTCAGTTCGAAAGATGGGTTTTCGGTCGTCGCTCCAACAAAAAAAACTGTACCGTCTTCAATAAAGGGCAAAAATGCATCTTGCTGGCTTTTGTTGAATCGATGGACTTCGTCAACGAATAATAAAGTTTTAGAGCCACTTTTATGTGCGTTAATTTTTGCAACTTCTATTGCAGCACGAATATCTTTGACACCAGACGTCACCGCAGAGATACGCTGAACACTGGCTTTAGTGTAATGAGCAATAAGCTCAGCAAGTGTGGTTTTGCCTGTGCCTGGCGGTCCCCAAAGAATCATAGAGTGCAGGCGGCCTTTCTCAATAGATGTTCGCAGAGGCTTACCTTTAGCCATAATATGCGACTGCCCAACATACTCCTCACATGTCCTCGGTCGCATTCTGGCCGCCAACGGCATCATCAACTGAGCGTCATCGGCACCTTCGTCAGAAAAATCAAACGCTTGTGTCATAAGAAGATTGAATAACCAATTGCGTTAGTTTCTTTGATCATCAACGTCGTAACCATCAGGTATATCTGCTTCAAAAACCGAGGCTTCGATAGGAATATTCTGCTGAATATTACTAAACAATGACGTACTCGTTTGTTGTTGACGATCAATAATAGTTAATTTAGACAAGTCATTACCTACGAATGACATAATTAAAGCAGCAATTTGACTGTCCTCGCTTAAAGCCTCAACGCGGAAATCTGTATTCTGCTCATCTGCTGTTAATGTAATAGAAAACTTATCCCACGCATCGCTGGTGGATTGTGCTAGCAAAACCATAGGGTTGCTATCTATCGCTTGTTGCTGGTCAAATACGGTAGCCTGCTCTACAAAAGGGTCTATATTCCATAATGAATCACCGTCAGCGATAAGTAATGACTCATTAGGTTCGAACAATTCCCAATAGAGTTTGTTAGGCTGACTCAATTGCAATAAGCCATCTGCAGACTGTAGTACTTGCCCTTGCAGATCGACAACAGTTTGTGAAAATGACGCTTTGAAGGTTTTAAGCTCACCTAAACGTTGTTTTAATTGTTGCTCTGCTGTTTGCTCTTTTACTTGTGCAAACAGCAGATTGGAAACTAATAGCAGGGAGATTGCCCATAAACTCGAATAATTATTTAATCGCATAATTCTATTTTCCATAAACTCATTGATAACGGAGTGTGTCTAGTCTCTTGGCGCCGGAGGCGCTAAAACTTCTCTATTACCATTATGACCGGGTGAACTTACGACGCCGCTCAGTTCCATTTGTTCAACTAATCTCGCTGCGCGATTGTAACCAATTCTGAATTTTCTCTGCACACCAGACACAGATGCTCGTCGAGTCTCTGTTACAAAAGCGACAGCTTCATCATAAAATGCATCAAACTCTTGATCTTCACCTTCTGGTTGCTCGCCAGGTAGCAATATCTCCGAGGTTGCTTCACCATTGAGAATTTCGTCGATATATTGTGGTTTGCCACGCTCTTTCCAATCAGCAACAACGGCGTGAACTTCATGATCATCCACAAAAGCACCATGAACACGTGCAGGTACACCTGAGCCTGGAGGCATATAAAGCATATCTCCCATACCTAGTAATGCTTCTGCGCCTTGTTGGTCAAGTATAGTTCTGGAATCAATTTTAGATGATACCTGAAAGGCAATTCGGGTGGGTATATTAGCTTTTATCAGGCCAGTAATAACATCAACCGAAGGCCTCTGAGTTGCTAATACCAAGTGTATGCCCGCTGCACGTGCCTTTTGTGCGATACGAGCAATCAGCTCTTCCACTTTTTTACCAACAATCATCATCATGTCAGCAAACTCATCAACAATAACAACGATAGCGGGGAGTTTTTCTAAGTCCGGAGCAACATCGTCCATGCTTTCTTCAGAGCGCCACAAGGGATCTTTAATAGGCTCGCCATCTTCAATCGCTTGCAATACTTTTGCATTGTAGCCTTTGAGGTTCCTGACACCTAGCGCTGACATCAAACGATAACGGCGTTCCATTTCACCGACACACCAGCGAAGTGCGTTAGCGGCTTCCTTCATGTCGGTAACAACTTCAGATAATAAATGTGGAATACCTTCATACACAGAAAGCTCCAACATTTTGGGATCAATCATGATCATACGCACATCATCTGGCGTTGATTTATAGAGTAGGCTCAAAATCATGACATTAACACCAACAGACTTACCTGAACCTGTCGTACCCGCAACCAAAAGGTGTGGCATTTTGGCTAAATCAACTGAGACAGGTTTACCGGAGATGTCTTTACCTAACACCATTGTGAGTGGCGAATCGGGTTCTTCAAAGGAAGGATCAGTGATAACTTCACTCAATCTTACGATTTCACGATGCTTATTAGGTAACTCCAAACCAATCACTGATTTACCTGGAATAACCTCTACCACTCGCACAGCCATAGCCGATAATGCACGAGCTAAGTCTTTAGACAGGCCTGAGATCTTACTGACTTTAACCCCTGGCGCTAAGTCGAGCTCAAAGCGTGTTATGACGGGTCCAGGATAGGCACCAACAACTTTGGCTTCAACATTAAAATCTGCAAGCTTAGTTTCAACTAATCTTGCTACAGCATTAAGTTCTTCTTTTGTTACTGGGTTTTTGTGTACTTCAGCCTTATCCAATAATTCAAAAGACGGCATAGTTCCAAGCTCAGGATTTTCTTTGCTTGTTGCCACCACTTTGGGTTCAAACTGTGGTTCTTCTTTCTTAGCTTTAGCCTTCTTTTTACTCTTTTTTCCTGAATCACTGTCAGAGTCCGTCTTGTTAGCAGGGGCATCTAATTCATCTGGATCTAACGCAGAAAAAAATGGCTCTGCCACAGCAGAGATATCATTAGGATTGGAGCTATCAAAGTTTATCGGACTCTCTTGAGAATCTAAATCGTCAGGGCCTACACGGATACTTGTAATTTCGATAGGCTCGTCTTCTTGCTCTTCTGCATTTTTGTTTGAACTCAATCGAGGTAGGGCGACCTCTTTCGGAAAACGAGCGATTCTGAGCCCTGCTGATATAGCTAATGAGCCAATACCGTCAATAACAGCCAACCATGAAATGCCAGTTAGCAAAGTAATACCGGTCAGAAAAAAACATAGCAGCAACAATATGCTACCTGCAATATTGAAATATGGGATCAGGGCAGCACTGACGGCATCTCCCAAAGCACCGCCTGCTGAAAAAGAGAACCAGTCATCGAAATTAACGCTCGCTAAACCTGCAGCACCTAAAACAATAAAAATAGCACCAAGAAGCCTTAGACCTATGGTCAGGTAATCTAATGTCAGTAAACTTCTAGACTGTTGAAACATAACCCAGCCTAACGTTGCTACTGCAAACGGGATGCTAACAGCTATGCCACCAAAACTAAAAAAGAGAATATCGGCTATCCAAGCACCAACTGGGCCGGCTGCGTTATTAACTTGCCCTTGAAACCCCGTTTGACTCCAACCTGGATCAGCTTGATTGTAAGTTCCTAAAGAGAGGATGAGAAATAAGGCTAAGACGCAGCTGACAAGCATGCCTACTTCTAATAACCTTTGCATTCCAGAAAGTCGTGCCATATTTACTTTTTATCTATTCTTTATGTAGTTATCAAACAGCTGTATACAATACCAGTCATAGCACCAAATGCCTAGAAGGCGTTGGCGCTTGTTGGGCTTTGATGTCCAACTTTCGCTCAATCTAAACACATTTTGTGTACGGCGGGCGCTAGCTTACAGCCTCTATATCTTATCGTCGCGAAGTTACTCTGCTATTTTAATTCGATTGCTTTGCTTCACCTCTTCCATCACAACATAGCTGCGAGTTGCACTCACACCAGGTAACTGCAGCAGAGTGTCTCCGAGTAACTGACGATAACTAGACATATCGGCAACTCTCGCTTTAAGTAGAAAGTCGAAGTTTCCTGAGACTAAGTGACACTCTTGAATATCGTCTAACTGCTTTACAACAGCTGAAAAGTCTTCAAAAATATCAACGGCGGTTTTTGTTAACGTGACTTCTACAAAAACCAGCATTGCTGCACCCAATTCTTGAGGGTTAAGTCTGGCAAAATAACCTAGAATATAGCCTTTTTGTTCTAACCTCTTTACCCTTTCCAAGCAGGGTGTCGGGCTCAATCCAACAATCTTTGACAACTCTATATTTGAAATACGCCCATTGCTCTGCAATGTTCTAAGAATGTTCCTGTCTATACGATCTAAGTCTTTGGGTGTTTTTATCAGCATATTAAATATCTATAAGATGCAATTTTTCAGGATAATATATCGCAATTTGAAAATTTACGATAATTAAATCTGGTGCAAGTCACTTATACTGCCGCTCTAATATTAACCTTACTGGAATCTTATAATGTTAATCGGTGTACCAAAAGAAATTAAAAACCATGAGTATCGTGTAGGCCTTACGCCTGGCGCTGTTAAAGAGTTTATTAACAACGGGCATCAAGTGATTGTTCAATCAAATGCAGGCACAGCAATTGGTTTTGACAATGAACAATATATCGATGCAGGTGCAACAATCATCGACACAGCAGAAGAGATTTTTGATAAGGCTGAAATGATTGTCAAAGTAAAAGAACCTCAACCCAATGAGTGTAAGATGCTTTCAAAGGGTCAGACTTTATATACTTATCTTCATTTGGCTCCCGATCCGCAGCAAACTCAACTTTTAGTAGAAAGTGGTGCAACGTGCATAGCTTATGAAACCGTTACAGACAACCGTGGTGCATTGCCTCTACTTGCGCCGATGAGCGAAGTAGCTGGTCGCATGGCGATTCAAGCTGGTGCGCATTACCTGGAAAAAGCCTATGGCGGTAGTGGTACATTACTAGGTGGTGTTCCTGGTGTAGCACCAGGCAGAGTATTAATTATAGGTGGCGGTGTGGTTGGCACAAATGCTGCCAAAATGGCTTTAGGCTTAGGTGCAGAAGTGACTATACTCGATCGCTCACTTCCTCGTTTACGTGAGCTAGATGATATCTTTAATGGACGCCTAAAAACGGTTTACTCAACAGCGGATGCCATTGAGTATTATAGCTCTAGAGCCGATCTCGTTGTGGGAGCAGTTTTAATTCCTGGTGCTGCCGCACCTAAACTACTAACACGTGAACATATCAAAAATATGAAAGCAGGTTCAGTTGTGGTTGATGTCGCTATTGACCAAGGCGGCTGTTTTGAAACGTCTAAAGCAACAACACATCAAGACCCTGTCTATATCGTAGATGATGTAGTTCACTACTGTGTTGCGAATATGCCAGGCGGTGTTGCAAGAACATCAACTATGGCGTTGAACAACGCAACCTTGCCATTTGGTATTGCGTTAGCCAATAAAGGCCCTAAACAAGCCATGTTAGATGATGCACATTTATTAAATGGTTTGAATGTCCATGAAGGCTTCGTGACATATAAAGCCGTTGTCGATGCTCTCAAAGATGAGCTAACGCTTGACTATAAATCTCCAGCAGATGCTTTAAGTTAAACTGACTAGGGCCTGTTGATCTTTGGTGTATGAACAGACCCTAATTTAAGCGACAAAAAAGCCGGTTACTGTTGAGGTAACCGGCTTTTTTATACTTCTTACTCTGGAAAGAGCCTAGTACTCCCACCAACAACTTTGCCACCACTCAGCGAACTCATCGAATTCGATATGGCCATCATGATTTTTGTCGATAAGTTCAAAAGCCTCTTCTACAACTTTCGTTTTTGTTTTTGGGGAAAGCACGGTCAATAACTCGATAAACTCACCGATATCGATCTGTCCGTTCCCATCCTGATCGAAAAACGCAAACTCTTCACGAATTTGCTCGATTTTCTCTTCTGATAATTTTTGCTCTTCGGACATTTAACAACCTTGAAATCTTTTGTGAGAATGAAGTTTAATCTTCACATTAATGTATGTCCACGACTTACCGTTTTAAATCCACACGCTCTAGGTAAGAAATGTCGAATAAACTGTACATAGTCAAATAATACAAAATGCGTAAATAACCCCAGGTTAATTAAGTTAAGCTGCTCAGCTTTTTTGATTCATTGCTCGTTGAATCTTTCTCTCTTCAGCTTTTTTCCTGCGACGGTTTTGAGTGGCATCTCTAGCTTCTGTACCCAGGTGTTCTTCATTACGTGCTTTCGCTAAATTAACTTGTTTCTCACGCTCTCTGAAACGCACAAGTTGTTCCTCAGAATGGGTTCCATAGCACTTAGGGCAACTGACACCTTTTTCATACTGTTCGGATTGCATCTCTTTTTGTGTAATCGGCAATCGACATGCAAAGCATTGATCATATTCACTACGCTCAAGATCGTGGTTAACGGCAACACGGTTATCAAAAACAAAACAATCACCTTCCCACAACGTATCTTCTTTTGGTACTTCTTCAAGGTATTTCAATATACCGCCTTCAAGATGATATACCTCGTCGAAGCCTTGTTCCTTTAGATAAGCTGTGGATTTTTCACAACGTATCCCACCAGTGCAAAACATGGCCACTTTCTTATTTTTTGTGGGGTCCATGTTATCTTTTACATATTGAGGAAACTCGCGAAAAGAGTCGGTATTGGGATTAACGGCATGCTTGAACGTACCGATATCGATTTCATAATCATTACGCGTGTCAATAACCAAGACATCTGGATCGCTAATTAACGCATTCCAGTCTGTCGGCTTAACATAGGATCCGACAGTACGACGAGGGTCAATACCTTCAACACCCATAGTGACAATTTCTTTTTTCAGTTTCACTTTTGAACGGTAAAATGGCTGATTTTCATCGTAGGAAAGCTTGTAACTAATGGGGTTGAACCTTTCATCTTGATTCAACCAGACTAATAAGCTATCTATCGCTTGCTGAGTACCAGAGACAGTACCGTTAATGCCCTCTTCTGCAAGTAAAAGCGTGCCTTTGATAGAGTTGTCTTCCATAAATTGGAGTAAAGGTTGGCGCTTTTCTTGAAAATCAGGAAGTGAAACAAATTTGTACAACGCACAAACAGTGAACTGAGTCATTGAGATATCCTCGTGCAAATTGGAACGTAAATCCAAAGCAAAAAGTAAAAATGTGGTACTGATGTGTCAATACCACGCTAAATTCGGCGGCGATTCTACTGAAATTTATAAGGTTTGAAAAGACCTTAATTTAAATAAGGGTAATAGTTTTAATTAAAGTGGCGTACGTTCAATCTTTGAAAAAAGTCGATAGAAATTATCAGTCGTAATCTTAGCTAACTCTGCGGTAGAAACACCTTTAAGATCGGCGATAAATTCGGCCACTTCTAATACATATGCAGGTTGGTTTTGCTTCCCTCGGTGAGGTACCGGTGCAAGCCACGGTGAATCTGTTTCAACCAACAGCCTATCTAGCGGAATTGCCTTCACAACCTCTCTCAGTTCCGAAGCACTATGGAATGTGACTATACCTGATATCGAGATATAAAAACCTAGGTCAATTGCAGCCATCGCCATTGGCAAGGTCTCTGTAAAGCAATGCAGTACACCATTTGTTTCCGGTTTTAAGTGTTCTTTTAACAGACTAATCGTATCTTCTTTTGCATCACGCGTATGAATAATCAGCGGCTTACCCAGTACGTTCGCAACATGGATATGATCAATAAATGATTGGACTTGCACTTCCTTAGTGTCAGCACTGTAAAAATAGTCGAGCCCCGTTTCTCCAATAGCAATAACGCTGTCGTTGTCAGCCATTGTCAACAGTTCCTCATAATTACACGCATCTTCTTGATGCAAAGGGTGTACACCACAAGACACTGAAACACGATCGTATTGCTCAACTTTCTTTAGCATGTCAGGAAACTCCCTAACACTCACTGCAACACATAAAAAGTGCTCAATGCCTCGCTTGTAAGCAAAATCCAACGCTTCAGAAAGTTGCTTGTCATCCATTTTAAGACGATCAAGGTGACAATGAGAATCAACTAACACAGGTACTCCTAATGTAAACTGGCGGATTGAAAAGAACTCAAGAGATCAGCTAACTGCAATTGCTTGTTAACCCCTGGATTGGCTAATTTAGCTTTTACATGGGTGCATTGGTTGTATACAGCCCATAACTCATTAGACATAGTTTGTTGTCGCGCACTCAGTTTTAGCCAATGCTGCAACCAAGTAATAATCTGCAACGGCTGAGACTGCCATTGATCAGCCAATACTTTTGCAGACTCCTGACGATGAGACAACGCCACCAACTTCTGCTGAAACACATCAAACGTTAGACTGTCATCATCATTTAGAATATCGAGTAACTTGTAGGGAGCGTTGTGGTACAAAGACAGCATCTCAGAATTTACTTCACCGAACCCTTCTTGGTTTAACCAATCAAGTAGCTGGTTATTCGAAGCAAGAGGTAAGGCAACTTTTTCGACTCGGCTTAATACTGTAGGTAAAAGCCTTTGAGGAGATTCAGTCAGCAGTAAAAGGTAAGTATTCGATGTAGGTTCTTCTAATGTTTTCAATAAAGCATTGGCAGCGGAAGTCGTCATTAAGTGCGCTTGATGAATAACCAACACTTGCGGACCAGACATGTAAGCCTTACCTGTTAATGTTTGAATAGCCTGTCTTACTGCATCAATACCGATTGTTTTCTCTGGAAAAAGCTGGATAAAATCAGGATGAGAGCCTGCATCAAACAACTTACATGATTGACATTGACCACACGCATTGGCCTGTTTTTGCTGACATAAGATAGTATGTGCTAGCTTGTTTGAAAACTTTTCTTTGCCGGCGCCCTGCTCTGCGCAAATCAGTAACCCGTGATGTAATTGGTTGTTGATAAAGCGTTCTTCAAGGGCGCGGTAGAGATCGTTATGCCAAGCAAACATGTTATTGTTCCAAAAATCTTAGCATGCTTTGTTTAATTTCTTCATGAACGTCTTCTATTGGTTGCATAGCGCTGACAATATGACAATTGGGATCTTGGTTTGCCATTGTTAAAAAGCCTTCTCTTGCTCGCTCAAAAAAAGAAATGTCTTGTTGCTCAATACGATCCAGTTTACCTCGCCCCTTAGCTCTTTCTATACCGACTATCGGATCAACATCCAAATACAAGGTAAAGTCAGGTTCAATACCCTGTAAGGATAACTGTCTTATAGGCTCCAGTTTTTCAACGTTTATCTTATGTCCATAGCCCTGATATGCACGTGAAGACATATCATGCCTATCAGCTAATATCCATGTACCTTGCGATAACTGAGGTTTGATTACATTTTCGATAAGTTGTGCTCTTGCAGCATACATCATCAAGAGCTCAGCGGCTGATGTCACTTTTTCTGCCTGCCAATCCGCTTTAACACAATCACGAATAGCTTCCGCCATAGGTGTTCCCCCAGGTTCCCTTGTCGAGATAACCTGCACCCCTTGCTTTTCAATTAAAGACTTGATAATCGAAATAGCATTACTTTTACCTGCACCTTCAAGCCCTTCAACAACAACAAACTTTCCTTTCATGGACTAGGGTGTTCCTCTCTTTAATTGATATTGGCGAACAGCAGCGTTGTGTTCTTCAAGTGTTTCCGAAAACTGGTGCGAACCATCACCTTTAGCGACAAAGTAGAGGTCACTAGTTATCTGAGGTTGCACTACAGCGTCAATTGACGCGGAGCTTACCATGCTTATCGGTGTGGGTGGTAAGCCATTAATTCGATATGTATTATAAGGTGTTTTTTGACGTAAATCAGCACGACGAAGATCGCCATCAAAAGCCTCACCTAGACCATAAATGGTCGTCGGGTCTGATTGCAATCGCATATTATTCTCTAACCGATTAACAAATACGCCAGCAATATGCGGCCTCTCTGCTGCTAATCCTGTTTCCTTTTCAACAATCGAAGCTAAGATTAATACTTCATAGGGAGACTTTAACGGTAAGGTTGGGTCTCTGCGAGACCATGCATCAATAAGGTAGTCATTCATCGCTTTATATGAGCGCATTACAATTTCTTCGACATCAGTGCCCAGTGTGTAGTTATAAGTATTAGGTAGCAGTAAACCTTCCATACTAGTATAAAGGCTGCTCATCTCATCTAGAAATTGAGTTTCATCGAAGTCCATTCCTTGTAGCCTGTCAGAATTCATAAGCTGCCGTTTCCATTGCTTCCAAGTGAGCCCCTCAACTAACGTTATTGACCACTGTTTTTCTTTGGCTTGAGAAATTTTGGTCAATAGCTGTTCAAGTGTCTCTCCCTCTAGTGCCTCATAAGTTCCTGTTTTGATCTTCGCCAATTCTGGATTTAACTTCACCCACAATTTAATGGCCCAGCGATTTGAAATAAGCTGCCGTTTTTCTAGCGTCCTCAGTAACAAACGTAAATTCGTTCCCGGTTCGACTGTTATCATCTGACTCGATGAAATATTAAGTGATTGGGTTCCTGAACGGTAAATCAATAGCGTTGAGTAGACAGCTACAACGACCAAGACTAGGAATAGTGCCGTTACACCAATGAATACCCTGCGAGTTAGAGGATTAGCCATTGACTTTTAAGCTCTCATTTATGGTGTCAGCAATAGCATTGAAACTTTCATTTTTAATGCTGTGAGAAGATATTGAGCCCAAACTTATCTCTTTAACAGGAACTAACGCCATTAAGCTGTTACAGATAAAAATATCAGAAGCATAAGTCAACATAGAGTAATGTGCTCTAACTACCTGTACTTGCCTATTGTTTTGCGACAAAACATCTAAAACATGATTGCGCATCACACCACAAACACCAGATTCATGGAGGTCAGCTGTGAACCATTGATTTTCAACTTGCCAAAAGATATTAGCTACGGATGTTTCAATGACCATATTATCGGTATCACAAACCAACTGGTCATCAATTGAATTGTCACTATATTGCTTAACCAACACTTGTTCTAATCGATTGAGGTGTTTTGTCCCCTGCCACAATGCTTGCCTGCTAAGCTTAACATCACTCAACCCTAACCGAATTCCTTCATTCCGCCATATATCATAATGTGTCGGCATGGTATGCAATGAGAGAATACTCACTGGCTGTTCGGCTCCTACAGGAGAGTACCCTCGTCCCCCGCTTCCTCGGCTAATTATCACTTTGATAACCGTATTTTCTAGCGATGCGCTAATCTCTATGATTTGCTGTTTTAATGCTTTCCAGTCAATAAAACCAATATTAAGAACCACACAACCCTCTTTAAGCCGTTCAATATGGTTATCAAAAAGTTGAATAATGCCCGACCTTTTAGCAATAGTGGTAAAGCAACCATCACCATAAGCAATCGCTCGGTCTGAGGTATCAAGTTTATTACTGGGTTTACCGTTCACCAAAGTCATGGAGAGGCTCAAATAATATCCACCGTAATTATCAACAAAAAAGCCTGCTTATAGTGACATAAGCAGGCTTCAAAATTAACCCGTTCTTTTTGCTTGGACGACTTAAGGTTTTTTAAAGATCAATGAACCGTTGGTTCCACCGAAGCCAAACGAATTACATAGAGCTAGGTCAGCACTGAAAGGTTTTGACTTGTTAGCAACAAAATCAAGATCACACTCTTCTCCTGGCTCATCAAGATTGATCGTCGGAGGTGCAATTTGGTCTCTCAGCGCCAATATCGTGAATATCGACTCGACAGCACCCGCAGCACCTAACAAGTGCCCTGTCATTGATTTAGTTGAACTCACTAACACTTGTTTAGCATGTTCACCAAAAACAGTCTTGACAGCGCGAACCTCAGCGATATCACCGACAGGTGTAGACGTACCATGTGCATTAATATATCCGATATCATTGGTATCAATAGAGGCATCGTTAATAGCATTAGCCATAGCTGAAGCTGCACCTTCACCGTCTTCAGGGGGTGACGTCATATGATGTGCATCACCACTCATACCAAAACCAATAATTTCAGCATGTATAGTCGCGCCACGAGCAACAGCATGCTCATACTCTTCGACCATAACCACACCTGCACCCTCACCCATTACAAATCCGTCTCGGTCTTTGTCCCAAGGGCGGCTTGCTTTCTCAGGATCATCATTACGTGTAGATAATGCTCGAGCTGCACTAAAACCTCCCATACCAAGCGGAGTAATGGTTGATTCAGCACCACCACACAACATTGCATCCGCATCACCATAGGCGATTAGCCGAGCAGCAATACCGATATTATGAACACCTGAAGTACAAGCTGTTACAGTATTAAGATTAGGACCTTTTAACCCTTCCATAATGGACAGGAAACCCGAAATCATATTAGTAATAGTCGAAGGTACGAAGAAAGGTGATATTCTTCTAGGCCCATTGTTAAGCAACTTTGAATGGTTTTCTTCAATTAAACCGATTCCACCAATACCCGAACCAATAGAAACACCCACGCGTGGTGCATTTTCATCCGTTATGACCAACCCTGAATCAACAAGAGCTTGCTTAGCCGCAGCAATGCCTAATTGAATGAATCGATCCATTTTCTTGGTTTCTTTCTTGGGGATGTATTGCTCTACATCAAAGCCTTTTACCTCACCGGCAAAATGAGTTCCCATTGGGCTCGAGTCAAAACTTTCAATGGGTCCAATGCCGCTCTTAGCAGCAAGAATGTTTGTCCACGTGGTATTGACGTCGTTACCTAATGGAGTGAGCATGCCAAGTCCGGTTATGACAACACGACGTTTAGACATAGGAGCCTCCACACAACGATATTAAAACAGCAGGGGTAAAAGAAGGCGACCCTGAATGAATCGCCTTTAAACAATATTTGATTACGCGTCTTTATGAGCGTTAATGTAATCTACAGCAGACTGAACCGTTGTGATTTTTTCAGCTTCTTCATCAGGGATTTCTGTGTCGAACTCTTCTTCCAGAGCCATAACTAATTCAACAGTATCTAATGAATCAGCGCCAAGGTCATCAACGAAAGATGCTTCTGATTTAACTTCATCTTCTTTAACGCCCAATTGTTCAACGATAATTTTTATTACACGTTCTTCGATGTTACTCATAATTCTAGTTTTCCCTATAAAGTCGCTAGATTAAAATTGTGTGTAGTGTATTCACCAAAATCAGACCTTGCAAGCAACTCGTGATATTTTTTATGATGAAATAACTCTTTTTTTTTATAAATGAATAGCTTGAAAAGCTGGCATATTATACCAGCATATCTTGCTAACTCATATACATTCCACCATTAACGTGGATTGTCTCACCTGTAATATAAGCTGCACTATCAGAGACTAAAAACTCAACCGTCGCTGCAATTTCGTCAGGTTGGCCTAGCCTATTAGCTGGAATATCAGCAAATATTTGTTGTTTCTGTTCATCTGTCAATGCTTTAGTCATATCAGTATCAATAAAGCCTGGTGCAACCACATTGATAGTCACGCCTCGAGAGGCAACTTCTCTTGCCATTGATTTACTAAAACCAATAACACCCGCTTTTGCAGCTGCGTAATTAGCCTGACCAGGGTTGCCTGTGCTGCCGACAACTGAACCAACATTAACAATACGGCCATTACGCTTTTTCATCATGCCTCGCAACACCGCTTTGCTCATACGAAATATAGCAGTCAAGTTAGTATCCATGATGTCACTCCACTCACTATCTTTCATTCTCATGAGCAAATTATCGCGTGTGATACCAGCGTTATTAACCAATATATCAATATCACCTTCAGAACTTTTGATATCGCTCAAGAATTGCTCAATTGATTCAGCATTGGAGACATTTAATACTTTACCAGCGCCTTTATCAGCAAGGTATTCACTGATTGCATTCGCGCCATTTTCAGAAGTCGCAGTGCCAATAACTCTTGCACCTTGGGCAGCAAGTCGTTCTGCTATCGCTCTACCTATGCCGCGGCTTGCACCTGTTACAACGGCTATTTTACCTGTTAAGTCTGACATATTAATTCTCAATCGCTTCGATAGTGTCAGCAGTATTTACGGCTGATGCTGTTAATGATTTGTTTATACGTTTACTCAAGCCCGTCAATACTTTACCTGGCCCTATTTCAAATAATCCAGTCACACCTTGATCAGCTAGAGATTGAACAGACTCCGTCCAACGAACTGGACTATACAATTGCCTCACTAAAGCTTGCTTAATTTTAGTACTGTCTGTTTCAGCAGTGACATCGACGTTATTGATAACAGGGATGCGAGGAGTAACAACCGTCAATGATTCTAGTGCTTGTTGTAATTGCTCAGCGGCTGGGCGCATCAACTCACAGTGTGATGGAACACTAACAGCCAAAGGTAATGCTCTCTTAGCACCGGCTTCTTTACATAATGCACCAGCACGCTCTACAGCTGCTGCATTACCAGCAATAACGACTTGCCCCGGAGAATTATAATTAACGGGTGAAACAACTTCACCTTGCGCAGCATTTTCACAGGCAGCTTTAATGGCTTCATCATCTAAACCGATAATGGCATACATTGCACCAACGCCAGTGGGGACTGCCTGCTGCATATATTGTCCACGAGCTTCGACAAGTTTAAGAGCTTGCTCAAAATCCAAAGAACCAGCACAAACGAGAGCGGAATATTCACCTAAGCTATGTCCAGCCATGAAATCACAACTGAAGCCTCGTTGTTCAAGCACACGCCATAGTGCAACACTGGATGCTAACAGCGCAGGTTGCGTTTTATCTGTCTGATTCAGGCTATCTTCTGGTCCGTCATTAATGAGAGACCAAAGGTTATAGCCAAGTGAATCTGATGCCTGTTCGAATGTTTGTTTGGCTAAGTCGTATTGCGCAACGACATCACTTAACATTCCAACAGACTGAGATCCTTGACCTGGAAAAACACAGGCTTTTAATGTCATATCTTTTTATTCCGAATCTTATTTAATAACGAACTAACGCCGATGCCCAGGTAAACCCGCCACCGAACGCTTCTAACAGTAAGTTTTGACCGCGTTGTATTCTACCATCTCTAATCGCAGTATCCAGCGCTGTAGGCACAGTTGCTGCGGATGTATTACCGTATTTCTCTAATGTCAGCACGACTTGATCCATAGACATGTCGAGCTTTTTAGCAATCGCTTTAATAATCCTAAAATTAGCCTGATGAGGGATCAACCAATCTAGGTCTGATTTATCCATGCCATTGGCACTGAGTGTTTGGTCAACTAACTCACTCAATCTTGTTACAGCAACCTTAAACACTTCATTGCCTTTCATACGTAAGTAGCTGTCATGCACCGAGCTTTCTTCTTTACGTTTTGGGTTGTTAACATACAACAAATCAGCATATGAACCCGCCGCATGAATATGCGTTGATAAAATACCAGACTCTTCACTAGCCTCTAACAATGTCGCACCAGCAGCATCACCGAATAAAATCAGCGTGCTACGATCTTCTGGGTCCATCATAGTACTCAGGCTATCGGTACCTACAACTAAAACACGTTTACACATACCTGATTTAATGTATTGGTCAGCAACGCTTAGCGCATAGCAATAACCGGCACACGCTGCGGCGACATCAAATGCTCCGATACCATCAAGGTTTAGATTTTTTTGGATCTCGCATGCTGCACTTGGCATCGCTCGCCAATGGCTCGTTGTAGCACAAACAATCAGGTCGATTGTTTGTGGATCAATTCCAGCAGCTTCTATCGCTCTTTTGGATGCTTCAGTACCCATACTAGATGCTGTCTCATTACTAGCAATGATTCGGCGCTCTTTAATACCTGTACGTTCCGTAATCCACTGGTCTGTTGTATCAACCATAGATTCGAGATCATGATTGCTTAGCACTTGGCTTGGATAATAACTACCCGTACCAATGATTCTTGAATACATTACTCAAGGCCTTTCTATTAAAAGTGTTTCGATTCGGTTTTTTATTCTTGTAGGAACTTGTCGAGTTGCTTGATGAATGGCTTCTTCAATTGCATAACAAAACGCTTCAACTGAGGCGTTTCCATGACTCTTAACCACAATTCCGCGCAATCCTATCAGACTCGCACCGTTGTACTGGTCGGGGTTCATTTGCTTAACGACTTTTTTTAATAGAGGGAGGGCTATTTTTGCGAGCAAACGATTAGTCCAATTTGCATCAGAGATGCGTTTTAGTTCGCTCAATACTAATTTAGCTAAGCCTTCGCTTGACTTCAATGCAACGTTTCCAGTGAAACCATCGGTTACAATAACGTCTGCATTGCGACTGAATATGTCATTACCTTCAACAAAACCGATATAATTCAAATCGGGGGAGTTTATAAGTAATTGTGCTGCATGTTTGACTTTATCATTGCCTTTTATCTGTTCTTCGCCAACATTAAGTAAAGCAATGCGTGGATGATTGATACCACCCACAGCTTCTGACAGAACACTCCCCATGACAGCATATTGGAACAAGATTTCTGAATCACTGTTTACGTTGGCACCTAAATCAAGCAAATAGACACTATGGTTGTCAGAAATAGGGATTGATGAGATCAAGGCTGGCCTGTCTACACCGGGCAAGGTTTTTAGATAATAATTCGCCATTGCCATAAGAGCACCTGTGTTACCAGCACTCACACAGGCATCTGCTTTGCCCTGTTCAACATGCTTGATACACATTGCCATTGAAGATTCCGACTTATGACGCAAAGCAGTCATTGGGGATTCGTCCATTGCCACTGTCTGTTCACAATCGACAATGGTTATTTGTTCACGAGAGAAACTTGCCACTTGATCAAGGTGATAATTAATAATGCTAGCTTGTCCGAATAAGACAAATTTGATGTTAGGGTATTTTTTTGAAATTGAGGTTACTGCGGGAATAGTAATAAGGGGGCCAACATCGCCCCCCATTACGTCTAACGCAAGGGTTAGATCGAACAAAGTATTATTGCTTAGTCAGCGATAACCTTTTTGCCACGATAATAACCGTCAGCCGTTAC
>CAZXIN010000053.1:0-28185 GCA_964640795.1 uncultured Pseudoalteromonadaceae bacterium | reverse complement strand
GGCCGTTTATGAGGGTAACACTTGGCAAATCGCCAAAGCGTCTGAAGCTAGTTGGGTAGGAGAAGTCGAATTTTCCTCAAATGTACCGGTAAGCTATCTAAACAGCATTCAATTTCGGAAGTTTTTTGCTTGGTTGCTATTCACAGATAGTGCACAAAACAGCTTTAGTTCGATTTTCATATACCTAAATAGGGAAGCTGCAGTAGTTGGAGGAAATGAAAGGTGGACATTTAATTTTGCTCCGCCAGATCTTGGCGGTGTAGAACTCTCTTGGGTTGGGTATGCAGAGAATGTAGGCGAGGAAAATAAACATCGTCATTGTTATATTAGAGAAATAAGAAGCCTTGCTGGATTGCCAGCGCCTTTGGTTGAAAGTATTTTTTTCTCTCACCCCGATGATAAGCTTGTCATTGAAAGTGATAAAGATGAAGAGGGAGACTCCAAACCGCCAAAGCCGCGCCCACCGAAGAACAAGCCAGATACTATTGACCCAGATAACCCTGCTGAACATAAGAAAAAACGGTATCTACTAAAAATGACGTCTACTGGGTTTCATTTTGATACAGAAATTGATTTAAGACGTAGCCCACGCCAAGTTAATGCACTGCCAAAGGGAGAAAAACCTGATTTAGAAGAAGAACAGTCCGATGATTCGGACGTTGGATTAACCGAAGCTGAGAAAGGTGGTAAAAATAGACGGGGTGACATTGATAACCTCGAAGATAAAGATCCTCTAGATGCCCCCGAGAAATTAGCAGTATTTCAGGATATGCTATCGGAGTTATCAAAAAAGCACGGTTGGAATATCACTAGCGAGATTGGTGAAGTACCAAAAATGCGCTGTCGCAGTGCTCATATGGTCGATGGGCGAGCTAGGAAATACTGCTTCGCAACAGTAGTAAGGGATAAAACTACGACTGCCTATGTACTGGAAATAGAATTAACAGATAAAGAAAGTCTCTCAACGCTATTTTTCAGAACAAAGAATATAGAGCTGGCTCGCACTTCGATTTTAGAAGAGCTGATGACAAGCAATGCCTTGCTTAATCACAAAGCCATGCAATGGAAGCGCAAGATGATTAGCGAAAACACAACATCTCGATTTTATCTAGAGCATCCTGACCAAAAGGTGTTGAGTGATACGGAAGCTTTGGAGTCGTGGGTTGCTAGGGCGGCTGATCGCATTTCTAGTTTGTAGCATTGCAACGAGCATTGATTTTTTATGTATATGTTACTTTGCTAAAATTTTCACTAACTTCAAGGGTTTAGAGCTGTTTAGGTTCCTCGAATACCCTGCCATGAATCATTTTTAAATTAGACCATGAGTTCCGACGACCTTTGGGTTTGAGTTTTAATTAACCTTGGCCAGATACTTTTATCGACTTAAGATAGTAACCTTTGAAGTACTTGCCAAACAGCTCCTTTGTTTTTCTTTATATTCGAGTAATGCAGTGTACAAACGTAGAGAGCCATTAGTGGTATTGACGCTTTAATGAGATCAGACATTGTATCATCAATGTTAAAGTCTCTAGATAGAGAAAAACAGCTCTCTGCATCTGCTTCATTTTCAAAGTACAACTCTAGCTTTTTGATGGCATTTTTTCCTTTGTATTTATCAACATTATCGAAGGGAACGGCAGTAAAAAAATCAAAATTCTGGTCTTGAATTAACATCTCAATCGGCCTCTTGTAATCACGATACATTTCTTTGAAAGCTTCTCTCTCATGATATCCCCAAATTTCAAACTCTGAAGCTATTTGAGCAGGAACAATGCCTTTATGAGTCGGGTATGACGCCCGCAGCGATATGGAAAACTCACAACCTGTAGCATGAGGCCCGTTAATAGACTCTGGAGCAGGTATCTCCTTGTTCAATGATTCATAATAATCTCTACCGGGTCTAATTCTATATTCGATTATTGATATATGTGCTTCTACACTGTTTAGGCATTCTATCGTGGATTTTTTCAAAACGGGCTGGTTAATAATGGGTGTAATACTAGATGTGACTACTTGCCCAAGCTCTGAAACTTGAGGAGAGAAAATACGCTTTATGTTTTCCCAGTTTCGATCTAATTCATCGTGTGTTAGTTGCGCTGCGGGATACAGCCTTTCGAGTTCACCCAGTATCGAATAGATCATAACGTGTATTATTTCTTGTCAATATGATTAGAGTTGTTTTTTACTCAATATATATTGAAAAGTCTAGGGTTTCATTTTAAGTCAAAGAGCTAAAGTTATTGAGATACGACATTAGAGCTTTGAGTAATGTTTATGAAAACATGCTACTCATTTGCTGATGTTTCATATGCATCAACCATCATCGTTAGCGCTTTCCTTATGGCTTTGTGCTTATCGCCATTTAATTTTTTTATCCGTTTTGCTAGTACAGCGGTCGAACGGCAACTTTCCGGAAATACTTCCAGTGTATGAATAATATGCATGCATTGAATAATTATTTTAGAGGGTGGCACTAGCTTCTTATTCAAGTATTTTGACACTTGAGGCTGTGTAGCACCAACTCTAGCTGCAAAATCATTTTGTTTTTCATCATATAAATCAAACGCTTGCCTAAATATTTCGTTGGGGTCTGTGTTATTGGCTTTTTCTTTTTTTACCATTTCTTTGCTGTTTGAAATAAGATGATAAAGCATATAAAATATGATAATATGGAATATTATAGGTAGTCAATTGTGGTGCTTTTGTTTTTCCGTTAAAATCGAAAGACAAAAGCTGTTGGTTAAAACAATAACGACTCACTTTCAGCGATTGGGGGATGTATGGCACGTTCAGATCTTGTTTTAAATCTTGTTGAGACAGGTATTAAAGGGGATATTTCCCGATTTAAGATGACAGCGGAGGCTATCGTAGCTGATGCTACCGCTAAGCATCATCATCATTTTGCGGATAAAATTAGGGTTTTATTGACAGAATCTGACAAAGCGATCGCTAACCACCAAATCCATGCATCTTCATCGCGCCAGATTGCGCAAGATGTATTCTATGAGTTGATTACAGAAAAAACACTTGACGATTTAGTTTTACCAAACGATGTTTTAGAGCAGTGCCAAGAATTGCTTGAGGAACACTCTCGTAGAGATATATTGCGGTCTTTCAATATGGAGCCTCGTCATCGAATTCTTTTGGCAGGAGCACCAGGCAATGGTAAAACCTCCCTCGCAGAAGCTATGGCTAATGAGCTAATGCTCCCATTTTATCTTGTTCGATATGAAGGCATATTTAGTAAATACTTAGGGGAAACGGCGCAGAAACTCGATGATTTATTCGAACATGTTAAGACTCGGCGTTGTGTGTTGTTTTTCGACGAGTTTGATGCGATTGGTAAAGAGAGAGCTGATGAACTCGACAATGGTGAAGTCAAACGTGTTGTTAACTCGTTGTTAAAGCAAATTGACATGTTACCTAGTCACGTTGTTGTCATTGCCGCAACAAATCATCAGAAAATGCTTGATAGTGCAATTTGGAGGCGCTTCCAAATGCAGCTTAAATTGCCAACGCCTTCCCAGGTATTAATTTCAAATTGGCTTAATGTTTTTGAAGAGCGCGTTCAAATAGCCTTTGGTATGCCAACAAAAGATATAGCGACATCTTTAAAAGGGCTGAGTTTTGCTGAGATTGAAGATTTTGCTTTAGATGTACGCAGAAAATATGTGCTCGGGTTGCCTGCTAGCGAGAAAAAGTTAAACCAAATTACAAAAGGAATACTCAGTAATTGGGTTAAAAAAATGCACTTAAGGGAAAGCTAGTGTTAGTATTAGGTACTATATGTACTCTGCACTATAGCTTTACATGGCAACAAATCCACTTCTATTATTCAAAAGCCCAAGAACCAGTTCTTCTGCTCGACTCCCGTCAGCTCAAACTAAAGTAAAGTCTCCAACACCAAAAGCACAGTATGCTCGGTTTAAACATCGGTTCAAAAAATTAAGTACTGAATTTAGCGAATTTATATCTCTTCACGAATCTATAGATGGGTTGGCACCAGAGAAGGTGCTTGTTATAGAAGTCTGTGGCTCTATTCAAGGGTTTATGAAAAGCATTGAGCGTGTTGATGGATTTCAATTTATCAAAAACATCACGGGTGATGACGTAGAAGACGAATCTATTTTCATTGTAGACAAAGACGGCAACAGAAAGAATTCTCCTTCCAATCTTTATATGAGTATGAGTAATCGAGAGGGTTTAGAAAAACTCTTGAGAATATGGAAGCAGTATAAAGAAACGAATGAAGTCCCATTCGGCATGTCCGCTTTGAGAGATGCCTTTATGCATCTGCGAGGCATTAGGTTCTGGGGCTCTCAAGATAGAATCGAACATACTAGGATCAAAGAGGATTGGGAAATTCGATTGTCTGAAGATTCCGAAGAGCTTATCCCATTAGAAATCGAGCTTTGGTATCGCAAGAGTAAAGAGGCCAGGTATGCGTCAGAGCAAAGAGCGATTAGGCTTGTTGAAGGATCAGGAGGGATAGTTTGTAAAACGTTTGAGCATGAAGGAATCGCATATCACGGGATTTTGGCAAAAATATCCAGAGTGTTAGCCCAATCAGTTTTGGACGGATTAGATTCATTCAAGTTAGTGAGGTGTGATGATGCAATGTACTTTTGGCCGGTAGGACAATGTGCCTTCCCCATGCCCGAAGAAGAAGGCCTCCAGACAGAAGAGGAACGTAATCATGATAATCTTTTGGCGCCAGATTACTTTGACAAGACTACACCAGTAATAGCGCTGTTCGACGGACTCCCACTAGCGAATCATGAGAGTTTAAAAAATCATGTAGTTATTGAAGATCCTGACGAATTCGAAAGTAGATACAAATCAAATGAGCAATGCCACGGAACGGCAATGGCTTCTCTGATTGTGCATGGCGATATAGAAAACCCTGATCCAGAGGGGCCTTTACAACAGCCCATTTACATTAGGCCAATTATGGCACCAGTAGATGCAGGCAATAGCCAACAAGGTCCGAGACAGGAAGCTATTCCAGAAGATCATTTACCCATTGACCTGCTTCACAGAGCTGTGAGGCGACTTTTTGAAGAAAGTGAGGGTACAGAGCCAAGTGCGCCAACAGTGAAGATTATTAATCTATCTATTGGTGACCCAAATAGATTATTCGAACATGATGTGAGCCCACTAGCCCGTATGATTGATTGGCTCGCTTATAAGTATCGCGTGTTGTTCGTTTTAAGCGGCGGAAACCATATTGACAGAATAGTTTTGAATGATATTAGTTTAAAAGAATTCAATACGATGACAGCTAGAGATAGGGAAGTTGCTATGTTGGATGCAGTAAATTCTGACAGGTACTCTCGACGAATGATGTCACCTGCAGAGGCAATAAACGCTCTTACTGTCAAATCTGTTCATAGTGATTTCTACGACGGGATTGTGCATTACAATCTTATTGATCCTATTGCGACACCGAACATGGTAAGCCTTTATAACCCTATTACTTTAGGCAAAAATAGATCGATAAAGCCCGAGTTATTGATGCCTGGCGGTAGGCAAACTTATATTAACCGCACGATGTTAGATAGTGAGCCTGTTCGATTGAGTGCGAGAGCAGCGAGCTCTTATGGGCCTGGACAAAAAGTTGCTTGCCCAGGCCCCCATGGTGGTGACCTTTCAAGGTATTTATATTCGACAGGAACCAGCAACTCTGCAGCGCTTACGACCAGAAGGCTTGGACAATTGTATGAAACGTTACAATCGCTAAAAGAGTTTTCTAGTAATTCTGTTGCTCTTAAGTATGCTTCTGATGCACTTATTCTTAAAGCGCTGGTTATTCATGGTGCTCAGTTTGAACCTGACGCAGTCGGTGAGCTAACATCTTTGTATAAAGAGTATTCACAATACCGAATATTTAAGTCTGAACTCAATCAATATTTAGGTTATGGGCTCGTAGATGAAAAGAGGATACATGCATGTACCGACCAACAAGCAACGCTATTACACTCTGGTATATTAAAAGACAAAGAGTCTCATATTTATGATTTTCCACTACCAGATTGTTTGGCTTTGTCTTCAGAACTCAGGAGGGTGATTGTTACGGTAGCATGGTTTTCACCCATTAACGCACAATCGGCCGAGTATAATGGGGCAAAACTTTGGGTGAGTGGTGTTAATAAACAAAAATTGAAACTATCTGAAGGTGATTATTACCACCCGCATTTAGGTAAAGGGTCGAGCTTTCACGTTGTCTATAAAGGTAGTGAAGTATCTGATTTAGACAAAAAGGGAGCACTGCCAATTGCTGTGAACTGCAGAATTAGAGCTGGAATTCAAGATGAGCCGGTGCCTTATGCAATAGTAGTAACTCTTGATGCACCAAAAAGCAGCCTTCCTATCTATACCCAAGTTGAAAATAGACTGAAAGAAGTGGTTACTGCTTGATTTAATAACTAAGGGTTAAAAAGCGAGTATGGAATACAACGTCAATGGTGCATTAAGTTTAATCGATGAGCTCAGGAATGATGCGAGGATCGGTAAGAATAAACACTTTAATGCGAGCCGGAGAAAAATTGGAAAGCATAACTGGTTAGGCATACCTGTTGTACTTATAAATGTAGCTTTAGGAACAATAATAGTGTCTCTTTTATCTGACGGAAATGAAAAAAGTGCAGTTGTGATTGTTTCGACTATTTTTGCATATATAGCTGCCTCACTTAGCGCTTTACAAACATTCTTCAACTATCACAAGGCGGCCGAAGGTCACAGCTCTATTGGTAATAGGTACCTTAAAATTTCTCGAGAATGTAAAGCCTTGCTCAGAAAACATCAAGATATACCCTATGTACCAGAGGAGTTATGGAAGGAAGTAAAGAAAATTCAAGATGAGTATCTTGATATCAATACTGAAGCTGAGGCGTTTCCGACATCGGATAAGGATTTATTGAAAGCAACATCAGCATCGGAGGTCACACCTTTCGATATGAATGGTGAATGAAGATCGTTTTTTAATCTAAGCCTTATCGGTGATAAGTACATTTAGTGCAGATTTTTTTCAGTTAGTTTATGTGTGTTTGATAAAACTAAGATCAGTAAGTGTTGATATTATAAGAGCAATCCCAATATCTAAATTAAAGGCGACAGAGGTAGGCATCTCCGCAGTCTATAAATGAAAGGTGCCAAGCTTGGCTCAATAGGCAGTGTGTCGTCCAAAAAGAGCACCTGTCTGAGTTTGGAGAAAGCTATGCAAGAGATTGTTGAGCAACCAAACCAAGCCAAATCTAATGTCAGATTTCGTATCAGAATTGCTGTCAAATGGGATTTCCCTCGATTTGTTATTGGGATTGAGATCTGTGCTTAGATAGAAAAAACGCATCCACAGGGGTGCGTTTTTACTTTCTAACGTGTGGTTTATGCCTTCTGTACTTTTCAGAGAGATATCGATGCTCTTATAGATAGAGCCTGATCCTCCCCTAGTTAAGTAAGAAGATTAGATAATCAAAACTAATCATACAGATATAAGGCCTCTTTACCTTTTCGATAATTTTAGCTTAAATAATATTATCTGAGCTGACCTTAGGGGATGCACTATGCTGTCGTATCAAATAACAATTGGGCAGGAATATGAGTTATCTCTTCCTGATGATTACTGTGATGAATTGGGTATTGATATCGGTGATATCCTAAGATTCTCTACCAATGAGAACGGTAGTTTCTCAATAGAGAAGCATGATGTTCAGTCGATGACAGATGAAGAAATAGATGCATCAGGCAACTTAGCTCGTGTTATTGAAGCGAATGGGAGTAGTCAAATTACAACGCTGAGCGATAGTTGTTGAATAAAGTTAGTTTCATTTCTTCACATTTTATTGATAAGCCGCTTGGTTAAGCGGCCACTTTATGATTGCTTTGTGCAGTTGATTTCATGTTTCGATTTGATGGTTGAATACACGACATAATGTAATCCAATACTGGTGAGACTTTAGCAGGTTGGTCTAGCCACCTTGGGCAGTACTGAGGAGCCACAGCAAGTTGTCGCTCGACCATTTCATTAATCACAGGTAAATAGTTAAAACCCGTCTTACCGATGTAAAGATTTTTAATGTCTTGGTTTTTGTATAGCTCTAATGCTGAGCTGACACCATTAAGATAAACGTAATCTTTAGTAAATCCTCCACCTCTATGCACCCGAACCGCAAGTTTGAATGCTTCGTCTGGGGATAATTTATGCTCTTCCTTTAAGAAGCTAAACGTTTGTCTGAAATCGCCATATTCAAGCATATTACGCACCGCCAGAACCCTTAAAGCCAAGCCTTGCATACGCTTCAATGTGACATTCCCTGAATGGAATTCATTTAATATCGCCAGTCCCTCTTGCGACATCGTATTGCCGGGTAGTCCAAGAGAGAATACTTTTAAGCGTTGAGATGATGCATTGAGTGTCGTTGCCATGTGTACACCTAATTCGTGATGTACCAGAGCTTTCGCCTCGGTCTCCGATATGTGCAAGTCTTTGGCTATCATCACGGCTTTACGACTATTGGATACCATAGCGGCAGCAACCAGTTTTGCACTGGTTTCTACCTTACATCGCATGCCCCATATATTGGCCGCTGTTTGCATTTTGTGTTGCAACTCTTCTGTCGATACGACTTTTTCTTGTGCCGGTTCGAAGCTGGTTGCATGTAATAAAAATTGGGCGTTGCGTTCGTCATTTCGACTGGGCTCGCCATAGTATTTTAGTGATTCATACATAAAGCCGGGTTGGCCTGCTTTAACGAGTAAGTCTATTTTATGGCTTAGTCCGTCAATGACGTCACGATATAGAGACTGGATACTAGGGTCGCGTATCGTATCAACGGGCAAGCGATAAAGCCGCTCTCTAAACTGATAGGGGTCAACATCCAGCTGCTTATATCTGAATTGGGGAACGTAGTTTCCATTGCATTTAAAGAACTGTTTCCGCTCTGACGGAATATTAATTGGGTTGATGTAATACAGTGTCTCCAGGCCCTTTGCTAAGTCATAGAGCGCCTTATCAACCTTAAGAATGGCTGGGTCCATTCTTTCTGCAAGCATATCCGACTTTTTAACGCGTTTCTTAGAGGTAAACCGTCTGGAGAAAAAGGCAGAGATATCAACTAAGCACGCTTTAAATTGCTGACTAAGTGCCTGCATGACTAAGGGATAGATTTCACCTGTTAGCTCATCCATAAACACCTTCTTAACCTCTAATGGCAATACCAAGGTATTTTGGAAACGGCTATTGATATGAGAGATCATATAGCCTCGGCCAAAGAAAATGTCATTCTCTTTTGCAGATACAGGCATATTAGGTAACTCAATTTTCGCCAATTTTGCTAAAGCCATATCAATGACTGATTGCCAACGATCTTTATCTATTTGTTCGCTGCCGATATTGAACGTTGGCGTTTCTCTGTCATGACGCAGATGATTGTATGAGTGCACATCAAAAATAATCGATGTGCCAAATTGAGCTTCTATCTTTTCTACAAGTGCATCAAACACCCGATAAAAACAACGATGCTTTTTAATGCTGTCATTGCGCTTTTTAGTGCTTAGCTTTTTCCGCCATACATTCTTACCCCAGGCCTTTGTATAAATACAGTTAGCGACGGGACGGTTTAGGTCGTACTCATAGCGTGAATCCTTTGCTATCAAGGTTATAGGCATCGCTTGAATGAGTTGGTCGGTATAAGGGTCTTCTTCATAGAGGCGCTCTTTTTTGTCCAATGCACAGGTATCTTCTAACTCTTGACGAAATCGACTGCCCGCATGAACTGCTGTGCAGATAATGGGCGTATAGCTCTCTATTTTCAGGCAAAAGCTACCATCGAGGATTTCGCACTCAAAGGTTTCACTTTGTGCTATGCGCTTAACAATTTGCTCTTCAGATAGCTTCAGCATCTTCAATTACCTTACGAAATGAATTTTTACGCTCAACCACTAGCTCTCGGGCAGAGACGACGTTTTCAATAAAATCAATGACGTTCTTCTGCAATTTTGTTCGATTGAGTCGATTGATACGTGTGATGCCCCCTGGACTTAACACATTGACTTCAATGAGCTTGCCATTAATCACATCTAGCCCTACCAGGTATAAGCCATCTCTTACTAACTGTGGGCCAAGCGCTTTACACAGCTGCTTTTCTTCCTTAGAGAGCGTATGTTTGACTTCTTTACCGCCAGCATGAATATTCGAACGGATATCTTTTTCTGACGGCACGCGCCTCATGGCACCAATAGGTTCCCCATTGAGCATCAATATTCTGACATCCCCTTGCTCTGCACCTTCTACACATTCTTGTAAAATTACGTAGTTGCCTTGTTCACCGCCGATATAGAACTCCAAGAGTGAACGGAAGTTCTGCTGTGCATTTTTTTCGACGACAATGACTCCGCGACCACCAAATCCGTTTAGCGGTTTCATGATCATTTTTTCAGTTGGAGATTCTTCAAGCACCTGCTCAAGGTACTCCTGGCTCTTGGAGACATGAGTTGCAGGAATGAATTTTGCTGCTTCACCACTGAATGACGCGGGGTACAGCTTGTTGTTGGCAATACGCAGACCATCGATGTCATTCATGATAAATACGTCATTACGTACAGAATCTAAGAAATTCAGTGCTGTTGTATCCAACGGAGGATTGGCGCGCATCACAATGACATCAAAGCCACGTAGTGGTAATTTGCTTCGTTTAAAATCTGCCGACTTATAGAAGGCTGGTATGTTGCTACTGACTTTTGCTGCTTTTTTTAAGACATTACAGAATGCATAGGTTTCACTGTCTCGAACCGTTAAGTTATTGGGTGTTGTTACAGCGACTGTATGCCCGCGAGATGCGGCCTCATGGATAAGCCTTAACGTACTGTCTGCCTCTGGCTCGACACGGTCCCAGGGATACATCAAAAAACACAATTTC
The DNA here is from genome assembly GCA_964640795.1 of uncultured Pseudoalteromonadaceae bacterium. Taxonomy (GTDB): domain Bacteria; phylum Pseudomonadota; class Gammaproteobacteria; order Enterobacterales; family Alteromonadaceae; genus M269. The sequence continues at coordinate 17,269 of CAZXIN010000053.1, read as the reverse complement.
ATTGCTTTATTTACCACTCTTCTTCTTCAGAAACGTCGTTTAAGTCTTCATCTTTTGTCGTTCTGCTTGAGAAGCTCGATACTTTAACTCTATTTTCTGTTCTATCTAAAAATCGTTGCCATACTAGTTCATGCGGTGTGGTTGCACTTTTGAGCCCTTTAAAGACTTCGACAAATTGCGCTTCCTCATCATTAGCAGGAGCTCTTAATCCTTGTTGCAGAGTCTGATAAGCATGACCGTGTTGCTCTAATAACTTGGTTTGCGCGAGTGAAAAATCACCACTACGGGAGATACCGTGAGGAAAAAACTCTCTTGCTGTAAACCGTCGATCTGAGAAAAAAGCATTATTTTCGTTCATATGATTAAATTCTCTTATCGTGTTTTAGAAACTTGTGGCATTGTTCATTCAGATCCTTTATGAGTAAAACGATAGATTTTTGTTGTTTTCGATAAAAATTTTCTATCGAAGTAGGTGGAGTATGAATACCGATTTATTACGCACTTTTATGGAAGTGGCTAAAACGAGGCATTTTGGTCATGCGGCTGAGAACCTGTTTTTGACGCAATCTGCCGTTAGCTCGCGAGTGAAGCAATTGGAAAGTCTGATAGGCGTGCCTGTTTTTACTCGCCAAAGAAACAATGTTCTGCTAACCACTGCGGGTGAGAGGTTGTTGCCCCATGCTGAAAATTTGCTTGCGTCTTGGCAGTTGGCTGTTCAAGAAGTTGGTGTACCTACAAAGAAAAATGCACAACTATCATTGGGCGGCACGTCGAACTTATGGGATACGTTTTTACAGTCCCTTTTGCCCAAGTTGGCTATCGCTTTTCCAAACCTTTATATGCGCACAGAAATAAACCGCTCGCAGCACCTTGTTCGGTCATTACTTGGTGGGCGAGTTGATATTTTCGCTACGCTCGATCCACCTGCTAATGGGGACTTTGAAGTGGAGAATATTGGTGATTTGGAGCTGATTATGGTGTGCAATCATCAAAGTAAGCAGATGGAAGATGTACCCGCTATTGGGCATGTTTTTGTGGATTGGGGAACGGCTTTTAACTTGCAGCAGGCCCGTTTATTCTCTGAGCCCATTGCGCCGATTTTGCACACAGGACAGAGCCGTATTGCGCTGGAATTTATTTTAAGTCATCGCGGCGCAGCTTATCTTCCAAGAGCGTTGGTACAACCTTATTTAGATGATGGCAATTTATTCCAGGTCGCTGATTCATTAGAAGTACATCAGGAAGTTTTTGCGGTTTATCAAAAAGGTGCTGAGTCTAGTCTGTCACTTGGGCCTATTATTAGCTTTCTTAAGGCGAGAGATATCAAACCAGAGATAGCAATGTCACCGATAGACGATGAATTTTAATCTCGACATAAGAGGAAATGATTGTGGTAAAGAAATATTTTGAGAATTTGGCTAAAGCCTTATTAAACATAAAGTACACCGACTTAGATGTGCATGAGCAGAATGTCATTCAAGCCATCGCTAAGCAAGAGACAGTCGTCACGGATTTGAATGAGAGCTTCAAAGAGCAACTCAGCTTTGGTCAACGCGTCGCCGACAGAGTGGCTATGTTTGGAGGTTCCTGGACTTTTATTCTCCTGTTTATTGGAATCATGTTGGCATGGATAATAACAAACACGATCATTTTAACGGCTGATGCTGCCTTTGACCCTTACCCCTTTATTTTGCTTAATCTGGCACTGTCATCATTAGCGGCATTGCAAGCGCCGATTATTATGATGTCGCAAAACAGACAATCAGATAAAGATAGAATGGCTGCGACGCTCAACTATGAAGTTAGTCTCAAAACAGATTTGGAAATTATGCGGTTACACCAGAAGCTCGATGAGTTAGCTGAGCGATTACATATAAAAGAGGTGAACAAAGATGGCTGAGGCTGATTGGGTCAAAAGCGTATTGGAATGGTCGAGTCGTTACTCGGTAAACCTTGCTTGGTCATTTGCCGTTATTGTGTTGTATGTGCTTGTTACTCGCCTTGCATTGCCTCGTATCGAACAAGGGGTGGATGACAGTAATCTTAAATCAGAGACTAAACAAAAGGCTTATCATACGGTTAGGCTTGTCTCTGCAACTATTACCATTGCCATTATATTGATTGCTTGGGGTATTGATTTTAGCGGTTTATTGGTACTCTCAACGTCGTTGATAACACTCACAGGTGTTGCACTTTTTGCGAGTTGGTCATTGCTGAGCAATATTACCTCTTATTTCTTGCTGCTATTTCACAATTCCTTCAGACGGGGCAATTTTGTGCGGGTAATTGACGTAGACAACTATATCGAGGGATATATTGCCGAAGTCAATTTATTCAACACACGCCTTATTACCGAAGACAGAGAAGTTGTGATCTATCCTAATAATCTGATGCTGACTCGCCCAATTATTATTAACCCCAGAAATCGCTGGCAAACCATAGGGAAGTTTACGGATAAGCCAAAGCCAGAAGTGGGTACTAAAGAGGATTAAACAATGGATGCTTCTATTCCCGCTGATTTTAAATATCCAGAGTTTTATGATCTTATATGTGATGCATTGTTTCCTTACAAGGAACAAACTCTACTGGTTGTTACCATGCAACGCTAAGATGACGGATGGAAAACAGCTTGATACTAGGAGCCGGTGCTATTCGAACAGGCAAGCTCTGAGAGTCATGTTTGTGATGATGAGTATACTGACATGAAACTTTATTTTAATACGGAAGACGCTAGTCAAATTGCCATCGGTGCTTTTGCTATGGCCATGCCTATTGCTTTCACACAAGAAGCTTGGGATATGGCTCTGACACTACCTTGGCTAAATCTATTACTGTTTGCTGTTTTGTCCATTTGCTTCCTCAGCTTTTACGCTTATTACAGCCTTTTTCAGGGTGCTGTTAAAAATAGAGTCCGAAGTTATGTTGTTAGGGTAGGATTAGCCTACGCTATTACTCTTTTGGTTGTAGCGCTTGTGTTACTTGCATTGGATAAGCTTCCAATAATGGATGACCCCATGGTTGCATTTAGGCGACTCATCATCGTTTCTATGCCAGCATCAATCGGCGCGATTATTGTAGAAAGCTTTGATAAGGAATAAACCTCCTTATTGCCTCAACTTAAATAATCAATGAGCCGATTTCATTTGCCAAAATGGACTAATTGGGTAACTCACAAATTATTCTTGCAAGTTATGTTTTTGTTTTTTTAGTAACTAAATTGAATTAAAAAACGACTTGAAAGCCCATCATTAATCCCTATCTGCGTATTTGTAGTGATAGGGAAATTGACCGCTTCTTGCTATTAACTGATGAAGCAGTCAACCGACATTATATTCACTGAATCGAGCTATTTTTTGCAATTTGATACCTGTTAATCGCGGGTACTGATGAACTTAAAGTTGTTGGAGTGACCAATGAATACGATGCCAATAGTCAATCATGGTGCCGAACTAGCGCTTACTGGAAATTTTCAATCATATCTCAATTATGTCCAGACGCTTCCTCGGTTATCTGATGAAGAAGAAAAAGCATTATTTAAACGTTATCAAGAACAGAACGATTTAGAGGCTGCACGTAAAATCATCCTGTCTCACCTTAGGTTTGTTGTTCACATCGCCCGAGGATACAAAGGCTATGGGTTGCCTGTTGAAGATATGGTTCAAGAAGGCAATATTGGCTTGATGAAGTCAGTACCTAAGTTTGATCTCTCATATGGATGTCGATTGGCAAGCTTTGCTATTCACTATATTAAAGCGGAAATTCACGAGTACATATTGAATAACTGGCGATTGGTCAAGGTGGCGACAACTAAGGCCAAGCGAAAGCTGTTTTTCAATTTACGCAAAATGAAAAAACGCATTGGTTGGCTTTCCAATGATGAAGCCAGTGTTGTAGCACAGCAACTGAATGTTGATAAACAAGACGTTCTGGAAATGGAAGAGAGGCTCCAACAAAATGATTGTTTCTTTGATGAAGGATTTAGTGATCGCTTTGACGAGGATTATGATGGCCAAAATGCCAAGAGTACCTACCTCGAAGATCATTCTATGGCACCTCACCTTGATGTAGAGCATGAAGATTACCTACAAAAGCATACAACGCTGCTGAATAAGGCATTAGCTAAACTCGATGATCGTAGTCGAGATATCGTCACAAGTCGTTGGCTAGCCTCTCATGGCGATAAGCTTAAACTGGAGGACTTAGGTAAACGTTATGGCATTTCCTCCGAGAGAGTGAGACAAATCGAAGAGCAAGCGTTGTATAAAATGAGGCGTGTTATGTCACATGCCTAGTTCTGTAAGCCTTTAGCGGCCACTTTTAAGGCCGCTAAACTGCAGGCTTAATTTTTTCAAAAAATTTTCTTGAAAAGTCTTTTTCACTCCCTATTTCAACAATATTCAATCGGTTAATAAATTGTTAATGGGCATGTGCCCTGCTATCCAATGGAGTTCAGCAATGTATTTTTCGAATGACAGAACAAGATCGTCTGTTGACCTCCCGTTAGCGCAATATTGATCCCGAATTCTACATAAGGCGCATCAAACAACGAGTTATGGGAGGAAGATATGCTCAGCGTCAAACAACTTACCCGTCAATATGGCAGCTTTACTGCAGTTGACGAGGTCTCATTTACAATTGGTAAGGGCGAAATTGTTGGCTTGCTCGGCCACAACGGTGCTGGAAAAACTACCATCATGAAAATGCTCAGTGGCTACCTCGAACCTAATAACGGTAGTGTGAATATTGATGGTCTTGACCTTGCAAGTCATGCGAAAGCGGTTCAAGCGCGACTAGGTTACTTGCCTGAAAACTTACCCGTTTATCCAGAAATGACCATTGCTGATTATCTGGATTACGCTGCCGATTTGAAAGGGTTCACAGGTACTGAAAAGTCCCAAGAGATCAGTCGAGTCATTAAAGCAACCGATTTGTCAGCAAAGCTATTGGCTCCCATAGAAACTCTATCACGTGGTTTTAAACAGCGCGTTGGTGTCGCACAAGCTATTTTGGGTAGTCCAAAGATATTGATTTTAGATGAGCCGACTAATGGTCTTGACCCCCGTCAAACAGAGCAAATGCGCGTGCTGATAAAGTCTATCGCTCAAAATGCGACTGTTATTTTGTCGACGCATATCATGCAAGAGGTTGATGCGTTATGTGATCGTGTATTAATCGTTAATGGCGGCAAGCTAGTCGTTGATTCCAAATTAGAAGCGTTAAGGCAAAGCGATACCTTACACCTAACCACATCGATGTCAGGCGAAGATGTACTGATGTATCTCAATCCGATAAACGGCGTTGATAATATGACGCGGCTAGACAGTAAAAGCAGCTATCCAGACGCTAACGACTACGAGATCACCATCAATAAATCTGATGGGCATCACAATATTCTAGCGTCAATTGCTAAGGCGATTATCGATACAGGCAACAATCTCTACCGTTTAACAGAAGTACATCGTGATCTAGAGACGGTATTCCGAGAGGTCAGTGATCCTTCGTATCAAAGGACTGAGGATGTTGAAACAAATCAGCAGGAGGTGAGTTATGCAGCCTAGTTATAGTACTTATAGCGCCATAAAACGCATTGCAACCAAAGAAACGACACTGTTCTTCTCATCACCGATTGCCTATCTATTTTTGGCAACATTCGCAGCTATTACATTGTTCGCTTTTTTCTGGGGAGAAGCCTTCTTCGCACGTAACATCGCCGATGTCAGGCCGCTCTTCGAATGGATACCGGTTTTGCTTATATTTCTATCCGGCACACTGACAATGAAGTTGTGGAGTGAAGAGCGCCGTGCAGGCACGTTGGAGCATATATTGACTCAACCAGCGCCACTGTGGAGTTTTGTGTTAGGCAAATTCCTCGGGTGCTTGCTTCTATTGGGTATCGCTTTACTGATAACACTGCCATTGCCGGTGACAGTTTCAATTCTTGGCGATTTAGACTGGGGTCCCGTCTTTGCAGGCTACATGGCGACTTTCTTGCTCGGTGCGGCTTACCTCAGCATTGGTTTGTTTGTCTCTGCACGCAGTGAAAATCAGATCGTTAGTTTAATCAGTGCCGTTACCCTGTGTGGTCTTTTATATATTATTGGTACACCCTCGGTTACGACGTTCTTTGGCACACAAATGGGCGAGTGGCTTAGGTTACTTGGCACAGGATCGCGCTTTGATGCGATTGAACGCGGCGTTGTAGACTTTCGTGACTTGTATTATTACCTGAGCATTGTTGCCGTATTTTTGGTGTTGAATGTTTATGTACTAGAGAAAGAACGTTGGGCAAATCATTCAAGTGCAAGCCACCATAAGCGTTGGACTGCTCTGACTGGCTTACTGATTGCTAATGCTCTGGGCGCTAATTTATGGCTAGGGCAGTTGACTGTGCTGCGTGCTGATGTAACAGCGGGAAATCAATATTCTATTTCTGATGCTACAACCAACTACCTCAATCAGCTTCAAGAACCTTTGCTCATCAGAGGATACTTCTCCAGTAAAACGCATCCACTGCTGGCGCCATTAGTACCTCAGTTACGCGATTTAATCCAAGAATACGAAATTGCGGGTAAAGGCAAAGTTAGAGTAGAAATCGTCGACCCAGTCTCTGATCCCGACGTTGAGAAAGAGGCCAATCAAAAGTTTGGTATTCAACCTGTCCCTTTCCAGGTTGCTGACCGGTACGAAGCCTCCATCGTTAGCTCTTACTTTAACGTCGTTGTCCAATATGCCGATGAGCACCAAATGTTAGGTTTCAGGGATTTAATCGAAGTGAAATCCAACACCGAGGGTGATATCGACGTACAACTTCGCAACCCTGAGCATGACATGACGCGTGCCGTGAAAAAGGTATTGAATGCCTACCAGGCAGGCGGCAACTTATTTGATACGGTGAAAGGAGATTTAGCTTTTACCGCTTATGTTTCTGATGACAGCAAATTGCCGGAACAGCTAACATCTTTTAAGGAAACGGTAAATCAAGTTTTGAGTCGCTTTCAATCAGATGCTGATGGACGGTTGACGGTCAGTTTTATTGACCCCGATGCAGACCAAACGGTTGCCCAGCAGATAGCCACTGACTATGGCTTCCAACCACTAACAACCAGTTTGTTTAGTGACCAAAGCTTTTACTTCTACTTAACCCTGGCTAAAGGTGAGCAGATTGTTCAAATTCCGCTGGGCGATATGACACAAAGCACGTTCGAGCGTGACCTCGAAGCGGGTATTAAACGTTTTGCCAGTGGTTTTACAAAAACTGTCGCTTTGGTAACGCCAACGGCTGATTATGCGTATGGGCAATATGGCAACTCAAGCAAGCAATTCAGGCAACTGGAGGAGTTTCTTGGCGCAGAGCTAAACGTAAGAAGAGAGGATATTAGCGATGGTTCAGTGTCTGGTGACGCGGATGTCCTTGTCTTGGCGGCACCCCAAGGGTTGACTGAAACCGAAGTATTCGCGGTTGACCAATTTTTAATGCAGGGTGGAACCATTATTGCAGCTACTTCACCGTTTAGTGCCAATCTGAGTAGTTCAAGTTTAAGCCTACAACCCCATGGCAGTGGCCTGGAAAAATGGCTGGAGTATCATGGCCTGACGATCGGTGAACAAGTGGTATTGGATAAACAGAATGCAGCTTTCCCAGTACCTGTCACGCGCAATGTCGGCGGGTTCCAGCTTCAGGAAATGCGCATGCTGGATTATCCATACTTTGTTGATATTCGAAAAGATGGACTGAATCAGGATAACGTCATTTCGGCAGACCTACCTCAGTTGACCATGGCTTGGGCTTCTCCCATCACGGTTGATCAAGAAGCACAACAAGGCAGAGAGGTAATTCGCCTAGCGCAAAGCTCCGAACGGTCTTGGTTGTCTGAATCGCTCAATGTTATGCCGAGTGTATCTAACAATGGCGTAAGCACCTTTGAACCTGATTCGCAGCAAAGCTCACACTTACTTGGTGTAATGACGCAAGGTCGATTTGACTCCTATTTTGCTGGCCAATCATCGCCTCTGGTGGTCTCTGAGCAAGACAATGAAGCGTCTGCTGAAGAAGTAGCTGGCGATGAACAATCTCAGCGTGACGCGGTTATCTCAAGTGTCATTGAGCGTTCTCCTGAGTCTGCCAGAATCATATTGTTCAGCTCGAATGACTTCCTGGATGACCAAATCAACCGTATGGCAGGCGCCGCCACAGGCAGTGAATACCTCAATGCTGTGCAGTTAATCGCAAACTCACTGGATTATGCATTTGAAGATACCGGGCTTTTGAGTATTCGCTCTCGTGGTCATTTCAATCGCACATTGCCATCTATGGAACGCGATAGTCAGCTGTTCTGGGAATATCTCAACTATATCTTGGCCGCACTATCGATTGTGATGGTCGCGTTAGTTCAGACCTATAAACGCAAGCGTAAACAACGTGCTTACTTCCAACTGTTGGCAAATTAATAGGAGATTGAAATGACTAAAATGAATACTTGGCTCAGCATTGTCCTACTGGTGCAACTTGGTTTAGCGGTTAGTCTTTCAGGTTTTCTTTGGACGCAAGAGTCAAACACAGCACAGCAAAGATTGTTTGAGTTTGATTCGGCTAGCATTGATAAAATCGACATTGCTGATCAAGACGATAGTGTATCTGTGGTGAAGTCCTCAGGCGATTGGCATTTGTCAGCGTCTGACGAACTACAGGCTAATCGAAGCAAGGTGTCAGGTATATTGACCAAGCTTGCCAATATACACAGTTCTTGGCCTGTAGCGACAACATCGAGTAGCCATAATCGATTTGAGGTCTCAGACGATAACTTCCAGCGTCGTGTGTCATTGTATGACGGGGACGAACTCAAGGCAGAACTATTCCTTGGAACCTCTCCAGGGTTTCGTAAAGTCCATATGCGACTGTCTGGAGAGGAAGAAATATATACCGCTGACTTAAATACCTATGATTTTCCGGCCGAAGCTGAGGGTTGGCTTGATAGGACACTACTCGCTGTTGATGACGCTTCCGAAATACAAGGCCCAGACTTTGTTTTAACAAAACAAGACAGTGATTGGCAGTTTGCCGCTAAAGGTCCAATCAAAGATGCAGGCAGTGCAGAGCTAGATACCGAAAAAGCCGAGCAGTTAGTCAGTGCCTTGAGCAACTTAAGAGTAGACAAGATTGCTGAATCGATTCCGGATAAAGCCGAAAAGCTTGAGTTTACCGTGTCATCGGATGATGTCAGTCATACCTATCACTTCATTGCATCTGACGATGACTATTTTGTGACCCGAGAGGATATGAAAACCCCTTTTACAATAAGCCAGTACGATTATGACAAATTTGCGGGCATGGGTTACCAGGATTTGGCGAAACAGCCAATCGATGAAACCACTGATAGCAACGAAGAGAAAAAGGAGGAAAATAGCGACTGATATACTTTACTTACTCCCATGTAATCAGCGGCCTACGGGCCGCTTTTTTCTTGAAAAATCTTTGTAAAACCCTACTTACTATACTGTGGTGCTATGTCCGAAGACGGAGTAGTCCCACTTATTTATTTGTTTTTATTTCGTATTGCTTTTAAGAGGATATGTTATGAATACGATTGATCTTTCTCCCCTTTACCGAAGTGGTATTGGTTTTGATAGGCTGAATACCCTGTTAAACAGTGCACAACGTACTGATAATAATTCAGCTGATTTCCCTGCTTATAACATCACCATGTTTGAAGAAAACAAATATGGCATAACACTCGCTGTTGCTGGTTTTCGTCAAGAAGACTTAAGTATTGATATTGAGCAAAATGTGCTTAGGGTTCGAGGCAACAAAAAAGACAGTGAAGACGAGCATCGCTTCTTACACAAAGGTATTGCCTATAAGCGCTTTGAGCGTCATTTTAATTTAACCGAGTACGTTGAAGTCAGTGAGGCAAACTTAGCCGATGGCCTGCTGAATATTACCCTGGTTAGGGAAGTACCAGAATCAATGAAACCTAAACGCATTGAGATTGGTCACAGTAACCCTAGGTTAGAGCACCAATCTGGTAAAGTGGAGGCTGAAGAGTGAGCCTACGAGAAATTATTGACTTGAATTGACAGGTGTTTTGCTATGTTGATTAAGTTGACTCACTCAATCAAAGCTTTCGTCAAAAAGCGCTGGCATGATTCTATTAGCGCTCTGCGTGATACGTTTCAACGTGATTACGCACAGTTAAGAGTCCCTGTTACCTATAAAGGGGTTCAATATCCGCCTAAAGAATTCATGCGTAAGAGGCCTTAGGTTAAAGCCGATGTTTACTTCAGACATCGGCTTTTTTATCTTAACTACTCGTTATTCGAGTAAAAACTGATACGACAGAATTGAATATATTGGATGTTTTAAATGCGATGGATGAGCAGTGATATACTGTTGAATCGGCATGACTAAGCCGGCATTAAATGCAGAGAAATGGAGGGAAATAGCATGAAACTAGGATTGGCTCTAGCCAGTGGTGGCGCAAAAGGGTTTGCTCATCTTGGTGTGCTTGAAGTATTGGAGCGCGAAAACATCAATATCGACATACTCACAGGTTCTAGTATTGGTGCCGTTATCGCTTCGATGTACGCGTTTCGTCCAAAGTTGCAACCCAGCATTACCCAATGTCAGAACTATCTCCGTTCTAGTCTTTACGACAACACTAAACTGACGTATTTCAAAAACTACGAAGACGGTGCTCAAACATTCTATGACAAGTTAAAAGTCACACTTGGGAAAAGCGCTGTTTTTACCACCTCATTTGCCAAGTATTCGCTGTTTAATATTGGTGTTTTACAACGCAATATCGAATATTTGATTTCGCCGGTTAACATCGAAGAGTCTATGATTAAACTCGGTATTGTTGTCTTCGATTTGAAGTCCGGAAAGGAGCTCCTATTAAAAGAAGGTCCACTTGTTGAAGCCAATATGGCGTCGGCAGCGATACCTGGCATATTCCCGCATATCCCAGGCGACCGGTTAGGTTTGCCAAGTGATATGATGTTAATGGACGGAGGTATTGTTAACCCTGTACCCGCAGATCACGCACGTGACTTAGGTGCCGATGTTGTTATTGCCGTTGACATATCACCAGAACCGGACCCAATGCCACCCTTAACCAATACTTATGAGGTAGCGATGCGTGCAGCGGATTTATCTAGATTGCGCCTCAAAGATCGCATCCTGAAAGATGCAGACGTGGTTATTCCAGTGGATACAAAAAAGGTGTTTTGGGCTGATTTTACAAAATTTGACGAATGTTTAGATTTAGGCAGAGAAGCTGCTGAAAAGGCGCTGCCGGCAATTAGAAAGGCTATGGCAAATGAAAGTACCGCAAAAGATTATCGTTCCAAACAGCATGGTGAGGCTAAGGTGATCGACCTTAAGTGAGCGTATAAATTGTGTCGCTGCCGAGGGTGGGAATACTTCCCTAATCTCAAGGCACGCTCACTATTTAAATCTTAGCTTGAGCGTATCAAATATAGATTATGCTTCAGCCCAAGGTGTTAAATCTATGGCATCAGCATGAGGTAGGTTTTCTGCGAGTACAGGCTTTGATAAATAGTACCCTTGTATGTACTCAACACCCAATGCCGTGACTCTATCAAATTGTGCTTTGGTCTCAATACCTTCAACGACTATGTGAAAGTTAAATTCAGTGCCGACATATTGGGTTGCCCGTATAATCGCTTCACCACCACTGTTGACAATTACATTGTAAATTTGTAGTGAATATAGCTATGACGAAATCACATCACTATAGTGTAATGCACTTGTTCCGTAATTAAGATGGTCGCTTTGTACTTATTGTTTGCCTCCTTTTTGTCATTTAAGAAATCGACAAGTGGATTATATTTGATTAAGGGAGTGTCTTGTTGGATTAAAGTTATAAATTTGATTTTGCAATGGCTGGATTAAAACGCTCTCTATGAATCACATATGAGTTTAACTTAGAGTATTTTAAACTCATTCCAACATCTCAGGTGGTTGTCTTTCTTATATTAGTGATATTAGATTTCAGCATTTTGCCTTTTGTTAGTAATGGCGTAATGACTATAGGATGAACAGGCTTACCAAAATAATAACCTTGGCCTAAGTTACACCCTAAAGAGGAAAGTTTTTCAGCTTGCTCTAGTGTTTCGATACCCTCAGCGATGACTTGCTTATCTAGATCTGCACAAAGCGACAATATACTTTTTACGATGGCTTCATCTCGATGGTCGCTTTGAATATTTGTGATAAAGGAACGATCTATCTTGATATAGTTAACATTGAGTTTTTTTATGTACGCGAGAGAGCTCATGCCAGTACCAAAGTCATCGATTGAAAGTTTCACGCCCTCTGCACGTAGCTGTAAGAGCATTGTTTGAGCTGCATTAACATCCAACATTGTCCCACTTTCAGTCAACTCAATCTCTATCAACCCAGCAGGAACTTGATGTGCGAGCAACTGTTGCCTTAGGAATGGAATGAGTTTTTTGTCTCTTAAGTTATATGGTGACAAATTAACAGCAATACTTATTCGAATCCCCTCATTTAGCCAAAGGCGGCATTGTAAAATAGCTTGTTGTAAAACGTATCGGGTAAATTTGTGAACAATAGAGCTCTGTTCAACCATATTTATGAAAGTGCCAGGAGTTAATAACCCTTCTTCAGGATGTTCCCATCTTACCAAAGCTTCTACACCAGTAATTTCTTTACTAGTCAAGTTGACTTTCGGTTGGTAATAAAGAGTAAATTGGTTTTGCCCTAAGGCGTTATTCAGCTGCCCCTTCAGCTTCACCCAAAGCTTGCTTTTAGCACTCAATGCTTGGTTAAAAAGTTGATAGCCTAACCGCAATTTCTTAGCGTGATACATGGCTATATCAGCATGCTTAAACAGATTTTCTATCGTCTTTCCATGCTTTGGATAGCAGACAACGCCGACACTTGCTCCTACCTCAAATTGGTTATTCTCAATCAATAAAGGTTGTCGAAAATCCTTCACTATTTGTTTCGCTAATATTTCTGATGCTGCGCAATCTGCGCCTTTCAGCCAGACAATAAATTCGTCTCCTCCATAGCGGAAGACTTCTGCTCCTGTCCCAACAGAATCTATCAAACGCTCTGATATGGATGCTAGAACCTTATCACCTGCTGAATGGCCCATTGTGTCATTAACTTCCTTAAACTTATCAAGGTCGATAAGCATCAAAGCACCTGTGCTCCTCTCACTATTAGCTTCTAAAGCTTTGGCATTATCAAGAAATTTATTCAATACAGACATGAGTTGATAGCGATTCGGTAACCCTGTCAAATCATCATGAGTTGCCATAAAGGATAACTTTTGGTTGCTTTTTTCAAAGCGCTTAGCGATCAATGCAGACATGACAAGCGCTGCCCATACCGCTAACCAGAATGTTAAAAAAGCAGTAATGGAGAGTCTTTGAGCAACGTACTCTAAAGCGCGACTCAGCGTATCAACTTGACGCACTATGAGTACCGAAACACCTGAGTCAGAGTTTACCTTATAGGCCCAAGAGAAACGCCCCCCTTCATTTTCGATAAACCCACTGCTTTCAGCATTTAATTTCGACACCTGAATGACAGTTGTTGGATATGCATCGCTTACAAAAGGCCTGACCGTTATATGCTCTTCAGCAAACCATACCTCAATTCTTTTAACTTGGTCACTAATGGAAGAAAATAGATGTTTATTCTTAAAATACTCTGAGCTTGTTGGATTTAGGCTTAATTCGGATGTATTGAGTGACAAATGTGTTTCTATGTGTGCAGCCAACTCATGGGTGTTTTCAAGTTCAATTGAATCACCTAAATCACTAGATAATTCATAGGCAACAGAGATAAATATGGCGGACACGATGACCGCTAAACTAACTGAACCAAAGAGTAGGCGCCATCTTAAGCTAGTATCAGCTTCAAGTGGTTCTTTGCTCAACGTAATCAAAATAGAAACTTAAACGGGCTCTGATTTACAAGTCGTAATATTAGCCAGTTTATATACAGGACACCATCCAATTGCTGTCGACATTAAATTCAACCCAGCAAAAGTTAATATAATAATTTGTAAGATAGCATCCCCTATTGTTCCCCAGTAGAGGACACCGAAGAGAATAAGCGCGAGGCTTATACCACCTCTAATTATGCGGTCAATTGTACAAACATTGGGTTTTATGGATGGCATCTTCATTCTTTCTTACCTTAAGTGTGTTTTGAATTTTGCATCAGATAACATTTAACCAGTATATTAAGAATAGCAAAACACCCTATATACCAATAGAGAATCAATGTAATACTTTAGTATTCCTTAGCATCGTTTATCAAATCAAAAGCTCACTATTTAAATCTTAGCTTGACGGTATCCTATATAGATTATGCTTCAGCCCAAGGGGTTAAATCTATGGCACCAGCATGAGGTAGGTTTTCTGCGAGTATAGGTTTTGATAAATAGTACCCTTGTATGTACTCAACACCCAATGCCGTGACTCTATCAAATTGTGCTTTGGTCTCAATACCTTCAACGACTATGTGAAAGTTAAATTCAGTGCCGACATATTGGGTTGCCCGTATAATCGCTTCACCACCACTGTCGAGTTTTTCAACAAACGCACGGTCGATTTTTACCGTATCCGGTGAAAGCGATTGAAGCAATGATAGGGACGAGTAGTCTTTACCGAAATCGTCAATAGAAATGTTGACACCCAGTGCCTTTATTTGCTCAATTTGAGACAAGACATCATCGGGCTCTTTGGCAAATATGGATTCAGTCACTTCTATATGAAGCTTCGATGGCGCTATCTTTGATGTATAGATGGCTGACTCAATCATTTCCACCATGTTGCCTCTTAAAAGCTGAGCAACGGATACATTAACAGAGACTTCATCTAGCCCTGTTAATGCGCTATCGGCGACATCCTGGCACGCTTTGTTGAGCACCCAAGCTCCGATGTCATGAATTAAACCAAATTGCTCAGCGACGGCAATGAACTCATCGGGTGGGATTAATTCTCCGCCATGTTGCCATCTCAATAACACTTCACAGTATTTTACACAGCCATCTTTAACGTTGTAGGCCGGTTGGTAAACAACGAATAGTTCTTCTTTGTCTATGGCATGTGCCAGACCACTTTTCAACACACGATTTCTATCAAGTTGAGCTTTCATTTGGCGATTGAAAAAACATGCATGTGATTTTGCTTTTTCTTTTTGCAAGTACATCGCCGTATCTGCAAAGGCAATTAACTCACTCTCGTTGTGGCTATCTTGCGGATACATCGATATACCAATAGTCGCTCCCACAAAAGGCATATTGTAATCCACTTGTATTGGACGAGAGACAGCGTCAATAATGTCCTTAGCCAACTGCTCTGCTTTATATTTATCGGTGTTGTTTAAAGCGATGAGGAACTCATCACCTCCCCATCGGCATAAGCTACTGGATGATTGTAAAGAGGCAATTAACCGCTGAGCTGTCACGATGAGCACTTCATCACCTACTTCATGTCCATGGGTGTCGTTAACACCTTTAAAGCCATCTAAATCGACAAACAACAACGCTAGAGATTCATTCTGCTGTTCAGCTTGCTCAAGTGATTGCTTTAAATTAGCCAAAAAAGCACTACGATTTTGTAATTTGGTGAGCGGGTCAATATTGGAAAGCGTGAAAATCTCTTGTGTTCTTTGTTTCACTTTTTCTTCAAGTGTTGTGTTTACCTGCGAGATTGCTTGATTTTGTACATTCAACTCATCCAATAACCCTTCTTTTTCTACTAATAAATCAGCATGTTGATTTTTTAGTAGGACAGCCTCGGCAGTAAAGGTTGAAGATTTAGATGATGATACGAACATAACCACCGCGAAGATACTGCCAAGCAGACCCAGAACTTGATGATAATGTTCGTCAGAAAGCAACCCAGTAATCGATATGGGAACGAGTAAAATGAGAGCATAACTTATTGATAGACGCTTATTACCCGCAAGAACTGTTGATGCGCCTCCAGCCATCGATGATATGATGATAACCGTTGCGGCAAGCTCTATCTCATCCATTGAATCGAAAAATATCACACTGTAGATACCCCAAATCAGTGCTGTGGTATAGCCGCCGATAACAAATCGGGTGTTAGCTGCATTAGCATCATAGGGGGTATGTCGAAGACGAACGTGCCAATGAATAATGTCCAAAAATCTTATGCCCAAAACAGTCGTCATTAAGACGTACCAAACTATTTTAAGTGAATAAGTTTCGTTTTCACTAAAGCCAAAAACTAAGGCTCCACTGGCAAACAAGCTAACGATAACACCGCCAATACCACTGCTATAGAGTAAATTTGTTGTATCTCGAAGGTTTCGTTCTTTGAGTGTTTCGTTTATCTGTTTTATAGCAATACCTAGTTAATCGTCATTAATGTTATGCGCCTATGCATTAGAGGGCTGTTTAGATCAAAACTTCCTGTGCTTTAATTTCCATGCCAAATCCAACTTAAAAGATAGTTGGTTGTTAGTTCTCTGCTTTGGGTTATTAATCTAACTTACGGCGTTTCCATTCGAAGCGTTGGTAAGTGCTTTTTGTCATATTATTAATGCTTCTTGATATCCTCTTTACAAAGGTAAAGCGAGTACTGCGTAAAAATCTCAGCGAATGCGTTTTCTATGGATTTCTCATCTATGAGGTCCCACTAGTACTATTTCCATCTGCCCCGCTGCACTCCAGTAAATAGAGCCATGATACATTCGTACTTACTATCCAAAAATTAAAGTATATTAAGAAATATATTTATCGCAAATGTGGTTTTTTCTTTTTTCACTGGCAACAAGTATAGCGAATGCCAGTTTATCCCTTCCAGATTTTTATCACTGCCAAGGATACTAGCTTGCATAGAGAGATATCCTATTGCTAAAGCAGGCCAATTCTTGGAGTTTTTAACATACACTTAATGCTCCCAATACACCCTTACTAGTAGACAATTTTATACTGTGAGTAGTTTCAACATCATTCACAGGTTGATCTATTTAAGATATTTAACCCTTCGAACGATATAAAATAATGGACTCTATTGGACAAGGTCAAAAAGGATGGCTGCTCAGAGTAATTGATAACTATTTATTGAGGGGAAATCGATGACCTTTGATATTAGCCCATACTACAGTGTTACCGTATGTCATGGTAGAAAATTGGGGCCACGCAGATTTAAGGCAAGAGCACAGTTAATTAGGCGAGATGCATATTTTCATGCATCTCGATCGCTCAATAACATTGATGCCGATCAAGCAATA
>CAZXIN010000052.1:0-28576 GCA_964640795.1 uncultured Pseudoalteromonadaceae bacterium | reverse complement strand
CTTATTTTATTGTTGCTAAATCGGTGGAGTCCATATACGGGATAAGGAATGTCGATCATAGAAAGTTTAGCATAATAAAATCAATGGGTTAAGCTTGGTTAAATCAATGGGGTAAGGCGTGTTTTGGGTCAACATTGTTATTTTTATTCCTCTCAAGGCGTGAGTCACGAGGTTTAGTCATTCTAAACCCGTGAGGAGTACCCCAGAGAGGGACAAAATGGCCTGTTTACAGGTATTACTTATCCCGGACTGAGGTTAGTTATCTATGCGGGTTGGAGCAACACGCTATAGTATAAATTCAAGTTTTGTTAGGATTAGAGTGTGTCGTAAACCCAACCGACATAAAGATCTGTCCAACGCTCATTAGGGTTTGCTTTCCCCCAAGTGGATTCATATTTCTCTAAAGGCTTTGAACGGATAACATCATCTTTTGAGATACCTGTTTTCTTTAATTTTGCAATAATGTCGCGTGTCACTTGAATTCTATTTAAGTGGGCTTCTAAGTCTGCCTTTGTCGCCATCTTGCCATGCCCTGGAATGATCTGTGTTTTATCATCTGCAAGCGAAATACCCACTTTAGCAGCTTTTATAACACCGTCTATTGTGCCGCCATTGTCCACGTCAATAAAAGGGTAAGGCCCATTGGTGAATGTGTCTCCCATATGAATGACATTGGCACTTTTAAAATAAATTAGGCTGTCGCTGTCTGTATGAGCATGCTCAACGTGGCTGATGACGGCTTCATCACCGTTCAAATGGAGTGAAACACCTTCTGTAAAGGTGACTACCGGTAATGCAATGGCTGGTTGAGCCGGTGTTTTGGCATTGAACGCTTTGACGAATTGATCTTTTGCCATACGCTTGCGCACATTCTTATGTGCCACAATAACAGCGCCTTCTTTGCCAAGGTTTTCATTGCCGCCTGAGTGGTCGAAATGGAAATGCGTGTTGACGACGAAACGGATAGGTTCGTCGCTTATTTTATTTATGGCTTTTTTTATCTTGTCAGTGAGAGGCGCAAATTGATCATCAATTAGAAATACCCCGTCGTCACCAACAGACATTCCCATATTGCCGCCTGCTCCGAAAAGTACATAGACACTATCACTCAGCTTTTCTGCACGGATCTCAACACCGCTAAAGTCTTGGGCTAAGGCTATTGATGACAGTGATAACCCTAGAATTGTTGCGCTGATCTTCTTTTTCATACTTAGCTTCATTCTTACCTTCCAAGTTATTTAATGATTAGACAGATTGGTATCAAGTGAAAACAGGCACTGAGTGTAACGCCTCCTATGTATGAGTTCCAATCACTAAACATAAAAGCCCATTGTAAAACAATGGGCTTTGCTTACTTAAAACTAGCTATGTTTAAATTCTATTCAATGGATAGCAAAAAACACTAACCATTAAATAGTTCGCTTAAGTCATAGAGCACCAATAATTCGATGTTAATGACTCAAACGGTATGAACCTTAAACATTAACGATGAACGTTGATGTTTAAGGACGAAATCAACAATTTAAATATTACTGTAGGGTATACCTGCAGGGATATTCAATAATGAAGTCAATCGTGCCATTAAGGTACATCATGACGTCACACAGTTTGATTTCATGCCATATTCGTCCTGAATACGGCGGTATCGTTAGTCATCAAATGACCACGAACTGCACCGGCAGGGGGGAGCCTTCCTGAGTAAGTGTCTCTGCTAAAAATGCCACTTAAAACCCCTGCTAAATTCTCTACTTCATCAACTTGATTGTTGAAAGCGTATTGCTTTAATTTTCAAGGAGTATGTCTGTTTATATTGTTTGACACCCTGTTATGTTGAACCTTGTCTATACGCTTATCAAGATAACTTGGGAGTATAGGGGAGCTGCTAACACTTACATTGGAAACAGGAAAAACCAAAGGGTTAGCAGCATTAACCGTAAATTCACTTGTGTTAGTGACTTTATAATTCGTCGATTGGGTTGCAATAAGTAAATTGGAGTTATCTTGTGTTTTGTTTAACTCAAAGGGGAGAGCGCTCGTTACAATTTGACCACGCAACTCTCCATGTGGATTGAGTGATGAAAGAGCATTAAAATAATAAGTACCACGCTTCAGTGCAGTTAAGCTGGCAATAGGTTTGGTATTAGATGTAAATAATGTACCAGGGAAATCAGCTGGGCTGACATCATTTAGTGGTATCTTGACAGGTCCAGCTTTACCGACAAGTCCACCACAATGGAGATTGACTTGTATGGCTTCAAAACCGCGAACTATGACATTGGCTATAGGATATACTGAAGCGTCGACTTTATTGTAAGTAAAGTATCCGACAGCACTTACGTTTGGTCCTGATTTCTTAGTAACTCTAGGGATTTGCTGTTCTGCTTCAAGTTCTACTCTAATAACGTCGATATCATTAGGTACAATCTGCCCCCTAAGTTGGCCCGCTGGATTACGTTTTGTCTTTAGGTTGAAATACCAGCCTGCTGAAAGCAAAGTTGATAAATCGGTGCCTATTATCCCTGCCAAGTCATGCAGTTTAGTGCCTAATGGTATGTTAAAAACTTGAGGATCAGTTTTGCTTGGGGCAAGTTCTAAGAGAGTTGGACCATTGCTACCTGCCGCAGAAGCTTGAAGGCTTACATGAGTGACTGCATCATCTAGGTCGATGTTTTCAAAGGTGACATTTCCACTTAATGTTTTGGTTTCTGTATTGATAACTAATAAACCTACGGCAGATGCGTTTAAGTTGGCAGTGGAATCATGTATAGATGGATCAATATTCACTTCTTGGTTTGCAGCTAGCGATGTAATGAATATTTTCTGCTCAGAAAAGCCCGTATCCACTTCAACACTCTCTATTGAAGCGGACGGGATGTCATTAAAATATGAAACATCAACCTTCGAGTCCAGAATCTCAATGTTGTCGTCAGGAAGAACAAGAACGACCGTATCATCTTCTATATAATAGCTACTGCAAGATGTGAGTGACGCAAATAGCGCAATACTCAGGAGTCTTCTCATACTTATCTCAATAGGGTTGTTTCAATTCTATGTATACTATTGAGTAAGTGTCTATGAGTAGGTGTATGGTTCATTTGTGGAAGAAATAACTTATTGCTTAGAAAGGGCAGTAGGCTTCCTGATCCGATCATAACACCAGTAAGACAATGGCTTATCTTAATTTTAACGCTCTAATATTGAGCTGAGCACAGTATAGGAACAATAAGAATTGAACATAGAAATCATAGTTGCTGATTATAACGACTCTCAACAAGGGCAAGATATTGTAAGTTTATTAAACGATTACGCTAAAGACCCTATGGGGGGAGGTGAGCCTCTAGCTCAAGAGACAGTCGATAACCTTGCAGCATCGCTATCCAAATTACCCCATGCATTTAGCATCGTTTGCTATGTCGACGCAAAACCAGCTGGGTTAATCAATTGCTTTGAAGCTTTTTCCACTTTCAAGTGTAAGCCACTCATTAATATACATGATGTTGCTGTGCGAAAAGAGTATAGAGGTTTGGGCATTAGCCTGAAAATGTTGGAGAAAGTAGAGCAAATAGCATCGGAAAAAGGGTGTTGTAAGTTGACGTTAGAGGTGCTGGAAGGGAACGAAGTTGCGAAGAATGCCTATATTAAATTTGGTTTTCAAGGCTATGAGTTAGATCCTCTAATGGGAAAAGCAATGTTTTGGGAAAAAGCATTGAAAAAGTAAAGAGCTCTGTTTGTTGCGCCTTTTTCGGTAAATTATTTAGTACAAAAAGTATTCAAAAGTATACTTGGAATGAGCTTCTTTTGTTTAAAATAGCCTTATATTTACCTTGAATTCTTAAAGTGCGGTATAAGGTGTAAATTTTTGTTTACAACTTGAGGCGGGTGTAAAACAAGCTGAGTAGCCCATTCTTATCACAATGAATCGATTTATGTGTCTTTTTATTTTGCTAAAGTGAGTGCTTGTTATCACTTTGTGATTACTGTGTGATCTTTTGTGATTTCTTTTCCGGTTGCCATGCACGCCTGATATGGTAAATTAATTGAACGTTGCGAACAGGGGGTTACATATCAATGTAACCCCCTTTTTTCTTTAACGTGCATTATAAAAATTATAGATAAGTATAAATTTATTAAGGTATTAAATATGAAACATAAGTGGGGATCCCTATTTTTGTCAGGTGCTCTATTGGCGGCAAGCTCGATAGCTTCTGCAACCACACTCGTTAAGATGGAATTAGACGATATAGTTCAAGCAGCATCTGCTTGTGTTGTTGGTGAAGCTGTTGGGGTGGAGTACGTTAACGAAGGAGGCAGTGTTGCGACACTCACAACTTTTAGAGTGACAGATACAGCCTTTGGTAATGTTGATCAACTTCTCACCGTCAGGACTGCTGGTGGGAAAAGACAAAGCACTAAGATCTCAACAACTGAAGTTGTTGCTGGTGCACCTAGCTTTTTTGTGAACTCACAAGCAATGTTGTTTCTGAGCGAAAACAGTGGCTCGAGTGATTACAGCATTGTTGGTTTCTCTCAAGGTGTCTTTCCTGTTGTAGATTCAGTTGTTACGTTACCAGAAAATGGTGCAGAGAATCTTAACGTAGATGCTGCTGTCGATATGATGAGTGCTCGCCGCAATGCTGGCGTTACGCTTGGCCTTCCACAGTAATCTGACGAGAGAGAATAAAAATGAAAAAATTACTTCTTTGCGCAACAGCAATATTCGTAAGTAGTGTTGTGAACGCTCAAACGCAAACTGGTCGTCAATTAGATATCATTGCAGATCCTACTGGAAATACGACGACAGTTCCTTCTTCTGCTGATCCTTCACAGATTTTTGAGGTTCAAGAAGTTGTAGGTATTTTTTGGGATTCTCGTTGTGCCAACGTAGAATACACTTTCAATACTGCAGCGGGCGCTAATCCGGGTACAGCAATTGAGATATCACCAGATGATTTAGCCAGTGCAGTTCAAGATGGCTTAGATCGCTGGAATGATAATCCGTCGTCATATATTGAAATGAATGTTGCTAATCTTACAAACCTTGGTGAAAGACCACGTGTAGGTGGTGATTTCATTAATGAAGTGACTTTCATAACACCTGGAGGCTTTACAGCATTGGCAAGCTCTCCATCTACCAGCTTAACAGCAGATGCGACTTTCGTTGTTGGTGACGATTTAGATGGCGATGGCGATTCGGACGTTTTTGATCCGGAAGAAGCAGGGCTCAATGTATGTACTGACATCGATGGCGATGGTGATATAGAATTCCCTGCGGGCTTCTATCGTGCCGGTACTATCCTAGATAACGATGTTCAGTTTAGTTCTACTGTTACTTGGGAATTAGAACCTACAGGTGTTGTTGCTCTAGCTGATGTTGATGCAGTTTCGACTCACGAGTTTGGTCATTCACATGGCTTGAGCCACTCAACATTGAACCAAATATCTGCTACCGATGGGAATGGGTCAACTATGTTCCCATTTATCGATACAAGTGATGAAAACGCAGAGTTTGGAACAAGAACACCTCATATTGATGATTTGGCTGCTTCAGCATTTATCTATCAAGAAGGTAGTGATGATGCAGGTGAGTTACCTCAATTACAAGCTGGTGATGTTGCATTCAATCAAGCGTTTAGTATTGTTTCAGGTACGGTAGTTGACGGTGATGGAAATGGCCTTCTTGGCGCTAGCATTACTCTAACTACTCAAAATGGCGAAGAAGCTGTTTCCCAATCATACAGTGGCCGTAGTGTCGCATTTGCTGATGCGGCTGGTAACTTGTTTGCATTTGATGAGTCAGTTGTGAACAGTGAATACCAAGTACCTGTGCCTATCAGTGCTAATTACACATTGACCATCGAAGCACTTGATGGTGATCCTGTACCTACAACAAGTGTTTCTACAAACGCTATCATCGGCGGTATCTTAGGACAAAATGCGTTCCCTGAAGAAGGTTTTGCATTTAATGAAAGTGATACTGAGATCCGTTTTGCTTCTGCAACGCCGATTCATGCAGGTAGAAATGGTCGATCTGGCCTTGGCTTTATTACTAATGAAGAGCTTATTCAGCGTAATGCTGGTGCGACAGAGTTCATCGGTACTGGTGCTATAGCTGGAGCGACAGATATCATATATGCTGAAATGTTTGACAGAGACGCGGTTAGTCAATTAATTGCAGATGGTAATATACCTGTTGCAGGGCTGTTCGAAACAGGAACACTTGATAACTCTGCTGTTCCAATCTTCTCTGAAGCGAGACTTGCTATTGGTCGTGTGAATGACGATGGCACAGTCGAGTTTACTAATACTATTAGAACAATTCGTGGTGACATTGTTGGACAAGACAATGATGGTACACGTGTGTTCTTCGAAGGTGCGGAAGGTGTTCCTTTCCAAATCAGAGGGGAATTCAATCGTGACCCAGAAGCTCAACTGTTTCTTGTACTGGAAGCAAATGATTTAGTCTCTGGACCAAGTGGTTTTCCACCTGCATTTGTGCAGCTAGATACGCAAACCTCTGGTACATCGTTCTTATCAGTTGATGGGGCACCACTGACAGCATTTGGTAGCACGTTCTCAATTGAAATACGCTACGTTAATGATGGTGGCCCAGTGTCTCCATTCTTACTTGATTTCTAAACTTCTTAACAGTTAGAAAATAAACTCTATATTAAAGGCCAAAATCTTATTAAGTTTTTGGCCTTTTTCTTATCGTTTAGCTTTCTGCTGCAATTGATAACGATGAATATAGCTTTCTTCGCGAAGAATTTTGCTGTTCGGATCGACAATAACAATATCAGCAGGCGTGACGCGTATAGATCGGCTTTGTGTCATATCCAGTGTATGAATTTTTCCATTAATTTTAAGTTCCAAAGGCATTGGAAAAGCAATGTTGCTATTTGTTTCCCATTCAATTGTCATGTTTGAGTTAGTGCGA
Source organism: uncultured Pseudoalteromonadaceae bacterium (assembly GCA_964640795.1). Classification (GTDB taxonomy): domain Bacteria; phylum Pseudomonadota; class Gammaproteobacteria; order Enterobacterales; family Alteromonadaceae; genus M269. The sequence goes on along the minus strand of CAZXIN010000052.1, from coordinate 21,642 downwards.
TGAATTTTTAAGGAAGGTAGCTCAGCATGAAACACATAAGCATCGAAAAACCAATTTAAGTCTTTCCCTGTCACACGATTCACTATTTGTATGAATTCGCTTGTATCGGCAAATTTCACTGACAAATTCTCAGGTGTCGGGTTATTCGTACCATAAAGTAAGTGTCGCACGACGCTGAAAAATGCATGGTCACCAATCAATTGCCTTAGTGTGTGAAGAACCATAGCGCCTTTCGCGTAGATATCTCCGCCTGGTCCAATGTTATTATCATAGACTTCGTGTACGGCCTTTGTTTTGTTGGATACCAAAGGGTGCTTGTTTTGTATTGTCAATCGACGCTCATATAAATACGCATGGTATGCTAATTCACCGTGTAAATATTGTGCGTAGAGAGGTTGCAGATAACTAGCGAAACCTTCGTGTAACCACATATGATCCCAGTCGTTTGCGGTCATTTGATTACCAAACCACTCATGAGAGAACTCATGTTGTAGTAACCAGTCAAAGCCATATTTGTCGGCTTTATAAGCATTGCCATAGGCATTGATCGTTTGGTGTTCCATGCCTAAATGTGGTGTTTCAGCGACACCCATTTTCTCGCTAGAGAATGGGTAAGGACCAACGACCTGCTCAAAAAATGTGAGTAATTGAGAAAACTCTTCAAATAGCACCATCGCCTTCGTTTTGTTGTGTGGTAGGTAATAAAAAACCATATCAATGGTATTGCCGAAGCGGCTAGCATACTGGTCTTTAAGCGTTTTATATGGCGCGATATTGAGTGCGACACCATAGGTATTGTGAATACTGTGAGTTTTCCAATGATAGGTTGTTCTATTGTCAGAGGTAGTCACTTTTTGTAGCACACCATTGGCTGCAGCGACGAGGCTACTGGGCACATCGATATGAATATCGAGTGCTGATGGTTTACCGAAAGGTTGATCGATACAAGGCCAAAATAAGTCACACCCTTCACCTTGCACAGCTGTAGCTATCCAATGTTAACCGGTTGGTGTTTTTGACCATACGAAACCACCATCCCAAGGAGCTCTGACGGCAATACGAGGAGCACCTTGGTAACGGATAGTGACGGTAAATTCACCGGCGACTTGTTCATTCGAGAGGAGCGTAATGAGCCCATTTTCATGAGTAAACTCCTCACGGTTGAGTGTTTTGCTACCCAATTGAATACTACTTATGATAAAGCGTGAATCTAAATCGATATAGATAGTCTGAATCGGCTGATGAGTCGACAACGATAAAGCTGCTAACCCTTCAATCCGCTTTTGTTGAGGGTGAATAATAAAAGTTAAATCGGCGTGTGATACTGATAAACCTTGAGCCTTAACTTTTCCTTTCGAACCTGTCGATAATGTATAGCTGGCAGATTGGTCAAATGGTGCATTTGAGGCGCAAGCTGATAGGAGCAGTAGGGGAATTATTGCAGTCAAAAATTGACGAATAGTCTTTGATGAACCCTTTGTTTTCACGGAACGAATCCTTATTACGAGCATGAACAGTACAATCCTAGTTTGCCATTTATTACCGTGTCAATGTGTTGAGCAATCTCGCTTTATCTCGATGGATGTTGATTTTTACAATACAGCATGAGGAATTACTGTAAACTCGCGTTTTATTTCTTACGGAACCCAACATGAGTGCATCCGACTTTTCATCCTTAAAATTGAAGCCGGGCTTGCTGTCCAATCTTAGTAGTTTGAAGTTCGAGAAAATGACGGATATTCAAGCGCAAAGCTTACCGTCGATCATTGCTGGTGAGGATATCATTGCACAAGCAAAAACAGGTTCTGGAAAAACAGCTGCTTTTGGCTTAGGAATACTGCAAAAGCTCAACGTCAGACAGTTTCGTATCCAGTCAGTGGTTTTGTGTCCCACAAGAGAGCTGGCTGATCAAGTTGCGAAAGATATTCGTCAGCTAGCCAGAGGTATTCACAATATCAAAGTGTTGACCTTATGCGGTGGTACGCCGTTTGGACCTCAGTTAGGTTCTCTGGAGCATGGTGCACATATTATTGTTGGTACTCCGGGAAGAATTGAAGATCACTTAGGTAAAGGAACCTTGGATTTATCTTTTGTTGACACGTTGGTGTTGGATGAAGCCGATCGTATGTTGGACATGGGGTTTGAAAATGCGCTTGACTATATTGTCAGTCGAACGCCTAAAGTTAGGCAAACATTGCTCTTTAGCGCGACTTATCCTCCGCAAATTCAGACGATGTCTAAGAACATAATGCGTAAGCCGCTTATAGTTAAATCTATGCAAAGTCATGATGAGACAAGCATTGAACAGCAATTTTATAAGGTCGAGGGAGAAAATCACCGCCTAGAAGCTTTGCATGTTTTGTTGATGCATTTTCAACCCGAATCAGCGCTGGTATTTTGCAATACGAAAAAGGAAGTCCAACAAGTAGCTGATAACTTAGTACAATTTGGGTTTGATGCACTTGCGTTGCATGGCGACTTAGAACAAAGGGATAGAGATCAAACTCTGGTTAGGTTTGCGAATAAAAGTGCTTCTATCTTGGTTGCAACGGATGTAGCGGCTAGAGGGTTAGATATAGATTCGCTGGAAGCTGTATTCAATTATCAAGTGGCTCATGACCCAGAAGTGCACGTGCATAGAGTCGGCAGGACAGGACGAGCAGGTAACAAAGGTTTGGCTTGTTCACTATTTAGCGAAAGAGAGAGTCATCGAGTGGCAATACTTGAACTCGATATCGACCCCATTGCGGATAGCTTACCATTGCCCAGTGTTAATTTGTTAGATAAGTCACCGGCTAGAGCACCAATGACAACATTGATGCTAGATGGTGGTAAGAAACAAAAAGTGCGTCCAGGAGATATTTTAGGTGCGCTGACAAACGATAAGAGAATTGCAGGTAAGCAGATAGGTAAAATCAATGTTTACGACAACAGGGCCTATGTTGCTGTCGAAAACAAGGTTGCTAAAGTTGCTCTGAATAAAGTTGCAAATGAAAAGCTTAAAGGGCGTAACTTTAGGGCTCGTATCATTAAGTAAATCAACGCTCCAATATAGCAGCTAGTGAAGTATTGGTATTACCTCATTTTTGATTATACTGTGTAGTCAGAAGAGGTAAGCAATTCTCAAAGTATGCCTTGTTATGTATGCTTTATGACTATGGATAAGCGAAATCACTCAGTTATTGAGCGCTTTAACTTCAGTTTTGTTACATGTTTTAAGTTAAATTGGGGGGAGGTTGAAAAAAGAGGGTTCGCAATGTGGCGTCATTATGAAAGTATTGATTACATATACTATTAATATAGTAAGTAGCCTCTTTTGTATTGCGTTTGCCAATGAAGATTCACTCACTATCGCTACAGGTGGTGGTAGCCCATATATTGTTGTTCGAGATCAAAAACTAGATACATCTGCCCCCGGGTTTAGTATAGAAATAGTGAAAGCCGCAGCAGAAAAACTGGATTGGCAAATAAGCTTTGAAGTTATGCCTTTTTCGAGGCAGATGGCCGAAACTGAGTCTGGGAAAACGGACGCTTTAATTGCTGTTTTGAAAACAGATGCTCCTCACTTCGTTTACCCCTCACAACAGATAGGTATTGCAAGCAATTGTTTTTTTAAAAGAGCAGGCACAAGTTTCTACTTTCCTGATAGGAAAACTTCACTAGACAACTATCGTATAGGTGTTACTAATGGCTTTACTTACGGCTTAATTGACGATTATATCGCTGAAAATAGTGCTCGAAACATAGTGACCCTTTCTGGAGAAGATGAAAAAGTACTGCCTCGATTGATCAAAATGCTTGAAGAAGAGCGGGTTGATGTCTTTATTGAAGCTGAAACCGTGGTAAATCATTATATTCAACAAAATAATATCCCAAATGTAGTTAACGCAGGGTGTACCTTAATTTTAGATGCCTATATTGGTTTCGCGCCTAACAACCCTAAGAGTATTTTACGCGCAGCACGTTTTGATAAAGCAGTCGATGAATTAAGAAGAGAAGGTAAAATTGCTGATATTTTATCCAAATATAATGTACAAGATTGGCGCTAGTGTTGAAAGCCAATCGGTTTTTGCAAACGATATTCCCTTGACGCTACAAATACACAATCTCTGATTTTAGCGGGGCAACATGACGCAAGATGCGATTCTCTTGCTCGTAGGTAAACCCTATATCCCTCATCGCTTTTTGTACATATTCGACTAACAAGAAAAAGTCACTGTCTTTAACATTCAAATCCTTGTGTGACTCAAGCATCGTTTTACCAGTATATTCACATGGGCCTCCTATGAGCTCACAGAATTGATCCGTCAGCTCCTTACGCAAGTGGCGCTTTGGAATGCCTTTAAAGTAATGGCCAATTTGAGGATCATTGTAAATACGATTGATCGCTAAACCTATTGCCCTTTCAAGGGGCTCTCTGCCGCCAATTTCATCATACAGGCTTTGCTTTGGGGTTGTTGTACAAGCCGACAGCAGTAACGTGAGTAGTATAAAAAAAAGCGCTCGAAAACCGTACATAACTATTACCAATTAGCTGTTAGAGTAAAGTAAAAACCTTTTGCGTTTGAATCAAACGGCAGGTTGCCGATATCAACATAAGACACGGTTGCAGACCAAGCTTTACTTGGAAAGTAACCAATGAATAAGTCTGTGACGGTTTCTTCTTCTGCTAACCCGCCTAAACGATTTGATTGTGTTCGCCACTCAACGCCGATAGCGGTATTAGGCGTTGGAATAACGGCGAGCGAACCTTCGAATTCGATATCATAGCTGTCGTCGTCGGCTGATTCAAAACCCAACAAACCAAACGTATTTGCTTTCGTAGCCCTTGCTGTTAAATTCACCAGTAAATTCTTACCGAATGCGCCACCTAACCAAACATTGGTTGCACTCAAATAGATGTCTAATCCACTATCTTCTGCTGCACCTACTATCGATGGTACACCTTGATTGGGTAATGGAATATCGCCTGATGGTAAAGGCAGTGAGCTGTCAAAATCTCGATTCTTTTTATACTGAAAACCTAAGGAAACTTGAGGAAGGTAAGGTTTTTCTGCAAATAATGCATCACCAAAAAGCTTAACTTTGACACCTAAAATATCTTGTTCGATGTCAGTTCCCGATGCGGTAGATACAGCGCCATTTGTTAATAGATTAAACACATTGCTGGTTACACCGCCGCCAACATCTAGAGATTGTCTTTGTAGGGACACCTCAACCCGGTCGTAAATACCGACAGAAATACCGGCAGTGGTTAATTGATAATCACCTGCTTGTATAAGCTGGACGTTTGCTGTGCCATTTATCTCTTCCTTACTACCATACCCATTAATTAAAGCCCAAGGTGTAATACCACCGCCGGCGCTGCCTTCAAAGCTAGTGACGCCACCAGAAAGCAATAGAGCGCTGCCAGTTTGTGCGTGACTATAAAAAGCTGTTAGGACAAGTGCCGAGAAGCCAGTGAGTTTTAAACATGATGCTAGAGACATGAATTAACCTTATCTAAAATAAAGTAATCAACAACTTAGTAGAAAATCCTATCACATTGCGACATTAGACATCTCATTTTTTTAAGTGCATATGAGGCATTTCTATTGTTTGGAGTGAGGTTTATAGAGCTCTACATTAGGCACAGTGTCAAAGGTTGGAATGCTGTTAAGTTGGTTGAGCCATTTAACCGATGCATTGCACCAAATCTGGCTAGATGGTTTGAGTGAGTGCCTTTGGTCGAGAACACCAATGCGAATACCATAAATTCTGTCAATCGGGCTTTCATTCGTTGCATATAAGCTACTACCGCAATGTCCACAAAAACCTTGTGCACGCCTATTACCACTTTCTGCGGTCTTAATATATTCTTTCGCTCTACCTTTGATATAGGTAAGGCCATTAACCTCACTCATCGCAACTGTTCTAAATGAGGTGCCAGACAATTTTTGACAATCATTACAATGACAGATGAGTATTTTTTCTGCATCTACGTTTGCTTCAAATTCAATGCTGCCACAATGACAGCTTCCTGTTACTTTCATGGGTTAGCGCCCTTTATTGAAATGGGATATCAAAAGCAATGAGCACACACTCCTCTTTACTGTCATTGATATAAGAATGAACTGTGTTGGCATCTTCGATCAAGGTTTCTCCCTTCGCTAATCGACGACTTGTCTTGTCGTTGTCCTGATAGCGATATTCGATGATTTCACCTGAAACGACATAAACAATACCAGCGCGAGTGCTGTGTTCATGTTTGTTTATCGTTGTACCCGCAGGCACAGTGATCTTTCGAGCACGTGCACTATAGCCTTTCAATGCTGGGATTTGTTGTTCGAGCGAAAACATTTCAAGTTGCTTTGTGCTTATGGCTGCTGATTGCGCAAACGATGAAGGCGAAAGTACCAAGCTACTAATAAGCAAAGGAAAATAAAACACTGTTCGGTTTAGCTTCATAGCGAGTCCTCTTGAATAATATCAATGATGAGTAAAAGTAGTATATCAATAACATTAAAGGTAAGGGGGGCTATAGCTGATTTATATAGTCAGCTAAGATCTGCGCTACTTCACCTCGCATCGAAGCCGCTTCTCTTGAGTTCATATTGATAGCGTAAGCGATAGCTGCTTCGTACTCCGGCATGAGCAATAAAAAAGCGGTTGCCGCCTTATCGGTCACGCCACCATGGTGAACGAGTTTTGGCACTTTGTCGTTAATTTTGATTGTAGGTATGTCAATCATGCGCCACCCTAAACCATAACGTTGTTCATTGTCTTCGCCGTTAGATAGTTTTACCGGGCTTAAAAGTGTATTTTTAGTTTGTGATGACATAAACCCTAATTGATAAAAGGCTTGTGCCATATTTACTAAGTCTGTTGGGGTGGAAATAAACCCGCCACCCCCAAATAAGTAGCTTCTATCACGCATTGCGGTTGAGGGGATATGGTGTCCCATATCATCGACAGACTGGTAGTAAGATGCTTCATTCTTACCTGCGAATGATGTGTCATGTTCAGTATTGATCATATTGAGAGGTGACCACACACTCTGTCGCATATAATCAATGTAGTTTTTTCCTGCTGCCTTCTCTATCACGGCTGACAACAAGATGTAGCCGCTTGATGTATAAGTGAAGCTTTCTCCAGGTTTGAATTCGAGCGCATCATTCTTGAATAAATCCAGTGACTCTGTAGGGCTCTTGTGATCTCTGATATCAACAAACTCTCGTTTGTTTCTAGCAGACCAGGGTCGCCCGATACCTCCTGTATGCGAGGCTAAATGCTTAATCGTGAGTTTATGTGCTAACTCAGGGTATTCTGGCAAGTATTGATGAATATCGTCATCAAGCCTTATCTTTTTGGTATCGAGTAGTCTGGCCAACGCAATGCTTGTCATCGATTTGGCTAGGCTACCGACAGAGTACTGCGTTTCAGTCGTCGCTTTTTGCTTTGAAGAAATATCGGCAAAGCCTACTGCATGTTCGAAAACCACGTTACCTCTTATAGCAACGGACAATGAAAGAGAAGGTAATTGATAAGTGTCCTTGTAATCTTTCATCCGCGCTATCGTTTGTTGATTCAGTACTTTAATTGATTTAGGTAGTAGCGATGCGTCCTTAGCAATAACGCAGCAAGGTAAAATAAATAATATCGCTAAAGCAATTTGCTTGCGGCGTAACATTATATTTTTGCCCCATGAACGGAAAGTAGGCGACTAATACGGCTTGTCTTAGCGCGATTTAGGGGGGAACGATACTCAATACCTTCTAACGTTTGCGCCTCGACACCTAAGTTGGCATCAGCGCCTCTTTCAAGTAGTAGCTCAACCATCTCGTAATAACCTCGGTGGGAAGCATTGATGAGGGCTGTTTCGTCTCCTTTAACGATGGCATTGATTTCTGCGCCTTGATCAAGCAGGTATTCAGCCAGAGAAAGGTGGTTAGTCATCGCGGCTGCTATCAGTGGGTTACCATCACCTAACGCCGATTGATTAACGTCAGCGCCTAAGTCGATAAGTGTCGAAACAAGATCATGGTCGTTATTCTTTACGGCAATAATCAAAGCCGTTCCGTCTGACATCAGCGGTGTGTTGATGTCCACTCCTTGTTCCATCATTAATTGGATGAGGCTTGTGTCTTTTGCTTTAATAGCAGCAATCAATAAGTTTGTTTTTGCTTCAGACAAAGTTGAGTAGTGATTGGCACTTTGCTTCACACTATCAATTGCCACTTTGGGAATAGCCGTTTGAGCAATGGTGGTGCTTGTTATTGCTAAAGTTAAACACGTCATGACTATAGTCGAAGCTTTTGGTCTTTTGGAATAGGTAGGCTTTAACATTTCATTTATCCTCATGTTGAGTTCTTTTCTCTTACTAAATAATCCCATAGACATAACATTCCGCTTTTCTACGACCATTAATCTGGCGCAGTCCAGCAAGCTTTGGGCGTATTGCTTATGGCTAGATAGCTGCTGCGCTGCTCGATAATCGCAAGCTAACTCTCTAGAAAGGTGAATCTTCTTATTGATTAAGCGCATAACTGGGCTCCACCAAAATATGATGGCGAGCAGCTCTTGAAATAAGCTAACCCATAGATCTTTTCGTTGAATGTGTGCTAGTTCATGCAACAAAACGGGGGTTAATTGCATGTGATTTAGCTGCTGCGTCATACTTTGGGGTACAACAATGATCGGCCTGAATAAACCAATAGCCATAGGTGTCGAAGTCATTGTTGAAGTATAGAATGTCAATGGATTTTGGACATTTTCCCGTTTTGATTGCGTTGCTTGCACCGCTGTTTTCTTTAATTTTGATGTGGCTATCAGAGTTCGTAGAACACCCAAAGTTCGCCAAATACTCCCTAGCCACCACACTAAAAGTAAGCAGTAGATTAGCGATAGAGAATCATAGAGCCAGTGACTTTGTATCGTTAATTTGGGCTGAATGCTTGTGCTTGAATTGGTAATTAAGGGTTCTGGGATAAGAACATCTTTATTGACTAAGGCTTTTGCTAGTGTTGGCTCGGCAACGGTCTGGCTATTGGGAGTGAAGGCTGTGAAAGGGGTTAGTGTACAAAGAATAAAAATACAAACCCATAACCAGCTGCGCATTTCAGCACTTACAGGTGTATATCGCATCACTGTGCCGAGCAACACGTATAGTACTAACCCTACCATAAAGTGGATTAAAGCAAAGTTGGTGAGCAAGGTGAGTTCGAACAACATAATGCTCAGTCTTTAGATTCTTTGTTGTTATTGATTTGTTCTTGCAGGGACTCAAGATCTGTCAAGTCAATATCTGTTTCTTCCATAAGGTGTTGCGCCAATAATTCGGGCGAATTGCCAAAAAATCGATTTAATAAGGTCGTAAGCGCACCTTGTCGAGCATCTTTTTGAGTGATCTGAGGGCTATAAATAAAGGCGCGCCCTTCCTTACGATAATTAGCATAGCCTTTCTCTGCAATAATCTTGCACATCGTTTGTACTGTTGTGTAAGCGGTAGGTTTAGTTAATGACAAAGTGTCTGCAATTTCCTTCACTGAACATTCTCCTTTATCCCATAGGATGTTCATTATTTCTTGTTCGCCATCGGTGAGTTGTTTTGATTTCTTTCTGGCCATAATGCTTCTACTAATTAATTAGTTTTATTTACTTTGGCGTTGAAATACCTTCTTGTCAACTAATTAATTAGTTTTTAATGTTTTTATTTTGTGTTTGAACAATAAAGTCTTTTAAATCATTGCTTTGCCCTACTATTGATATTTTTTAGGCGATTTCTTTAGTGGGTTTTTGGTGCCGTTTGAGTGCAAGGTGTAAGTGTTTTGTAATATTTTAATTATAAAGTGAAAGTTAAATTGAAAGTTGTGGTATGACCACTATATTTTTCTGGTGGATGAGTTACTATTGTTTTAGTATACGCGGCTTCCGAAGCATCACTGAATTTCGAATAAAACGTTCTATTATTAATCGACCTTGGACACTTAAATGGCAACTAAAAATATTTCAGCTGAATTATCAAGTTACGGCATTACTGGAGTAGCAGAAATCATTCATAATCCTTCTTACGATCTTTTGTTCGAAGAGACAACAAAACCAACACTCGAAGGTTATGAGAAAGGTGTCATTACTGACCTAGGAGCCGTTTCGGTCAATACTGGAGCTTTTACTGGCCGCTCTCCAAAAGATAAATATATAGTCCGTGATGATACAACACGAGATACAGTTTGGTGGTCAGAGCAAGGTAAGAATGATAACAAAGCTATCTCTCAGGAAACGTGGACTCACCTTAAAGGGTTGGTAACAAAGCAGCTGTCAGCCAAGCGCTTATTTGTTGTTGATACTTATTGTGGTGCTAATGACGACACACGTTTGAAAGTGAGATTCGTGACTGAAGTCGCTTGGCAAGCACATTTTGTGACAAACATGTTTATTCGACCTACGAAAGAGGAATTGGAAACTTACGAACCTGATTTCATCGTGATGAATGGTGCCAAAACGGTCAATGAGCAATGGAAAGAGCAGGGGCTCAACTCTGAGAATTTTGTTGCATTCAATTTGACTGAGAAAATTCAGCTAATCGGTGGTACTTGGTACGGTGGTGAAATGAAAAAAGGTATGTTCTCTATGATGAATTACCTACTACCACTCAAAGGTATAGCATCCATGCACTGTAGTGCTAACGTCGGCAAGAAAGGTGATGTGGCGATATTTTTTGGTTTGTCTGGTACAGGTAAAACGACACTGTCTACTGATCCTAAGCGTGAATTAATCGGTGATGATGAGCATGGTTGGGATGACAATGGTATCTTCAATTTTGAAGGGGGATGCTACGCGAAAACTATTAAGCTAAGTAAAGAGAACGAACCTGATATCTACAATGCTATCCGCCGTGATGCATTGCTAGAAAATGTGGCGACGGATGAAAATGGTGTTATTGATTTTGATGATGGTTCTAAAACAGAAAATACGCGTGTGTCTTATCCTATTCATCATATCGATAACATTGTTAAGCCAGTTTCAAAAGCAGGGCATGCGCAAAAGGTTATCTTTCTAACAGCTGACGCTTTTGGTGTTTTACCGGCGGTGTCTAAGTTAACGCCAGAACAAGCAGAGTATTACTTCTTATCTGGTTTCACTGCCAAAGTTGCAGGGACGGAGCGTGGTATTACAGAGCCGACACCGACCTTCTCAAGTTGTTTTGGTGCTGCGTTTTTAAGCTTGCACCCAACTAAATACGCAGAAGTGCTACGCCAACGCATGTTGGAGGCTGGTGCAGAAGCTTACTTGGTTAACACGGGGTGGAATGGCACAGGAAAGCGTATTTCGATTAAGGCAACTCGTACTATCATTGATTCTATTCTAGACGGCTCCATTGATAAGGCACCATTGATCGACTTACCTATCTTTAACTTGAGCATACCGGCTGAGCTTAGTGGATTAGATAAAGAGATACTTGATCCTCGTGCAACATATCATGACACCAATGAATGGGATAACAAGGCGATGGAATTAGCCAGTTTATTTGTTGATAATTTTGAGAAATTTACTGATGAAGAGAGAGGGCAGTCACTTGTTCAAGTTGGTCCTCAGTTAATTAAAGCGATAAAAGCAGCTTAGGCTTAGCATCGATCAGCGGCTAGTATGATGACTAGAGTAACACGCTCTAGCCGCTGATATTTTATAAACCTAATTCTGATAGGCTAGGGTGATCATCTGGGCGTCGACCTTGAGGCCAATGAAACTTGCGTTCTGACTCGCTAATAGGGAGATCATTAATACAAGCATAGCGATTTTGCATCAGACCATTTTCGTCAAACTCCCAATTTTCATTTCCGTATGAACGATACCATTGACCTGAGTCATCATGCCATTCATAGGCGTAGCGAACGCCTATTCTGTTGCTTGTGTAAGCCCATAGTTCCTTGATCAAACGGTATTCCAATTCTTTATTCCATTTGCGCGTTAAGAACTCTTTGATTTCCTTTCGGCCATTAATAAACTCTGCTCGATTACGCCAAGCGCTATCGGCCGTATAAGCCATGGATACTTTTTCTGGGTTTTTTCCATTCCAGCCATCTTCTGCGAGACGCACTTTTTGCGCCGCGGTTTCTGCAGTAAATGGAGGGAGGGGAGGCCTCGCTTCTGTTGACATTATTTCGTCCTCGATTATTTGTTTTTAAAAGTAAACAGATCTGTCTCCTGTTTAGTGTTGGTTATAAAGGTTGGTATGTCAAATTGTTTTTAATCCGAATATTTATAGCTATTTAATCTTTTATTAGTAACATTAATATTTTATATGATGGTAGACTAATCTGTATATCGTGTTGATATTGAGATGTGTTGGCTATGAATAGAAAAGAGCATTTGGTGAAGACCGCCCAAAATTTATTTTATAAACAAGGAATAAGATCGACAGGGATTGATACTGTTCTTTCTGAGTCAGGGGTTGCTAAAAAAACACTGTACAATCATTTTAAGTCAAAGGACGAACTTATTATTGCGACTTTACAAAGGCGTGATCAACAGTTTATGGATATGCTCAGAATGGGAGTGCAGAAGTATTCACTTGAGCAAGCGGGTGACCAACGATTGTGTCGGGTATTCGCTTTTTTTGACGCGTTGTCCGAATGGATTAAATCAGAGAATTTTTCAGGGTGTATGTTCATCAATGCGTCGGCAGAATACCCTAGAAAGACCGATCCTGTTCATGTGGCTTGCACAAACCACAAACGTCTGGTGATTCAATTCATCGAAGAATTACTCTCGAATGGTAATTTTAAAAACTCGTATAACCTAGCAAAGTGTATGGCATTACTTGCCGACGGTGCCATTGTTAACGCACATACTGCTAATGATTTAAATGCAGCACAAGAAGCAAAATCTATGGCACGTATCGTTCTTGAATCTGAGCTTATCCCTTCGTAAACCTGTCGCCTTTTTGGCACTTTAAGGTAGTGCATTTCTCCTCAGTGGCTTGATAATTTCAGATTGACTAACGCTAAGTTTAGTTTGTACCTACAGGATATATAGTCACTATATGAAAGGTGTTTGAACAAACATGTGAGAATGCTTACGTTGTATACCTTGAGAGGCAGTTTTTACTCTTTAAAATCAAGTCTTTAAACGGTTTTATGAATAAAGTTTTGAAAGCTTAAGCTGATTATCAGGTCTTTAATACCTACAGCGAACATTTATCCGAAGCTTAGCGAATGAGTAGGCGACTTAAAGTTAGTTCTCTTCGCTAACTATATTTTAAACAATAGTGAGGTAATGATGAAAAATTTGATAATGATGTTGGTGTTTTTATTCGTTATTTCACCTGTCAACGCGCAGGATGAACAAGAATCGGAGCCTGCTAAGAAAATGCCAGAGTGGGTATTGAAAACTCAAAATGGGGAGGAAGTAAGGTCGAGCGACTACAATGGCAAACCACTGATTTTAAGCTTTTGGGCAACTTGGTGTCCACACTGTAAGGTGTTGCACCCTGGCTTAGAGAAGCTTAGGCAAACCTATGAAGAACAGGGTTTGGAGTTTCTATTGGTGAGTGCGAGAGAGAATGAAGGCGCTGATCCACAGGGCTCTTTGGATGAGCGTGGCATTAAAATAAAGACAGTAGTTGAAGGTGAAGAGCTGGCTATTGAAGGGTTTAATATTATTGGCACACCGACGACTTTCTTCATTGCACCCAATGGTACTATCTTGGGTTCCACGATGGATTCCAACCCTGATGATCCTCGATTTGTTCAAGTGGCTGAATACTTAATAAGCTTACCTCGTAGCTAGAGCGAGTTGATCTTTGCTGTATAGATTTTGTTTGAAAACCATACTTCAGCGTTACTATAAAAGAAATGATGATGTAACGGATGAGATTTACCTGAAAGCCTCAGGGGATTGCAACCTTCCTGAGGCTTTATGTGGTGATTATCGTTAATAACAACCGTTTAAAAAATTAACGACCCCTAGGAGAAGTAATAGAGCCTTCCAGTGTTCTCGTGGTAGGTGTTGCTATTGATCTCGCGTTGAACCCAGCAAATACATCAAAGACACTGGCTACTCGTCTTCCGTCAAAATCTGTGAGTAAAGCAAGCCCATTCGGATAAATGTCCAACAGCTCTTCTTGAGTCTGAATGTCATTTTCCAACTCTCTTAGTGACAAACCTCTTGTTGTTTCCCAGTCTTCAAAAGTATAAGTCATCCTAATTGCGTTGAATTGCTGAGTTGTGCGATCAAACCTGAAAAGCACTCGAACTTGCCCTAACTCATCGCCTTGGTCGTCTCTAGCAGTGTAGAAGCACGTCAACCCTTCACAAAAACGTTCATTTAGATCAAACTCATTAATAGCATCTAGGGTTGCTTCAATCTCACCAAATGTTTCTCCTAAAGATATACCCACAGGTAAGCTGTCACCTTCGATGACTACTCCTTTTGTAATATCCGCATTTAGGAGGAGAGAAGTATCACCACTTTGTGCAAAACTCATGAAAGGCAACGCTAAAAAGGATGTTGCTATGATCAAATTTTTAATTTTCATTTTTTCACCTATTACTTGGTTTATATAATTTAAATACAAAAATACCGCGAAGGTAGAGTTACGACTTTATGGCTTTCTTTATGATTTATCATGGTCAACTTTTTTATAAAAAATAAAGAAAGCATAAGTCGAGGTGGAGTGTAATGGTTGATATGATTCGCTTTATGTCGAAAGTATAACAATTTTGTATTGGTTTTTTATTTTTCTTTGATTAATCAATGGTTAGCAATGCTTCATGTGAACTTTCATGTTCTTTTTTGAGATTGAAAACTTTATTTTCACTGGTATTTAAGGCGTTTCGGTGTGTTTTTTCATACTGTTTGGTTGGTTTTTACTAAGCTACTTTATTAATTTGCGCTTTTTAATGGAGTACCATTGAGCTCTTGGTGTAGTTTCTAATTAATTAAGGCTGGTATAATTTCCGTTGATTGTTGGTAAGTTTATATGATTAACCTCGGTATCAGGTTGGTAAAAAGGCTAGCACCTAGTAGATTCAACTGTTGTAAAGATTTAGTTGGAGGTCATGAAGCCATTTTATTATCCTAACTTTCTAAGTAAGAACGGGTAACTAAGAAATGAAGCTATTATTGTTAGCGAGTGTGTTTTCCTCGACGGCAGCCTTTGCTCAATATGAGCAAGTTGTTATTCCTGCAGGCGAGTTTTTGATGGGATGCTCTGAAGGAGATACTTTGTGCGATAATGATGAAGGGCCTAAAGGCGGCGTGACAGTCTTCGTGCCTACTTTTGCAATAGATGTTCATGAGACATCGGTAGGAGAGTATCGTGCTTGTGTTGAAGCTGGGAGATGCGAAAAGCCTTTTGATTTCAGACGCACTCATTACTGTAACTACGATGCCCCTGGTCGCGATGATTACCCTCAAAACTGTGTTAATTGGGAAAATGCAAAAGCTTATTGTTCATGGCGGGGAGGGCGTCTGGCTTATGAAGCAGAATGGGAAAAAGCCGCTAGAGGGGAAACCTCAACACCTTATTTTTGGGGGCATGAACCGGCTAATTGTAAAGTTGCAGTAATGGATCCGGGAATTAGCGGCGAGCCAGATACATCTACCGATGGATGTTACCGTGATTTGAGTTGGCCTCGCGGAAGCTTTCCGCCAAATCCCTATGGCCTATACGATATGATTGGCGGCACCAGTGAGTGGGTAGAAAACTGGTATGCAACAGACGCCTACGAAGGTTTGTATGCTAAGGGAGATATAGCAGCACCGACGAGTGGGGTTCACAAAACAATTAAAGGTGGTTCATGGGATGAAAAATATTGGGCTCACCGAGTGTCGAATCGCTTTTCAAAACCGACAACGGGTAACCCCGACCTTTACGGTTCAAATGGCATTCGCTGTGTATCTGATGTGTCTCCGTAGTATTTCAAGCTGGTAGATTTCGACATTTAATATGTGATGTTACAGCGTCTGAAGCTATATGTTTAAAGGCCTTGCTTATGGTTGTTAGGAGGAGTTCAGTGCATGAATGCAGCTAGAGTGAGCGTGTTAATCTTCTTTGTCTAAATAACAAATAACTCGCTGCAAAACTGTACAACAAAGAGCAACATACTCTAGTGAGATACAAATTTATATGTGCGCGGGTCTGTAAGTTGCTTTGGTTTCTAATTCAATTCGATTCCTACCGTTTGCTTTACTTTGGTACAAGGCGTGATCGGCTCGTGCAATAGCGTCGCTTAAACCTTCTTTCTCTCTATAAGAGCTAATGCCAACACTCATCGTGATCTGCAAAGCAATACCTATATGCGAGGCATAGTCGAAAGCAGCTAACTCTTCCTGTACTCGCTCTGCACTTCGTTTAGCCTCATCCGTCGATAAATTTGGCAAGATGATTAAAAATTCTTCTCCGCCCCAGCGAGCGATAATATCTTCCTTTCTCATTTTTGACTTCAAGACCTCTGCAACACAGATTAAAACGTTATCACCCACATCATGCCCATAATTGTCATTAACAGCCTTAAAGTGGTCTATATCGATAAGCATTACGCATAAGGTATTTTTGCTTTTCTTGACTCGTGCAATTTCCATATCTGCCAAGAAATTTACATGGCGTCTATTGTAAAGTGTGGTGAGTGGATCCGTGGTAGCCATTTCATGCAGTTTTTTCTGCGCTTTTTTAACCGTATCTAAATAGAAAAAAGAAAGGTAGCTGAATAATGAAAAAACAACACTTAAATTAAAAATGTGTACAAAGCTTAATGCGACTGAGTTGATTGGCTGAATGGGGTTACTGGACCAATTAAGTAAGCTTAAAGTAACGTAGTATCCAAATAAGATTAGAAGTGTTGTTATTGAGGTGCTGCGAGACCCTGTGAGACAAAACGCAGGAATAAATAGCAGTAAATAGTAGTGAAAACCACTATCCCAACCTATAAGGATGACACCTAAACCTGCATGGACAACGACTTCAGTAAAAATAAGTATGGCTGCTAGCTGACTCTTCTTTCTTTGAAGCGCTATGTAGGCCGACAAATAGATAAAAACACTAATAATATTAAACCAAGCCAGAATGAATGAATCCAAAGCATGAAAAATGAAAAAGAAAGAAATATCAATAAGTGCAGCTAATTGCGTTGCCTTCATTAGGACTTGCCAAAACGCAGGCCTTTTGGGGGCACTGGAATGGTGACTCTCATTAATCGTTTTTTCATTCATACCAGTCAAATACCCTGCTTACAATTAATGCTTTCGCTCATCTGATGTAACGAACCTTGTCACTATCGAGTTGGTGTTTTGTATAGTTTTCAGGGAGCGAAGCCTACTGTTACTCTATACTCAGCCTATTATTATTATCGTCAAGCATAGTATCTGTTAACAATAAAATCCCGTTTTTCTTGTAAACATGGCTTATGTTCTCAAATACTGACCGATGGGCTTGCACTAATATTTCGAAAACGTGCCGATAAGTTGATGCAAGGTATCTTAATTATCTAACACGACTCACTGCTTGCAATATCGTGTTGAGCAGGGTGATAAGCTCGGTATTGTGCCCACTAGGGGAGATACATTAAAGTGAGGTAGTCTCTTGTTAAGTACAATTTTCGATGGATGCGTACATAACGCATCCATAATAAGTGACAAGCGCCTCATTGCTTATTTCGCTTGGAGGTGAGAGTCATCCCCAGAATTGCAAAAATAACCAAATAAAGCATATTGGGTTCTGGAACTTGAGCTATTGCAGGTAATTGTTGAGGTGAGACACTAACATTATCGATGAAATTTCCTATTGTAGACCTTGAAGGTGTTACTGATGTGAACCGTAATCGCACTTGGTCGCTTATTGCTTTGAATGATTCTGTATATAAAGTCCAAGCGTCAGTGTTATGATTATCGAGGATAAGTGAACTAAAAATATCGTTTGAGGATGACAGAAGTTCCACTTTAAAAGACTCTTTGTCGTTTCTGCGCGCACGATAATGGAAGGTTAGATTGTATGACCGGTTAACAATTGTTGAAAAGTCCTGATAGATCGAAAACGGACCTCCGTTGTAACCATGAGAATTAAGTTCAATATGTTGTGAACCGTCTGCTGCAACCAGACCGTTAAAGTTGTTCCAAATCTCAATGTTGCTTCCCATCCAGCCATTGACCTGTGAAGCGTTAAACCAACTCCATCCGCCCCTCCTTACTTGTGTATCTTCAAAGCTTCCATTAATGATAAGACTCGAATGAGTGTTTAAAGAGATGAAATAAACACAAAACGCGATCAGTAATTTTGTCGTCGTATGTTGCATTATTGACTCCTGTTGGATCTATTGAACAAGCTAATATCGCAACAATCGGGCCATAGCCCATACAAACAAGAGGTTTCCTGACTTACTGGATGTTGTTAAGAATGTAATACGTTGATAGTTATGAACTTAATTTTTATTGAGAGGGAGGTTTTGAATACTGTATCCAGTAAATCAATGTTGGGTGGAGGAATATTAGAATGCCTTTTCTCAAATTGAATCGCAATTTGCAATTCAACAAATTTGGATAGGAGTAAATTAGCTTTTGAAAGTATTTGTGGGTTCGACAGTAGCTAATCGACTTATAAATCGTAGAGGAGTAGTTTCCATTTACCATGAAGCAGGAGCGTTGAATAGTTGATCCCGATGTCGTTTCAGAAACCAATTTATTGAAATGAACTGTATACAGTATTCGAAGTCTATTTAATGTTTTTACGCAAACAGAATTTTGTCGAAAATCAGAGTGTTCTAATTTTTTACTGGCTTTGTGCAAGTGTGTCAGTTTGCATGTTGTTTCCTTGTAAGACGCGTTGTTGGCAAACTCAACTTTCAAGTGACAAACTTAAGTTTCAAAGGGTGAAGTGAAAGGAAATCTTGTCACAATCACATTGTGAAAGTTAAACAGGTTAGGTAAGTAACGGTATCTGCAACAGTTAGAGGTGACTTACAAAGAAGGTGTCAAATTATTATCGCTTTAAAATAAAGACAAAAACTATACTCCAGTAGAGCATACAAGCACCTTAAAGCTAAGTAATATAAACATTCTTAGCAAGGACGCTAAAGTCGTTAATTTATTTGCCCGGTAGCATCTCACCGGGCTTTTTTATTACTTATTTTACTTTTTTAAAATATTTCACATTTTAGTTTTATTGAATCCTTCAAACAAATACGAAAGACCGTGAGCTTGCCATGTTCAATCTACGAAGGGTAATTGTAAATGGTAAACCGTGCTCTACAGCCATTATAAACGACTACTTTTTCCTCTTGAGGGAGGGCGTTATCCACCCGCCAATCAATAAGTTGACTACAACCTGTTCTAGAAAATCGTGAGCTGACCCAAGCCAGACTCGGACCACCCAAGAATGCACATTCGGCAACTGATCTATTAGTTGACTGGCAGTCAATATCAAAAGTTCTTACAGGGCTCTCTAGAGTAACTTTGAATATAGCTCTACATCCATCTCTTACTTCTACATAAGATTCTCCTAAGCCTCTAACTCGTCCTGTGCAGGAAGTTCTTGATAAAGTACGCTGACGTTCGATTCTAGTCGTTCTAAAAGGTAGCGTACACTTCTCAATTCTTCTTCCAAAGCTCTCACATTGAACACGCACTATGTTAGAAAACTTCTGACTCCCAGGTACAATTGGCGTAAAATCTCTGACTTGACCTTGTGCAAATCCATTAACAAAGAGTGAGCTGGTAAATGCTATTGATATGAGCAATAATTTTTTCATTGTAACCCCTGATTTAGATTTAAATATTAATAATCATAGGTAATAAAATTATCATCGTCTAGTCACCAAGAATACTTTTATAACAATATCAGAAAGTGTTAAGTTGGGTGTTCAGTTTAATTTTTTTAGTGAATTTGGCACGCGTCAGGTGCTTAGATTTCACCTGGAATGATAGACACTCCTACGTTTTAACGTAACTGGGGTTTTTCTTATCTGCGTACGAAGAAGGCTCACTAAATCACAAACAATTTGTCTTTAATGAGATTTTTGGCATTGTCGATAAAAGGGTAAGCAACCAATAAGGTTTAGCGTTATAGCAAAGACGCTATTGATGCTTATTGCTACTCTGCTGAGGATTATTGTGTTATTGGGTTTGACCAAGTAAGGGCTGTTACTGAGTCAAGTATTATAATGACTACCAAAGGTGTTGGGATGCGAATTCGATTAAGGTGTATACGGACAAGGATTATAGCTAGCAATGGATTGGAATGGTCACAACAATCATGTGTTAATACTTATGAACCATAAATTATTAGGTAAAAGCTGTGTTTTATTTAGTTCAACTAATGTTCTGTATATTAGTAGCAATACTGACAAGAAAGGCAAAAACACTTACAGTAGCATTATTTATTTTACCTGCTAGTGTTTTATCTGTTTTTGTGAGCACGTACTTTTTACTAAGTGAAACGGATAATGCTCAATACACTAGCTATTATATATTTTTTTGGTTTATATACGGCCTACCATTTATTGGGTTATGTTTCCTATTAAGAGAAATGATAAGTTACTTCGAAAACCTTATTGAAGGTTAGAAGTGTTCCCATTAGGCCCTAAATTCTAGGGCTTTTTCATATCAGGAAGCTTAGCATCCGTAGTTGAATCCGGACCTCAGTCCGGCCTTGGGAAATCTCTAGTAATGCCTTGCGATTTGAGTAATTATTTATTCAAAGTATAACTTATTATAGTGAGGTAGCGTGTGTTTGTCACAAGAAGTAGGCACGAAGAGATACAGTTTCATGGAAAAGTCAATCAGGAGAAGTACAAACAGGCTCAAGAAAATTTACGAACCATATATAAGGAGTCTCATGCTTGGGTAATTGCTGCAAATCGATATTCATACATGAGTCTCCACATATTTGGTTCTATTTCTATTGGTTCAATCTATTTTATGATGGCCGAGCCTGATAATAGTTACTTCTTTGCTTTGGGTGCGTTATTCACCTGGTGGATGGCGTATCGCTTGATAATTCATTTGGGGAAATCTGTTCAACAGGCAAGAGATGTGATGACAAAAATAGAAATAAAATGGTCTTTCCATGATGAACTTAGAGTAATTAGTAAGATAGGTCCAATATGGATAAGTTCTGGTAAAATACTAAATTATGCGACAGCTTTTCACACTATTATTACTGTAATGGCAGCATTTTCACAAGATATAGGCAATATAATTCTGTTCTTCACTAAGTAAGGAAACCTCATTTGGGCACAAACAAGTTGCCTCAGAATTAATTACCTGTCATTTTACTGTCTAGGTAATATAAATACGCTCAAGGAAATAGAGGTATGTTTCTATTAGATAAGTTGATTAGTGCACCTGGTATTCAGTTCATAGTTATACTGGGATCATTCGCTATCATTATTTTCGGAATTTATAAATTATTTAAACGCTTAGCTGCGAAAGAACAAGGCTTTGGTCCTGCATCACTAAAAGCACTAGGCCTGATTATTTTCGTACCTATGCTAATGATTATGACTGTTATCAGTGGGTTTGAGCCGGAAACAGTAGCAGCTCTTTTAGGCACTGTTGCTGGCTACATACTTTCGTCCGACAAAGCTGATTAAATCGATCATTGATCTTCCTCTAACTCTGTAGACATTTTTTACTTAGAAATCGAAGTAAGGTAAAAGGTGTTATGAATAA
>CAZXIN010000051.1:0-29584 GCA_964640795.1 uncultured Pseudoalteromonadaceae bacterium | reverse complement strand
TACCCAGCAGGGCCTGAGCCTAATATTAAAAGTCGGCAATGTCTTGTTTCTGACATACTAAAATACTCCACAGCAAATTTGGTGGGTGATTCTAAGGAATAGATAACTATGCGTAAAGGGGGGAAACATAAATCGTTAGAAGCATTTGTTACAAAGAATACTAATTCGTCCCAACGATAATTTGAATATGTTATAGGTTTTTTAGTAGAGTGGGGTTACTCAACTCGAATTAAGTGGCTACAAAGTTGTCTAAATCGCTAACGTCAACATTCCGAGATGGTCAAGAGTATATGAATTCATGGCCCCTAAGGAAAGAATTGTACTCCATGTTTCCAGAACATAGAGTCATACATGTTACCCGCTTGTCCATGAAAGTTATGCCACCTCTAGGGATTGGCTGCGCGGCAGTCATGTTGCAGGTAATGGGGGTTGGGTATTTACCACAAGTTTTGGCTATTATTGCATTTTTCTTGAGTATCCCTTTTCAAGGGTTATGGTGGTTAGGTGTGCGAGCAAATACATTATTACCGCCGACGTTAAAGCATATGTACTATGAGATCGCTGAGAAGATGCGACAGCAAGGGTGTGATTTTGAAAGGGCTGAAGGGAGGCCTAGGTATTACGAGTTAGCGATACTATTAAAAAAGGCCTTTGCTGAATTGGATAGAGCATTCACTGAAAGATGGTTTTAATACCCTATAAAGAAGCACTCCGGTGCAGGCGAGCTATTTATCTAATGGTTTTTCACCGGAAGGCTATTTTTTATTGAAGTAGAATTTGTCTCTAAACGTGATAACCCAAGAAGGCAAATAGATAACTAGGCAAACCATAGACATGCCATTTAACATGGCTTCTGGAAATGACAGCAAGGTTATTAGTACTAAATAATTATCTTTAATGACCTGCCACTCGTAATAGCCCTCTAGCCAGAAGTAACCTCCGAGTAAAAACATTTTAAGTGTGATAGACAATGCACCAGCAAGGAAGGCACATACAAAAATATAGACAGCGAAGTTTCTGGGGAGTTTGTGAAAAGCGAGGGTATAAATTAAATAGCTGATGCATATTGGTATAACGATAGATATCAAGCCATTAATACCAATAAACTCCCAACTTTCTTTTCCTATGATAGTGACTCCTAATAGCGCCACTAGGCTACTTAACAGAGCAAACCTAAAGCCAAGCATCAATGTCAGTGCTGTTAACCATAAAAAGTGGACATCAAGCCCAGAATGGATGCCTGTTCTAAATAGCCACAAAGTAAACAAGGCGGCGGCTGAACCAAAAACGAGGTGTTGCAGCTTTCGAACCTTCCTGAACTCTGCCCAATGAATTTCTTTGAAAGTAGCGATAATAATCAGCAGGTAGGTGATTAACGCACCAACCTGAATCGTTGAAAAATTAGGTAACACTAAACTGGCCTAAATAAATGTGAGCTAAATAATATAGATGAATGTAGCAACGTCGTATTATTAATCGTGGTATGTTGCCCAAATAGGTGCATGATCCGACGGTTTTTCAATGCCTCGCAATTCGTAATCAATGCCAACTTCTTTTAACAAATTATGCAGTGGCGCAGTAGCAATGATGAGATCAATACGCAAACCACGGTTGTCGTTAAACCCTTTAGAACGATAGTCAAACCAACTGAATTTCTCATTTTCTTCAGGGTTCATTGAACGGAAGCTGTCAGTAAATCCCCAATCTAACAATCGATTCATCCATTCTCTTTCTTCTGGCAGGAAGCTGCATTTCTTAGTTTGCAGCCAGCGCTTCCGGTTTGGTTCGCCTATACCGATATCTAGATCTGTATGCGAAATATTAACATCGCCCATGATAATAATATTTTCGTCAACTGAATGATGATCGTCTAAATAACCCATTAGGTCGTTGTAAAACTTGCGTTTTGCTGGGTATTTAGTCTCGTGCATTTGGTTTTCGCCTTGTGGAAAATAACCGTTTAACACACGTACTTTTTCACCTGACGGTAATAGAAAGGTTCCCATAATCATGCGTCTTTGGGCATCTTCTTCGTCAGACGGAAAGCCATATTGGATATCAAGAGGCTCTTGTTTACACATAAGTGCAACGCCGTAATGTCCCTTTTGACCATGAAAATATACTTTGTAACCCATCGCCTCGATGTCTGCGACAGGGAACATGTCGTTATGTACTTTAATTTCTTGAAGACCAATAACATCCGGAGAATGCTTATCAACTAGTGCCTGAAGTTGATGAATACGGGCACGAATACCATTAATATTGAATGAGATAAATTTCATAATGTCGCTATATTTGAGTCAAATGATGGAGCTATCTACTATATGCTAACAAAATAATATTAGAGGATATATACAACTTCCTTATAGGTGTTATTCTTTTGCGGTCAATACTTTGTTACAACCCTGTGGAGTCATCAAGCGATTATGTTGCATCTTGTTCAATCAAATAAAATGGAGGTTTTGGTTGAACAATGCACCACTTGGTTGCGATTACAGCATGAAAGTATGTCCAAAAGTACTTCTCCGTTATCTCTCTTTGAACCTGATACGATTCTAGTGCAAAGCCCTGGTATGGCTCAATGGCTAAAGATTGAAATTGCGAAAGCATTAGGTATTTCCTCCAATATTCAATTTCCTTTACCTTCTAGTTATATTTGGCGTTTGTATCAAAAACATTTAGCCGAAATACCAGAAACATCGGCATTTAGTAAAGACAATATGACATGGAAGTTAATGCAAATATTGCCGAGTCAGTTAGACGATGAGGCTTTTGCTAGTATTCGTGGTTATCTATTTTCGTCCGACTACGGTGACGATAAGCAAATTCGGTTATTTGAGCTGTGTAACAAAATTGCAGATATTTTCGATCAATATCTTGTTTATCGACCTGATTGGATTCTTCAGTGGGAAAACGGTGAAGATGACAAAGTTGATGTTGACTATGAAAGACACCCTTGGCAACCCATTCTCTGGCGGCAGTTAGTCGCCTTGTCTCAATCACTTGGTGAGTCGCCGTCTCATCGAGCTAACTTACACAGTGACTTGATAACACAACTTGATGTATTAGAGCAAAAGCAACAGAAAGGCCTTGCAGTTTTTGGTATATCAGCTTTGCCTTTACAGCAACTTCAGGTTTTACAAGCGTTGGCTAAACATCAAGAAGTTGTCATTTTTTGGCTAAACCCTTGTCAACACTATTGGGCTGATATAGTGGATGAGAGGTATAAAGCTACAAAGCAACTTGCTGCTTATGATGAGAACTTAGAGCAAGCACTGGACGATTATCTCGATGTTGGCCATCCCTTGTTGGCATCATGGGGGAAATTAGGTCGGGATTATCAGGACATGTTGCTTGAGCATGTCGAAGAGCAACATGACTATTTTGAAGAGATACCCAACACAAGTTTATTGTGTTCACTTCAATCAAGTATTTATCTGTTGGAAACGAGAGAAACTAACGAAACACTCACCCCTGATGAGTTTTTATCAAACGGTCGTATTTTTCCAAAAGTCGAGCTCGCAAAAAACGATCTTTCATTGCAATTGCATGTTTGTCACTCGATTGTTAGGGAATTAGAAGTGTTGCACGACCAGTTGCTACACCTGTTTAATTATAATCCGAGCTGGCATCCCGGAGATGTTATTGTCATGATGCCTGATATTGCTGTTTATGCACCTTTTATCGAAGGCGTGTTTGGCAGTGCCGCGGCCGATCTCTATATCCCTTTTGCTATATCTGATAGGAATATTAATCAAGAATCGATATTACTGAAAAGCTTTATTCAGCTTATGACATTGCATACCAGTCGATTAACGTTGAGTGAAGTGTTGGATATATGTGAAGTGCCTGCCGTGTTGAATAGGTTTGACATTAGCGCTCAAGAGTTTAGCCGTTTACGCCATTGGTTAACTGATGTAGGTATTCGTTGGGGGTGGGATGGTATAAGTAAGGAAAAATGGGATATTCCAGCAGAAGAGCAAAACAGTTGGCGGTTTGGCTTACAGCGCTTGATGGCTGGTTATGCCATGCAATCTGACAGCTTATTAACACCCAATGCGGCAAGCGAGATTAACCCCTATCATGAGATAGAAGGGCAACAAGCAGTTGCTTTAGGAAAGTTTTACCTCTACCTACAAACACTGGAAGAAGCGTTATTACTTTGCCAGCAGAAAAAGACTATTGATGAGAAGTGTGCAGATGCATTGAGTGTTATTGATAAGTTCTATTTGACGTCTACGAACGATGAGCTTTATATCATTCAACTCAGGCAGGTGATTGAACAACTGGAAAGTTATCAGACCCAATATGAAGCTGCTATTGAACAAGATGTTTTTGTCAACGTTTTAGAGCAAGGGCTAACAGCTAAAGGTGTTGGACAGCGCTTTTTAGCGGGTAAAGTTAACTTTTGTACATTGATGCCAATGCGCAGTATTCCTTTCAAAGGGGTTTGTTTATTGGGTATGAATGACGACGCATACCCAAGGCAAAGCGTGCCTATTGGCTTTGACTTGATGCGAACATCTAAGACCCAAAAGGGCGATCGTTCTAGGCGACTTGATGATCGTTATCTATTTTTGGAAGCTATTTTGTCTGCGCGTGAGTGCTTATATATCAGTTACATTGGATTTAGCCTGCGCGATAACAATGAGCGCAACGAATCCATTCTCGTTGCTGAATTGGTTGATTACTGTCTTCAACATTATGCGATTGAAGGTGATCTTGGATTGAAGCCTGCTGAAACTGCGCGTAACCTGCAACAACATTTAACTCGAATACATGGATTGCAGCCTTTTGGGCAGAGTTATTTTGTTACTGATAGTAAAGCTGAAAACAACCGTCTACAGCTGAGCTATCAGAGCCAATGGCTTGATGTTGCCAAGGTTAGTCTACTTGAGCCGCATCCTCAGTCATTTTGGCATTTTCCTGATACTAATGGTATGCCTCATTGGTTACATGATAAGCATCTTGCAGATAATAACGAAGAGATCGAAGTGGGTAGTGTTTTACAATTCTACCAACGGCCAATGAAAACGTTCTTTCGACATCATTGGCAAGCACAACTATCTATTTTTGACGATTCTCTCCAACAAGAAGAACCTTTTTGTTTCAGCGCTTTAGATAATTATGTGCTGGGAGAGCGGCTTGTTTCTGAACCAGAAAGAAATTGGTTACAGCACATGAAAGGAGAAGGGCGTTTACCAATCGGACGATCTGGCGCTTTTTTTTACGAACAACTGGAGCAAAAATTCGATAGGTTGAAGCAGCAAGTGACTGACTTTGGTGGTGCCAAACAGCGGATCGAAATAAATTTTGAAATAGACTCTCAACAGATAGTCGGCTGGCTACCTGTTACCGATTGTCGTACCTTGGTTTGTTGGCGAGCCGGTAAAATAAGGGCAGTACACAAGTTGAACATCTGGCTACAGTGGCTGCTGGTTATGGCACAAGGTGTCAAATTAGAGCGTGCGGTATTTCTGGGAACAGAAGACACTTTTGAGTTGATGCCAATACAGACTAACGATGCAAAAGAGTTAGTTGTACGTTATATCCGTGCTTATCGCTATGGACTTGAAAACCCCTTGCTACTTTTTCCTGATACGGCATGGGAATGGGTAAAAACAGGTGATAGAAAGAAAGCTTTGGCCAAGTTTGATGGGAATAATTTTGCTGAAGGTGAAGGCCGAGAGCCTCATGTCAATCGTGTATGCCCTGATTTAACGACACAGTTTGCTTTGTTTGAACAAACAACGGATGCTCTTATCAAACCACTCTATGAATTTGCTGAGGCAAGTGATGCCTAAGATCCTCGATCCTGTAACTTTCCCATTAAGTGGTGTCTCTCTGATTGAAGCCAGCGCGGGCACTGGCAAAACCTATACAATTACGAACCTCGTTCTCAGGCTTATTCTAGGCCACGGCTGCCAACCTCAGCCGATTCATAAAATACTTCTGGTGACTTTTACTAATGCTGCAACCGCTGAGTTGAGGCAGCGCATTAGAAAAAAGATCCAAGGTGCCTTGTTAGATTTTTATGCTGAGCAGAGTGAAGACCCTGTTGTTAGGGTTTTGCTAGAGCAGTCAAGCAACCTAGCGTTATCTATATTGCGCTTATCTGTTGCGCAAAGGGAATTGGATAAGGCAACGATATATACGATTCATGGCTTTTGTCAGCGTGTTTTGCAAGAGCATGCTTTTGAGAGTGGCATGGGGTATCAGCAAGCGCTTATCTTGGATGAAAATGAGTATTTAAGGTTGGCTGTAAAAGACTTTTGGCGTAACGAAGTAGCGAACTTAACTCAGCAGAGACTGGCTATTGTCTTATCACTATGGCGATCGCCAGAAGAATTATTAAGCGAGGTTCGACCTTGGCTTGTTGATGGTGTTACCCCGTCTGCTGAAATTAAGGCGCTGAATAAATTGGATATTGATCAGCTGCTAGCTGAGTACCAGCGGATGGTTGGTGATTTGAAGTTGTGGTGGGTGAGTGCGGATATTCATCAGCTGCTATCTGAAACGAAATTTAATGGGCGGCATACAATCAGCAAGGTTGCACTTTATGATGCAATGACAGATTTTTGTAACTCACAAAGCATCGACTTTTCTTTTAACAAAGGGGGATGGGATCTTTTTTCGACAGAGAAAGTTAAGAAGGCTCTAACCAAAGCCAGTATTGATTTTGATCTCATCCCTTTTGAACAATTTGATGCACTGCACCGCATACAGCAACAATGTTTGACTCTTGTCCATTTGTTTTATGTTCAAAAGGCAATAGCAGAGGTTCAAGCAAGATTGTCTCGGCAAAAAACTGACTTAAACCTATTGTCACCGGATGATTTGTTGAAGCAGATGAGAAGGGCATTAACGGACAGTCGCATAGGTGCCTCAGATAGATTGAAAAAAGCTGTTTTAGAGCAGTATCCGGTGGCAATCATTGACGAATTTCAGGATACAGATCCGATTCAATATAAGGTTTTTTCAAGCCTTTATGTTTCCAGTCAAGAGACCGAAGAACAACCCTCGACCCTGATAATGATTGGTGACCCTAAGCAAGCTATTTATGCGTTTAGGGGGGCTGATATCTACACTTACATAGAAGCAAAGAATGATGCCAGTGACGATAATCATTTTACGCTGAATACCAATTGGCGTTCTCAACCAGAGATGGTTGCAGCAGTCAATCAGCTCTTTTTATACTCTCCAAAGCCGTTTTTATTACAACAAGGCATTCAATTTTCCCCTGTTGAAGCAGGTCGTCCTAGTCATGCATTGGAGGTTAATGGCGAGCCAATCCATGCCATGGCTTTCATGACACTAACTGATAGTAATGGGAGCATTGAAAAGCCAATGAATTGGGGAGCCGCTAGCTTTGCTATGGCAAAACAAACGGCCATACAAATTGCTAGCTGGTTGGAGTTCTCTCGATATGGACATGCGAAGATTGAAAACGCCCCTCTCTCTGCGGATGATTTTTGTGTATTAGTAAGAGATAGAAGTGAGGCAGAGTTGATTCAAATGGCACTGTACCAGCAAGGTGTTAACAGTGTTTTCTTGATTCGTAAGAGCGTATTTTCGACTGATGTTGCTGCCGATTTGCTGGTGTTGCTACAAGGTATTCATCAATGTGAGAACGAGTCTGCGGTTAAATCAGCCTTATTGACATCATTAGTCGGTGTGCAAGGCGATGAACTCGATAGACTGCTGGTAGACGACGCTGAATGGCAACGGGTTTTGCAACGTTTTGCTGTGTGGCGAAATAATTGGCAGTTTCATGGGTTAATGCAAGCTGTTAATCATGTCATTGGCTACTTTTCTATCGGCAACAATTTGTTGAGTCATTTTGATGACGGTAGTCGGCGGCTGACCGACCTTAGACACTTGATAGAGTTATTGCAGAGTGAATCTTCTCGTATTCAGGGTGAAACCCAGTTACTAAGGTGGTATCAGCAGCAAGTCAGCGACCCTGACCACAATAGTGAGTCGCAACAACTTCGGTTAGACAGTGATGCCAACCTCGTTAAGATAGTGACTTTACATAGTGCTAAAGGGTTAGAATATCCCATTGTGTTCATGCCCTTTGTTTGTCGTTACAAATCGGCAAAGATTGGTCTCTATCATGATGACAACAAAGGATTGGTAGCAGATTATCGTATAAATAGCAGCGCTGTTGAGTTGGCTGACGAAGAGCGCCTCGCAGAGGATCTTCGATTACTTTATGTCGGATTAACTCGGGCAAAATTTCATTGTTCTGTTGGCGTTTGGCATGCCAATACAGGAGGAAATAGCAGGGCTTCGGGCATTGGAAGGTCGGCTTTAGGTTATTTACTTCTTTCTGGTACCGAACGAGAGGAGGGCTCTGTTAGTGAGAGTGTATTGCAGGCGTTAGGCGATTTGGAAAAGGCAGGGCATACGCAAGTTATCCACTTTAACACTGATGATATCGCTGGAATCTTTCTGAAAAATTCAAATGTGCTCCCTGATTTACCTGAACATCAAGAAGAGGCTCCTCATCTAAATGACTATGAGGGTATGATGCGTGTTGCAGAGCTGGAACATTTGGTTATGCAGTCGTGGCAAATGACTAGTTATAGCGCATTGAGCAAGCAACAACATAATTTGCAGAAGCCTCTTGATGAAGACTTAATGTTAAGTGATACGCTAAAGTTAGACGAAGGTGTGCGCTATGAAATGGATTTTGATGATGAAGCACTTGATCGCTATAGCTTCCCTCGCGGTGCATCGGCAGGTACCTTCTTGCATAGCATTATGGAAGTATTAACCTTTGATGATTTGACGCAGCTTGACGATACTATTGAGCAGAAAATGCAGTGGTTTGGTATTGAGGGAAAATGGCAAGCATTATTGAAGCAGTGGGTGACAGATATTTTAAGCTGCCCTTTAGGTATCCAGACAAATCACTGCTTAGCTGATCTCAGTTCCAACCACTATTTACCAGAAATGGAGTTTTATCTCCCATTAAATCAAATGAATGCTAAGAGTTTTAATCGGCTACTGAATGAGAAGACTGCGTGGGGTAACAGAGAGTATCAATTTAATGAGCTAACAGGCATTTTAAAAGGTTTTATCGATCTGGTTTATGAGGTTGATGGTCAGTATTTTGTAGCTGATTACAAATCAAACCACCTAGGCGGTGCACCTGAATATTATGAACAACATCAATTGCGTCAGGCAATGGAAGCACATGACTACCATTTGCAGGGGGTTATTTATACATTGGCACTTCATCGTTGGTTGAAACAACGGCTGCAACATTATGATTATGATCAGCACGTTGGCGGTGCTGTCTATCTTTTCTTAAGGGGGATGAATCCAGACATTGCTGGCAGCGGAGTCTATTACTTTAAACCGGATAAGGTGTTGATTACTGCCTTGGATGATTTGTTTTCTGGGCAGGTGGTTGCTTCTACAGAAAACTATCCGTCATCGCAAGAAACGGGACAACAGCTCGGTTTGGATTTTGAGTCTGGGACGCCCATATGACAACAGACAAAAGCTCAAATAGATTGAAGAATCAACTTATTAGAGGTGATATTCGAGCGATTGATTTTGCCTTTTCAGAATTTATCAGTAATCAATACCAACAGGAATCGCAAGCTTTAAGCGATATTGCTGCACATTTAAGTGCCCAGTCAGGTTTGCAACACGTGTGTGTGTCCATTGGTGATATGCAGTTTGCTTTATCTGACAGCTTCCATGATATCGAGGCTTTAAAAACCTTTGCACGAGAGAGTGCCGCTATACTTTTCCTGCCCAATTCCAGCAATTGCATAGAAGACACTCAGAATTATCCAATTATATTTCAAGGCGATGCTTTTTATTTACAAAGATATTGGGTTTACGAAACACAGTTAATTTCACACTTGTCACGTTTGACCGCAGTTAGCTCTGCAGCTGAAGTTAATATGATACAACCTATATTAAATGAGTTATTTCCACCTAAGCTTGAGACTTGTCAGGATATTGATTGGCAAAAAATAGCCGTTGCGGTCGCGGCACTTAATCCTGTTACTTTCATTACTGGTGGTCCGGGGACAGGAAAGACGACGACAGTTGTCAAGCTCATCGCTTTACTGAGAGAGCTGGCCAAGCAGCAAGAAAAAGCCCAAATGACAATAAAGTTAGCGGCGCCAACGGGAAAAGCTGCGGCACGCTTAAGTGAATCTATTGCGAGTGCTGCGAACAACTTGCCAGCACATTTGTCAGAGGGACTTGATATGCGATGTACTACACTACATCGTTTGCTGGGAACAAATTATCAAAGTATTCATTTTTCCCACAATGACCAAAACCCCTTACATGCAGACTTGATTGTGCTTGATGAAGCGTCAATGATCGACCTACCCATGATGAGCAAGTTCTTTGCTGCGGTCCCTGCGCATTGTCAGGTTGTATTGCTTGGGGATAGTGAGCAACTCGCTTCTGTTGAGGTAGGGACGGTATTGAATGACATTTGTGCACTGTCCCCAAAAGAGCTGCCTTCAGCAGGGTTCATTAGAATATTGGCGCAGGTAACTCAGTACGATATTTCTCAATTAAAGCTTGGTTATGCAGATAGGAGAGAGTTTATAGACACGCCCGAACGTTCTAATCTGGTTAATGGTATTGCACGCTTACATAAGAGCCATAGATTCGATGCCAAGAGCGAAATAGGTCAAGTGGCTCGCGCTGTCCAGATGAAAGATGTCACTCGTGCAATCGGTCTGCTAGAGAGGCGAAGTTTGGCTAGTCTTCATTGGGTGCAGGATGATGATTTGCAAAACCTTGTTGAGGATGTTTTACCTGTATTGATTGAATATTGCGATGAGGTTGCCTCTGGTGATTTTAAGCAAGCTTTCAAGTTACTGAAGAAACAGCAGGTATTGTGTTCGCATAAGTTAGGTCGTTGGGGTGTTGAAAATATCAATAGACGACTTGAATTGGAATTGGCCAAGCGCTCATTGTTAACGCTTGATTCTGGCATGTATCAAGCGAGGCCAATTATGATTGCTAGAAACAGCCCTGCGCAAAACTTGTTTAATGGTGATATTGGTATTGTTGCTCAAGATCCATTAAATAAAGACTTATTAAAAGCTTGGTTTGAAACCAATGACGGTGAGTTTCGAGGGATATTGATGAATCAGTTACCTGAGCATGACACTGTCTTTGCTATGACGGTGCATAAAAGTCAGGGCTCTGAATTTGAGAAAGTGATTTTATGTTTGCCTCACGAAAGAGGAAGGTTAGGGTATTTAACACGTTCGTTATTGTATACTGGGTTGACGCGTTCTAAAGCGAAAATAAGTATCTTTGCGTCGAAAGAAGCACTAAAAGCTGCGATTTTGACAGATGTAAAACGAGGGTCGGGTTTAACTGATAGACTATCTATCTGTAACTGAAGGCTTTGTTACCATAGTAAGGTTTAATGAATGATGCGAAATACGAGCCTGCTCTGCTTTATAATGTTGTACTGTTGTTCAGCTAGTATTGCTTTAGCTGACATTGATATTGAAGAAACGTTTACCCATTATGATATTAACCCTAAAAAGGCCAGTGATATTGTTTTTGAACTTCGAGAACGATCACCTGTAAGGAAAAACAATCGAACTTTCCACGGCTCCGCCGAATGGGAGTTGCGCCCGCTTTTTCAGTGGAAGCGAATTGGTAAGCTGTGTTACGTAGAAGACTTTTCGGTTAAAGTGAAAACTGAGTACACCATGCCTCAATTAGCTAGCGGTAAGTCGTTTGATGAATCGGTAAAAGTTAAATTCGATAAATTCTATGACGCATTACTAGTTCATGAAAAAGGACATAGTGAGTTTGGTATTAAAGCAGCAAATGAAATTTATCAGTTACTCGACAATGTTAAACCTGTGCAAGGTTGTAAGGTGTTGAAAAAAAGGGTGACACGCGACATCAACGAAATTATCGAAACCTATGACAAGCTAAACCAAGCTTACGATGTTGAGACTGGTCATGGCCGTACACAGGGTGCTGTGATTAGCTGATACCATATATGGTATAAACTTCAATGAAAAATAATATCAAACAGATGAATGGGCTGGGGGATCCTCAAGCGTTTATTCGGGTTTTTATTCAAAATATTCCTGATATGCTACCTTGGTCTCAGATAGAGCAAATCGTGTCTCTATCTGAAAAGGAAATTGCTGCTATCGGTCAAGAATGCGGTAACGGTTGGCGTAAGGTATTTAACGTTTATGCTAAGTGGTTGTTTGCAATGCGCTATATCAAAGGTTTTGAATTACGAGTTCCTTTAGGTAATGCAGATACTTGGCAAGACTATCGTGACAACACACTATTGCAAGCTCGGTCGGCAACATCTCTGTTATTCTCGAAACCATCCCCAATAAATTGTCCGAATGATAGATTGAATATTATTATGGGCAAAACTTACGCAAAAAGCTGTGATTTGACTTTAGAGTGGTTAGATCATGAATTTGCTTATCAAAAAGAGCTAAATATCCTTGTTTGTCCTTACTTTGATTATAGACAACTCTCCAATAGTAAAATCATCCAGCTTTGTGAGTATATTGAGCAATTAGGCTTTTTAGACAGTTAATTCGCCATAGTAGGTAGTTGTTCAACAAACGACTATGGCTTTTGTTTAAGATAAGGCATCTACTGCGCGTTTAAAAGCAGGACGGTCTTGCAATATACCTTGATAAGCTTGCCATGCTTCAGGGATATCGTATTCGAAACGTTCTGCCCAATTTAATGTTTGAGCGACCATAATGTCTGCAAAAGTAAAATGGTTACCGCAAATGTATTCGTTGTTAGCTTTTAGAGTATCTAGTGCTTTTAACGATTTGTTAAACTCCCAATGTGTTGTCGGCAATATTTCCGGGATCCTATGTTCCTCTGGTATGGCAAAACGATGCTTACCGTTAGTCCATAGTGGTTGTTCCAAATCAGACATCACAAAGAACATGACTTGATCGTAAAGGGCTTTTTCCTTAACGTCTTGGGGAACGAATTTCATTTGAGGCACCAGCCCGCCAATATAATTCACTATTGATGCGCTTTCTGTTAGCACTAAATCATTATTCACAAGGGTAGGTACTTTGCCTTGTGAATTCATTTTTAAGTATTCTGGTGTACGTGTACCGTTTTCCTCTGGGCTGCCTACAGAAACAGCGACGTATGTGTATTCTAGCCCAGCTTCTTCAAGCGCCCATAAACCTCTGAATGAACGAGATTGGCCACTGCCATAGAGTGTTATCATAATTGTTCCTTAGGTGCTGTTAATAAAAGTTTGTCAATAACGCGTGCAGCAGCAACGAAACCGAAAGTGGCTGTAACCATGACGGATGCACCAAAGCCATTGTTGCAGTCTAATTTAACGCTACCATCTAATAAGCGCTTTTGGGTTGAGACACTGCCATCGGCTTGAGGGTATTTCAATTGCTCGGTTGAATAAACACAGTCGACAGCAAACCTGCGTTTAGTATTAGTACTGAAGTTATGCTCCCGCCTTAATACATTGCGTAGTTTGGCTGCTAGGGGGTCCTGTATCGTTTTTGTCAGATCAGCCACTTTAACCTGAGTAGGATCTGTTTGACCGCCTGCACCACCAATGGTGATGATACGTATTTTATGTCTTTTACAGTGAGCAATCATAGCAGCTTTTGCGTTAATACTATCGGTTGCATCGATGACGTAATCATAGGCCTGAGATAAATGTTCGGTCACGTTTTTAGCTGTCACGAAATCTAATATTTTATGTACCTGACAATTTGGATTGATTTCCTTCAAGCGCGCAGCCATAACGTCAATTTTAGAGTGACCAACAGTAGAGTTTAATGCGTGAATTTGCCGGTTAGTATTAGTAACGCAAATATCGTCTAAGTCTATGAGTGTGATTGAGCCAATAGCGCTTCTAGCTAACCCTTCCGCTATCCAGCTACCTACTCCTCCGATACCGACAATACAGATATGGCTAGAGGTTAATAAGCTAATCTGTTCTTTGCCGTAGAGTCTTTCTGTGCCTCCAAAACGTAAATCGGTCATTGGTTTATTGCAATCATCATTACTTGGTGTTTAGGTAATTATAACCATTGAAGAGGCAGGCGAGAACAGTTTGAGTCGTAATTTTGATTTTATCATTATTGGAGGAGGTATTGTCGGTGCTTCTACTGCATGGAAGCTGCAACAACACTACCCCAAGAAGCGTATTTTATTACTGGAAAAAGAAGCAAGTTGTGCCCAACATCAAACGGGCCGCAATTCGGGTGTCATCCATGCCGGTGTATACTATCAACCGGGAAGTCTGAAAGCGACCTTTTGTCGGCAAGGGTTAGATAGTACGGTTGAGTTTTGTCAGCAATATCAATTGCCTTTTGAACAGTGTGGAAAGCTTATTGTTGCAACTCATGACACTGAGTTGGATCGTCTATCTACGTTATACGACAACTGTAAGCAGAATGATCTGATGCCAGAACAATTGGATCAAGCACAGCTTAAGAAGGTTGAAGTACACGTGCAGGGTAAGGAAGCTATTCTTATTAGAAAAACGGGCATAACAAATTATCGCTTGATTACATTAACTTTGCTTAAGCTATTCAAAGATATGCAGGGTGAGGTTGCTTATTCAACGAACGTAACCTCACTACATGAAGAAGAAAACTACGTTGATGTGATCACGGATAACAATCAGTTGAGAGCGTCATTTGTGATTAATTGTGCCGGTTTAATGAGTGATAGGCTCATTACACAAATGGGGCTAGAGCCTGACTTTATGATAGTACCTTTTAAAGGTGAGTATTATCATTTGCATAATCGGTTAGATGAAATAGTGAAACATTTAATTTACCCAGTTCCGAATCCCGAGCTGCCCTTTCTTGGTGTTCATTTAACTCGAATGATTGATGGGAGTGTGACGGTTGGACCTAATGCAGTGCTTGCTTTTAAACGTGAAGGGTACAGTAAAGTTAGCATGAGCTATAAGGATGTGAAGGCGATGGTTCATTTCAGAGGTTTTAGAAAATTAGTAAAGAATCAGTGGCAACATGGCCTTCGAGAGTTTAAAAATTCAATCTTCAAATCTGAATACCTCAAGGAGGTTCAGAAATATTGTCCAAATATTCAATATCATGACTTACGCTATTACCCCAGCGGTATTAGAGCACAGGCGGTGGGGCTAGATGGTGAACTCATACACGATTTTAGGTTTGTTGAAACCCCTAACAGCTTACATGTTGGCAATGCGCCTTCGCCTGCAGCGACTTCTGCCTTACCTATTGCTGAACATATCTTAAGCAAGATTGCGCTTAAATTTGATTGAGTCAATAACTATATAGCGCAATTGGTGCCGTACTGACACCCAACAAGCGAATTTATACAAGATAAACATAACCTAATCATTGCAGTCGTCTACGCAGTTTCTTATCATCTCATTCATTTGATAATAAATAATCATACAAAAGGGCCTTATGTTCACTCCAATCATTCTCGCTGGTGGCACAGGTAGCCGCTTGTGGCCAAAATCTCGAGCAGCGTTGCCTAAGCAATTTCTTAATTTGGTCAGTGAGCAGAGTATGTTACAAGAAACCGTTACACGATTAGACGGTACCGAACATGCTCCTGCAATTTTTATTTGCAACGAAGCGCATCGATTTTTGGTTGCCGAGCAAGTTAGGCAACAGCAATTGGAGCATTCAGGGATATTGCTTGAGCCTGTAGGGCGCAATACGGCACCGGCTATTGCGTTAGCTGCGTTGCATGCTACAGCGAATGGTGAAGACCCAATATTATTGGTGCTAGCGGCCGATCATGTGATTCAAGATAGAGAGGCTTTCCATCAATCAATTGAGGAAGCTGAGGAGCTTGCAGAGCAGGGCAAACTAGTGACTTTCGGCATTGTACCTGATGCACCTAATACAGGTTATGGTTATATCAAGCGTGGCGATGATAATCTTGGGCATGGTTTTAGCGTGAGTAAGTTTGTTGAAAAACCTGATTTGGCAACGGCAAAAAGCTATGTTGATTCCGGATTATATTACTGGAATAGCGGTATGTTTATGTTTAAAGCGAGTCGTTATATCGAAGAGCTTAAAAAGTTTGCTCCCGATATGCTTTCTATTTGCCAACAATCGATTGCTACCGAAACAACCGATATGGATTTTGTCCGCGTAGACAAAACGATTTTTGAGGCTTGTCCTAATGATTCCATTGATTATGTTGTGATGGAGAAAACGCAAGAAGCTGTGGTTGTGCCAATGGACGCAGGTTGGAGCGATGTAGGTAGTTGGTCGACATTGTGGGAAGTCTCAGGAAAGGATGCACAAGGTAATGTCGCAAGAGGGGATACCATGCTTCATAATGTAAAAAACAGTTATGTTTATGGTGAGGAGCGACTTATCTCGGTTATAGGCTTAGATGAAGTCGTCGTGGTTGAAACGAAAGATGCTGTGCTAGTGGCCGCTAAAGATCAGGTCCAAGATATTAAAAATGTAGTGAATCAACTCAAAGCTGAGCATAGGCCAGAGTTTGAGTTCCATCGAGAAGTGTTCAGGCCTTGGGGTAGCTATGACTCCATTAATAGCAGTGAGCGTTATCAAGTAAAGCGCATTACGGTAAAACCCGGCGAGAAGCTATCTGTGCAGATGCATCATCACCGCGCTGAACATTGGGTTGTTGTCGCAGGGACGGCCAAGGTGACTAATGGCGATGAAACGTTTTTATTGACAGAAAATGAATCTACTTATATCCCTATAGGTATAGTGCATGCTTTAGAAAACCCCGGAAAGGTGCCGCTCGAACTGATTGAAGTGCAGTCGGGTTCTTACCTTGGTGAGGACGATATTGTTCGTTTCTCTGATCGCTACGGTAGAGTGGATAGCTAAGGAAGTACTATGCAAATTAGTTGTTTTAAGGCATACGATATTCGAGGTAAGTTGATAGAACAGCTTGATGAAAATATCGCCTACCGTATTGGACGTGCCTTTGCTGAATTCTTGTCTGCTAAAAAAGTTGTTGTAGGCGGTGATGTTCGACATACCTCAAGGCCTTTAAAGTTAGCGTTAGCAGCAGGTCTTATCGATGGTGGGGCTCATGTTATTGATTTAGGTGTGACAGGAACCGAAGAAATATATTTTGCTACCAAACATCTTGGCGTTGATGGTGGGATAGAAGTCACAGCTAGTCACAACCCTATTGATTATAATGGTATGAAGTTAGTCAAGACTGATGCCCAGCCTATCAGTGGCGATACTGGACTATTCACTATTCGCGATATAGCACAAGCTTATGATGATAAAGACGTTGTAACAAACTTAGCCAATTGGGTATATAGAGAAACAAGCAATGATGCATTTTTATCAGGTGTTGCCTACGTCGATAAGGTAAAATTAGATGCACATGGTCAATATACTCAGCAGTCATGTATGTCTCCTTACCTTGATCATCTACTGACTTATATTGAAAGCGATAATATCAAACCGCTTAAACTTGTTGTGAATGCTGGTAACGGTGCGGCTGGCCCTGTTATTGATGCATTAGCTTCTGTAATGGCTCAACAGGATATTCCTATTGAGTTTATCCGAATTCATCATGATCCTGACGGTGATTTCCCCAATGGCATTCCTAACCCCTTATTAGTGGGTAATCGCCAAGATACGGCTGATGCTGTGATTAAGTACGGTGCCGATATGGGCATTGCTTGGGATGGTGATTTTGACCGATGTTTCTTGTTTGATGAGCATGGGGAATTTGTGGAAGGCTACTATATTGTTGGTCTGTTAGCACAGGCGTTTTTGGACAAAGAGCAAGGTGCTAAAATTATCTATGATCCGCGTGTGTTTTGGAACACAGAGAATATTGTGTCATCCGCTGGTGGTGTGCCTATTATGAGCAAAACAGGACACGCGTTTATTAAGGAGAGAATGCGTGCTGAAAATGCAGCTTATGGTGGTGAAATGAGTGCACATCACTACTTCCGTGACTTTGCGTATTGCGACTCAGGCATGATCCCTTGGTTGCTAGTTGCCGAACTAATATGTACCAAGCAAAAACCATTGTCGGTGCTAGTAAGTGACCGAATAAAAGCCTACCCGTCGTCAGGAGAGATTAATTCGTTGTTAGATGATCCCAATGCTGCTATTGAACGTGTTTTATCTCGTTATCAATCTGAAGCTGTTGCAGTTGACTATACTGATGGTATTGGCATTGATTGCGGTACTTGGCGATTCAATCTACGCAAGTCCAATACCGAACCCGTGATAAGACTTAATGTTGAATCGAGAGGCGATAAGCCATTAATGAATGCCAAGACAATCGAATTACTGGATTTGATTAGGGCTTAAATATAAAAAAAGAAGGTTTGACCAACATGAACTCAATGGCTTGAATAGAAGCCATTGAGTTCTTTCATATTTGAAGATTTACTTCAACACATCAATTAAAGATTCTGCTAAGTAGTCAGCATTTCTTAAGCTTATCCCTGCAACATTAATGCGACTTGATTCAACAAAGTAAACACCATGTTTACGACGTATATCAAGTACTTGCTCCGGTGTTATGCACAGATAGGAGAACATGCCTTTTTGCTGTGTGATAAAACTGAAGTCGCGATTGGCACCTTTTTCTTTTAATTTATCTGCCAATAAAACACGTAGGCTTTGCATACGAGTTCGCATCTCATGTACTTCGGCTTGCCATTGTGTTTTCATCGCTGAATCATTGAGAATAATGTCGACCAATGCACCCCCATAAGATGGCGGCATAGAGTAGATACCACGAGCGATATATTGAATTTGTGATTGGGTTGCTTCTCTCACTTTATCTGATGATGTGATCATCGCAGCTAAACCTACACGTTCACGATATAAACCAAAGTTCTTGGAGCATGACGCCGCAACAATAACCTCAGGCAAGTGGCTTGCTAACAAGCGTAAACCGTAGGCATCATCATCAAGCCCATCACCGAAGCCTTGATAGGCGGTGTCGATAAAGGGAATAAATCCCGTATTTTGAGCTGCGGCCAAAACTTGTTGCCACTGCTCATTACTTAAATCGGCACCCGTCGGGTTATGGCAGCATCCATGTAAAAGAACGACATCGCCTTTCTTAACTTGATTCAGGCAGTCTATCATTTCCTCAAATTTTACCCCGCCAGTACTTTGGTCAAAGTAGGGGTATGTTTTGATTTCAATCCCAGCACTACTAATCAATGGAATATGGTTTGCCCATGTTGGGTCACTAACCCAGACAGTCGCATTTTCATTACATCGATTAATCAATTCCGACAGAATCCTCAGTGCACCGCAACCACCTGGTGCTTGAACTGCAGCAACTCTTTTGTCTTTTAATACACTGTGTTCGGCACCTAAAAGCAACGAAAGCATACCGTCGATAAAACCTTGAACACCTTGAGGGGTTATGTATGTTTTTGAGTCTTCTCTTTGTAAAAGCATTTGTTGTGCTTTTGCAACAGAGTCTAAAATAACCGTTTTACCTTCTTCGTTTTTGTAAACACCGACACCTAAATCAACCTTGTTAGGGTTTTTCTCTAATTTAAATGCAGCGGATAGGCCTAAAATAGGATCCGCAGGGAGTAGTGGTAAAACTTCGAACATAATGAACCTTCGTTAAATGAATTGAGTGAGATATGCGGCTTGTATTAGTAACATAAAACATGGCCTTAGTTCGAGCAAAAATGGGGAGTTTTCGCACTAAATGACAACATATTTAGTGCGACTAATGTTTGTGTTAATTTTTCTGAGTTAATAAGTTAAAAAGTTGTCATATTCAGTGAATCAATAATCTTAGATTGGCTTTGTACATATTCGAAATTCACTCACATTAATCCAAAGTAAAGTTAGTTTCGAATTCACCAGTACATACGGCTTGTGTATTGAACGTCTTCTCGTGCCAATGTAAGTTATTGTCGTTATCGACTAACAGCAGTGTTGATGAGCGGGTACCGTAGTCTTCGCCTCGAATGAAAACGGATGACAGTTTCTTTTCCCACTCGACAGGTGCGCCAGTTATTGGCAGCAAATGATCTTCAGCTAAACTATCGTCCATGAGCAAGTCAAATAAAACGTTGTCTTTTAAATGCCCTTTGCTGTGACAATAATCTTGAAGGTTTGCTACGCCTTTATTTATTTTGGGCCAAGGGCTGTTCAAGTCAGCATTAGATAATCCATGGAAGCCCTTCGTTAATACTTGGCACTGATCGTTGTGATTATTGTAGACCCACAAATTTTTCCAGTGACCAAATAACAAATTGTAGCCATTGTAATTATGCTGAGTGTTGTGTAATTCTTTTAAATAATCTTCTTTTTCAGGTTTGTCATTCAAGTAGTTGAGAACTAATTCTCCACGAGACTGTGCATCTGACTTTAGTTTACTTGGGTTACGAATATTGGTGAGTGCTGACAGATAACCGTTTTTATTCACACCCATCCAAGTCCCCCCTGCAACGCCGTCCTTTCCTGCTAATAACTCCGGTCTTTCGGGCCAAAACCTCGAAGTTAGTGTCTCTCGATTAAAAAATTCATCCCTATTGGCTGCAATAATTAGAGGGTAATCTTCGTGTTCTTCAACAGCTATAAATAAAATACACATTATTGAGAGCTTTTATCCTGATTGGCTTCGGTGAATAAATTGTTTGTCTTATCAAGGAAGTTATCAACATCCTGAAAGCGATTGAACTGGTAACTAGGCGGCATCAATACAACTTTATATTGTGGTTTAGCGCTAAATTTATCTTCTTTCATTTTAACAAGGCCATAGCTGGATAAGCCAACAAAAATAGTCATCGCTGCTGCAATTCGAATTCTTCTTTTGTGTGACTGATGAAAAGCCACTAATAGCGTTAGCCAGGCGAGACTACCAAATAGTGCTAAGGTCAATAATTGCTCAATCCAGAGCCATACGTAGCTTGACTCAAAGTTAAACTCTATGACTCTTCCGATAAAACTCAGCACCATTGCTAGGAGCGCAAAAGTAAATATGAGTGAATATTGTAAGCTCAGGCGACCTTGATATTTATTGATTCGAGATAAAAATGCGAAGAGCAATGGCCAAATGGACAGTGATAGTAAAATCTTAGCGATAGAGTTAAGGTGATTGCTTAATCTGAATTCGACAAAACTGGTCAAGTAGATTTGTCCAACATAGAAGAAGCAATAAATAAAACATAGCACGGCAGCCGCCTTAACTGTGCTCAAAATACTCAGCTTGTCGTCGACGGGGCTTAACTTTAATGCTGGCTCTAGTGTTTTACTCGCCGACAGTATACGCAACTCTGATTTGCCAATGACAACTTTATCACTGGCATCTACAATCGTACTTTCAAATTGTTTTCCATTGATCTTACTGCCGTTCTTCGAGTTCAAATCTTTGATGACAATTTGATTATCATCGTTGACTGAAATGCTTAGGTGTTCAGGATCTATATAAGCGTCATCGATGTGCATATCACAATGATAACTTCTTCCGACACTGGCTGGAAATTCATCCGTTAAGCAGTGCTGGGAAACTCTATTACCTGAGATAAGCTCTATGACTATTGCCATGATGCAGATTCCATAAAACGTTTAGCGAACTTAATCGACGATTCTTGACTGACGCCAGCCAATGTAAAGTGGCTTATTAGCGATTGGTTTTTTTCATTCACAGTGGCTGATATGTATAGTACGTCGTACAATCCTTCAAACTCCTTATAAGCGCGAGTACAAAATGCCGCTTTTTGCTCAAGGGTATGCTGATTTTCAAATCCACCCTGACGACACTGAAAGTTCGAGACGTCCAATTTAGTTGCTCTATTGGGAGCTTGAGCTGAATTGATGGCTTGTTGCAAAAGATTATAAAAACGCTGTTGATTAACCTCTATAGAGCTTAGAAGTTCAAATTCCATTTCAATTTCACCACTAAAAAAGTTTTGATGAAGAAATATTTGTTCACCCATTGCACATCGTTGTTGTACCGAGGTAAACAATCGTTTGGGATCATTGTTATTTGAGCTACCCCAACAGGATAACATATCGGTAACTTGTCCTGGGATTCTTGCTGGCCCCAGTTCAGCTTGTGGCCAAGGTGAGTTCAACATAGTGTCAATCAGTTGCTCTTGGTTTTCCATTAGCTGTCGCTGAATGTGGGCTTTGTAATCGCTCGACACTTCAGCTTCTGAAGCCTCTCTTTGTATTAAATGGCGTAATCTTGGAAGGGGTATTAAAAAACCAATCTGGTTTCCAGCTGTAGCGACGTTGACGCCAATAATTTCACCTCGCTGGCTTAATACGGGGCCGCCGCTCATACCTGGATTAATTGAACCTGTGAAATGTATGCGTTGATAAAAGCTATTTTTCTTTATGCCATTAAACGTGCCTGGGACGACTATCATTCCGAGGTCATGTGGGTTACCTAAAGAGTAGATAGGCTCGCCTTGCTTAGGAAGGCTTTTCGCGAGAGCTAAAAAGGGAGTGAATCCGTCATCTTGCTTAACTATGGCTAAATCATTCACAATATCGAACTTTTTCAAAGACAAGGCGCCTGTTTTTCCCTCTGCATTCTCGTATTCGATACGGTATTTTTGCGGATAAAAGATGTATTGCGAAATAACATGATAATTTGTTGCAATAGTGCC
This sequence comes from uncultured Pseudoalteromonadaceae bacterium, assembly GCA_964640795.1. GTDB lineage: Bacteria > Pseudomonadota > Gammaproteobacteria > Enterobacterales > Alteromonadaceae > M269. Next base: position 6,978 of record CAZXIN010000051.1, on the reverse strand, counting down.
GTTATTATCAATTTGAAACCCTGAACCAATGGCGCTTTTATTGCCGGATTCAACGTCAATAATACGTATTTGGTAAAGAGACGACTCGTATTGTTGAAATAGACTTTGTGCTTGTTGTCTGGCTAGAGTGGGGAAACTGATACTAAATAAAAAAAATAAACAGCTTAAAAAGCCAATATAGAATCTCAAAACGATATACACCAAAGGGTAAACTAGCGCTAATAATGGTGTTCGAGTATATACCTAAATGGTCTCAAAATGTACCTTTGGGACTGCATATCATGTGCTGATTATGCTGCATATGTAAGTGCTCTGATACAGACGCTTATGCTACTTATTCAGTTATTAAATTAGTGGTCAGCGATGGACCAAGTAGGAGACCGATATGAAAGATGAGTTTAGAATACCGATTCTTAATGAACATGTGCCCAGATCCGGCAGCCGTTTCACTTATTGGCTTGGCTATCAATTCCTTAAATTGAACGGTTGGCGTTATCAAGGAGAGTTTCCTAATAGAGCCAAGATGATTATTGCTGTTGCTCCACATACATCTAATTGGGATTTTTTTGTTGGTTTAGCTGTGAAATTCAGCTTAATGTTGAAAATTAGATTTTTAGGCAAACATACTATTTTTGTTCCAGTCATAGGTAAACTATTGCGTCACTGGGGAGGAATACCGGTCGAGAGAACTAGAACACATGGTGTTGTTTCTCAGCTTACCGACGCTTTCGCACAACAAGAAGAATTGGTGTTATGTTTGAGTCCTGAAGGCACCAGAAAACGCATTGATAAATGGAAAACAGGGTTTGTACAGATTGCTCGAAGTGCCAATGTGCCTGTATTATTGGTGGGATTAGATTACAAGAAGAAAACGATTGAATTGGGGCCTCTTGTGTCTGTGAGTGATGACATTGATGAAGCAATGCTCCAGATTTATGCGTTTTTCTCAGGTATTAGTGCAAAATACCCTGATTCATTTCATGCGCCTTCACATAACACCTAATATAAGAGGAAAGTACTTTGGCAGCCAAAGGTTTTACAACACGTCTCGTTCACGCTGATCGATTACTTAATCAACCCACTGATGGTGCTGTGCATCAAGCGACGACTAATTCTGTTTTATTTGAGTACAAAGATGTCAATGATTTGGTGGACGTGTTTCAAGGCAGGCAAGTTGGTCATGTCTATTCTCGTTCGTCTTCTGCATCCAACGTGTCTCTGCAAAACATTGTTGCAAATATTGAAGGTGGTATTGGTGCCATTGTTTTCTCAACAGGTATGGCTGCGATAAGTGCTACTTTACTTAGTTTGCTGAAAGCTGGTGATCATCTCGTTATGAGTCAATTTCTTTTCGGGAATTCAGCGAGCTTGTGTGAGACTTTAAGTGATTTAGGGATTGATATTAGCTTCGTCGATGTGACTAGCGTTGACAATGTTAAGAAGGCTTTGACGGATAAAACGAAAGCCGTCTACGTCGAAACAATCGCTAATCCTGTGACCCAGATAGCTGATTTAGAAGCTATTGGTGAGGTTTGTATGGCAGATAATTTGTTATACATTGTGGACAATACCATGACCCCCGGTTGTACTTTTTCTGCTAATGATGTTGGCGCATCACTGACTGTTGGGTCGCTAACAAAATATTATGCTGGGCATGGCAATGTACTCGGTGGTTATGTTGTTGATACCGGCCTATTTGATTGGTCATCATATAGCAATATTGCAGAGTTTTATCGTACACAACCTGTTAAGCAGTGGGGGATTACCCAAATTAAGAAGAAAGGTTTACGTGATATGGGGGCTACATTATCACCTCAATCTGCGCACCTTATTTCTGTCGGAATGGAAACCTTGGTACTAAGAGTTGCTAAGATAAGCGAAAATGCATTAGCTATTGCACGCTATCTAGAACAGCATGAAAAGGTAGCAAAGGTTTATTATCCGGGCTTGGCATCTCATCCCCAACATCACTTTGCCAAGAGTCATTTCTCTAGCTTTGGTGGTATATTAAGTATTGATTTAAACCCTGAGGTTGATTGTGTTGAGTTTCTTAACCGCTTGGTGCTATTAATTAAAGCAACACATTTAGGCGATACACGAACATTAGCTTTGCCAGTAGCATCGACTATTTTCTATGAGAATGGCCCGCAAAAAAGAGCACAAATGGGGATTAGCGATAATATGATTCGTTTTTCAATTGGTATAGAAGATACCCAAGATATTATCGAGGACTTAGCTCAAGCACTTGATTAACACATGCTTATCTTTGAAAAGCTGTACAGCAAAGATCACCATGCGCTAGTTAAGTTAATCAATATTTTTGAAAAAGTATGGAACTAAAACGAACCATGTTTGACTAACTATGTGCATTGGTTATGGACTGTTAGTTTTCTTTCCCCGATTTTTAACACCATTTCCGTTATGTGTTTTATTGTTTAGTGTGTTTAGCCCCGCTGTTTCCAGTGGGGCTTTTTTGTTTAGGTAAACGTCAGGTTTATTTAATCTCTAACTGATTATCATTGAGCCCTTCATAAAATATCGACAGTTCTACCTGTTTAATAAAATCCAACTTCTGCAGTGTATGATAATGTTTTAATAGGTCAGCATTTGCTTGTATTGGTATTAGCTTAAACGTATTTACAGCTATTGATGACACTTTATAAGCTGTCATTAAATCATCAGGTAATGCTGTGCTATTGCTTACAACAATGATATCTCCTGTGGCAGCAGCATACTGGCTAACATTTGGAACAAAAATGCGCGTGCCTTTAACTATCGGGAACTCCGAAGGCTGCATCTTAATACCATTGATTAATACACTCTTGGGGGTTGTGTTAGAGGGTGATGATGGCTTTGGTTCATGGCTTGTCTCATGGACAGGGATTTCATTAGCCTCTTTTTCTTTCATCTTTTTGTCTAATTTAATGTGAGGTGGGGTTGGAACACTTGCTGGCTCTTCGTTATTTGATGAACAGCTTTGCAACCAAAGTGTTGTTATCAGTATAGAAAATATAGCTGTGTTATTCATATAAGCCCTTGATGATAAATACTTGTTAAAACTGTACTTGGGTCCAGTTAAAAAAAAAACCTATTTCATTAAAATGTTTTTTGTCTGGTTAAGTACAGACATAATTCAAATATGAAAGGAATTAAGATGAAAGAATTGAATGCACAACAAATTGAAGTGATTAACGGTGGTATGACAGGATTAGTCAACCCACCATGTAGAGAAGATCAAATCCAGCCTGATGGCACTTGCAACCCTTTTCAGAGCCCTCCTTTTGATCCTAACCCAGGCAATCCAATTCTTTTCTAGAATTTGACTTGAAGGCCGATTACAAAACAATGTAATCGGCTACTCAAATTATCATTAACCATTGACAAGTTGTAGCCTAAGTTACTCTTGCGAATCACCATATAGTGCAAAGCACTCTTCTCCTGTCATGTTTTTCGTTTTTTCTGAGAAGCTATAAAATGGCGGCTTTTCATCAATAAATACTTGATGGTCCATCGTGAATTTTGATTGGTCATCGAATATACCGACAGCGAGCATATAGTGATTTTGTTGCTTCAAGCGATAAAATAAATTTGCACCACACTCAGAACAAAAGCCTCTATCAGCCCAGTCAGATGAATCATACGTTTTAATCCATTCTTCACCTTGTATGACAACATCACTTTTACAGTCGATTGCGAAAAAGGGACCACTAGACCATCTTCTACAACTTTGGCAATGACAAGGGCCAACATGGAGTTCGTTTGGGACAGCAGTTATAGTGACCTTACGGCACAAGCATTGCCCACTAATTGTATTCTTATTTGTCACCTTAATTATCCTTATCAGACGTCACTGTTTTAGTTAAAAATTGTTCTGTGAGTGCCCAGCATAACCCCATTAAAGCGCCGAATAAATGGGCATCAATAGCAATAGATGCGCCTATGGTCTCTGCTAAGCTCTCACTCGGCCCAACAATTTGCTCGTAACCCACTTTTACAGCTATGCCAATTAGCAAGCCCCAACCAGACTTGTAACCAATCCTAATGTCTTTAATTGCTCCCCATACAAATAAGCTATGTAGGGCGCCTGAAAGGCCAACATATCGAGAAAGCTCAGGTGTGAAAAGATATAAACATAGACTCATAGAAACACAGAAAAAGGTAAAAGCAAGGAGGTACATTTTGGTCTTGAACAAATCCCCATGTAATGACCAAAGTAACAGTAAGCCCCCCAAATTTAGTAACAGGTGATTAAGGTTTGTATGTAAATAATTACCAGTGAGTATTCGCCAAAGTTCTAGTTTGGCAATAGCGGCTCGGTCGAAAACCAATAACTCATAAGCCGATGATTGAAATATAAATGAGAGCGCTGCAATAGTGGCAATCAATAATGGGCCGGTAATGTGTTCGGTTCTTGTCGGGAGGTTTAACATCGACCTTTATAATGTTTATATAAAAAAGAGATTTAACGTATCATACCGAAAGATGATTCAAGCGTGTCAATAAAAGGCGGATAAATGAAGGATATTTTGGTAGTTCAGCAAGATGCTGTGCTTACAATAACAATTAATAGGCCAACCAAAAAGAATGCATTAACAAAAGATATGTATGCCGCAATGGCTGACGCACTCGAAAGTGCAAATGCGAGTTCCGATACGAAAGTGGTGCTCATTCAAGGGGAGGGTGATGACTTTACCGCTGGAAATGATATCTCTATGTTTGTTGGGGTAACGGGCAAGGAGTCAACTAACGAAACTGTTCGGTTTATGAAGGCATTAGCCTGCAGCCCTTTACCTATCGTTGCAAAAGTACATGGTGCCGCTGTGGGGATCGGAACAACACTCCTCCTGCATTGTGATTTTGTCTATTGTGCTGACGATACATATTTCTCTTTACCTTTTATCAACTTGGCTTTGGTGCCAGAATTTGGTTCAAGCACTATCTTGCCTAACCTTGCTGGTCATCGAAAAGCAGCAGAATGGTTAATGCTAGGAGAACCGTTTGGGGCTGAGGAAGCATTGGCTCACGGTATCGCGAACAAGGCAGCTCCATTGTTGCAGCTTGATGATATATGCCATAAAACAGTTAAGAAACTTGTGGGTAAACCTAGAGAGGCATTACGAAAAACTAAAGCGCTGATGAAGCCGGGATATGACGACTTGATGGTGCATATTGAAGAGGAGCTAAATGTTTTTGCTGCGCAATTGGTTTCGGATTCTGCGAAGGAAGCGTTTGACGCATTTCTTAATAAGCGAAAGCCTGACTTTTCACAGTTTGATTGAAAATAGCTTTTATCATATGAAAAACGGGGCTAATTAACCCCGTTTTACTTCATTAGATTTAGATAGACCGGTATGACCTGCCGCAAAGCTAGCGGTAACGGCTCTCTTTTATTTTATCGACTTTCCATTTGTTATTAAGCCTTACTAGCTCAACAGTCCTAAGATCTTCTACTTTGTCTTCACCATATGTACCTGAGAAAAACACGGTTACCATCGCAGCATCAGCAAACTCTGTTCTACCCCTTGTATCGCCTGAGTCTAGTTCTATTTTGACTTCATCATATTTCAAATTGACCACATGGCGTTGAATATTATTTGACGTACGATATGACTCAACTAATCGCGACATTCTGGGCGAGCTGTAACTCATCACAGTGGCGATATCTTTTTCGTTGTAAAGGGATTCAAAAAATTTGACCGTGGTGTACTCAGGCGTATTGTCTGGCATCATGCCATATTTACCGACGCCATCACCTTTTCTTGAACCAGATTCTCCACAAGCAGCTAGGAATAAGCAAACAAGAGAAGCACTAATAATTTTCTTCAACATAACACTATCCGATTAGAATGCTACGAATGCGGTGATTTTATAGCATTGTGCTGACATATTTGATAAATGTAAAGTTTGGACCAGAACGAAGAATAAAATGTCTCTGTAGGCTTTGCAGGATAAAAAAGAGGAGCACAAGCTCCTCCGAGATTAAGACATTTCCAATTAATCTATTGTACGAGATCTTCGTCAGAAAACTCACCTGCAAACAATGGGCTTGTTAAATATCGCTCAGCTGAGCTTGCCATGATGACAACAACGTTCTTATCAGCATTTTCAGGTTTCTCAGCCCAGCGTTTAGCCGCAACAATCGCTGCACCAGAAGAAATACCAGCTAATATGCCTTCTTCTTTCATTAAGCGATGTGACATATCCATAGCTTCTTCATTGGTTACTAGCTCAACATGATCAACCATATCAAGATCGAGGTTTCCTGGGATAAAACCAGCACCAATACCTTGAATTTTATGTGGACCTGGGGTTAGCTCTTCACCTGCTTTGGCTTGACTAATGACAGGAGAGTCTGAAGGCTCAACTGCAACAGAGACAACGTTTTTGCCTTGAGCTTTCAAAAAACGAGATGTCCCGGTGATGGTTCCTCCTGTACCTACGCCAGCAACAAATATATCAACACAACCGTCCATATCTTTCCAAATTTCTGGACCGGTTGTTTTTTCATGGATTTCTGGATTAGCTGGATTATTGAATTGTTGTAGAAGTAGGTATTTGTCAGGCGCTGAAGCCACAATTTCTTCTGCTTTAGCCACCGCGCCCTTCATGCCTTTTGGACCTTCAGTTAGTACAACAGTTGCACCTAACGCTTTAAGCAATTTACGACGCTCTAGACTCATTGTGCTAGGCATTGTCAATGTTAGCTTATAACCTCTAGAAGCAGCAACAAATGCTAGTGCAATACCTGTATTGCCGCTGGTCGGCTCGACGAGTTCGATACCTTCTTTTAGTACGCCACGTTTTTCGGCATCCCAAATCATGTTTGCACCAATACGGCATTTAATACTAAAGCTTGGATTACGAGATTCCATTTTTGCAAATACGTTGCCGCCAGTCACTCGATTAAGCTTTACTAGGGGTGTATTACCAATGGATAATGAATTATCTGCATTAAAGTGCATAAAATTTCCTTTGTGT